>JALORC010000067.1 GCA_025459175.1 Planctomycetota bacterium | reverse complement strand
TCGACCATGGTCGGGATGGCGCCGACCGCGAACGCGAGGACCGGAGTGCCGCAGGCAACCGCTTCGGCGACGGCCATCCCGAACGACTCGCTGCGGCTCCAGGACACGCACAGGTCGCAGTCGTGCAGCGTCGCCGCCACCTCGGCCGGAGTCACCACACCGCGTCGCACCAGCGTCGCCCCCGGCGCGACCGCGTCGGCCGGCGCGAACGACGTGGTGCCGGCACCGAGCAGCACCAGTTCACTAGGCACCGGCGCCGCCCGAATCGCGCGCCACAGAACCGCCTGTCCCTTGTGGGCCCCGAACACGCCGATCGCGACGACCCGCAGCGGTCCGGGCCGGCGAAGACGGCCGCTCGGCAACGGCGCGAAGCAGGGATCGAGCCCTGGCTCGATGACCTCGGCGGCCGTGCACGACGCCCGGACCCGGGCCGCCGCGAGCGTGCCCGCAGCCGTGGCGAGCACCGGCCCCGGCGCCGTCCGCCACGCCTCGGTCGACGGGACCGTGTGCAGCAGGGCGATCGTGCCGGTCGGCAGCGGCCGCTCGGCAGCGAACAGGCCATCGACGACGAAACTCGCCGCCGGCCAGCGCTGGCGCGCGCGAACGAGTTCCGCCGCGAGCTGATCGGGCGCGACCGCGAGCAGGCAACCGTCGCCGGCCAGCAGGCGCGGCGCCATCACTTCGGCCTGGTAGCGGTAGCCACCCGACTGGAAACCGACCGGCCGCCGCGGCTCCAGCAGCACGATCAAGCGCTTCGCCTCCGACTCATCCCACCGGCCCTTCGAAGCTGGCCCAGGCCACCCGGCTCTCCTCGAGCGTCACCCGCAACCCACCCCGGAACCGGCCCACCATCGCTGCCGCGACGCGGCCGTGCAGCCAGTGCGCCAGGTACTCGGTGGTGGTGTTCACGCCCGCGAACTGCGGCAGCTCGTCGAGGTTCTGGAAGCGCAGCGGCGCCAGCACCTCGCCCAGCACCTGCAGGGCCAGGCCGATGTCGACGACGATGCCGTTCGGGTCGAGTGCCGGCGACGAGTACTCGGTGATCACCTCGTAGGTCGCCCCGTGCATGCGCTGGGCCGGACCGAACACGGCCCCGCGCAGGCTGTGCGCGACCATCACATGGTCCTTGACGGCGACGCGGAAGGTGGCGGAACTCGATTGCATGGTTCATTCATACCCGACGACGGGACAGACCGGCGTTGGCTCACCGCGGTAGATGGCCGCGAACAGGGCCGGAACCGCCGGCCAGGCCACGGCGGCACCGAGCAACGCATCCAGCCGCGGATCGGCGAGCAGGCGCAGCACCGCGGCGGTGCGCGGCCCACGGCCGGCGGCCCGCTGCGCGCGCGCGACCGTGCCGACCTGCGAAGCACGCAGCGTCTTGCGCTGATGATGGAACGTGGTGCCCAGGCGCAACGACACCGCGCGCTCGCCGTACCAGGCGAGATCGAGCACGCGCCCCTCGAAGCCGAGCACGTCGATCGCCAACTGCAGCCCGGCTTCGCTGCCGCTGGTGTGCAGGGCGCAGGAGAACGCCGCGCGTTCGGCGTCGTCGGGCGCCACCACCGCACCGAGCCACGGCAACCTCGCCGCCAGCGCCCGTCGCGAGGCGTCCGCCTCGACGAGCGTGACGCGCGCGGCGGAAAGCGTCGTCACCGCGAACGCGCAGAGCAGCCCGATCGCCCCACCGCCGATGACCACGACCCGGTCGAGTTCGACCAGTTCAGCGTCCCAGACCGCATTCACGGCGGTCTCGAGGTTGGCGAACAGCGTCGCGCGCGCCGCAGGCACACCCGCCGGCAACGGCACACAGCTGGCCGCGGCGACCACGGCATGCGTGGTGTGCGGATGCATCGTGAACACGCGCTCGCCGGCGCGTTCGCCCGCCGCGACCCGGCCGACGAACGAGTAGCCGTACAGCAAGGGCAACGCGAACGAGCCCTGCATGCCCGGCACGGCCATCGCCGCGTCGAGCGAAGCCGGTACGCGGCCGAGCCCGACCAGTCGTTCGGTGCCTGGACTGACGCCGGTGCACAGCGCCTGGAGCACGAGGTCATCGCCACCCGGCTCGCGCAACGTGGTCGGCCGCAGCGCACCGCGCCCCGCAGCCTCGATCCAGTAGCCGACCGCCGCCGGGGCGACGGTCGTCACGGTCTCCCCACCGGGCGACAGCACAGCAACACGTGACCGTCCAGCGCCGTGTGCTGCATCGTGAACGACGGGGCCATCGCCAGGCTCGAGATGGTCGGCAGTTCGAAGCTGCTCAGGCCCGAACCGAGCACCACCGGCGCGATGTGGATCTGCAGCAGGTCCAGCGCGTTGCCGGCCAGGAACGACGACAAGGTGCGCGCCCCACCCTCGAGATAGATCGAATGGGTGCCGCCGGCCGCGAGTGCACGCAGCACCGCCGCCGGCTCCAGACCGCCGGCCACGGCCTCGAGCTCGAGACACCGTACGCCCGCGGGTGGCCGCACCGCGCCGCCGACCCGCGTCACCACGCAGCAGCCGTGGTCGGCGAACAGCCGCAGCGGCCGCGCCGCGCGCAGCACACTGCCGCTGCCACTGAGCACGATGCGGACCGGCTGCGGCCCCGACACCTCGCGCACGGTCAACTGCGGATCGTCACCCAGGGCGGTCGAAGCGCCGACCATGACCGCATCGCACAGAGCGCGCATGCGGTGCGCATGCCGGCGATCGGCGGCATTGCCGATCCACTGCGGCGCGCGGTCCTGGCAGGCGATCCTGCCGTCGAGGGTCTGCGTGACGTGACCGACGACGAAGACGCGACCGGCCGCGCGCGCGGCCGCAGCCCCGAGCAGCACCGGCGCATAGACCCGCAACATGCAGAGCGTCGCCGCATCGAGCGGTTGTCGCCCGGGTCGGATCTCGAGCCCGTCGCCAGCGCGCCAGCACAGGGTCGCACCACGCTCCGGTTGCCCGTTGCCAGCGCCGTCGAAGTACACGACCTGGCGCGCCTCGCCAGGCACCACCTCGGCAGCCGCCGCGCACCGCCAACCGGCGCCGGTCTCGACCAGGGCGATCGGCGACGTTCCTTGACGCAGCCGCGATCGAGCCTGCAGCAGGGCGGGCCAGACCGAGTCGTCAGCGAGTTCACATTCCATGCAGCAGATGCGGGGCGAAGGCGCGGCACCTTACCGCGAACCCCGGCAGGCTGCGGGGGCGGCGGTGATTAGAATCGAGCGCGGCCGCTAGACTGCCGCCGCCAACCATGTCGAGACGATGGCCGGAGTACTGGGTGCGGGTGCAGGCCGCGATGTGGTTGCCCGTGCTGGCCGTGTCGGCGGTGCGGCCGGAACTGCTGCAGCAAGCCGAACCACCCATCGGCCGGGGCTGGGTCGCCGGTGGCATGGCCGTCTCGTACGTGGCCCTGCTGGCCTGCCTGCGCGCTGGCCGCACGATCGCTGATCTGCTGACCATGGCGCGTTGCCTGACCATCGTGGCTCTGGTGGCCATGGCACCGCTGCCGAGCTGGGTCGCGTTCGGTTTCGCAGCGACCGCCGCGGCGGCCGACCTCGTCGACGGGGCCCTGGCCCGGCGCTTCGGCGAAAGCGCGTTCGGCGCCGAACTCGACATGGAGAGCGATCAGTTCACCGTGCTGGGACTGGCCCTGATGGCCGTCGTCAGCGGCGGCGGTGTCCAGGCCCTGCTGCTGCCCGCCATGAAGTACGCCTTCGCGCTGGCGGCATGGTGGCTCACGATCCCGGCCAGCGAGCCGAAGCCGATCGCCGGCGACAACCGGCGCGGGCGACTGGTCTGCGCCGCGGTCGTGGTGTCGCTGCTGCTCGCCAACTGTCCGCTGGTGCCGCGCAGGGTCGGCGACACCGCGACCGCGATCGCCACGGGGCTGTTGGCGTGGTCGTTCACCGGCGATGCGCGCTGGTTGTGGCAACACGTGCGGCGGCGGGCCGCGTGAACGTCGCCGACCATGCCATCGTGTTCGTCTACGCGAGCCTGCTCGTCGAGCTGGTGGCGTTGCCGATCCCGAGCGAAGCCAGCACCTGGCAACTGTTGGCCGCCACCGACGGCGACAGCGGCGACAGCGGCGACACCGGCGACAGCGCCCTGACCACGGCCCGCCGGCGCCGCCGTGTGGTGAAGGTGCTGTGCTATGCGCTGCCGACGGCGATCGGCGTGATCGCCTGGCTGATGCCCGGGCTGGCCCTGCTGTGGCCGGCGCTGCGCGGTGGCGCCGCCCCACCGGGCACCGCAGCGACCGCGGCGGCGATCGGCGCCATCGCGCTGGGCCGCGGCTTGACGTTCCTGTCCGTGCTGCAGCTGCGAAGCGCACAGCGCGCCGGCCGGCTGCCGGCGGGACTGTTCCGCTGGTCCCGCAATCCGGGGCTGGTCGGTATGTACGTGTGTTTCGCCGGACTGGTGCTGGCCTCGGCCATGCCCGTGTTGTGGGCGGTGCTGCCGCTCTACGTCGGCAACATGCACGCGCGCGTGCGGCTCGAGGAAGCGCATCTGTATGCCCGGCTCGGCACGGCGTGGACCGACTATGCCGCCACCGTGCCGCGCTATCTGCCGCGGCCTCGATTACGCTCGCGGACGTGACTGCCCCGCCGGTAAGCCAGGCCGAGATCGCCGCCTGGTTCGACGCCACGTATCGCCGCAAGGGACTGCGTTACCTGCGGCCGCCGCGCGCGTACCCGATCTTCCTGCAGCTGCTCGGCGCGCGACCGGGTCAGCGTCTGCTCGACGTCGCCTGCGGTGCCGGCCTCGTGCTCGCGGCGGCGCGCGACCGCGGCGTGGTGCCGAGCGGCATCGACCTCAGCCGCGAGGCGATCGAACTGTCGCACCGCCTGCTGCCGGGGGTCGACGCCCAGGTCGGCAACGCCGAACAGCTGCCGTTCGCCGACGGGACCTTCGATCACATCACCTGCCTCGGCTCGTTGGAGCGCTTCCTCGACCGCCGCCGGGCCCTGCGCGAGATGGCGCGCGTCGGCAAGCCGACGGTCCGCTGCTGCCTGCTGGTGCGCAACGCCAGCACCCTGGTTTGGCGGTTCTGGCGGCAGGGCCTCGGCCGGCGCGAGGTGCAGGGCCACCAGGATGCTTGCACGCTGGCGCAATGGCGCGAACTGTTCGACAGCGAGGGGTTCGTCGTCGAGCGCGTGCTGCCCGACCAATGGCCGCGCCAGCGCTGGCGCCAGCTGCTGCCGCGTTGGCGGCCGCGCCCCGGCCGCGACGAACCCGTCGCCGGCTCGTTGCTGCCGCTGCGCTGGTGCAACGAACTGATCTTCGTGCTGCGCCGCGAGCTGCCATGACCGACCACGGCAGCGCGCACGCGATGTACGAGGCCCTCGCGCGCTGGCAATGGCGCCGCCGCCGCGCGTCGTCGCCCGATCAGGCCATCGAACTGCGCAAGCGGCTGCTGCCGCGTGGGGCCACGAGCCAGGACGGCCCCGACGACGGCGCCGCCGGACTCGACGCCTGGCTGCGGGCCATGCTCGGATGGCGCGGCGGCGAACGTGTGCTCGATCTCGGCTGTGGCTTCGGTGCGTCGACGCTGCGCGCCGCGGCCGCCGGCGCCAGCCACTGCACCGGCGTGACGACCAGCGCGTTCCAGGTCGAGAAAGCCCGCGAGCTGGCCGCCCGACGCGACCTCGGCGCGCGATGCACGTTCGTGGTCGCCGACTTCCAGGCACCACCGGCGGGCCGGTTCGATGTCGTGTTCGCCATCGAGTCGCTCGGGCATGCGGACGACCTGGTCGCGGTGCTGCAGGCGGCGCGAGCTCGTCTCGGCCCGTCCGGCGCGCTGGTGTGGGTCGAGGACCTGCGCACCGACGAGCTGCCCGATGACGACGACGACCTGCAGGAACTGGCGCGGTGCTGGTGCTCGCCACCGCTGCGAACCCGCGGGCAGGCGCGCGCGAGCCTCGCCGCCGCGGGCCTGCGCTGCGTGCGCGAAGTGGACCTGACCGACCGAGTGCCGCATCGAGCGCCGAACGGCAACCGCTGGCGCGCGCGCTTGCTGGCAGGGCTCGGTGCGATCGCCCCTTCGCCTGCACCGCGGGCGGTGTTGCGCGCGTTCCGCGGCGGACTCGCACTCGAACGCCTCTACGCCCGGGCCGCCTGCCGATACGTTGTGCAGATGGCCCGCGCCGCCGATCTGCCCGCATGACCCGCCGAGCGTGGCTCACCCTGCTGCCGGCAGCGCTGCCGGCGGCAGCCGGTTGCGTATGGGTCCGGTTCGCGCACGCCTGGCCCGAGCCGTGGCTCGAACGCGTACGAGCCGGCGAAGCCTGCTGGAGTCCGACCTGGATCGGCTGCACCGAGTTCGTGGGCGAACCGCTGCACCTCGGCATGCGGCTGCTGCATCGCCTGGCACTGGCCGTGCCGGGTGCGACCTTCGCGTCGACGGCGTGGCTCGGTGCCGCGTTCGCGTTGGCGACGGCGCTGCTGCTGGCGGCGCTGCTGCGCGCCACCTTCGCGCTGCCGACCAGCGGCCACCGACTGGCGCTGGTGCTGTGCGGGCTGCTGATCGCCACGCCCGGCCACGGCGCGGTGTGGCTCGCCGGCGAACGGGTCGGCATGGTGGTGACCCCACTGCTGCTGCTGCTCGCCCTCACCTGCTTGCGCGGCGACGGGCGATTCCGCCGGCGCGCCAGCGCCGCACTGCTGCTGGCCGGGCTGGCGCCGTTCTGCCACGGCCACGGCATCCTGGTGCCGTTCGCCGTGGTGCCCGCGCTGCGCGCCGCCGCGGTCCGGGCCGGCAGTGCGCGGGTGGCCGCGTGGGTCACCGCGGCGCTGCTGCTCGGCAACGTCGCCGCCGCGATCAGCCTGCGCACCGCGGGCGAACTCGGCGCCGGGGCGCCGGGCCTGGCCGCGGTGGGCGTGTTCCTGGCTCGCCTCGGCACGGCCGGCGGCGATCTGCTGCCGGGCACCGCAGTCGACGACCTGGCGATCGGGGTCCTCACGCTGCTGTCTCTCGCCGTGCTGCCGAGGCTCGGCGACCCCGCCGCCGCACGACCACGGGCGGCGGCCTGGTGGAGCTGCGTCTGGTTCGCCATCGGCCTGCTGCTCGTCGACGTGCTGCGCTTCGGCACGCACCCACCCACGGGTATGTGGTCCGAGGCCACGTTCGGCGCCTTCCTGCTGCCGATCGGTCTGGTCGGCATCCTCGCGTGCCATCTCGGCGCCGGCGTGCTGCGTTACGCGGCCGGGGCCTTGTTGGTGCTGTCGGTGCAGAGCTGGCTGCCGGGCCTGGAAGTGCTGCGCCTCGCGCGCGCCCGCGGCGAACGGGTCGACGCCATGATGAGCTTGCCCGCCGACCGCTTCGGCGGCGAGCCGCGGCCACTGCGCCACGCGCCGGCCGAACTCGAGCATATGCGCGCGCTCGGCTGGGTCGCCGCCGCCGTCGACGCCGCCGCCGACGCCACCGTCGACGCCGGCCCAGCGGACGATGCGCCCGCCAGCGGCACGGTCACCACGGGCGACGCGACTTCGGTGCGCGGCTTCGTGCGCAGCACGCTGCGCTGGCCGGGAATCGCGTTGGTGATCGCGGTGGATGCCGACCAACCGGATCGCTGGCTCGGCCACGGCTGGCCGGACTTCGCCGCCGCCGCAGGCTGCCGCTCGGTACCGTGGACGCTGCGGTTCGCGGCCCCGATCGCCGCCGGACGCCGGCTCGCCGTGCTCGGCTACCGACCGGGACCACGTTCGCTGGTCCGGCTCGGCGGTGCGCTGGTGCTGCGGAACGGACAACTCACGGCCGAGGCGCCGCGATGAGCCGGCGGCGTGCCTTCGGTGGCGGCCTGCTGGCCCTGCTCGTGCTGCAGGCGATCGCGGTCGTGCCTTGGCACGCGCCGCGGACCTGGCTCACGGCGATGGCCCGACCCTCCCCCGACCTGCTCGCGCTGCTGGGCCTCACCTGCCTCGGGGCACTGGCCGGGCGGCGACGCCTGTTCGCGCACGGCTGCGCCGCGCTGCTGGTGGTGATCGTGACGCTGCGGGAGGCGGTGGCCCTGCTGCCACTCGTCTTCCAGCGCCCGTTCGAACTCGCCGACTTCGCCCAGCTGCCGGCACTCGTGCACCTGCTGACCGTGAACCAGAGCACCGGTGCGCAACTGCTGCTGCTGGCCGAGGTGATCGGTGCGGCAGCGCTGCTGCACTGGCTCGCCGCCACCGCGTTCGGCGCCCTCGGTGCCCGCGCGATGCGCGGCCACGGCGGCTGGCTGCTCGGGGCACAGCTGCTGGTGCTGGGCGGTTGGCTGCTGCCGGCCAACGCCTGGCATGCATCGACCGCGCTGCACCTCGCCGACCTCGCGGCGGCGGCCTGCCGCGACCGGCTCGACCCCGAGCCCGCTGCCGCGCGCATGCGGTCGCGCATCGAGGCCGGCCGCACGGCGATGGCGATGGCCCCGGCGGTGCCGCATCGGCTCACCGGTGTCGACGTCTACGTGTTGATCGTCGAGTCCTACGGTGCCACGGCGCTGCGTCAGCCCGAAGTCGCGCCCCACTTCGCGAGTCTGTGGCAAGCGCTCGGCACCGAGCTGCAAGCGGCCGGCTTCGAGGGTGTGGCCGGCTTCGCCGCGCCATCGATCCTCGGCGGCAGTTCGTGGCTCTCGCACATGGAACTGTTCACCGCGGTGCGCACCGACCACCAACAGGTCTGGGAACAGGTCCTGCGCAGCGACTGCCCGGCGCTGCCCGAGATGTTCCGCACCGCCGGTTGGCGCACGGTGGAGGTGATGCCGGCGATGGACCGGCACTGGCCGGAGGGGCAGGCCTTCTACGGCTTCGACCGTTCGGTGACGCAGCTCGAAATGCCGTATGCCGGCCACGTCTACCCGTGGGGCCGCATGCCCGATCAGTTCGCGCTGCACTGGCTGCTGCGACACGAAGTCGAACTTGACGATCGCCCGCCGTTGTTCGCCGCGTTCGTGTCGGTGTCGAGCCATGCACCGTGGGCGATGACGCCGCCCTACGTCGCCGACTGGCGCCTCGAAGCCGACACGTTCCCCGGCGGGCCGGCCCACGAGCACGCGACTTCGGTGTTCGACGTGCCGAACGGGCCACGGCTGGTGCCGGCGTTCCGCGATGGACTCGAGTACGCGCTGCGCACCATGGTCGGCTTCACGGCGCGGTTGTCCCGGCCGTCGCTGGTGTTGGTGCTGGGCGACCACCAACCGCCGATCGGCTGGACGCAGGAACCCCTGGACCGATCCCGCGACGTGCCGGTGCACCTGTGGTCGAACCGGCCCGAGCTGCTGACGCCGTGGCGCGACCACGGCTTCGTGCCGGGCTTCGCACCCTCGGCCGCGGCGCCGAGTCGTGCCCTCGCCGAGTTGGCGCCGCTGCTGCTGCGCACCTACGGCCGCTAGCGTCCCTCTCGACCTCGAGCAGCATCTGGATGCCGCACGAGTTGACGACTTCGGCTGATTCGGCACGATGCTCGCTCGATGGCACAACCGAGCCCGGGGATGGAGACGAAGCCGACCTTCGGCAAGTGCTTCACGGTCGTGCTGCCGGCGGCCGATCGACCGCGGTGGCCGGCCGGTTGCGCCGAGTGCGGCCGAGCACGACCGGTGCAGATGGTGCGCCATCGCGTGCACGCGACGCGGGCCAAGGAGCCGCCGCCCGAACCCCGCATCGTGATGGTCCCGATGTGCACTCGCTGCCGGTGGCAGCCGGGCTTCTGGCTGGGACTCGGCGGCATGCTCTGCAGCGCCGTGTTCTGTCTGATGAACGGGATCGGCAAGGCACGGCACGGCGTCGGGCCATTCCTCCCTTCGCGCTGGGCCGTGGCGGCCGTCCTGCCGCTGATGTTGGGCGGTCTCTATCTCATGTATAGAAGCCGTCGCCTGCTCGACATCGCTGGCGACGGCCTCGTGCTGCGCTGGTCGTTCGCGAGCCTCGGCTTCGCGACGCAGTTCGCGGCCGCGCACGGCGCGCGCATCGAGCCACCGACCGAGCACCCGGATGAACCAGAGACCGAGTTCGATCCCATCCTCGACGAACACGACGCGATGTAGTGATCGGCGGCCCGGCGCGCTTTCGCGCCCGTGTCGACCCAGCTACAACGCCATCATGCGCATCGCCCTGCCCGCCCTGATCACGCTGTTCGCCCTCGCCGCCTGCAGCGCGCCGGAGACGCCGGAACTGTCGACCAAACCACCGCTGGTGCTGACGCCGGATCTCGAAGGCACGCAGATCAAAGGGCTGGCGATGCCGCGTCAGGGCCTGCTCACCGCCGGGCAGCCCACCGAAGCCCAGTTCGAACAGTTGGGCAAGCTCGGGGTCAAGCGCGTGATCTGCCTGCGCCCCGACACCGAGCCCGGCACCGGCTGGGAAGAGGTGAAGGCGAAGCAGCTCGGCATCACGTTCGTGCGGTTGCCGATCGCGGGCGCCGACGGGCTGACGCCGGACAACGCGCGACGGCTCGGCCAGGAACTGGCGGCCGCCGGGGACGCGACCGCGATGGTCTGCTGCGGCAGCAGCAACCGCGTCGGCGCGCTGCTGGCGCTGCACGCGTTCTTCGTCGAGCAGAAGTCGGCGGCCGAAGCGCTGGCGTTCGGCAAGGCGGCGGGGCTGAAGGCGCTGGAGCCGCAGGTCAAGGAACGGCTGAAGTGATCCGGAGCGCGGCCGGCTTGCCCGAACGAGTCCGTTCTGGTCGCATCGGCCGGCATGAGGGAATCGACCTCGTCGTTGCGTTCGATGTCGTTGCGTTCGATCGACCGGCTGCGTTGCATCGCGCTGGCATGCCTTCTCGGCGGAACGGTCGCGGCCCAGAACTCGACCGCCGCACCGGCGCCACCGACGCTGCGGCTGGTGCCGGTGCTCGACGGCCTGCGCGACGACGCGCCCGGCGGCCAGTTCGCGCGGCTGGGTGAGACGGCGTTCGGCAAGGAAGCGGCCAAGGTCGGGATCGACCTCGCGGCACCGGCGCACCCGCTGGTGGTCGCCGCGTATCAGGAGAACCGGCTGTTCTACCTGTTCTACAAGGCCACCGAAGAGGCGTTCGGCGAGCGGCCATGGGTGCTGCAACGCATCCGCAAGGTCGAGCGCACCTGGCGCACCGCGGACGGCAAGCCCGACGAGAAGATCACGTGGCAGGTCGAGGCTTTCAAGACACAGGCCGGCAGCCTGAAGAGCCCCGATCAGCACTTCGGCAGCTTCGCGCTGCGTGATGCGCATCGGCGCGAGATCGTGAAGGAGTACGAGATCGGCTTCGGCGAGATCCCCGGGCAGGCCGCCGGCGCGACGTGGCCGTTCGCCGCCGACAAGCTGTTCCACATGCTGCAGCCGTACGGCGAGGACCGGGCGCTGTACGACAAGGTGGTGTTCAGCAATGCCAAGCGCTGGACCCTGACCGCGAAGCTCGGGCCCGACGGCAGCTGGCGACTGCAGTCGCCGGAGCTGGCCATCGACCTGCCCGCGCGCGCGCCGACGCTCGCCGAAGCGCGGCCGAAGCCGGATCCGGCGTCGAAAGCGACCGTGCTGAAGTCCGGCGAGGGCAGCGGCAAGGTGAAGGTCGGCGTGAGCACGATCGCGGAAGTGAGCGCAGCGCTCGGCCAGCCGCTCGAGGACGTGGCGATGCCGACCGGCAACCGCAACCTGTCGTACCGGGGCGGTCTGACCTGCAACTTCGCCGCCGACGGCACGCTGAACACGATCCTCACCCGCGTCTCGTTCGCCGGCCGCACCGACCGCGGCATCGCGCACGGCACGAGTCGCGCCGAGGTGCAGAAGCTGCTCGGTGCGCCGCCGGGCAAGCAGGATGCGAAAGCTTGGAGCTACCCCGGCCTGGTCGTGAAGTTCGATGCCGCGGGGGCGGTGAGTCAGCTGGTGGTGACCAAGGACTGAGGAACGACGCGGCCCATGGACGCTGGAGCCCGGCTGCCGCCCTTGACTAGGGACAGTCATCCCTAAGTTGTTCCCTAACTTCTTTCCTAATCCCGGCCGCCGAAGGCAATCCTAGGGAAGACGCATCCAAAGCGATGACAATCACTTGCGATGCATCTTCGTCGCCACAGAGCACTCGTAGGGACGGATTCGCAGCCCGTTTCATGCCGGCTTTCTAGGGCGCTCCCCCGCCTTCAGGACCCACTGCGGGTCGCCTCGCCCACCCACATTTTCGATGCGATTCGCGCGCCGAAGGACCTGTAGGAGGTTCTCCACCTTCTTCCGTTTCTGCTCGTCGCTGAATCGCTCGGGCAACTTCCTCAGCAGCAGGGCATCGATCTCCGTGCGACCTACCGGTCCGTGCACCTTGACCAGTTCCAGGATCAGGTCCAGGTAGTACTGCCGCTCGAAGCCCCGCTCACGAATGTGGCGCGCGGCCTCTCCGGTCGCCTTGGCAATGGCACTGCCGACGATGAGGTTGGGAAACCTCCCCTCGACCAACTTTGCCGCCTTGAGCTCCTTGTGCTCCTCGCGCCCGATGCGCACGCCCTTCTGCACGCGGTCGAGCAACATCACCTGCGCCAGCGACAGGTGCGGCTGCTGCATGAGCAACTGCGTGTAGCGCTCGTCGAGAATGCGGCCCGGGAGGATCACGCGCACTTCCCCCGCCCGCGAGAAGTCGTAGTCCGGCAACGGGAACGACCGCCGCCGCTGGGTCTCGAACATCTTCTTGATGCCGCCGCCCTGGGTCTCGATCAGCCCCAGTTCGACCATGGCCCGGGCCAGGAACGGGTTGCGGTAGATGGCCTGCGGTGCGTCCTGCTCGATCACCGACTCGACGCTGCCCGGCAAGAACTCGCCGACGTTCGTCACCAGCAGTCGATCGGGGAACTCGACGACGGTGACGCGACCCTGACGGATGTAGTCTTGGTGCGCGAGGCTGTTGTGCAGCGCCTCGCGAACGACCCAGGGGTCGTACTGCGTCATCTCGACCGGGAAGAGCGTGCCGACCGGCAGGATGCGCAGAGTCAGGTTGCGACGAACGCCGTTCCACCGAGCTTCCCGGGCGAACCCCGAGGGCCGCCGAGCAAGGCCGCTCAGCCCTTCTGCACCAGGATCCGCACCGGCTTGCCATCGCCACTGCCGACCTTCGCCGCCGCCGCCTCACCACCGATCGCCGGCACGCGCGTCATCGCCGTCGCCAGCACCTGCGCCTTGACGTAGTCCGCGTGCTGCAACAACACCGCCGCCGTCTCGTCGTCGGTCTCGAACGACAGCGCGATGCGATCGCTGACGTGCAGCCCCGCGTCCTTGCGCGCCTGCTGCACGAGCCGCACGAAGTCGTTGCGCACACCCTCGGCCTCGAGCTCCGCGGTCAACGCCGTGTCGAGCACCAGCACCACGTCGTTGGTCGACAGCGCCGCCGCCGTGAAACCTTCCTTCGGCACCAGCTGCAGCACGAACTCACCCTGCTCGAGCACCGCGCCGCCGATCTCGGCGCGCGCACCGACCAGCTTCCACGCGCCCGAACGCGTCGCCGCCAGCACGTCCTTCATCTTCGCCCCGAGCTTCGGCCCGAGCGCCTTGGCATCGATCTGCAGTCGGAAGCTGCCGAACGTCGTGATGTCGTTCGCGAACGCCACCTGCTTGACGTTGATCTCGTCCTGCAGCAGATGCACGAACGGCGCCATCGCCGCCGCATCGGCGCCGGCCAGCGTGACCTTCGGCAGCGGCAGCCGCGTGCGCAGCTTCTTCGCCTCGCGCAGCGACAAGCCGACCGAACAGGCGTCGCGCACGCGGTCCATCTGCGCCAGCAGCTGGCCGTCGAGCGGCAGCTTCGACACGTCCGGCCAGTCGGCGAGATGCACCGAGGTCTGCCCGGTGAGCCCCTGGTAGACCTTCTCGCACAGCATCGGCAGCAGCGGTGCCGCCGCCTGGCACAGCGTCACCAGACACGTGTAGAGCGTGTCGTAGGCGTCCTGCCGATCGGCCGGCCCGGTCTCGCCCCAGAAGCGTTCGCGGCTGCGGCGGATGTACCAGTTGTTCAGCGCATCGAGGTACTGCAGCACCAGCTGGCAACTGCCGGCCAGGTCGTACTGGTCCATGCACCGCTGCACCCCCTCGACCATCGCCCGCGTCTTGCCGAGCGCGTAGCGGTCGAGCACCGCGGTCTGATCGCCGCGCAGCCGCGCCTTCACCCCGTCCGCGTTCGCGTAGAGCGTGAAGAAGTAGTAGGCGTTCCAGATCGGGTTCAGCACCAGCCGCACGACCTCCTGGATCTGCTTGCCGTCCTTGGCGATCTGCAGGTCGCCGCCGCGCAGGATCGGCGAACTCAACAAGAACCAGCGCAGCGCGTCGGCGCCGGTCTTCTCGAACAGCTCCTGCGGGTCCGGGTAGTTGCGCAGCGACTTCGACAGCTTCGCCCCGTGCTCGTCGAGCACGACGCCGTGGCAGATCACGTTCTGGAACGGCGGCTTGTCGAACAGCCCGGTCGCCAGCACCACCAGCGTGTAGAACCAGCCGCGCGTCTGCGCGACGTACTCGACGATGAAGTCGGCCGGGAAGTGGCTCTCGAACCACTGCTTGTTCTCGAACGGGTAGTGCACCTGCGCGAACGGCATCGAGCCCGACTCGAACCAGCAGTCGAGTACTTCGGGCACGCGGCGCATCATCGACTTGCCGGTCGGGTCGTCCGGGTTCTTGCGCACCAGGCTGTCGATGAACGGCCGGTGCAGGTCGGGGACCTTCACGCCGAAGTCGCGTTCGAGCTCGGCGATCGAGCCGTAGACGTCGGTGCGGGGGTACTTCGGGTCGTCGCTCTTCCACACCGGGATCGGCGCGCCCCAGAAGCGGTTGCGCGAGATCGACCAGTCGCGCGCGTTCTCCAGCCATTTGCCGAACTGGCCGTCGCGCACGTGCTCGGGGATCCAGCGGATCGTCCGGTTGTGCGCGATCATGCGATCCTTGATCGCGGTGACCTTGACGAACCACGCACCGGGGATCGCCTTGTAGATCAGCGGTTCGCGCGTGCGCCAGCAGTGCGGGTAGTTGTGCTCGTAGGTGACGTGGCGCAGCAGCACCCCGCGTTCCTTCAGCACCTTGATGATGTCCTTGTTGGCGTCGAACACCAACGTGCCCTGCCAGTCGGGCACCGCGTCGGTGTAGCGACCGCGGTCGTCGACCGGGCAGACCAGCTCGATGCCGTTCGCTTCACAGACCTTCTGGTCGTCCTCGCCGAAGCCCGGCGCCATGTGCACGACGCCGGTGCCCTCGGCGGTGTCGACGAAGTCACCGGCGAGGATGCGGAACGAGTTCGCGTGGCCGCGGAAGTACGGAAACAGCGGCTCGTAGGTGCGACCGACCAGGTCCTTGCCCTTCAGCGTGCCGACCGTCTCGAAGCCGTCGAGTTCCTTCTTGTAGCCGGCCACGGTGGCGGCGCCGATCACGTAGCGCACGTCCCCCTTCTGCACGATCGCGTAGTCGATCTCGGGGCCGACCGCGAGGGCCAGGTTGCTCGGCAGCGTCCACGGCGTCGTGGTCCAGACCAGGATGCGCAGCGGTCCCCCACCCCCGAGCGACGCGTCGCCGGCGCGCGGCTGCAGCGTGAACGCGACCGTGATCGCCGGGTCCTGCCGCGGCCGCGTCGCGTCGTCGATGCGCGTCTCGAAGTTGCTGACCGGCGTCTGCAGCGCCCACGAGTAGGCCATCACGCGCTGGCCTTCGTAGACCAGGCCCTTCTGGTGCAGCGTCTTGAACGCCCACAGCACGCTCTCCATGTAGGAGAGGTCCATGGTCTTGTAGTCGCGGTCGAAGTCGACCCAGCGGGCCTGGCGCGTCACGTAGCTGCGCCATTCCTGCGTGTAGCGCTGCACGCTCTTGCGGCAGGCGTCGTTGTACTTCTCGAGGCCGATCGACTGCACCGCCTGCGCGCCGCTGAGGCCGAGCTCCTTCTCGGCCTCCATCTCGGCCGGCAGGCCGTGGCAGTCCCAGCCGAAGCGCCGTTCGACGCGGCGCCCGCGCATGGTCTGGTAGCGCGGCACCACGTCCTTGACGAAGCCAGTCAGCAGGTGCCCGTAGTGCGGCAAGCCGTTGGCGAACGGCGGCCCGTCGTAGAACACGAACTCGTTGGCGCCGGCGGCACGCTGGTCGATCGACCGCTGGAAGGTGCCGTCCCGCTGCCACCGGTCGAGCACTTCGCGCTCGAGCTGCGGGAAGTTCGCGAGGGCCGGGACCTCGGGGTAGTGCTTGCCGTTGGCGTTCTGCGCAGTCATGAGGTGGAGCAGTGTGGCGGCGGCCCGACCCAGGCGCAACGCGCAGACCCCGGCCGCACCGGGCGCAGCGCGTGCGGCGAACGTTCGGTGACTTCGGCGACCTGGACTACTGCGGCGAATTCCTGATCCCGCTGCCGCCCCGTTTCCGCATGGCCGAGGCCGGACCTGCCCGGCACCACGAACCCATGCGCTCCCTACGCCCCTTCCCCCTCTCTGCCTTGCTGGCCGGGCTGCTGCTCGCGCCGGGCGCCTTCGGCCAGAAAGCCGCCGACCCGGCGGCCGAGGCCTTCTTCCGCGGCCCGGACTGGGCCGCCCTGCTCGCGGCGACCGACGGCGGCTGGCACGTCGACTGGAACGCCGCCACCGGCACCCCTCGCGCGCTGTACGGCCGCGGCCTGCCGATCGCCGGCTGGCGCGAGAACTCGCTCGAAGCCGCGCGCCGCCACGCCAACGAGCTGCTGCGCGAACGCGCGCAGATGCTCGGACTCGGCAGCAGCGACTTCCGCGAAGCGATCGGCGCCCGCATGGGACGCACCTGGTCGTTCGTGTTCGACCAGTACTTCCGCGGCCTGCCGTGCATCGGCGGTCGCGCCGACGTGCGCGTCAGCATGGCCGGCCGCATCGCGATGTTCGGCAGCACGGCGTGGCAGCTCGAGGACGACTTCGACGTGACGCCGACGCAGACGCCGGCAGCGGCGCGCCTGCTCGCGCTGCAGGCAATGGTGGACAATCATGAACTGCCGGCGGACGCCCAGCGAACGGTCGACGAGCCGAAGCTGGTGATCTGGGGCGACGTGCACGCGGCGACCCGGCAGACGCCGGTGCTCGCCTACGAAGTGCCGGTGAACGGGATCGGGGCCGGCGGTGTGGGCCCACAAGGCCGCTACTACGTCGACGCCCGGACCGGAACCGTGCTGCACTTCACCAGCGACAAGCACGAGTGCGGGCCGCACTGCAATCACGCTCCGACCCAACCCGGCGCGCCGGTGGCGGCGGCGCCGACGGAGCCCGCGCCGAGGCTGCCGTCGGGCGACGAGGGCACCGCGGCACCGGCGCCCGTCCCGACCGGCATCACCGTGCTCGGCGTCGCGCGCACCAGCCTCGACGCCCTGGCCGCGCCGGTGCTCGTCCCGATGACCGGGCTCGAGATCGTGGTGCCCGGTCACGGCACCTACGTGACCGACGCCAACGGCGAGTTCACCGTCGATCTGCTGTCGCCGGCGATCATCAACATCGCGCCGCTCGACGGCCGCCACCACCAGGCCATCACCGGTCCAGGCCAACCGGCGGGAGCCTTCCAGTTGATCCCGGGCGTCAGCGGCACCGTGCAGCTCTCTGCCCTCGGTGCCGCGGAGCCCACGACGGCCCACCTCAACGCCGCCTGGTGGATCGACCGCACCAGTGAATTCACGCGCAGCGTGCTCGGTGACACGCCGCAACTGGATTCGCTGGACAACCTCGCCATCGAGGTCAACGTCGCCTTGACCTGCAATGCCTACTTCAATGGCCCGTCGCTGGTCTTCTACGCGGCGGGCGGCAGCTGCACCAACATGGCGCAGTCCACGATCATCGCCCATGAATGGGGCCATGGTCTCGACGACCGCTACGGTGGCGTCGCGCAGACCAACGGTCTCGGCGAGGGTTGGGCCGACGTGGTGTCGATGTATCTCACCGACGATCCGACCATCGGCAAGAACATCCTCGGTGCCGGCAGCCAGATCCGCACCGGCACCAACACGCGCCAGTACCCGAGCGGAACCGGCGTGCACCAACAAGGGGAGAGCTGGATGGGGTTCGCCTGGAAGCTGCGCGAACGGCTCGCGCTGACCCGCGGGCGGCCGGCGGCCATCGCCATCACCAACGAGATCGTGCTCGGCACGATCGTCGCCGATGCCACGGACCAGCCGTCGGCGTTGCTCGAGGTCTGGCTGGCCGACGACAACGACGGCGACCTCACCAACGGCACCCCGAACGCCGCGGAACTGATCTGGGCGGCCGACCAGCACGCGTTGCCCGATCCCGCTCCCGCGGGCCTGCCGAACGACGCCTGCACGTTCCCGTTCCAGTTGACCAACGGCCTCAACGGGCCATACGCGAACACGGGTGCGACGAGCGCGCTGCCGATGTGGAGCTGCGCCCCCGGCGCCAACGACGTGTGGTTCTCCTATGCCGTGGGTGCGGCCGGCACGCTGAATCTCTCGACCTGCGGCAATGCCACCTTCGACACGATGATCCAGGTCTTCCAGGGCGACTGCGGCAATCTGCAGTCCGTCGCCTGCAACGACGATGCCTGCCCCAACTACATGTCGCAGGTCAGCGTCGCCGTGCAGCCGGGCATCTACCTGATCCGCGTCGGCGGCTACAACGGCGCCACCGGCACCTTCAGCCTGCAGGTCAGCGGCCCGAGCGGTAGCTACGGTACGGCAGCGGCCTTCGGCGTTGCCTGCGGCTCGGAGAGTCGCTCGTTCTACGAGCTGTTCCCGCTGTCCGGTTTCGACCTGTCGGGCACGTCGATGCGGCTCGTGTTGTCGGGCGACCACTACGTGGTGCAAGCGGGTGGCAGCTTCGTGCCGCCGCCGGCGAATGCGACCGACCTGGGACTCGGCGACGAGAACGAGGTCGTGCTCGGCTTCGCGCTGCCCCAGCCGTTCCCGGTCCCGGGCGGCTCGGTCAGCACGCTGCTGGTCAACGCCAACGGCTACGTGTCGGCCGGCAGCTCGCAGCTACAATACGTGCCGACGGCCACCGACTGGCTCGGAGTGGGAGTGCGCTGCTGGGGCGTCTGGCACGATCTCGATGCCAGCGCCGCGGGTTCGGGGCGCGTCAAGCGTCACGCCGTCGGCGACACGGTCTATGTGACGTGGGACGGCGTCTTCGGCTACGAACGGCAACAGCCGAATCGGTTCCAGATCCAGCTGCACCAGAACACCGGCGACGTGACGATCGCCTTCCAGACGATGGCGGCGGATGCCGGCGGGACCATCGTGGGCTTCGCCGCCGGCGGTGGCTCCACCGACCTCGGCAGCCGGGATCTCTCGGCCACCGTGCCGCCGACGTTCCGAACCGGCGCTGCCGATCGGTCGCCGCCGGCCTTGACGAGCAACCTGCCGCGCCTGGGCCAGACGCTCACGTTGACCACTACGTTCGCCACCGGCGTGCCGTTCGGCCTCCAGCTGCTGGGCGTGCAGGCGCTGGACCCGGGCGTGCCCCTCGATGCGATCGGCCTGATCGGTTGCCGCCAGTACGCAAGCGCCGACGTGCTGGCGTCGCTGGTGCCGGTCGGCGGCATCGCGACCTACACGTTGCCGATCCCACCGAACGGATCCCTGCTCGGCTTCGTGCTCGCGGCCCAGTCCGCGGCGGTGATGCCGACCGCCAATCCGTTCGGCTTCGGCATGTCGCGCGGCCTGCGGCTCACGGTCGGCTTGTGACGCGACCGCGGGCGCCCGCCGCGAGCGCTGCCTAGACTGCGGTACCGATCGCCATGGCCGCCACCGACGAGAACCTCCTGCGTCAGCTGTTCGATCGCGCGCTCGACCTCACCGGAACGGCGCGCGACGAGTTCCTGGCCAGCGCCTGTGGTGCCGACGCCGCCCTGCGCGCCCGGCTGCAAGTGCTGCTGGCGGGCGCCGAGGACGCGCACTTCCTGGCGGCGCCACCTGGGCCGTCCGGCGACGAACGCTTCGAGGCCGCGGGCACCCGGATCGGCCCCTACGAACTGCTGGAGCGGATCGGCGAAGGCGGCTTCGGCCGCGTGTTCCTCGCCGAACAGCGCCAGCCGGTGGCGCGTCGGGTCGCCCTGAAGATCGTCAAGGTCGGCATGGACACGCACCAGGTCATCAGCCGCTTCGAGCAGGAGCGGCAGGCGCTGGCGATGATGGACCATCCACACATCGCGCGCGTGCTCGATGCCGGCACCACCGCGACCGGCCGCCCGTACTTCGTCATGGAGCTGGTCAGCGGCCGCCCGCTGGTGCAGTTCTGCGACCAGGAGCGCCTCTCGATCGAGCAACGACTCGAACTGTTCGACCAGGTCTGCCGCGCGGTGCAGCACGCGCACGGCAAGGGCGTCATCCATCGCGACCTGAAGCCGAGCAACGTGCTGGTCGCACGCCACGACGGACGCCCGCACGCCAAGGTGATCGACTTCGGCATCGCCAAGGCCATCGGGCCCGGCCGCGCCGACGATGCGACGCTGACCGCGGAGCACCAGGTGCTCGGCACGCTGCAGTACATGAGCCCGGAGCAGGCCGCGGGTTCCGCCGACGTCGACACCCGCGCCGATGTCTGGTCGCTCGGCGCCGTGCTGTACGAACTGCTGACCGGCACCACGCCGGTCCGGCGCGAAGAGCTGTCGGACGGTGGTCTCGATCAGCTGCGGCGCACGTTCGCCCAGTACGAGCCGCCGCGCCCCTCGACGCGCATCCGCGAACTGCACGATGCCGCGACCACCGCGGACCACCGCAGCGTCGAGCCCGGGCGCCTCGTCCCGCGCTTGCGCGGGGACCTCGACTGGATCGTGATGAAGGCGATCGAGCGCGACCGCGGTCGCCGCTACGCGACGGTCGACGGCCTCGCCGCCGACATCGCCGCCCACCTCGCCGGCGAGCCGGTCACCGCCGCCCCACCGAGTGCGTCGTACCGGCTGCGCAAGCTGGTGCGGCGCCATGCCGCGGCCGTCGCCAGCGGCCTCGCTGTGCTGCTGGCGCTGCTGGCCGGCCTGCTCGCGTTCGCCTGGCAGGCGAGCGTCGCCGCCGACGAACGCGACCACGCCCGGCAAGCGCAACGGGAGGCCGATCACGAACGCAACCGCGCGACGCAGCTGGCGGCCAGCGAAGCCGAGCAGCGGCAGGAAGCCGAGCGCAGTGCCGCCACCGCGGCCGCGATCAACGACTTCCTGCTGACCACGCTGGGCGCCGCGAACGTGCGCGAACTCGGCCACGACGCGACGGTCGCACAGGCACTCGACCGCGCCGCGAAGCGGGTCGATGCGACGTTCGCCGACCAGCCCGAGGTGGCGGTGGCGGTGCACCATGTGCTGGCGCGCTCGTTCCTGTCGCTCGGTCGGATCGACGCCGCCGGGACCCAGCTCGATGCCGTGGAGCCGATCCTGCTGGCGACCTTCGGCGCCGCCTCGGCCGAGGCCGCCGACTGGCACTCGTTGCGCGGCGAATGGAGCTACCAGCGCGGCGATCTCGACGCCGCCGAGGCGGCGCAGCGGCGCGCGCTGGAGATCGCCACCACGGCGGTCGGCGGCGCGGACAGCAAGACGCTCGCCATGCAGCTGGAACTCGGCAACACGCTGTGCGCTCGCGGCCGCCTCGACGCAGCCGAGCCGCTGCTGGTGGCGGGCCGGACCGGGTTGCTGGCCGCACTCGGGCCGGATCACCCGGACACGCGGATGGCGCACTCGAGCCTGGCGGTGCTGCGGCAGGCGCAAGGTCGGCTCGACGACGCTGCCGCGCTGCTCCGGACCGTGATCGCCGACGGCACCCGCACCCAGGGGGCCGGGCACGTCGACGTGCTGACCGCGCGCATGAACCTCGCCTCGGTGCTGATGGCGCAGGGCGACAAGGCCGCCGCACTGCCCGAACTGCAGAGTGCCTACAGCGGGCTGCAGGCAGCCTACGGCGAGCAGCACACCACGACCGCACTGGCGGCCTGGCAGCTGGCCGTGCACCTCTACGACGAAGGCTACTTCGACCGTGCGCAGCCGCTGCTGCAGCACTGCGTCGAGATCCGGACCAAGGCGCACGGCGCGGGGCACGAATCGACCGGCAAGGCCCTGGAGCTGCTGGCGCTGTCGACCTCGCGCAACGGCGAGCCGGCCGCCGCCTTGCCGCACTTCGACGCCGCCGTGGCGGCGTTCACCGCGAGCTGCGGCGAACACGACACCAAGACGCTGACCGTCCGCGTGCACCGCGCCAATGCCCTGGTGCGTGCCGACCGCAAGGCCGAGGGCGAACGCGAACTGCTCGCCCTTGCCGACCTGTGCGCCGAGCACCTGGGCCGCGAGGCGCCGACGACGATCATCGCCACCAACAGCTATGCGGTGCTGCTGCTCGGCCTCGACCGCCACGCCGACGCCATCCCGTTCCTCGAACGCGCACTCACCGCCGGTCGCCGCTCGCCCGAGGCCGACCCCCGCGACACCGTCATCACGCAGCTCAATCTCGTCAGCGCGCTGCGCGAAATCGGTCAGCTGGATCGCGCGGCGCGACTCGGTGACGAGGCCGTCGAGGAGTTGCTGCAGAGTTTCGGCGCCGATCACCCGACCACGGCCGCCGGACGCGCCATCCACGCCGAGACCCTGCGGCGGCGCCAGGACCTCCCGGCGGCGAAGCAGCAGCTCGAGCTCGCGGTCGCCAGCCGGCGACGGACGAACAGCGACGACAATCCGGGCCATGGCAACGACGCGATCGCCCTCGGGCGGGTGCTGGTCGAGCTGCGCGAGCACACGGCCGCCGCCGAGCTGTTCGCCGAGGTGGCCGACAGCTACCAGCGGGCCCGCGGCGCCGAGCACCGGTTGGTGTCGATCGCGCGCGCCGAGCTCGGCCACCTGCGCGGCCTGCAGCAGCGGTTCGGCGACGGCCAGGCGCTGCTGCTCGAAGCCGAGGCGCGGCTGCAGGGCCAGCTGCCCAGGAGCCGCCGCGATCTGACCCTGGTGCACAAGCTGCTGACCGGCTTCTACACCGGCTGGCATGCCGCCGAGCCGAGCCCCGAGCGCGCGGCCGCTGCCGCCAGCTGGCGGCAACGCGTCGACCAGGCGCCTTGACCCACGCGCGCCGCGGGCGAGCATGGCCTAGCCATGCCCTTGCCCTCGCCGGGACCGAACGGCCCGCTCGACCCACCGACGCTCGCGCTGCTGCGCGACACCAGCCTGCACGCCGCCGAGCGCGATGCGAAGCTGCTGCCGCTGGTCTACGAAGAGTTGCGCCAGCTGGCCCAGCAGGTGATGCGGGGCGAACGGCGCGACCACACGCTGCAGGCGACCGCGCTGGTGCACGAGGCGTTCCTGCGGCTGGTGGGGCCGAACCAGCTGCCGTGGCAGAACCGCGCCCACTTCTTCGGCGCCGCGGCGGCCGCGATGCGGCGCATCCTGGTCGACCACGCCCGCGCCCGCAGCGCCAAGAAGCGCGGCGGCAAGGCGGTGCGCGACGCGGCGCTGGCGCTGGACGGACTGCCGGATCCGGAGTCGGAGCAACAGGCCGCCGGCTTCCTGCTGCTGGACGACGCGATCGAACGGCTGGCGCGAGCCCACCCCGATGCGGCCGAGGTGGTGCGGCTGCGCTACTTCGCCGGTCTCGATGTCGACACCACCGCGGCGATGCTCGGGGTGTCGGCGCCGACCGTGAAACGCACCTGGGCCTTCGCCCGCGGCTGGCTGCGCGCGACGATCGACAGCGAACAGGACTGACCCGTGCCGGCCCCGCCTCGTGCACACGGCCGGCGCCGACCGTAGGATGCGGCCGATGAACGCGGGGAACCCTGACGACGGTGTCGACGCCGGTGCGCAGGACCCGTTGTTGGCCTGGGTCGACCGCGACGAACTGCCGCGCACGCTGCCCTATCCGTGCCCCTACGTGCCCGGCCGCATCGCCCGCCAACGCGGCTTCCTCGCCGAGGGCCTCGACGCCGAGCGCTACCACGACCTGATGGACCGCGGTTTCCGTCGCAGCGGCCAGCTGTTCTACGCGATGGACTGCGAGCAATGCCGCGCCTGCGTGCCGATCCGCGTGCCGGTGGCGACGTTCGCTCCGAGCCGCAGCCAGCGCCGCGCGTGGCGGAAGAACCTCGACATCGCGGTCGCGGTGCGCCGGCCGGAATGCGACGCCGCGACGTTCGCGCTGTATCGCCGCTACCTGGCGCACCAGCATCCGGGCCACGCCGGCGACGAGACCGAGGCCTCGCTGCGCGAGTCGCTGTACGCGCCGGTCGTCGACACGATGGAGATGACCTACTCGCTCGGCGACCGACTCGTCGCGGTGAGCCTGCTCGACGTCTGCTCGCGCTCGGTGTCGGCGGTCTATCACTTCTACGACCCGGAGTTCGCCGACCGCAGCCTCGGCGTGTTCTCGGTGCTGGCCGAGATCGAGTGGTGCAAGCAGATCGGCGTGCCGCACTACTATCTCGGCTACTGGATCGAGGGGGCCGAGACGATGCACTACAAGGCGAACTACGGCCCGCACGAGCTGCTGCGCGACCGGCGCTGGCAGCCGGGCTGCGCCGACGGGCCGCGGCAGGACGCCTGAACGCGACCGGGGGCTGCCGACGGCGTCGATTCGCCGCACCGCTCCAGCCGCGCCGGCTCGGACCTTCACGGAGCGCATCGACGGTCTTCACACGGCCGTCTAGCCTGTTCCGCCGTCATTGTCCGAGAGGCTCCGAGCACACTCCATCATGCACACCTACACCAAGACCTTCGTCCTTCTCTCCCTGCTGACGCCGCTGTCGGCGCAGGGCCCGATCACCCCCGGCAACCTGCTCGTCTCACGCGTCGGCGACGGCGCCGCCGCGCTGGGCAACGCCGCCACCGCACGCTTTCTCGATGAATACACCCCGGCCGGAGTGTTCGTGCAGACGATCCCGCTGCCGACGACCGTCATCGGCGGCAACCGCCAGCTGACCGATTCCGGCACCGCGACCTCGAACGGCTTCATCACGCAGTCGGTCGACGGCCGCTACATCCTCGCCGCTGGCTATGACGCCGCCGTCGGCACCGCGGGCGTGACCAGCTCGGCCTCGGCCACCGTCAACCGCGTGATCGGCCGGATCGCCCTCGACGGCACCGTCGACACCTCGACGGCGCTCACCGACGCCTACACCGCCAACAACTTCCGCGGCGTGACCAGCGTCGACGGCAGCTCGTTCTGGATCAGCGGCACCGGCACGGGCACGACCCCGGGCGTGCGCTACGTCGCCGCCCTCGGCGCCTCGACCTCGACGCAGCTCAGCACGACGGTCACCAACGTCCGCTGCGTCAACATCTTCAATGACCAGCTCTATTGCTCGAGCGCGTCGGGCGCCTTCCAAGGCGTCAGCAGCGTCGGCACCGGGTTGCCGATCGCGAGCGGCCAGACGATCGCGCTGCTGCCCGGCTTCCCGACCGCGACCGGCCCGGGCAGCTATGACTTCTTCTTCGCCGACGCCACCACCGTCTACGTCGCCGACGACCGCAACACGGCGCTGGGCGGCATCCAGAAGTGGACGCTGAGCGCCGGCACCTGGACGCTCGCCTACACGCTGCAGCCGGCCGCCAACACCGGCGCCCGCGGCTTGTCGGGCCGCGTCGAGAACGGCGTCACCACGCTGTTCGCGACCACCTCGGCGACGCTGCCGCAGCTGGTCTCGGTCGTCGACACCGGCGCCGCCTCGACGTTCACCGTGCTCGCGACCGCGCCGACCAACACCGCGTTCCGCGACGTGCAGTTCGTGCGCACGCCGGCCAGCACCGTGAACTCCGGCACCGCCTGCGCCAACAGCAACGGCACCCCGACCGTCGGCACCAGCGGCGGCGCGCCGCGGACCGGCAACGCCGGCTTCGCGATCACGGCCGGCAACTCGGGCCCGGCGTCGCTGGTGCTGTTCCTGCTGAGTGGTGCTCCGGCCTCACCGTTCGGCCTGCCGGTGCCCGGCACCCCCGCCTGCGCGCTGATCTACGTGCTGCCGGACGTCATCAACGCGACCTTCACCGACTTTGCCGGTGCGGCCAGCACCGCGCTGCCGATCCCGGCCAACAGCTCGCTCGGCGGCGCCGTCATCAGCGCCCAGATCGCCGCCTTCGACCCGTCGCTGGTCGGCTTCAGCCTGCCGATCGGCACCTCGGACGCGCTGCAGATCACGGTCGGCAACTGACCGTCGCACGGGACCGGCCCGAGGGCGCCTGCCCCGGCCGGTCCGCGGTCAGATACTAGCCGGTATGCAACTGGCGTCGGACCCGGCGCGTGCCTATCCTGCCCGCCTCGTTCCGGCTCCCCGGTCGCATGTCCTCGATCCACAACAAGCGCATCACGCCCGGCCAGAAACCCGACTGGCTCAAGGTGCCGCTGCCGTCCGGCCCCACCGTCGCCAACCTCGAGAAGGTGCTGCGCGACCGCAACCTGCACACGGTCTGCGAAGAGGCCAAGTGCCCCAACATGGGCGAGTGCTGGGCCTCGGGCACGGCGACGTTCATGGTGCTCGGCGACACCTGCACCCGCGGCTGCCGGTTCTGCGCGGTGAAGACGCACAGCCAGGGCACCCCGGTCGACCAGGACGAGCCGGAGAAGGTCGCCGAGTCGTGCGTCGCGATGGGCCTCAAGTATGTCGTGCTGACGATGGTCGATCGCGACGACCTGCCCGACGGCGGTGCCGGCCACGTCGCGGCGACGATCCGCGCGATCAAGCGCCGCAACCCCGAGCTGCTGGTCGAGGCGCTGGTCGGCGACTGGCTGCAGACCGAACGGCAGACGCTCACCACCGAGCAGATGATCGCGACCGTGCTCGCGGCCGGCCCCGACGTCTACGCCCACAACGTCGAGACCGTGCTGCGCCTGACGCCGCGCGTGCGCGACCACCGCTGCAGCTACGCCCGTTCGCTCGACACGTTGCGCACCGCGAAGCGTCTGCAGCCCGGGCTCGTCACCAAGTCGTCGCTGATGCTCGGCCTCGGCGAGAGCGAACGCGAGGTCGAACAGGCGATGGACGACCTGCGCGAGTACGGCGTCGACGTGGTGACGTTCGGCCAGTATCTGCGGCCGACGCTGCTGCACCTGCCGGTGCGCGACCACATCACCCCGGCCCGCTTCCAGGCCCTGGAGGCCCGCGCGATGACGAAGGGCTTCCTGTACGTCGCCGCCGGCCCGCTGGTGCGGTCCAGCTACAAGGCCGCCGAGTTCTATCTCGCCGGCATGCTCCGCCAGCGGCAGGCGCTCGCCGCCGCCGGCACCTCCGCCCCGATTTCCTCAACGCCCGAATCCGCATGAGTCTCGAACTGCTGACGATCCTCGATCAGGACGGCAAGGCCCAGAAGGGCAAGGACCCCAACCTGCCGGCCACCGAGCTGCAGAAGCTGTATCGCCTGATGGTGGCGACCCGCGCGCTCGACGACCGCGGTCTGGCGCTGCAGCGGCAGGGCCGCATCGGCTTCTACCTGCAGTCGACCGGCCAGGAGGCCTCGCACCTCGGCGCCGCCTACGCGCTGAAGGACAGCGACTGGCTGTTCCCCGCCTATCGCCAGCCCGGCATCCTGCTGCTGCGCCAGGTACCGATCGAGAAGGTCATCTGCGAGTGGTTCGGCAACGCCGGCGACACCAGCAAGGGCCGCCAGATGCCGGTGCACTACAGCTTCCGGCAGGCGAACTTCGTGTCGATCAGTTCGCCGATCGGCACCCAGCTGACGCAGGCGGCCGGGGCCGGCATGGCGGCGCGCATCCGCGGCGACGACACCGTGTTCATGACCTTCTGCGGCGACGGCGGCACCAGCAGCAACGACTTCCACACCGGGCTCAACTTCGCCGCCGTCTACAAGGCACCGGTGGTGTTCGTGGTCGAGAACAACGGCTGGGCGATCTCGGTGCCGTCGAGCAAGCAGACCTGCAGCGAGTCGATGGCGGTCAAGGCCGAAGCCTACGGCATGCCCGGCGTGCGCGTCGACGGCAACGACATCCTCGCCGTCTACCGCGTCTGCAAGGAAGCCGTCGACCGCGCCCGCCGCGGCGAGGGCCCGACGCTGGTCGAGACCGTGACCTATCGCATGGCCTCGCACAGCAGCTCCGACGACGCCGCGCGCTACCGCGACGCGAAGGAGTTCGAGGCGTGGAAGAAGCGGGACCCGATCACTCGCTTCCAGCTCTACCTGAAGGGCAAGAAGCTGTGGACCGAGGCGTTCGAGCAGGAATGCGTCGAGGGCGCCAAGGCCGCGATCCAGACCGCCGTCAACGCCGCCGAGGCGCAGAGCAATCCGCCGATCGACTCGATGTTCGACGACGTCTACATGAGCCTGACCCCGCAGCTGAAGGAGCAGCGCGAGCACCTGCGCGACCTGGTCGCCAAGGGCAGCGTCGGCGCCGACATCGGTGCCTTCCCGCTCTGATCCCCGATCCATCCCCCGGCTGCATCCCGCGCCGACCCACCCGCATCCGCGCCGCCACGGCGGCCACCAGCCAACCCGACCCATTCCCATGACCGCGACCGAAACCAAGCCCGGCGCCGGCAAGACCGGCACCAAAGTGATGACGATGCTCGAGGCGATCACCGACGCGATGCGCACCGAGATGCGCAACGACGACCGGGTGATCGTGTTCGGCGAGGACGTCGGCAAGAAGGGCGGCGTGTTCGGCGCCACCGCCGGCCTGTTCGAGGAGTTCGGCGAGAAGCGCTGTTTCGACACGCCGCTGTCCGAGTGCGGCATCATCGGCGCCGGCGTCGGCATGGCCGTCTACGGCATGCGGCCGATCGCCGAGATCCAGTTCCTCGACTTCATCTACCCCGCGTTCGACCAGATCGTCAGCGAAGCGGCGAAGATGCGCTATCGCAGCGGCGGTGAGTACACCTGCCCGATGGTGATCCGCTCGCCGTACGGCGGCGGCATCCGCGGCGGCCACTACCACAGCCAGTCGAGCGAGGCGTACTTCTGCCACACGCCCGGCCTCAAGGTCGTGATCCCGAGCACGCCGGCCGACGCCAAGGGCCTGCTGATCGCGTCGATCCGCGACGAGGACCCGGTGATGTTCCTCGAGCCCAAGCGCATCTACCGCCACGGCAAGGGCGAGGTGCCGATCGGCGAGCACGTGGTGCCGCTCGGCAAGGCGCGCATCGCCCGCGAGGGCACCGACGTCACGCTGCTGTGCTACGGCGCGATGGTGTCGGTGTGCGAGCAGGCCGCCGAGGAGGCCGCGAAGGCCGGTCGCAGCTGCGAGATCGTCGACCTGCGCACGCTGGTGCCGCTCGACGAGGCGACCGTGCTCGAGTCGGTCAAGAAGACCGGCCGCTGCGTGGTCGTCTACGAGGCGCCGAAGACCTGCGGCTACGGCGCCGAGCTGTCGGCGCTGATCGCCGAGAAGTGCATCGAGTACCTCGAGGGCCCGATCGTGCGCGTCGCCGGCTTCGACACGCCGTTCCCGTACACGCTCGAGCCGCTCTACATGCCCGACAGCAAGCGCGTGCTGGCCGGCATCGAGAAGACCTTCGTCTGGTGATCCCCGGCGTCCCGAGCCGGCTCGGGACCTCGCACCGACCCAACCCACCATCGCATTCAGGAACCCACACACATGGCACTCAAGGAATTCAAACTCCCCGACATCGGCGAGGGCATCGCCGAAGGCGAGATCGTCAGCTGGAAGGTCAAGGCCGGTCAGGCCGTGAAGGAAGAGGACGAGTTCGTCGAAGTGATGACGGACAAGGCCACCGTCACGATCACCGTGCCGTTCACCGGCGTCATCGCCGAGCTGCGCTGCAAGGAAGGTGACGTGGTGCCGGTCGGCAGCGTGATCGCCGTCATCGACGCCGGCGCCGCCGGTGGCACCGCCGCGGCCCCGGCCGCGCCGAAGCCCGCCGCCGCCCCGACGCCGCCGCCGGCGCCGAAGCCGGTCGCCGCCGCTCCGACCCCGGTCGCGCCGCCGAAGCCCCCGGCAGTGCCAGCCGTGCCCGCGGTCGCGATCCCGACCCCGCCGCCGGTGCCGGTCGCCGCGACATCCGCCGCGTTCGTGCAGGCGAGCCCGGGCAAGGTGCTGGCCGCGCCGGCCACCCGCCGCCGCGCCCGCGAGCTCGGCATCGACCTCGCCGCCGTCGCCGCCACCGGCCCGCGCGGCCGCATCACCAACGACGACCTGGCGTCCGCTGGCACCGGCAGCGCCGCCCCGGCCGCGCGCAGCACGGCCCCGTCCGCCGGCGCCCCCGTCGGCAAGGCGTTCGCGCCGATCGCGATCCCACCGGCCCCGGCCGGCCGCAGCGAGGAGCGCGTGCCGTTCCGCGGCCTGCGTCGCAAGATCGCCGAGGCGATGACGCGGTCGAAGTACACCGCGACGCACTTCACCTACGTCGACGACATCGACGTCACCGAGCTGGTGAAGATCCGCGGCGAGGCGAAGAAGTCGTTCGCCGACAAGGGCATCAACATCACCTACCTGCCGTTCATCATGAAGGCGATCGTCGCCGCGATGAAGGAGCACCCGGCGATGAACAGCTCGCTCGACGAGGTGACGCAGGAGCTGGTGATCAAGAAGTACTACAACTTCGGCATCGCCACCGACACCGACAACGGCCTCATCGTGCCGGTGATCAAGGACGTCGATCGCAAGTCGATCGGCGAACTGGCGAAGGAGCTGCAGGAACTCGCCGCGCGCACGCGCGACGGCAAGGTCACCGTCGACGACCTGACCGGCGGCACCTTCACGATCACCAACGCCGGCAACATCGGCGGCCTGTTCGCGACGCCGGTCATCAACTTCCCGGAGGTCGCGATCATGGGCGTGCACGCGATCAAGGACGCCGCGATCGTCAAGAACGGCGCCTGCGTGCCGGGCAAGAAGATGTACCTGTCGGTCTCGATCGACCACCGCCTGGTCGACGGCGCCACCGGCGCGCGCTGGATGAACGTCGTCAAGGACCACCTCGAGCAGCCGTACCGCTTGCTCCTCGGCTGATGGCTGCCGGCAAGCAGACGAAGGCCAAGCCGGTCGCCGCGAAAGCGGCGTCGGTGAAGGCGAAGACCAAGGGGAAGCCCACGGCACGACCGATCGCGCGGCCCGCCGCGGCGACCAAGCCGGTGCAGCCACCGGCCAGAGCGGCGAAGGTCACCAAGGCAGCGCCGCCGGCGAAGGCCAGGCCGAAGCCAGCGGCAAGCAAGCCGGCGGCAACACCGCCCCGCGCGGTCGCCACCGCCACCGCACCGAACTCGAACGGCCTCGTGCGGCTGCTCGAGGACGACGGCACGATCGGCAAGGGCAAGGACCCGAACCTGCCGAAGGACGTGCTGCTGTTCCTGTACGAGCAGATGGTGCAGGTGCGCGAGTTCGACCGCCGCATGCTGATGCTGCAGCGGCAGGGTCGCATCGGCTTCTACGGGCCGATCCTCGGCCAGGAAGCCGCGACCGTCGGCTCGGTGGCGGCGCTCGAACCGCGCGACTGGATCTTCCCAGCGCTGCGCGAAGGTGCCGCCGCGATGATGCGCGGGCTGTCGCTGACCGAGGCGATCAACCAGCTGATCGGCAACGGCGCCGACCGCTGCAAAGGTCGCCAGATGCCCTGCCACTACACGTACAAGGAAGGGCACTACTACGGCATGTCGTCGGTGATCGGCACGCAGCTCAGCCACGCGGTCGGCGCGGCGATGGCCGCGCGCATCCGCGGCGACGACGTCGTCGTGCTCGGCTACCTCGGCGACGGCGCGACGTCGGCCAACGACTTCCACTGCGGCATGAACTTCGCCTCGGTCTACAAGAGCCCGTGCGTGTTGTTCTGCCAGAACAACCAGTGGGCGATCTCGGTGCCGATCAGCAAGCAGTCGGCGTCGGAGACCCTGGCGCAGAAGGGCAAGGCCTACGGCATGCCCTACGTGCGCGTCGACGGCAACGACGTGTTGGCGGTCTACGCCGTCACCAAGGCGGCCGTCGAGCGCGCGCGCAATGGCGAGGGCCCGACCTTCATCGAGGCGGTCACCTACCGGCGTCTGGGCCACAGCAGCAGCGACGACCCGACCCGCTACCGCGACGAGGCCGAGGTCAAGGCGTGGGAGAAGAAGGACCCGGTCGACCGGTTCCGCGCCTACCTGACGAAGCGTGGACTGTGGAGCGAGGCGCAGGAAGTCACGTTCAAGGAAGGCATCGCGCAGCGCGTCAACGACGCGATCGCGGCCGCCGAGGCGAACGGACCGCCGGCCGACGAGTCGCTGGTTACCGATGTCTATGCGCAGGTGCCGCAGCAGCTGAAGGATCAGCTCGCCGACGTGCTCGCGCTCGAAGGCCGCGCCGTCAACCAGGGCGCGTTCCCGCTGTAGCGAGCTACCCGCTGCCGCGGCTCACAGCACGCCGATCGGCTGGTAGACGCGGCCCGGGAACACCACCGCCGGATCGGTGCCGCCCATGTGCTGCACCAGCACCTCGCGCAGCACGTCGCGGTAGTCGTTGCTGGCCGCCAGGTAGCGGCCGTCCTGCAGCGCCCCCGGCGCGAGTCCCGGCCAGCTGCCGTGCACGGTGCCGCCGTTCACCGCGCCACCGCACACCAGCATCGCCCCACCCGCGCCGTGGTCGGTGCCGCCGGAACCGTTTTGCGCCGCGGTGCGACCGAACTCCGACATCGTCACCAGCACGACGTCGGCCGCGAGCGGCCCGAGATCGGTGAGGAACGCGGTGATCGCCGCGCTGAGCTCCTGCACCAACGGCGCGATGCTGACGACCAGGTTGGTGTGATGGTCCCAGCCGCCCTGGTCGACCGCGAAGAACTCGATGCCGAGCCCGGCCTTGACGAGTTCGGCGATCTCGCGCAGCGACCTGCCCAAGGCGCCGGTCGGATACACCGCGCCGTTGGCCGGCACGTAGTTGAGCGGGTCGATGCCCTGGAACAGGTCCAGCAGCGCGAACGTGTCGCGGCCGCTCTGGTAGGCGAGCTGCTGCGGCGCCGGCATGCCGAGCGTCGCGGTCGAACCGGTGATCGCCTCGAGATACAGCCGCGTGTCGGCGGCGCCGCCGAACAACAGTTCCTGCGTGCTGGCCACCGCGTAGCACGGCTGCGCGCCGAACATCGCGCGCGGCAGCGAACCGCGCAGCGCCAGCGCCCGCACCGGCGCCCCGGTCGGCGACGACGTCACCTGCAGGTGGCGATTGATCCAGCCGTCGCCGGTGGTCATCGTCTGCAGCGCCGTCTCGTAGAGGTCCTGGCTGACGAAGTGCGAGCGGTCGCCCGGCTGGTAGCCGACCGCTTGCACGACGCCGACCCGACTGCCCGGCGCCACGAACGCCGCGTGCAGGCCCGCCATCGCCGGGTGCATCGCGAAGGTCGCGTTCATCGGCAGACCGACCACCCCGGTCGGCGAGCCGGGCGGCGCGATGCCGATCGTCGGCCGCAGCGCCGCGTAGTTCGCGTCGCCGACCGGCGCGTAGACGTTCAGGTGATCGGCACCACCGCGCTGGAACAGCACGACGGTGACCTTGTTGCCAGGACCGCGGTGCTGCCGCAGCGGCGACCGCTCGGCAGCGGTGATGGGCGCAGCGAGGGCCGAGGCTCCGGCGAGCGCCGAGGCCTGGAGGAACGTGCGGCGAGTCGGTTCGTGAGTCATGACATCCCCGATCAGAAGAGCAGGTCGAGAGCGTTTTCGGGCAACGACGATCAGTGCAGCTGCGCCTCCGGCAGCCGCAGCACCAGTGACGCGAGCGCCCGCGCGTGCGGCCGCACCAGGTTCCAGCTCGGATTCGCCGGCAGCGTCGCCAGCCGCTGGTCCATGAACAACGTCAGCACCAGCGTCGTCGTCGCCGGGACCTCGCCATCGAGCAGCAGCGCGCACATCTGCTGCACCCACTGCGCCCCGGTCGCCGGCGGCACGGTGCCGAACAGCACCGGCCACGGCACCACCACGCCGCCGATGCGGTCGTGCACCAGGTCGTCGGCGAAATCCCACCGCGACAGCACGTTGCCGGCGCCCTGCCAGGCCGGTCCGACTTCGGGGTAGCCGGTCGGCACCGGGTTCTGGTGCGGCTGGGCCCGCAACAGCCCGACGCGGGTGTTCAGGTTGGTGAAGTTCAGGCTCGGGAAACGCAGCCGACGCACCGCGTTGGCGACGAACTCGAAGCCGTCGTGCACCTTCGCGCGCGCGGTCGCTGCGGTCGCGAACTCCTCGTTGGCGAAGATCGCGCGCACCGTCGCCCGCAGGTCGCCGCCGCTGCCGACGAACGTCTGCCGCGCGTCGGCGAGCAGGCTCGCAGGCACCTGGTCGGCGACGAAGTACTGGCACAGCTTGGTGACGAAGCGGGTCGCGGTGCTCGGATGCACGGCGAGGAACGCCAGCAGCGACAGCCCTTCGTCGACGCCACGTTCGCCGGGGAAGCCCGGCGTCGACCAGCCGAACGACGTGGTCTTCGGTCCCGCATCGTGCCGGTTGGCGCGGAACCGGAAGTAGCTGGCGGTGATCGCGGTGCCACCGGCAACCTGCACGTTGACGCGCGACCAGCCGGTGAACACCCGCGCCACCTGGGCCACGTCGGCCTCGGTGTAGCCGCCGCCGACGCCCAACGTGTGCAGTTCGAGCAGCTCGCGGGCGTAGTTCTCGTTCGGGCTGGCGGCGATGTTGTCGTTCGAGTCGAGCGTGTCGATCATCGCCGGACTGCGCGCACTGATCGACAGCACGGTGCCGAAGTCGCTGAAGCACTGCTTGTGGAACTCGTCGTCCTCCTGCGTCTCGCTGACCGCCTGCGTGGCGCCGCGGTAGGTCGAGAAGTGGTTGTTCAGGAAGTGCGTCATCCGCCACGCCAGTTGCCGACGCGAACCGATCGCCCGCGCCAGCAAGCGGATGTCGGCCGCACTGCCGTTGAAGGGTGCGACGAGGCCCGGCAACACCGCCTCGAAGGTTCTGTCGTCGAGGTCGTCCGGCGCGAGTTGTTGCTCGATCCAGGCCGGCAGCCCGAGCGCCGCGACCTCGGCCAGCAGGCTCGGCACCGGGCCGAACGTGGCCCGCGACAGCGTGTGCAGCTCGGGGCTCGGCAGTGGCAGTGGCACCGCGGCGGTCGACGCGGGGGATCCGGGCACGAACAACGAACGGCGGGACATGCTGCCTGGCATCGGGACCTCGCGAGCGGGGACGAACGGGGCACCCGCCCTTACGCAGCGCATCGAGGCCGAGGTTCGGCAAAGTCGTACGTTGCAGATCCCTTGGCAGGGGCTTGGCGAACGCCCCTGCAATGGCCGATGATCGGCGGCTTCGTCCGGTCGGATCCCCTATGCGTTCGGTCGTCATCGCGTGCCTGCTGTTGCTGCTGCCGAGCCTGCTGTTGCCGGCGGGGTTGCTGCTGCACGTGTGCCGCTGCGACGTGCCGATGCAGCGTGCGGCGGGCCACAGTTGCTGCGCCGACGACGACGCGGTCGACGCCGGTGCGCCGAGCTGCTGCGGCGGCGAACGCGACCCCGACGCCCCGCCGTCGATCGCCGCCGACGACTGCGAGTGCACGTGGGTCGCCTTGACCGACGACCAGCCCGAACCAACCCGACCGGAGCCGCCGCTGATCGCGCTGCCCGCAGGGTCGGCCATCGCCCCGGCGAGCTGGCAGCTGCCGAACACCAGCCGCGAGCTGGCCGTGGTGCACGCCGCGCGCAGTCGTCCGCCCCCGGATCAACAACGCTCGTTGCCGCTGCGGTTGTAAGGAACGGCGCGCGCCCGCGTCCGCCGTCCGTTCCCGTTCCCGCTGCCTCGCGCAGCCAACCCGCATCGAGGTCGCCATGTTCCGTTCGTTGACCACTCTGCTGCTGCTGTCGGCCACCGCCGCAGCGCAGGACGCGCCGCGCGTCGAAGTTCCGCTCACCCCCAACGCCAGCTGCCCGATCATGGGCAAGAAGGTGTCGCTGCCGCTGTTCGTCGACACCGAGCTCGGCCGCATCTGGGTGTGCTGCAAGCCGTGCTTCAAGAAGATCCTCGCCAACGTGCCGAAGGCGCACCAGACCGCGTATCCCACGATCACCGAGCACGGCAACGCGGTCTGCCCGGTGACCGGCACGCCGGTCGGCGAACACGCCGAGACCATCACCCTGCAGAGCCATCGGTTCCGAGTGTGCTGTGAAGAATGCGCGGCGGCCGCCCGCGCGCACAGCCAGGTGACCCTGGCGCGCCTGCTCGGTCCGAAGCTGACCGACGTCGGCAACACCACCTGCCCGGTGCGCGGTACGACGGTCGCCGCCAACACGTTCGTGGTCGTCGACGACCACATCGTGCACCTCGCCGACAGCAAGGCGATCGCCGAGATCCAGCTCGAGCCCGCCGCCCTGCTGCAGAAGGCAAAGCAGATCGCCGCCGCGCAGCCGCCGAAGCCGCCCCACGTGCCCAAGGCGAAGCCGCAACCGAAGCCGACCGAGCCCGCGCCCCCGAAGGACAAGGAACTGCCGTGAAGTCGACTCGCCATGCGGTCCGTCGACTGCTGCCATTGCTGACCGCGCTGGCGGCCTGCTCGGCGGCGCCCGAGCTGCCGGACTGGCCGGTCAGCCATCCTGCGTCCCCGGCCGCCGACGCAGCTCCCGAGCCGGCCCCGAGCTCGACCCTGACCATGCCCGAACGCAAGCCGCGTGCGGACCGGGCCGGAACCCCGGTGCGAGGACACTGAGTTGCGCCTCCCTGCCCTGTTGGTGGTCGCCTGCACCACTGCCTGCACGTCCTTGGACCCGACCGGCGATCGCGACGAGACCCGCGCCGCGGTGCAGACCCGGCTCGCGCTCGATCAACCGCTGCCGGCCACCACCGACGGTGAAGCGGGGGAAGCGATCGACGCCGAGGTTCGCCAGCTGCTGCAGCGACCGCTGACGGCCGCGAGCGCGGTGCGGTTGGCGCTGCTGCACAACCACGCCGTGCGCGCCACGTATGCGCGGCTCGGCATCGCGCGCGCCGATCTGGTGCAGGCCGGGCTGCTGCGCAATCCGGCCTTCGACCTCGACGTGCGGTTCCTCGAGACGAGCGGCACCGACATGGAGTTCGGGTTGTCGCAACCGGTGCTCGAACTGTTCTTCCGACCGCTGCGCACCCGCCTCGCCGAACACCAGTTCGCCGCCGCCAAGCTGCGGTTGACCGACGAACTGATCGATCTCGTGTTCGCCGTGCGGCGGGCCGTGGTCGCGGCCCAGGCTGCGGAGCGCCTGGTGACCGTGCATCGACAGGCGCTGCAGGCGGCCGAGGCCACCCACGAACTGCAGGTCGAATTGCACGCCGCCGGCAACGCCACCGAACAAGCGCTCGCGCTCGATCGGGTCGCCGAGACCAAGGCGCGGCTCGACCTTGCCGCGGCCGAACAGGAAGCCGCGCTCGCCCGCGAGCCGCTGCAGACGCTGCTCGGTCTGCACGGTGCCGACACCGATTGGACGCTGGCCGCGCCGCCCGCCGACGACCCGCTGCAAGGCCTCGATCTCGACCAGGTCGAATCGCGCACCATCGCCGCGTCGCTGGACCTGGCCGCGCATCGGCAGGACCTCAACGCGCTGGCGCAGCAAGCGGGCCTCGATTCGTGGCGCGGCTGGTTCCCCGAACTGGTGCTCGGCCCCAACGGCATCCGATTGCCCGGCGGCACGTTCGGCTTCGGTCCGCGCCTCGAGGGCGAGCTGCCGCTGTTCGACAACGGTGCGACGCGGCGTGCGCGCAGTGCGGCGGCGCTGCAGGCCGGCATGCACGACCACGTGCAGCTCGCCGTCGAGCTGCGGTCGCGGGCCCGCAGCTGCCGGACCCGGCTGAGCCAACTCGCGGCGCGGCTGCAGTTCCTGCGCGAGGTGCACCTGCCGCAGCGTGAGGCGGTCGTGCGCGCGACGCTGAAGCACTACAACGCGATGCAGATCGGCGCCTTCGAGGTGCTGGCGCAGAAGCAGCTGCAACTTACCGACGAACGCGCCGCGGTCGAGATCTGGCGGCAGGCACAGGAGGCCCGCCTCGATCTGCAGCAGCTGCTGGCCGGCAGCGACCCCGAACGCTCCCGATCGGCCGAGGACCGGAACGCGCGATGAGCCACGATCGCCGCCAGTTCCTGCTGCGTACCACCGGCGCCGGACTCGGCGCGGCCGCCGCCGCGCGCGCCACCGCCGGATCGCGCACGCTGCCGCCCGACGCGCCACCGCAGCCTCCCGGCCTGCCGTTCGTCGACTACACGCCGGTCGAGGTGCCGAACGGCGCCACATTGCCGCACACGATCGTCGACGGCACCAAGGTGTTCCACCTGATCGCCGAACCGGTGCGCCACACGTTCGCGCCGGGACTGCAGGCGAACTGCTGGGGCTACAACGGCCGCGTGCACGGCCCCGTGATCGAAGCGGTCGAAGGCGACCGCGTGCGCATCTACGTCACCAACAAGCTCGATCAGCCCACCACCGTGCACTGGCACGGCTTGATCGTGCCGTGCGGCATGGACGGCGTCGGTGGCCTCACGCAGCGCTCGATCGAGCCAGGCGAGACCTTCAAGTACGAGTTCGTGCTGCGGCAACACGGCACGTTCATGTACCACAGCCATCACGACGAGATGACGCAGATGGCGATGGGGCTGATGGGCATGATCGTCGTGCACCCGCGCCGCCCCGACGAACCGCAACCCGAGCGCGACTTCGTCTATCTGCTCAGCGAGTGGCCGCTGCCGGTCGGCACCGAACGGCCGCACACCGCCGAGATGACGGACTTCAACGTGCTGACGTTCAACGCCGCGGTGTTCCCGGCGACGGTGCCGATGGT
>JALORC010000235.1 GCA_025459175.1 Planctomycetota bacterium | reverse complement strand
GTCGCCGAGGCCGAGGTTGGCGCTGGTCGGCGTGAACCACGCGTTCGGCCCGTTCTGCACGGTGTAGCCGTTGGCGATCGGCACGAAGCTGCGGCCGACGGTGCTGGTCGCGGTGCCCGACAGGTCGAAGGTGCTGGCCGCGAACGTCTGCGCGAACGCACCCTGCGTGTCGTAGCAGCCGGCCCCGTACGACGTCGCCGCCGCCACCGTGCCGCTGGCGGGCAGCCGCGTGTCGAGCGTCAGGGCACCGGTGTTCAGCGGGTCGAGCCAGTTCGACAGCCGCGTCGCGTCGGTGCCGCCGCCGGTCCACGAGCCGGAGAAGCGCCCGTACCAATCGGAGAAGTCGTTGCCGCAGGCCGCGCTGCCGCCGTGCAGCTGGCCGACCACGCGCTTGTTCTGGTCGAACAGCGGCGAACCCGACGAGCCACCCTCCGTGGTGCCGTCGTCCCAGTCCGTGATGCGGATGTGGGTGCCGTTGCCGGGCACCGCGGTGCCGCCGTAGCTGGTCGTCGTCGTCGCCTGGTACTCGAACGAGATCTTCTTGGGTTCACCGCTCGGATGATGGATCGCCGTCGCCGACGTGGTGTCGCCGGTGCCGCGGTTCCAACCGAGGTAGGAGACGCCCCAGGCCGCATTCGGCGTCTGGTTCAGCTCGAGCAACGTGAAGTCGGTCGCGGTCGACGTCGAGCGGAACGTGGCGCCGGTGGTGAACTGGAGCAGGTTGGCGTCGCTGCCGCCGCAGGTGGTGTTGCGGTAGTTCCAGTAGCAGACCAGCGAGCTGGCGATGCCCGAGGTGACGCCGCAGTGGTTGGCGGTCAGGAAGAAGTTGCGGCCGTCCTGCGCGGTGTTGTTGATCATCGCGCCGCTGCAGAAGATCGACCCGGCGCTCGAGATCGCGGCCACGGCCGGGATCTCCTGGGCCCAGGTCGCGCCGAGCGGGCAGGTCACGTCGATGTTGCAGGTGCCGCGTTCGACCGGGAGCAGTGCGTCGGAGCCGGCGCCGAAGAACCGGTAGCCGCTGCCGACCTGTTGCAGTTCGAGCTGCACCAGTGGCCGCTGGGCCTCCATCACGTAGAGCTCGACGACGATCTCCTCGGTGCCGCAGACCGGCGTCCACAGATCCAGCGTCGGCTGGTGGTCGGCGACGTCGAACGGCCGCACGAGGTCCGAGTAGTCGCTGCTGTAGATCTGCACGCGGGCGCCGGCCGGCAACCAGAAGCGACGGAAGCCGAGGTTGATGTGGTTGGCGCCGGGCGCCTGCACACGCAATCGCCACAGCGACCACGTCGCATCGAGGCTCTGCCAGGTGCCGTGCGTCGCCGGCGTCGCGGTCACCGCATGCGGAATGGCATAGCGCGCCGGCTGCCCGTTGCGGCGCCGCTGCTCGTCCTCGGCGGCGATGCTGGTCCGGTCGAGGCCCGGCACCACCAGCGTCGCGATGTCGGCGAGCGGCTGCGCCGCGGGGTGGATGCGCCCGACGGGGTCGGGAACCTGAGTCGGCGAGGCCGCGAGCAGAATGAGCGCCGCCAGGGCGGCGAGAGCCGGTCGGGGCAGGGAGAACGGCACATGGATACGGTGCGGATTCATGGATGGCTCGAAGAGAGGTTGGTGATCGCGGACCGAGCTGCACGGCCGGACGGCCGCGGCTCCCGGGTCCACGGCGAGAAGCGCAGAGCTCGCGCGCCGAGGACCAACATTCCGGCAATTGCGGCCCGAACTCGCCCCGGAGGGCGAACCAGGGTTCAGGTGCCGATGGTCAGGCGCAGGCCGTTCGAAGTGGTCATGCCGAACGCATTGGCCTCGCCGTAGAAGGCCGCCGACTGCGCCCCGATCTGCACGCCGATCAACGACGGGTTGTTCGGCACCGGCAGCGTCGACGTCGCCTGACCACCACTCGCGACCAACACGTTGGTGACGTCGAGGTTGACGGCGAGCCGACAGCCCGGCATGCCGAGCGCACCGAGGTCGGTGCCCGGGTCGACGATCGTCGCACTGAGGATCTGCAAGCCGAGGCTGGCGCCGACCGGGAACTGCGTCGTCGTCAGCAGCACGGTGGTGCCGAGCCGCGGCGCCGTGCCGGCGAGCACCAACGGCACGGTGTTGCTCGACTGCGTGCGGAACGTGCCGGGCAACGTGGCCGAGATGTCGCGACTGCCGAGATCTGCGTTCGGTGCCGCACCCGCGACGCCGACCAGGAACGCGTTGCCGGTGCCGACCATCGACTGCCACACCATCGTGACGTTGCCGGTCGCCAGGTCGAACTGCAGCTGCCACGTGTTCGGGTTGGTGGTGCCGTGGCTGTAGACGCCCTGCCACGTGACGTAGGCGATCGAACCGATCTGCTGGAACTTCACCTGCCCCGAGCCGGCCAGCGTGGGGTTGAAGTCGTGCCACGTGCCCCAGCGGTAGGCCGTGCTGGCGAGCCAGCTGGCGACCACCGGGTCCCAGCCATTGCCGTTGCCGGTGGCGACCGAGACGAAACCGTTGGCACACACCTCGAGCGACGTCGTCGTGCCACCGGGGTAGCTCAGCGTGCCGACCAGCGGCACCGCGACGAAGCTGTCGTCCCCGAGGGCCAGCGTCGCCGCCGCTCCGGTCGGCGCCACGTAGGCACCACCCGGCTGGGCGATGTAGGTGTTGCCGCTGCGCACCAGGCGCATCGACATGCCGCTCAGGTCGAAGCCCGCGGCGTTGGCGAACAGTTCGTAGAACGCCTTCGAGCCGTGGATGCAGCCGGCGCCGTAGCTCGCCACCGCGGCCGGGCTGCCCCCCTGCGGCCCGGTGACGTCGAGGCGGAACGTGCCGCTGGCGGCGTTGAAGCCACCGACGCGGATGCGGTAGCTGCCGGCCGTGACCGGCACCGTCAGCGACGACTGCAGGTTGCAGGTCGGTGAGTCGTCGTTGCAGCCGAGGCTGGTGAGCGCACCGCAGCTGCCCGAGAACACCTCGACCACCGTGTCGAAGGCGGCCTGACCACAGGTCGACACCGTCAGCGAACCCGCCGCCGAGGCGGTGTACGAGAACCACAGGTCCTTGCTGCCGGGGCCGCACGGCCACGCCGGCGCCGAGGTCGTAGCGGTCGTGTTGTCGAACGGACCGTTGAGGCCGTTGGCGAGCGTGATCGCGCCCGAGCACTCGTCCGCCGTCGGGCCGCCGCCGCCACCGACCGCGTCGATCACGGTGACCGTGTAGGTGTAGGTCGACTGGGCCGTGTTCTGTACGTTGCTGATGGTGACGACGTAGGGCGTGTCGGGCATGCCCGCCTGGCGCTGGATCGGCGTGTTGAA
>JALORC010000234.1 GCA_025459175.1 Planctomycetota bacterium | reverse complement strand
ACTGCAGCATCGCCGCATCATGCCGCGGCGGAGCGCGGGTCTGAAGCGGGCTCGGACGGGTGCCGATCGAGTCGAAGCCGTCGGGGCACACGGGCAGGAACAGCCGACGTCCGCCGGCGCGAGCGCCGGCGAGCGACCGTGGCGGGGAGCAACGCCGGCCCCGGAGGGTGGCTATTTCTCCTTCCTGGAAGGATAAATGTGCGATGATCTCTCCTTCCTACAAGGATAAATGGAACCCAACCAAGCGGTCGTCGCGGCTCAATGGCGCCAGTTCGTCGCCGATGCAATGGCAGCCCCACCGACCGCCATCACTCGTCGCGAGATCCGAGCTCCGTGGCAGCTGCCGGGCAAGGCCACGGCCGTGATCGGCATGCGGCGCGCCGGCAAGACCACGTTCCTGCAACAGGTCCGGGCGGACCGGCTGGCAGCAGGCACGCCGATCGGACGGTTGCCCTACTGGAACTTCGAGGACCAGCGCCTGTCCGGGATCCGCGTCGACCAGTTGCCGCTGCTGCTCGACGAGCACTACCGGCTGCAGCCGGAGCTGCGGCAAGAGCACCTGGTCACGCTGTGCCTCGACGAGATCCAGGTCGTGTCCGGCTGGGAGCGCTTCGTCCGTCGTCTGCTCGACACCGAGAAGGTGGATGTCTTCGTCAGCGGTTCGTCGGCGGCGATGCTCAGTCGCGAGGTGGCGACGTCGATGCGCGGTCGAGGTTGGGAAGTCGTCGTGCACCCGTTCTCGTTCGCCGAGACGCTGCTACATGCAGGGCGCGAGGTATCGCGGACCGGGGCCGCCATGGGGGCGAGGAAGCGCAGCTTGCTGGAGCGAGATCTCCGTTCCTATCTGACGGTCGGCGGCTTCCCCGAGGTGCAGCGACTGGACGTGGCCAGCCGCACACGCGTGCTGCAGGACTACGTCGACATCGTCATCCTGCGCGATGTCGTCGAGCGCCACGAAGTCAGCAGCGTCACCGCGCTGCGGTGGATGGTGCGGCACCTGCTCGGCAATGCCGGGTCTTCGTTCAGTGTGCAGAAGTTCTTCGACGCGCTGAAGTCGCAGGGGTTGCGAGTCGGCAAGGACACGGTGCACGAGCTGCTGGCCCATCTCACCGACTGCTTCCTGGTCCGCACCGTGTGGTTGGACACCGATTCCGAACGACGCCGAATGGTGAACCCGCGCAAGGTCTACCCCGTCGATCCAGGGCTGATCCCGGTGTTCGATCGCTCGGGCAAGGCGAACCTCGGGCACGCGCTGGAGACCGCGGTGTTGATCGAACTCGAACGGCGCGGCGCCGAAGTCAGCTACGTGCGGACCGAGGAAGGACACGAGGTCGACTTCCTGGCTCGCTTTCCCGACGGCACGCGCGAGCTGATCCAGGTGGCAGCCGATGCTTCGGCGCCGGACACGGCCGAACGCGAACTGCGCTCGCTGGTGGCCGCCAAGAAGCAGCTGGGGGCCGGGCGCGCTCGCCTGGTCACGCTCACGGAGGACGGCTTCCCGTCTTCGCTACCGCGCGGGGTGTCGGCGCAAGCCGCCACCGACTGGCTGCTCGAGCAGCACTGAGAACACCCATGCGGGATGACGCGGCCGTGTAGGAATAGCGTGTCGATTGTAGAAAGTTCCGCGCGACTCGCCCCTCGCGAGCTCCAGATCAGGAAGCCTTGAGGGGTAACGGTCTCAGCCCCGCCCTCGACCGCGCAGGAGCCCGTCAAGATCGCAATTCTGGGCAGTAGCGGCCCGCATCGTGCTGGGGCGCGCGCATGCTCGAGCGACTGCCGCCGCCCAGAGTCGTGTTCCTGCTCGTCGCCGCGGCCAGCGCATGGCTGTGCGCGGCGATGCCGGTGTTCTCGCAAGAGGCCTACTACTGGACCTACGCGCAGCACCCGGCCCTGTCGTACTTCGATCACCCGCCGATGGTGGCGTGGCTGATCTGGCTCGGCACCCACGTGTTCGGCGACGGCAGCTGGGGCATCCGCTTCGGCACGTGGCTGTGCGGCCTCGCCACCACCGCGGTCGGTGCGCAGCTGCTGAAGGAGTTCGGCATCGGCCGCGCCGGACAGTCGGCGTGGATCCTGCTGAGCTTCGCGACGCCGATCCTGACGATGACCCACTTCCTGGCCAACCCGGACCCGATGCTGGTCTGCTGCTGGGCCGTGGTGATGTTCACGCTCTGGAAAGCGCGGAACGGCGGCTTCGGCTGGTGGATCCTCACCGGCGTCGTCACCGGCATCGGCCTGCTGAGCAAGTACACGGCCGCCTTCCTCGGCGTGAGCGGCGTGCTGCTGCTGCTGTTCGACCCGCAGCTGCGGCGCCAGCTGCTGCGACCGGGTCCCTGGGTCGCGGTGGTGGTCGCGGCCGTCGTGTTCCTGCCGGTGGTGGCGTGGAACTACGGCAACGACTTCGAGTCGTTCCGCTTCCAGACCGAAGAGCGCTACGCGCACGGCACACTCGGCGTGCGCTGGCTGGCGGAGTTCGTCGGTGGACAGGCGCTGGTCGCCCATCCCCTGCTGGCGGTGCTGATCCCGATCAGCCTGCTGTGGTTCGCTCGCCGCCTGCGCCGCGACCCGCGCGCCTTGTGGCTGCTGGCGTTCGGTGTGCCGCTGCCGGCCTACCTGCTGTTCACGTCGCTGTGGATCCAGGTCAAGATCAACTGGATGGCGCCGGCCTACGTGCCGCTGGTGCTCGGCCTGGTCGTGTGGTGGACCGAACGCACGGCGCTCGCGCTGCGGCCGCGGCTCGCCAAGGCGATGGTCGCGAGTCTGCTGCTGGTGCCGGCGGCGCTGCCGTTCGCACCGGCCTTGCGGCTGGTGCCGCCGGGGCGGGGCTCGTCGTGGACCGGCTGGGACGAGATCGCCGTGTGCGCCGAGAAGTGGGAGGAGCGGCTCGACGATGTCGACGACCACGAGAGCAACGTGTTCTTCTTCGCCGCCGACTACCGGGATGCCGCTCAGCTAGGGCGTGCACTCCACCTGCTGTGGCAGCAGGACGGGCACCACCTCGGGACCGAGGCGGATCCGGGCGAGCCGACGTTGGCGCAGAACGTGCTCGGCCAGCGGGCCCTGCAATTCGATCATTGGAGCCCGCCGAACGCACGCATCGGCCAGGACGCGGTGTTCGTGCTGCCGCGGCCGCAGCGGCGCGGCGAGATGGTCGACAAGGCCAGAGCACGTTTCGAACGAGTCGAACTGGCCGAACACCTCCAGATCGAGTGCCTGGGCATCGCCCTGTGGACGGCCGACATCTACACCTGCCACGGCTACAAGGGTCCGGATGCGGACAGCTGAACGCCCGGCCGTCCTGATCGTGATCGTGATGCTGACCGC
>JALORC010000233.1 GCA_025459175.1 Planctomycetota bacterium | reverse complement strand
GCCAACGTGATCGCCAGCAGCAAGCGGTTCCCGCTCGAACGGCTCGAGCTGGCGACGGCGTGGGCGCAGCAGGGTTGGCCGCAGTTGCCGGTGACGGTGTTCCTCGATCGTTCGACCGCGGTGCGCTGCCGGCCCGAGGTGCAGGACGTGTTGCGCGCGCGCTGCGTCGACGTCACGCCGGGCCGGCCGCGCTACGTGGTGTGCCCACGCGGGGAACCGGCCGACGAGCACCTGCTGTTGTTCGCACAGCAGCACGACGGGTTGGTGTTGAGCAACGATCGCTACGCCGACTTCGACGAGCTGCGGCAGGGCATCGTGCTGGTGCAGTTCGAGCTGGCCGGCGATCGCTTCGAGGTGCAGCCGCAGGCGGTGTGGTTCCGGCCGCCGCACGGGGCGCAGTGGGTGGAAGTGGCGGCGCTGCAGGCGCGGCCCTTGCCCGACGATGGGGAATCTCGGGATTCCCCGCAATCCGTGTAACCAGCCGGCGCGATCGAGCCACTGACAGGTCGGGGGAATCCCGATGTCGCGATCGCCACATGATGAGCTGTTCCGGTATGCGTTCCAGCAGGTCGAGCACGCCGCCGGTCTGTTCCGTTCGCTGCTGCCACCGGCAGTGGTCGCGGCGATCGACTGGTCCACGCTGCGGCTGCAAGCGGGCAGCTACGTCGACAAGCGACTGCGGCGCGAGCAGAGCGACCTGCTGTACTCGACGCGGATCGGCCCGCGGCCGGCCCTGCTCTACCTGCTGACCGAGCACAAGAGCCGGTCGGCACGCTGGGCCGTGTGGCAGATGGCGCAGTACGTGCACGCGATCTGGCGCGCGCAGCGGCAACGGCGACAGCTGCCGCTGGTGCTGCCGATCCTGCTGCACCACGGTCGGAGGCCGTGGACGGCGCCGCGGTCGCTGCACGATCTGCTCGGTGGCAAGGAGCTCGACCCCGAGCTGCGCGGGCCGCTGCTCGAGCTGCAGCCGTCGTTCCAGCCGCTGATCGTCAGCATGGCCGACTGGCCGCCGGAACGGTTCCGCGGCCTGCAGCTGACGGTGTTCGGCAAGCTGGTGTGTGAAGCGCTGCAGCGCTTGCCCGGGGCGTCACCCGACGAACTGCTCGCGGTGCTGCGCAGTTGGCGGGAGCTGGTCGCCGAGCTGTTGGTGGCCCCTTCCGAGCAGGAGTCCTTGCAGGCACTATGGACCTACGTGCTGCGGACGGCTACCGGCCGGCCGGAGCCGGTGATCGAGGTTGTCGACGAGTTGATGGAGGTCGAGTTCATGAGCAAGCGCAAGACTGCGGCGTCCTACCTGTTGGAGGAGGGGCACCACAAAGGTCGTATCGATCTGCTGCGGTCCTTGATCCGCGCGCGCTTCGGTCCGTCGTCGACCGCGGTCGATGCCCGCCTCGAAGCCGCCAGCCACGACGAACTCGAGCGGTGGGCGGTGCAGCTGCTCACCGCGGCCACCCTCGACGACGTGTTCCGCGACGGCTGAGGCAGCTCCGCGGCCGTGGCCGCGGCAGCGTCGTTGGCGCAGGATAGACTCCGGCCACACCAACGATGCGATTCTCGTCCTGGCACAGCGGCACGATCCTGGTGGCGATGGCGTCCGTCCTCTGCGCACAGCACCCGGTGATGGAGGTGTTGGCGGGCCCTGGGCGCCCTTCGACCCTGCTGGTCGAGCATCTGCAGAAGCACCGCGTGACGTTCGTCGTCGTCGACATCGGCCTTTGGGTGCAGGAGCTGGTCGGTAGCGCACTCGGCGGGACATGGGCGAATCTCGAGCAACAGCGTCGCATGCAGCTCCGAGACTTGTTGGCGAGCATGTGCGAGCGCTTGCCGGCGCCTGCCCAGTCGGCAGACGTGCTCGGCGGCATCGCGCATGTGGCGCATGTTCTGCTCACCAACGACGCCGCCCGGGCCCTGGCTCTGGCACCGCCTTGGCGCACAGAGATCGCCGCGGTCGTCAATGGGGAGCGCGCGCCCCGACCATGGTTGCCGGCCGCCGAGCCGGTCGATTGGGCCATGGCGTCGCCGAACGGTGCGTACGTCAGTGAGCACCTGGAGCCGCTGTTCCGCGCGACGCGGTACCTGCAGGTGTCGCTCGAGCAGTTGACCATGCCGCAGCGCGATGCTTGGCAGAGCGCCGTCGAGGCAGCCACCGCCGGCCAACAGGGCAAAGTCCTCCGGGTGGCGGCGGTCGCCAACGACTCGGCGTTGCGGATGTTGCTCGGCTCGGAGGTCGGGCCGATGCCAGCCGTGATCGGTCCCTTGTCGCCAGGACATTCCGTCGATCGCCTGCTGCTGGCGACGGCAGACCCAGCGCCGTGGTGGGAACGGTTGGCTGTGGTTCACGAGCGAGGACCCGGCAAGGGCAGCGACCTTCGCACTCTGGTGCTCCGGGTCGCGCACGAACTCGCGACCGAAGCGCCCGACGACGACTGGCTCGCTGCCTATGGTCATGCAGGCTGGCGCCGCAAGTGGCTCGACCTGGCCGACTACACGTACGTCGGGGTGCGGGAGGTGGATGTGCTTGCCGGGGTCCTGTGCCGAGGTGAGGACGTCGAACGACCAAGGTTGTTGGTCGAACCGTTGCCGCGCTCGTTCGCAGCGCTGCAGGCGGCGTTTCGCGACACGGATGCTGTGTATGCGGCCATCGGCGACGCCCCGATCAGCACGGATTTCGTGCAGCAGATCGGCGACTGCCTCGCCCTGCTCGATCACCAGCGCGGTGGGACCGAGCCACCGATGGAGCTCCTCGATCGAGTCTGGCAAATGCTGCTGCACGGATTCGACCAGTCGCAGAGAGACTGCCCTGAGACCCGCCTCGAAGGCATCGCGGGCCCTCTGCGTCGCACGGGTTGCCACCTGGTGCGGATCCCGATCCGCTGGCGCGGGGAGCACACCAGTGCGGTCGCGTTCCACTGGTGGGTCGACCACCGCGAACCCGACGGGTCGTGGCGGCGCGCGGCGAGGTAGCTGTCGTGTCGATTGCCAGGAATCCCCGCAATCCGTGTAACCAGCCGGCGCGATCGAGCCACTGAGCAGCCGCGTTAGCTGCGCACCCTGGCCAGCGTCGCGCAGATTGTCTGGACGTTGCCGATGCCGATGCCCGGGTTTCTTCAGGGCGATGTCGTAGTGCCGGTGGAGAACGTCACGCGGTGGCTGGGACCTCGTGCACGCTGAGCCGCCCGTGCCGCAGCCAGCCCTCGGTGAGCAGCCAGGTGCGCGCGTCGGTCACCGGTCGCACGATCGCCTCGATGCCCTTGATGGTGATGCGTTCGCGGAAGCCGGCGAACCACGGCGCCGAGGTGAACGTGTCGATCGCCTGCGGCACGCTGACCTCGCGGCCTTCGGCCGCGTGCTTCTTG
>JALORC010000066.1 GCA_025459175.1 Planctomycetota bacterium | reverse complement strand
GACGCCGCCCCGCCCACAGCACCGCATCGGGAGTGAGTTCGAAGGTCACCGGCGGAGTATCGGCAGCGCTGACAGCGGAGTCATCCCCGATGCGGTCGCGCTGTCTCACCGCAGATCGATCACGAACGGCTGTGCCGGCGCCACGGCGGGCACGTCGATCGTGAGCTCGGTCTTCTTCACGCCGGCCTCCTCGGCCTGGATCCGGTAGCGGCCGGGCAACAGCCCGAGGTGCAGGCGTTTCAGCCGCTGTTCGAAGTCGTCGAAGTACGGCCACAGACCCACGCACGCCACGCGTTCGCCAGCGGCGTCGAACACGTCGAACTGGACGTTGAGGTTGCCCGAGCCCTGCGGATGCACCAGCGCGCAGCGGATCTCGAAGGCGACGGACACCGCGCGCACCGCGACGACGTCGAGCTCGCGCTGTTCGCCAGGAGCGAGCGTGATCGGCAGGTTCTGCGGCGCCACGTCCGGCCCGTGCAGAAGCAGCAGATAGGAGCCCGGATTGATGCCGGCCTGGCGATACACACCATCGACTTCGTCGGGGGCGATGGATTCGGAACTGCTCCGCATCTCGAGCGCACTGCCGAGTCGCACCATCGGCGCTCGCACGACCTCACCATCGGGGCCGCGCAACCGCACGGCCAGCGACGCGGTGGCGGGCAACACCAGGTCGCCGAGGTCGAGCTCCTGCTTCGCCACCAGGAGCGCACTGCCGATCGCGTAGCCGAGCCCGCGCGACCTGGCGTGCGCACTGATGCCGTAGTGCCCCGGGGGCAGCAGGTCGGTCCGGAAGCGACCGTCGCGATCGACGCGCTGCGGCTGCACGAAGCCGCTGTTGGCGTTCATGCTGACCTCAGCGTCGGCTACGGGCTGCCCCTTCGCGTCGACAATGCGCCCCGACAGCCGCGCACTCGGCACCTGCGATGCATCGAGACGGATCACCAACTCATCGGCACCGGGAACGACGGTCCGTTCGGCCAGCACGACACCGTAGTCGGCGCCATAGACCTTGAGCTGGTGCTCGACCGACGGCAGATGCTCGAAGCGGTGGCGCCCATCGGCGTCGGTGCCGCCGTAGTTCTTGATCGAGCCACCGACCGCGATGGAGAGAAATCGGTGCGCGAGCGGCACGTCGTCGTGATCGACGACGCGCACGACGATCGGCGCGCCTTCGCCGAGCACCGGGTTCCAGCAGAACTGCTGGCGAAGCTGTAGTTCGACGCTCGAGTCGACGCTGAGGCCAGAGCTGTTGGCCCGCTGCGCGCCGAGCCACTGCTTGCCAGCCATCAGACCACGCAGCACGAACGTGCCGTCCTCGGCTGCCACCGCGAAGCGACGATCGAGCGGGGTCAAGCCGCTGTCCACGCTGGTGACGTCGAGTGACGCCCCCGCAACCGCGCGCCCGGCATCGTCCCGCACGACGCCCGTCACGACCGCGCCGTCGCCGAACTGCAGCTGCACCGTGGCTGGCTCGCCCTCGATGAGCAGGAGTTCGCGGTGCGAGGTACGCCCGAGGTCGCCGTCGTTCGCCACCGCGGCCACGAGCACGCGGCCGGGGCGAGCCCAATCGATCGCGAAGTGGCCCGCGGCATCGGCATGCACGTCGTGACGCTCGAACTGCGCGATCGTGGTCGAGCCGATGCGCTCGTCGAAGCCGAAGTAGACGCGCACACCGCCTGCGGCCTCGCCGCGTTCGTCGACGACGCGACCAACGACGCGCTCGCCCGTCGCGCCGAGCACCAGCCGCACGCCGACCGTGTCCTGCTTCACGTCGAGCGCGAGCCGCTTCGACGGCTGCCGGCCACCGCTCACCGCCCACAGCTGCAGGCTGCCGCGCACATGGTCGATCGCGAACGTGCCGTCGGCTGCCGTGCGCGCGAGCCCGATCGAGAACCACTCACCATCCCGTCGCACCTCGGCCCCCGCGACCGGGCGCCCGGCGCGATCGACGACGGTGCCCGTACAGCGGTGGCCGGAGGCGATCTCGCAGCGCAGCCGGGTCGCTTCCCCTGACTCGATCGACACGTGCTCCTGGTGCTCCGCCGCATCGACGACGAAGCGATACGCGCCCGGCGCCAACGCCGGGAAGCCGATCGTGCCGTCGGTCGCCGTGCGGCCCTCGCCGACCGGGCGTTGGCGGCCGTCGGGGCCCAAGCACCACAACGAACACGCGGCATCGGCGAGGATCGTCCCGGTGCCCTCGATGGCGACCACCGCCGACAGCGAACCCGACGTCGATGCCACGTCCGTACCGACACCGGGCACCGCCTGCCGCTGCGCTTCGCCCAGCCCCGCGGTCGGCGCCGGCGTCGGCGGCGATGGAACGGCCACCTGCGCCACCGCGTTCGTCGGTGGCAGCACCGCGTTCGCGTCGGGATCGGCCCCGAACCAACCGGAGCGCCAGACGCCGAAGCCGACGAGTGCCAACAACGCCGCAGCGAGGACGAAGTGCTTCAGCATGAACATCCCTCCGGTGATTCCCGCCCCGACGATGGTGCCCGCAGCGAGCACGGCCGGTGCCGCCGGCACGTGCGCCAGCACTTCCCTGCGCACCGCGGCGAGCCCGCGCCCGGTCGCAGCGCTCAGCACCACTGCGCCGGCGATGCCCGCCGGCAGCTTGCGCCGCAGCAGCTCGAGCCCACGGGCGATCTGGTTGCGCACGGTGCTGTCCGGGACCATCAGCGTGGCGGCGATCTCGTGGCCGGCGAGGCCATGGCGCAGATGCAGGATCAACACCGGCCGATACGGTTCTGGCAGTGCCTCGAGCGCCTGATCGCAGAGGCGCGCCAGTTCGGCCGTGGCCGCCGCGTCGGCGACGGCCCCTGGCGCACTCGCCGCGGTCGCGATGGCCACCGGCGGCAGCGCGCGGCGTTCGCGGCGGTGCAGCTGTCGCGCCTCGTTGGCGAGGATCGCCAGCAGCCAGGGCAACACCGGCCGCGTGCGGTCGTAGCTGGCCGCCTTCTCGATCGCGATCAGGAACGTCGCCTGCACGACATCCTCGGCGCGATGGCGGTCGCGGGTCAGGTAGGTCGCGACCCGCAGCAGTTCCTCGGCGGTGCGGTCGAACACGCGCCCGAGATGGCGCGGATCGCCGGTCTCGCAGTAGCGGCGGAACGAGCGGTCGGGGCCGCGTGCGTGCGCGGCGATACTGCGGCGATGACGGCACCCCGGCCGAACTCGCACTGGCTGGTCACCGACGAACCGCATCGCCTCGGCAGCGGCTGGCTCAGCGGCACCATCGGCGCCGTGCTCGGCCTCGCGGCGCTGTCGGCCGCCGGCAGCCTGCGCTGGCCACAGCTGCTGACGCTGCCCGAGCTGCGCCCGCACCTGCCGCCGTGGCTCGCCACCGCGGCGCTCGTCACCGCCGTGCTCGCGTTCGTGCTCGGCACGGTGTCGCTGTGGTTGCGGCGCAAGAAGACGCTCGGTGCGATCGCGGTCGGCGCGGCGGTGGCAGCGCTACCGTTGCTGGCCAGCGCGCCGGACCTCCCGACCGCGAACGCCGGCGGCGCGCTCGGCCTCGGCCTCGACGTGTTCTGCGTGCAGCTGATCGTCTACAGCGTGCTGTTCGTGCCGCTCGAACGGCTGTGGCCGCTGCGCGACCAGCCGACGTTCCGCGCCGAGTGGTGGACCGACCTCGCCTGGTTCGCCAGCAGCGCGCTGCTGGTGCAGGTGACGACGTTCCTGGTACTGACGCCGGGTCAGGCACTCGCCGCTGCGCTGCCGAACTGGTGGCGCGAGCACCTCGCCGCGTGGCCGCTGCCGGTGCAGTTCGTCGGCATCGTCGTGGTCAGCGATCTGGTGCAGTACTGGGTGCACCGCGCCAGCCACACGCTGCCGTGGCTGTGGCGCTTCCACGCGATCCACCACGGCGCCGAGGCGATGGACTGGCTCGCCGGTTCGCGCCTGCACGTCGTCGACGCGGTGCTGACGCGCGCGCTGGTGTTCGCGGCGCTGATGACGCTCGGCTTCGCGCCGGCGGCGATCGGCGCCTATCTGGTGTTCGTCGCCGCGCAGGCGACCTTCGTGCATGCCAACGTGCGCTGGCGGCTGCGCTGGCTCGAACCGTGGCTGGTGACGCCGCGCTTCCACCATTGGCACCACGCCAGCGCGGTGCAGAACGTCAACTTCGCCGTGCACCTGCCGTGGCTCGATCGGCTGTTCGGCAGCCATCATCTGCCGGCGCACGACTGGCCGCCGCACTATGGCCTCGCCGGTGGCCAGCGCGGGCCGCGCGGCTTCTGGCGGCAGCTGCTGACGCTGCCGGGCACGGAACGGCGCGGTGCCGCGATCACGTTCCGCACCACGACGCCGCCATGAGCCTGCATGGCGCCGTGCCGCGGCTCCGGAGGCCACGGCTCCGGAGCTGCTCTAGAAGCTGCCGAGCCGCAACAGCAGGGAGTTCGAGACCGCAACCGCAGCCACCGCGCCAGCGACACCGAGCTCCACCGTGGCGACCTGATGCCGGACGAGCTGCCCCGTCAGGGACGCCGTGATGGGCACCGGCAGCGTCGTCAGCACCTGACCGCCCGCGGGCAACAGCAACTGCAGCACGTCGGGACTGGCGGCGAGTTGGCAGCCGGCGATGCCCTGCGGCAACAGCGACGACAGCGGCAGCGCCACCGGTGCGAGACCCCAGATGCCGATCCCGAGCGCTGACGCGGGAATGCCGCTGGTCCGACCGAGGAAGGCGTCGCCGAGCCACGGCAGCTGCAGCGGCACCAACCGGACTGCCCCCGCCGAGCTCGCACAACCCGGCGCTTCGATCACCGCCGACGGCGCGCACGGAGAATCCAGGATCGCCAGGGCCGACGCCTGCACGCCACCGATCGTCGCGAAGTCGCCACCGACCGCGATCTGACCGCTTGTGGTCAGGTGCATCGTGCGAATCGCACTCGGCGGGCTCGTCGTGACCGAGAGGGCCGACAGCGTGCCGTTCCAGCGGTAGACGCGCTGATTCCAGCCGCTGCCGAGCAAGAACCCGCCGTCCGGCAGCGCCAGCAACGCCCCCCCGGGGCCGAGCGGCGAACCGGCGAAGCCGCTCCAGGTGGTGCCGTCCCACCGCGCGATCGACTCCGAGGTGTTGAGCAGCGTGCCACCGGCGGCGACAACGTCACCATTGCGCAACTCGGCGAACGCGTTGACCACGCTCGCACCCGGCAAGCCGTTGCCGATGCTGGCCCAGCCGACGCCGGTCCACCGCGCGACCCGATTGACGGGCTGGCCGCCGGCGGCAAACAGATCGCCGCCGACGAACAGCTCGCCGTTGGCACGGGCCAACATGGCGAGGACCGGTCCGGAGACACCATTGCCGGCACCGACGCCGAACGTGGACCAGGTGCTGCCGTTCCAGCGCGCGATGTTGCTGGCGGCCACGCCACCGATGCTGGTGAAGGATCCGCCGGCGACCACATCGCCATTGGGCAGGACCACCAGCGCGAGGATGCTGCCGTTGCAGCCCACTCCGAGCGGCGACCAGGTGCTGCCGTCCCAGCGGGCGATGCCGTTGCACTGGTTGCCGCCTGCCACCACGAAGTTGCCACCGGCGACGAGGTCGCCACCCGGCAGGGAGGCCAGGGCGAAGACCGGCCCGCTCATGCCGGTGCCCAACGATTGCCATCCCGTCGTGCTCCAGCGAGCGATGTTGCGCACCGCCACGCCGGCGATCTGCGCGATGCCGCCACCGATCACGAGGTCGCCGTCAGGCAAGGAGGCGCTCGCCATCACGGCTCCGGCCGTGCCGGACCCGAGGGCCGACCACGCGGTCCCGTTCCAGCGGATCACATTCAGCGCGGGAGTCACGGGGGCCGGCGCCGGCAGCACGCGACTGCTCGGGAACAGACCACCGAAGTACAGGTCGCCGGATGGCATCTCGGCCAACGCCGCCACGGTGCCTTCGAGGCCGGACAGAAAGCGCCGCCAACCGGTCCCGTCCCACTCGGCGACGGCGCGGGTGGAGCGGCCGCCGGCGGTGTCGAACGTACCGCCGATCACGAGGGTGCCGCCGGCCCGCAACCCGATCGCGTGCACGGCGGTCGGCTGGCCGAACGCCGCCTGACCGTCGACGCCGCTCGACAGCGGCGACCAGCTCGTCCCGTTCCAGCTGGCGATGCGGCGGCACACCAGCCCGCCGGCGATCGAGAAGCGACCACCGGCGACGACGTCGCCGTTGGGCCGCACGACCAGCGAGTTGACGATGTCGTTGGTACCGGTGCCGAGCCCGGACCAGGTCGTGCCGTTCCACTGTGCGATGTAGCTCGTGTTGGCGCCGGGGAAGAAGCCGCCGGCGATCACCGTACCGTTCGGCAGCGAGGCGGGTGCGTTGACCGCGGCCGCCTGACCCGGGAAGCCGCCGGCCAGCCCACCCCAGCTGGAACCGTTCCAGCGCGCGATGCGGTTGACGGCAACGCCGTCGATGGCGACGAACTTGCCGCCAGCGAACACGTCGCCATTGGGTTGCGCGGACAGCGAGTAGACGGACTCACCGGAGCCGATCGAGCCGCGGGGCTGCCACCCGGTGGGCGAGAACTCGACGATCCCGAGGGTCGTCGTGCCGCCGGGCACTCGCATGCTGCCGGCCGCCCACAACGCGTTGTTGGGCAGGATGGTGAACCCGTGCACCCTGCTCCTCAGCTCGAAACCGGTGTTCAACGTGCCCCAGGCTCCGGTCGCCGGATCATAGGTGGCGATGCCATTGCTCACGGCAGTGCCGGCGACCTCGAAGTCACCGCCGAGCACCAACAACACCGATGCTGGGCCGGGGCCGTCCGGGTCCCAGCTGGTCATGGCAAACACATTGCCGCGGACACCGGGCACCGGCTCGCCGACCTGCCACTGCAGTGCGCATTGGGCCGGGACGACCGCGGACAGTGCGATCCACGACAGGATCCACGGTGCGAACACGCGTGTGCATCGGCGGCCACGTGCCGGAGATCGGTCGCTCGGCGGTTGGTAGGACATCGACCTGCTCTATGCCGACGAACGATGGCCGGTAACGGCGGCGGCACGATCGGCAACCGAGCGCGAAACAGCACGGACGACGGCATGCGTCGCGCATGGCTCGCGTCAGCCCTTGCAGCGAGTGCTGCCGCGCGCGGAGCGCCGCGGCCGGCCCTGGGTCGCCAACGATCGGCGCCGCTCGCTCATGACGGGAAGCAGCGGCCGAAGCGGGCCAGCAGGCGCAACCCGCGACCGGTCACCAACAGGCGCAGCAACGAACGGTCGCGCCCGACGAAGCGCAGCCATGCTTCGCCATCGGCAACGAGGCGCACATCGGGCTCGCCGACCAGCCCTGACAGCACCTCGATTCGCTGCTCGGTGATCAGCACCGTCGCCTGTCGCGCCTGCCGGCCGCGGAAGTCGAAGTGATAGCGCGCGCTGAGTCCCTGGCTCCGACCGCGCTGGAACAACCACGGCAGGGCCCGCAGGAAGCCGTCGATCGAGCGCGCGCGCAGGCCCTGGTGCACGCGGCGCAGCGGTTTGTGCGGGTACCGCTTGCTGGCGAACGTCTCGGCGTCCGAGCCGGGCACGACGTAGAGCGGTTCCTGCTTCTTCTGCAGCGGCTTCAGCACCTGCTGCACATGGACGGCAGGCCGGTCGTGGAAGGTGCCCAGCACGTCGCTGCCGGCCGGACACACGGCGAGACAGTTGGCGGCGCGATAGTTGGGGCCGAACGCGAGCGACTGCCACATGCTCAGCGTCTCGCCGTCGTCGACGCTGCGCCGGTAGGCGCGGCTGTCGCGGGCATCGGCGATGCGTTCGACCCAGTCGCTGAAGCCGCCGAGGAAATCGCGGTAGTTGTGGGTCATGCAGGCGCTGGCGTCGAAGTGGCCGTCGGCGGCGATCGCCCCCACCGGGCAGGCCGCGACGCACAGCTTGCAGTCGAGGCACGGCTGGTAGGCCAGGGTCTCGCCGAGGGCGTCGATCGCGGCGTCGACGACGATGGTGCCGAGCAGCACGAAGCTGCCGAACCGCGGGTGGATGACGCTGCGGTGCAGACCGATGCGGCCGAGGCCGGCGGCTTCGGCGACCACTTTGTGGCTGACGATCCACGGCCGCACGTCGTCGGGATCGGCGAGCTCCATCGGGAACGCCATCGACGGATTGCCGGCGCGTATCCCGCGTTCTTCGAGCGCGAGCACGATGCGGCGACAGGTCTCGTCGACCTCGTGGCCGGTGGTGTGGAACGCCTGGTTGGCGACCGAACGCATCGGGCTGCGCACGTTCTCGACCTGCATGCGCTGGCAGACCGCGATCAGGCTGCGCGCGTTCGGGAACGCGCGGCGGATGCTGTCCTGTTCGCCGGCCACGCGCGGGTCGTCGACCGCGACGAAGCCCACGTCGTCGGCGCCGCAGCGCCGGCACAGCTCGCGCAGGGCAGCGGCGAGGATCGTGCCGTCGGGGCGCAACAGCGGCGGGGTGTGGGATGTGGCAGGAAGGTCGGCGTTGGCGGTCATGGTTGTAGATACAACTTGAGGATCGGTCGGGGGATGGTCGGTACCGGATCAGGTCGGGAGGGTGCGGTGCGGTCGAGGTGCTGCGTGCTGGCGGCGCGGTGCGGCGGCGCTGCCGTTCACTGCGCCTGTTGCCAGAGTCGGTCGCCGAGAGCGCGCACGGCGGTTGCCCCGGACGCGCCCAGCAGGTCACGGGCCTGGCCCTGCGCCCCGCGCCACGCCTCGAGCACGGCCGCGAGTCGCTGGCGACCGCGCGCGGTCAGCCGCACTTCGCGCAGGCGGGTACCAGCCCCTTCGCCGGCGAGCCAGCCGCGGGCCAGCAGCGGACGGAGGTTGCGGCTGGTGGTCGACTTCTCCATCTGCAGCATGCGGCCGATGGTGCCTGGCGGGCAAGGCCCGGCCTTGCCGACGAAGACGAGGATGTTGAGCTGGGCGACCGTGAGGTCGTGGTCGGCGAGCGAACGGTCGTAGAGGGCGCTGACGGCGCGCGCGACCATGCGAATGCGCACGGCGAGGCAGCCGCCGGCGATCTCGTCGATGACTGGGTCGGGGTCGATCACGCGACCATAGTTGCATATGCAACTATGTGGGTCAAGGGGCGGTCGGGAACGAGCGCCGCCGTATGCACGACCGCGGGGCTCGCGTCCCGGCGGGCTCCCCCATCAAGGCACTTGCCGCCAGCGTGCACTCGCACCACGAGCCGCGAGAGCGGCCGTCGCGGCTTGCAGGTGTGCCGCCGTGAGTCCGGTCGCGCTGGTCGCCGGCAGCGCCGCCCGCAGCGTCGCGGCCACTTCCGCGAGCCACGCATCGGTCGTCGGCACCGGGCCGGTGACGATCACGACGTGACCGCGACCGGACTCGAACACCAGGCGATCGAGTGGCGGCGGTGGCACGATCACCTCGGCACCAGCCTGCAGCTCCCGCGCCGGCCAGTTCCGCAACGACGGGCTCGCGGCGAGGGCGCTGTCGAGCGGGTGCACCTGGTCGACGCGCACACCGTTCGGCAAGGCCTCGACGAGGAACACTGCCGGCGACCACGCGAGCACCGATTGCAATCGCACACGGAAGGCGACGCCGTCGACCGGGGCGCGGGTCGAGACGGACACGACTTCCCGCAGTTCGAACGCGAACTCCGTTGCCCGCCAGAAGCGTGGCAGGACGAACAGCAGTGCCGCCGCGGCCGCGAGCATGCCGCCGGCGAGCCAGCGCAATCGCACCGTGCGTCGCCGCCTGTGCACGCGAGCGAGCACCCGCTCGGCACTGGCGCGGCCGGCCTCGGTCGCCCCGCCGCACTCGGCGAGCAGCGAACTCGCGATGCCGAGCTCGAGCATCGCGCGGCGATCGCCGGCGATCCTGGCCAGGATGGCCGCGGTCTCCGGCGCGGCCGGATCGGCCGCCGCCGCGTTCCACACCCACGTGAGGTCCTGCTCGTCGGCGGCTTCGTCGGCGGCGGCAGGCGCACTCCCTTCGCGCAGCGCGTGCAGCAGGGCCTCGAGTTCGGAACGTTCAGGATGCATGGGTGGGCTCCGGCGCGCCGGCCATGCAGTCGCGCAGCCGCTGCAGTGCGCGTTGGAAGCGCTTGTGGATCGCGTCGATCGTGGCGCCGAGGGCGGCCGCCAGCGCGCGCAGCGGGCGGCGTTCGTCCTGGAAGAAGTGCATCAGGACCACCGCTCGATACTCCTGCGGCAATCGCAGCAGGCACTGCTGCAGCTGCTCGAGCAGGCGCGGATCCGGGCCGCGGGACGCCGCGACCCACTGGTCGACCGCGTGCCTCGCGACCGCCATGGACTCTCCGTCGCCACTGCTGGCGCCACCGCCGTCCTCGCCGCCGTCGTCGTCGAGCGGAGCGAAGGCACGCCGGTTGTTCCGCGTCTCCTCGCGCAGGAAGTTGGCGACCGTGGCGAAGACGAACGCGAACAAGGCACCCTCACCGGTGAAGTCGCGGAAGTTGCGCCGGAACACGCCGTAGAAGTGCGTCTTCGCGTCGTCGACGAGACCGCTCAGCGAGTCGCGCACGATGCGCACGTGCTGGCGCCAGGCGGCCGTCTGCACCGCCCGCACGAACACGCCGTGCTGTTCGGCGAGGAAGGTGTGCCACGCGGTGTGTTCACCGGCGAGCAGGCGAGTGACGAACGGGGCGTCGATCGTGGTGCGCGTTGCGGAGTTGGCCTGCAGGTCGGGCATGATGGCCTGGTTGGAGGCGGTCGTTCTCGACCACGCGGGAGGATGGCTGGCGGCGGCCGGAGCTGGACGAGAATCCGGGAAATCAGCGTGCGCCGCGCGGCGCAAGGGCCTTGGCGAGCGCGGCAACGGCGTTGCGGCATCGGGCCGTCACCGCCCGGTGACGGTCCAGCCGGCCCAGTCGCGGAACTGGGCGCCGCGGTCGCGGGCGCGCAGACGCGCGAGCCACAGCGCCCGCTGCGGGTCGCGCCGCGCCGGCGGCTCGGCGAGCAGCAACTCGTAGAAATCGACCATCAGCTGCCGCGTGGCGTCGTCGTCGACGCGCCACGACGACGCCACGACCTGGCGGGCACCCGCAGTTCGCAACGCACTGCGCACGCTGGCCAGGCTCTGGCCGCGCAGCCCGGCGCCGCGCGAGCCTTCACACGCCGACAGGACCACGAGTTCGCAGCGGTCGAGCGACCACGCGGCGAGTTCTTCGGCGGTGACGATCCCGGGTCGGCTGGTGAGATCCGGGCCGCGCTCGTTGGCGAGCGCCAGCGCCAGGCCGCAGAGGACCTGCGGCGCCAGGTGCATCCGTACCCCGACACCCCCGCCGACGTTGGCGTCGGCGAGCTCGGGCGCGAGGTAGCCATGGGTGGCGATGTGGATGTGGGTCGCAGCGGTGGCGGCGGCTGCCAACGCGGCCTTGCTCGCGTCGCGACCCGTCAACACCACCGGCGCGGCGGCGCCGCTGACCGCACGAAAGCTCGCGGCGACGGCGACGACCTCTTCGGCACTGGCCGGCAGCGGACGGAACGCGAGATCGGCGCCGACGGTCCGCTGGTTCGCCTGGGCGTCGACGGCGCCACCGTAGTCGACGCCACCACAAGCGAGCAGGCTCACCGGCAGGGTCTCGACGATCGGCTTGCCGACCAGCAGTTCGAACAGTGAGGTCAGCGGTCGGATCGACAGGTGCTCGCCGACCAGGCCGCCGGTCCGTGACTCGAGCGCATCCCACGGCACCAGCTGCAGCACGTCGTCGAGGGCGAGATACAGCGTCGACGTGTCGGGGGGCAGCTGCGCGAGCAGTGGCTCGAGCACCCGCTCGCGCAAGGCGACCCGGGCACGGGCGAGCTGGCCGCGGCGCATCAGCTCGTCGACCATCGCCTCGCTGTCGGCCGCGTCGCCGAGCTCGATCACGTGCACGGCCCCATCCCCGGTGATCACCGCCCCCACCAGCTGGCGCGCTTCCGGACGGCCGGCATCCGCTCCGCCTGCGGTGGTGCTTCGCACCGTGGCCACCGCGGTGTGAGGCGGCAGGTCCCTCACGAAGTCGCGCGGCACCACCTTCGAGGCATCGCCACCGCGACGGCCGAGCTCGGCCAGCAGCGCGCGCTGGCACCGATCGCGAGCCTCGACGGCGACCTGCAATCGCTCGACCGGCGCCACGGCGACCGCCGCGGCCGCGGTGGCCACTTCATCGACGAGCGCCCCCAGGGCAACACGGTCGCCCGGCGACAGCGTGCGATGGGCCCAGCTGGCGGCGCGCAGCTCGAACCCGCGCATCGCTTCGCTGGTCAGCAGGTAGTCCGCCGCGAACGCCTGGTCGGCGAGCGCGCGGGCGGCCAACACACTGGTCACCGCTTCGTGGCGCCGCGCCCAGAGTGCGAGTTCACGCGGCGCGAACGTCCAACGCAGCAGCCGTTCGCGCAGCGCGTCCGACCAGGCGCGCAGGCGGGTATCGGCGACCCCGCGGTCCTCGCGGCGCGCCGCGATCAGCGCCGCCCGCCGCAGGCAATCGACGAACGCGAGATCGCCGCGCGCGCCGATGCGTTCGAGCCGAGCCAGCGCCGCATCCGCCATCGCCAGTGCAGAGTCGTCCCCGAGCTGGGCCCGCGCCCACGCCGCATTGGACTGCGCGACCGCGGCATCGACCGGTGCAGCATCCCCGAACAAGCCGGCGGCGTCTTCGTGCAGCTGCGCAGCGGTACGCAGCTGACCGGTCCGGGCCAAGGCCTCGGCGAGATTGTTGGTCGCGAAGGCGCGCGACGGGCCGGTCACCGTCGCCGGCAGCGCCAGCACGCGTTCGGCCAGCTGCTTGGCTCGTTCCGGGTCCCCCGCTTCGCCATACAGCGCGCCGAGGTTGCCGAGCGCGCGCGGCAGCTCGCTGACCAGGGCCGGGTCTGCTTCGATCGCGTCGACGACCCGTTGCTGCAGTTCGGCCGCGCGGGCCGGGTCGAAGGTGGCGCGCAACGCAGCCACCTCCTGTTCGGCCAGCAGGCGTTCCATCGCGTGCGTGCTGGACCTCTCGAGCGTCGCCAGGATCGCTTCGCGAAGGCGCAGCGCCGCTGGCACGTCGCCCTGGTCGGCGCGCACGGCGGCCAGCCGGTCCAGGATGCGAACCCGCAGCCCGGTGTGCGCAGGGGTCTCGGCAGTGTGCAGCTGCAGCGCCGACTCGAGCCGCAGCGCCGCGCCGTGCAGGTCGCCACTCCGCCGCTCCGCTTCGGCGAGGGCGATGCGTGCCAACTGGGTCTCGGCGAAGTGGCTCGGATAGCGCGCGAGGAACGCTTGCAGCAACTCACTGCGAACGGCTCGGCTCTCGTGGAATCGATCGAGGGCCTCCTCGACGTCGGCGAGCAGCGCCCGGGCGTTCAGGCTCAGCCGGTGCTGCGGGTAGTCGCGCCCGAGGATCGTGGCACCTGCGACGGCGTGTGGCCTGGCCGCGACGGCGGCACCGTGCGGATTCGCCGCGGCAGCGCGAGCGGCGAGCAGCAAGCTGGCGGCGACCGCCATGCGCGCGTTCTGCGTGTAGAAGTGCTCGCTGCCGAGCGTGCGCAGGCAGCCGGCCAACGCGCTCTCGGCCAACGGCAGCCGATCCGGGTCGCCCGGCGGCAGCGCGAACACCATGCTGACCTGGCCGAGCAGGCAATACACGTGATCGGCGGGCATCGCGGCGGTGAGTGCGTCGAGCGCGCGCTGGTGCAGCTCCAGCGCCTCACGGCCCTTGCCGAGGCGACTCTTGATGCGCCCCAGGATGCCGCGCGTGATGTTGAGCTCGAGCCCGTGATCGGGTCCCGCGGCGGCCAGCCTGGCACAAGCGGGTTCGATCAGCCGTTCGGCGCCCGCGGCGTCGCCCGTGTCCAGCAGCGCTTCGCCGAGATTGATGCGGGCGGTCAACACGGCCCCCGCGTCGTCCGGCCACGCGGCCGTCAGATCGCGCAGGGCGCTTTCCGCCAGTTCGCGCGATCGCTTCGCATCGCCGAGGCGCCGCCAGGTGCGCGACAGCAGCATCCGGGCGATCGCCGTGTCGGGATGATGCTCGCCATGCGCGGCGGTCAAGTCGGCGACCAGCGGCTCGAGTTCGCGGCGAGCCGCGGCGAAGTCGACCCGCGCCAGCGTGGCCGCAGCGACCACCGTGCGGGCGCCGAGGATCGCGGCCGGCGGCGCACCACCGGCGACGAGGGCCTTCGTGACCGTGGACGCCAGCTCGTGCCCGAGCTCGGCATCCCCGGCAGCCAGCGCCGTGTCGGCGATCCGCAGCATCTCGGCGGCGTGCTGCGGCAGCTGCGCCGCGCTGCGAAGTGCGGCAATGGCGCCATGAAGCTCGGCACGCACCGCCGGCAGCTCGCCGGCGTCGGCGCGGCGCTCGATCGCGTTCGCGAACGAGGCCGGATCGAACGATGTCGCCGGTTGCTGGGGCGCCAGCAGCAACACGCACGCGATGCTCGCGCGGCGGTCGCACGGCGGCCGGTGACCGTGGCGCATGGTCAGAACGAGAGGCTGCCGAGCCGTTGGACCAGCACGTTCGACAGCGTCGCACCGAACGGGTTCGCCTGCGGGTCGAAGACCAGCGCCTGCTCGAAGATCTGGAACCCGCTCAGCGATGCGTTCGGCGGCGTCTGCTGCTCGATCGTCGCGCGGCCGGCGCCATCCATCGCGACGAGCGTGAAGGCGACCGGATCGACATCGAGCGTGCAGCCGGGTGCACCGATCAGCGCCAGCGACAGCGGCAGCGGACCGAAGGCGGACATGGTGTCGGAGAGCCCCTGGATCAGGAACCCAACCGACAGCGGTGGGGCCTCCGTGACGTGGCGGACGAACGTCGAGCCGAGCACCGGCAGCTCGAAGTCGCTCGCGGTGCCGAGGCTCGGGCGCAGGCCGTTGCTGCCGAGGCAGGTGACGTTGACCTGAGGCTGCCGCTTGCCAGCGGAGTCGTAGACCGAACTGAGGCTGCAGCCCCCGACTTCGAGGCGATAGCCACCGATGTTGTTCGGCGCGGTCGGCGGTGCGGTGACGCGAATGAAGACCGTGCCACTGCCACTGAGTCGCCACGCCGCGCGCGCATGGTTGCCGTTGACGAACAGGTTGCCGCCCGTGAACGGCGAACCGATCGGCAGGAAACCGTGATCGAGCAGCTGAATTCTCGAGCCCGCCAGCGCCCCTGACAAGACAGTCCTCGGGTCGGTCTGCGCGAACAAGAACTCGGACCCGACGCTGATCGGGCCGTACAGGTCGACTTCACCGGCAGCGGTGATCTCGCCGTGCGCGAACTGACCCGGGCCGATACCGGTGATTCCGCTCTCGGGAATGGGCAAGCCGAGACCCAGCGGCATGACGGCGACCTCGAGTTCGTAGTCGCCGGCCCCACCGTTGCCACCGAGGTCGAAGTAGTAGTCGGTCGGCCCCGACGCCGGCAGGCAGCGCACGATCGAGCCGACGACCTTGCCCGTACCCGTGTTCGCCCCGAGGGTCGCGGTCGCGGTGATCAGCCCGCCGGCACTGTCCCGCACCTTGTAGTCGAAGGCCGACAGGGCTTTCGGCGAGCCATTGAGCACGCGCAGCACCACGGCGCTGCGCGGTGCGGTCAACGTGACGCGGTACCAATCGCGGTCGAACGGGTCGGCGAAGTTGCCCGCGAGTCTGCTGCCGCAGTTGACCAGGGTCGCGGCCTGGATCGAGTCGTTCGGCTCGGGGGCTTCGACGAGTGGCGGCGGCACGGCCGGCACGCGACCGAGGTCGAGCGAGTAGTCCCCGGTGGGCAGGACCCCGGTGCCGGTCACCTGCACCAGATACGTTCCCGGCGCGAGACGCATCGAGATGTCCGAGTGCACGCCGCGCTGGTCGTCGTTCGTCGCCACCACGATGCCGGCCAGGTCGAACAGCGTGAGCACGGTGTCGACCGGCACCGGCCCGAGCGGGCTCGTGAACAGCCGCACCGCCGTCGGCGTCGTCACCACGAACTGGAACCAGTCCTGATCGCCGGCACCGAGTACGGCATCGACCTGTTCGCCGAGCGAGACGGCTTGGGCCGTCGGCAGCGAATCGTTGGGCTCGATCTCGTTGATACGCTGACCGCGCAACGAAGCGGTGCCGACAGCGGTGAGCAACACGGCAATGGTGAGGCGGCGGTGGAACATGGCCAATCTCTCGAGGGCAAGCGGTTCGGCGGAGGTTTCTTCTACAGCATGCGGGCAAGGTCGCCGCCGACTTCGCTCGGCGCGGGGTCGGTGGCGGCGATTGCTGCTGGACGGCGAGGTCAGTCGTGGTCGCCGATGATCCAGCAGAGGCCGTTCGACACGATCGCGCCGAAGGGGTTGATGCCGGGGACGTTGACGACCGACTGCCGAGCGATCTGCACACCGACGAAGGACGGGTCGGCCGGGATCGACAGCGAGTGCGACGCCGAGGTTCCGCCGACCAGGAACAGTTCGACGGAGTCGAGACCGCTGTATTGCACGCAACCCGGCAGGCCGAGGAAGGAGAGGTCGATGCCGGGGTTGAAGGCCGTGAAGGACAGCAGGTGCAAACCGAGCGGTGCGCCGGACGGGATGCCGCTGAGCTCGGTGACCGCGGTCGCGCCGATCACCGGGGCGGTGACCGCCGACAGCGACAGGTTGCCGCAACCCGGGCCGAGGTCATACACGTGGCCGGGGTTCGTCACGTCCTGGACGCAGACGTCGTCGAGCTGGCCCCAGGACACGAAGTTGCCGTCGTTGACGTTGAACGCGTTCTCCGGGTTGAACGTCAGGTACTGCATGTTGGTCGACGGCGTGAACAGCACCGAGTGCGCGACCCACGTCGTGAACACGCTGGTCGGCGGCGTGAGAGCGATCACCTGGTAGCCGGAGGTCGCGGGATAACCGGTCAGCGCATTGGTGGCGGCAGCGCGGATCTGCACGTACTGCGGCAGGTTCGGGTTGTTGTCGAGCCAGCGGTAGCTGAACGACACCCGGTAGGTACGCCCGGCGACGAAGCCGACCCCGGGCAGGGTCTGGCGGATCGACTCGCCGACCACCTGGTTGCCCCACATCTGGATGCAGCCCGGCGCGGCGCAGCCCTGGGTGTCGACGACCTGCGGGCTCGCGCTGAGCAGGCTCCAGCCGGCGACGCTCGCGCCCGGCATCGAGCCCGGCACCAGGCCCTGGGTGAAGCTGCCGTTGGTGACGATCGTGTTCGGACAGCCGGACACGTTGCGGATGCAGAGGTCGTCGATCTGGCCCCACGACACGAAGTTGCCGTCGTTGACCGCGTGCTGGTTCTCGGGGTTGATGGTGAGCCAGGCCGCGTTGGCGGTCGGCGTCCACAGCACCGTGTGGTTGACCCAGGTCGTCGAGTTCGACAGCGGCGTCAGCGTGATCAGCGGGTTGCCCGAGGTGGCCGGGTAGCCGGTGGGGTTGGCGGCACTGGCGCACAGCCGGAACGCGACGTTCGGCGGCAGGGTCGGGTTGTTGTTCAGCCAGCGGTACGAGAACGAGATCTGGTAGGTGTTGTTGGCGACGAAGCCGCCGCCCGGCACCAGCTGCTTGATCGACTCGCCGACGGCCTGGTTGCCCCACATCTGGATGCAGCCGAGACCGAGGTTGCCTTGACCGGGAACGATCTGCGGGGTGTTGGTCAGCCACTGCCAGTTCGCCAACGCGGCGGCTGGCATCGACCCACCGCCTGGTGGAGTGAGGCCGAGGTGGAAGCCACCGTTGGCGATGGTGTTGCCGGGGCAAGCCGGGCCCGGGATCGGCTGCTGGGCAGTTACGTGGGCGGCGAGAGCGCTGAGCAACAGCGTGGCGGTCGGCAGGTTGCAGCGGCGGAGGATGGCGGGATTGGTCATGGCGGTTCGTGCGGGTGTGGCGTTCGCCGCGAAGGTGCGGCAACGAGGGATGCACGGACCGCATCGGGACTGGACAACTGCGCGCGGAATTCCGGCGGCAGGGCCATCACCGCGACGACGCGGGCGAACAGCGAGTCAGGACCTGGCCGACGTCAGCGGCCGATGCGGATCTCGAGCGCCGGGCCGACGCTGGCGAAGCCCAGCATCTCGCCACCGGCATCCAGCACCAGCGACTGCACCCACAGGCCGAGGCCGATCAGCCCCGTCGCGTTGGGCACGTTGACCGGCAGGCTCGCCAGCCCGGCGCTGTCGCTTAGGCTCGCCGCCGCGAACAGCGGCGTCTCGAGCTGGATCGCGCACGGGCCGAGTTCGAACCGCGCCTGGCCCGGCGACTGGAAGTGCAGCACGGGCGACAGCGCGGCCGCGTCCGTCAGTTCGATCGTCAGGGTCGCACCCAGCGTGGCGCTGCCGGTCGTTCGGAGTCGCGGCGCCACCCAGTCGTCGACGAGGGCGAACGGCAAGCCGAACAGCTCGAAGCCGACCTGCGGATCGTAGGCACCGAACACCAGCTGGTCGCCGATGCGAACCACGTCCTCGGGGAAGGAGTCGTCAGGCCCCGGCCGCAGATCGGTCAGCACGCCGGTGCCGGCCGCCGTGCCGTCGGTGACGAAGATCTCGTTGCCCACCGTCGAGTCGGCCGCCGAGAACAGCAGCTTGCGGCCCGAACTCACCCGCCCACGACGGCCGTCGCGTTGCCGTTGTCGACGCTGATCCCGCAGGGGCTGCCCGGCTGCAGCTTGCTCGCGAGCCCGGGATGCACTGACGTTGCTGCCGGCGACTGGCGGCGAGGTCATGACCGAAGTCGAGATACCTGCCGCGCAGGCGCTCGTCGGCATCGTGCTGCAGCAGCAGGTGGCGGTGGCCGTTCGCCAGCTGCAGCAACAAGCGCCTCGATGCGCAGGCCGGCAGCGAAGTCGCGGCTGCACCCATCGCGTCAATCACCTGACGCGCGCGACCACCGGCGGGGACACGCGCAGGATGCGCGCCAGGGCCTCTTCTGCCGCGGCTGGTTCTGCCGGTGGCTGGTCGAAGCCGGGGAACAACTGCTGAACCAGGGCGGACCATGTCGTGGAAGACGCGCCTCGGACGTGCTGGACCTCCACGAGGCGCACTCGGCACTCGCCCGGCCAGTGATTCTCGACCTGCAGACCGGCTGCGAGCGGTTGCCACGACAAAAACGCTTCGTGCGTACCGCTGCCAGCTGCATCGACGACCGCGCGCGTCACGATCGCCCATACGGACGCGTTGGCTCGATCGGATGGCTCGATCGTCGTGTCGACCCAGGCACTGCCGGCGGGGTCGAGGCGCTGCGGCGACAACCGTCCTCCTCTCGGCACGCAGCGCAAGCGAGATACGTGGGTCGCTTCCCGTATGGAATCACTCGCAGTCTCCCACACGTCGCTCGCGGGCACCGCCTGGAGCCAGAAGGGCGCGGTCCACGGGCTCGACAGATCGGCAGCGTCCGTTCTCGTCCCTGGTCGAGGTCCCACGTGACCACGCGCGTCGATCACGCGACGGAATCTGACCTGGAAGAACCACCACCTCACGTCGAACGACGGGTCGGCCGTGTGCTTCGGCGGCGCCATCAGGACCGCCGCGCGGTGGAACCGCGGCGCGGAGGAATCGGTGTCGAACGTATGCCCGATCGGCCCCTGCAGTGGTGACAGCTGCAGCAATCCCGCGGGCACGCCTTCCGCGGCGAGACGCTGGGTGGGATCGGGACCGGCCGAAGCGAGATCAGTACCCGAGAGGGGATCGCGGCAATCGAGCAACGCGGCCTCGATGCGTTCCGCCGGACCGGCGAACGTCGCTTCGCTCATCGTCTCGTCGAGCACGATGAGCCAACCTGCGACTTGCTCGACGGTCTCGGCCGAGAGCGCCATCGTCAGCGGCACGATCGCGCGGAGCTTCGGCGCCGGCACAGGATCGCGGAAGCGGCAGGGCACCAGCAAGCGACGCCATTGCTCGACTCGCCGCCGCTCGCTGCCGAAGATGCCGTCGCGATAGCGAGTCTCGGCCGCCCGATGCTCGGGACGCAACAAGCCGGCGTAACGGCTGCGCAGACGCAACCACGCGCGGAAGTAGGCAGCACCCGGGTGGCCGGACAGATCGACGCGATACAGCTCATGCGGCGTCCGCGGTCGCACCAGGAAGTCGCTCTGGCCGGAGGTGACGACTGCGTCCTGAGGCAGACGATCGCCGAACAGCTCGCCGTCGTGCGGCTCGAGGAAGGTGTCGGTCTCCTGCTGAGGATCCGGGCCGATCGGCGCCGGGGGGAACGGGAAGCCATGGATCCGCACCCGGTCCGGTTCCGCGTCGCGCCAATGGGCGAGCGGCCGTCCGTCCCAGCGCCAGCGCTGCACGGTCAGATCGAACGCATGCACGAGGTGCGACATCGGCAGCAGCTTCGTCGGCGTCGAGGCGTCCAGCGCGTCGGGGCGCAGCACGAACGTCGCGATGTGCGGATCCTCGCCAGGGGCCAGGGAGGCGAGCACGCCCGCCAAGGCGGCGTGCGCGCGAGCTGCGGCGTCGGATGGCAACGCCGCCGCGACTTCCGCGGTGAGCGTGGTGGTCACGGGCGACGGCGCCGCGAGGAAACGATCCACTGCTCCGGCGATCGGTGCCAGAGTGAGCTCGACCACCTCCGATCCAACCGTGACCAGCGCTTCGTTCCCGTCCAACACCAATCCCGCCGCCGCGCCTGGGATCAGGCTCACACGCAGGCATCGACGGCGGAAGCGTTCGATGGGATGGTCGCCCTGCCGCGGCTCGGGCAGGGAAGGCAGCCACTCGCGCTCGAACACTTCGGCAATTCCCGACACGGTCAAGGTAATGCGAACGCCGACGACCGCCGGATCCTCCAGTTCGGTGCCGTTCACGCGCGCGAACTCGGGGTTGTCGGCAGCACGGCCGACCCGGGCCTGCACGGCAGCGAGCACTTCACGCTCCAACGACTTGCCGAGCCACCGGTCCCATACCTTCCACGCGACCGTCGGCAGACGCACCTCGAAGGACCATGAACGCGGTGCCTCTGGCAACCACTCAGGCGCGTCCGGCGGCACCAGCACGACGGCGCCCACACGGCGTCCCGGCACGTCCTCGTCCGTCCGGGCCGAGGCCTTGGAGGACGCGCGGGGCCAGACGTCCGCGGGCAGCTGCGGCACCCCGAACGGCAGCGGTTCGTCCGCGCGTCCACCCGGCTGGCGCCCCGGCAGGGCAAGACGCAGCGGCCCGATCGGTACGCGCCGAAGATAGCGCCCACTGGCCTGCGGTACGCCGTCGAGCAGGTTCACCGGCGGCTCGCCGAGCATCGCCGGAGCGACCCGCCATGGACGTATCGGCGAGACACTTCGATCGACCAGCTCGACCGGCAATGCGCCACCGATCCCGAACATGGGCACAGCGACACGGTATGCGTCGCCGTAGGTCAGGCGCACGAGCCGCGGCCCCCCGGGAACGAACGGGTTGTCGAGCCCCACGCGTCGCGCGCCACCCTTGCCTTGCACGCGCAGCCGCGTCAGCTGCGCGAGTCCGGCGTCCGGTGACACCGCGCTCGACGGCCGCTGGTCGTAGGTCAAGACCTCCGTGCGCAGTTCGTCGCGCACCGCCACCTGCCGCGGAGCCGGGAACACACCCAACGCCAGCTCGCTCGGCATGCTGTCGCCGTCGATCCATTTCACGACCGCGAGATTCGGCATGCACCACCGGTTGTCGACCTTCACCAACATGCCGTAGCGAGGCGAACGTCCCTGCGGGTCGTCGGCAGCCGTACTCTCCGCGAGCCAGCGCGGCGGGCGCACTTGCACGACCAGTCCTTCTTCGAGTTCCGAACTCCCGGTCTCCCGGGCGTCGACGGAAGCGAAGCCGGCAGCGACGCGCACCTCGAGCGCGGCGTGCCACCCGGGCATCAGCCCCGCAACCTCGTCCGGCAACGGCAGGCGACCGACGCGGTGCTCGAGTCGTTCCAGCAAGCGCGCCCTGCCTGCGGCAACGGTCTTGCTCGCCCGCGCCGCGAACGCTGCCGTCGCGACCTCCTGCCAGGCGTCCTCCGTCGCCAACCAGGCTGCACGGGCGCCGAGCGCGAACGCGGGTCGCCGCGCCGGGTCGCGCCAGTACTCGCGGACCTGCAGCCACCAGGACGACCATGCCGGCTCCTCGGCAAAGGCCGCGTGCCAGCCACCCAACAACACGCGCCATTGGCACTCGTTCCCCTCGAGCTCGCGCAGCAGCTGCCGCAGCACGTCGATCGCCGCGGCAGGGGAGAGCGATCGCACGGCATCTCCGACGCCGCCCACCGTGGCGCCCGGGCTCAGCGCCAACGGGCCCGCAATCTCCGCCGGCAGGACGCCGGCCAGGAACTGCAACCAACCTTCGATGGTCAGGCCTTCCTGCCGTTTCCGCAACGGATCCAGCAGCCTCAGCTTCCCCTCCTCCAGGCCATCCTTGGACACGGGCAGCGGCACCGGAGCCAACGCCAGCAGCTCCGCGGCGAGCGTGTCGTCGAGCCTGCCCGCCCGCACCATGACGCCGTCGTGCACGACGTCGCGCAACAGCACCAGGAACGCAAGGACCCGCAACGGCATCGCCGCGCCCGAAGGCGCCTGCTCGGCGGCGTCGAACACGGTTTCGAGCGTGTCCAACATGCGCTGGAACCGCTGCCGCAACTCACGACTCATGTCGGTGGCGAGCGAGTGCTCGTCCGGCACGGCCGACATGCGCACCCACAGCCGAGCTGGATCGAACGAATCGCTGGACGGCAGTGGCGCGGTCGCGACGCGCGGGCAACGTGTCTCCGCGACGACCTCTCCCACCGAAGCGTGGCGCCAGACGCGGGCGTCGGACTCGACGCTGATCGGCGAGCCCGCGGCGCCGAGCACGCTGCCCACCGCCGGGATGACCGGTGCGAGCCAGTCGGACACAACCGGGGCCACGACGATCTCGTCGGCATCGCCGAGCTGATCGGTCGACAGCGCGAACGACGCGACGACACCGAGCAATTGCGGCAGCGGCGCCGGGAATCCCGTCATCTGCCCGTGGACCGCGGACCACGCCTGCCGGGTCACCGTCACCGTCGCGACCGGAGCATGAGGTGAGCCGAAGGCCGCCAACGTCGGGTCGGCGTCGCAACGCGCCTCGATCTCGCGCCGCAGCGACTCGGCAAGGGCATCCCGCATCTCCTTCTCCGCGTCGGCATCCGACGAATACACGCCGTTCAGCCCTTCGATGCGCTGAGGCTCCAACACGCTCACGACCTTCACCCCATCCACCCCGCTCTTGCACAGCAGAACGGCGATCTTCTCCCATCGCCAGGCGGCCGTGTTGAGCCATTTCACGACGTCCGCTCTCGACGGCAATGGCATCGCGACGTCGAGTTGCAGGCCCGCAGTGAGGCTGAACGACCAGTGGACCTTGCCCTCCTCGTAGGCGGGCAGCCGTTCGACGTGGACCGAGTAGACAACCTTGTGCATGACGACGTGACTCAGGCGAACATGTCTTGGTAGGCAGCGGCGGCGTACTCGTAGGTCGGCGGCTTCGACGACGACGCAGCCAGGCTCGCCGGGCGGACCGCCCCGCCCGTGACGGCCTCCGCCGGCCCGGCGACCTGGGGCGCTCCCGTGTCTCCATCACCGCCGAACTCGCACTCGACCTCAGCGGCGACCTCGATGGTGAGGAACCAGAAGACCTTGATCTTCAACCTCACGTAGCCGCGACCGCGGAAACGCGCCGGCGGGCCGACCAGATAGATCAGCTCGAGGCCGATCACGAGCTGCACGTGCACGATGCCGAGCAGCGACAGCTCGCCGGAGATCACGAGCTGCACGCCGATCGCGAGGCCGCGCGGCTGCTTCGATTCCGCGACGCTGCGATAGTCGACGGTGATGCCGAGGTAGACGCTGACGCCACCGCGCACGATGCCCAGGTCGATCGCCAGCGACGCCGCGGCGAAGATGCCGATGGCGACGACGACGACCGCCGTCTGGCCGACCGGGTACTTGATGCTCGTCTCGAAGTAGCCCGCCCCACCCAGCACGAACACCGTCAGCGTGAACGGCGCCTCGCGCCGGCCAACCGTGAGGCCGGATCGCACGACGAACCCACTGGTGACCTCCAGCCCGAATTCGACGCCGACGCGCAGATTGGTCAGGCCGAACGTGCCCAGGCGCACATCGGGCACGGCAACGGCGAGTCGACTGGTCACGCCGCGCTCGTCGACGATCAGCTCGGCGCCGCTCTTGCCGGTGACCTTGCGGAGGAGATCGCCCAGGAACGCGAGCACGCCGTGCAGGCGGACGCGGTCGGGCGAGAGATCGAGCTCGAGCCGGCCTCGCTCGTCGAAGCGCAGCGCACACCGCTCGAACGTGCACAGGTGCAGCCCCGCAAGCACGAGTTCCCAGTCGGCGAGGATGCTGCCGCGCACGGTCTGGCGCGGTCGACCGTCGCCGTCGGCTTCGATGCGCGCCACCGCCGTGAAGCGGGCATCGCGCAGGCGGATCGCGAGCACCGGCAGGTCCAGGAGAGTCAGCGGCCGGCTGCCGAACGGCACGTCGGCATCTGCCTGCACCCACCCACTGCGGCTCTGCGGGTCGAGACCGTGCGTGATTCGCACCCGTTCGTCGGCGATCTCCGGCAGGCGCAGCGCCGGCATCAGCTGCGCGAGCGGCAGACCCGCCAGGTCGCGGAACAGCTTGCCGACGTCGAAGTTCGACAACGGCGGGAACTGCAGCACGTCGCCGATGCCCGTGACCGGCAGCACGAGCTGCACGGGCTTCAGCCTGTCGACGACGCGGTTCGCATAGGCCGCGATCGGCGTCGTGCGCACGTGCTCGAGCAATCTTCCGACCGAGTCGCGGAAGTGGTAGGCGATCGCCGGCAACACCTCGCCTGGCTTCGGCAGGGGACCGAAGTCCAGCCCCGGCACCGCGGGCGGTCGACCGAGAGCTCGCACCAACTGCAACGCACGAGTCCCCACGTCACCGACCTGGGCGACATTCTCGGCGACGCCACGGGCGGCCCCGAGCACGGCTTCGGCCCGGGCGACGAACGTCTCGATCGTGCGCACCGCGGCGGCGCGCGGCAGGCGGTCAAGGACGCGGTGCCACTCTTCATCCGCGGCAAGGGCACGTATCGTGTCGGCGAGGCGGCCCAGCCCTGCGTGCGCGTGGGCGCCGGCTGCCGCGGCGGCCGCACCGATCGCCGACGTGAACTCGCGCCAACGCGTGCCGATCTGCGCCTGGAGCGGGTTGAGCCAATCCTCGACCTTCTTGCGCACGTCGTCGAGCTTCGGCTCGACCAGCGCGAACAGCGGCTCGAACAGGTCCGCAACGAGATCGCCGACCCTGTCTGCCGCATCGAGCAGAGAAGTCAGCTCCGAGCGTCGCTCCTCGATCAACGTGTGCACTGCTTCGAACCACGCCGCGGCAGCGGCGCGTTCCGCTGCCAGCCGGTCGCGCACGGCGACGAGCTGCGCGCGCGCGACCTTCCCTGCGTCCGGCACGATCATGCCGGCCGTGGCGCGCAGTGAGACCTCGCGCAACATCGTTTCCAGCGGTACGCGGCGGCCGTCGCTCCACCACGCCATCGCGCAGTCGCGGACGAAGAACGCCCCCAGCGCGTACATCGGCGCTTCGCAGCTCGACCATGCACCGACCGCGGTGTCGACGGCCGTCGCGAGCCCCGCGAGGAGGTCCCCGAGCTCGGCCACCGGTATCGCCGGCTCACCCGGCTCGATCGGCTCGGTGGCATCCAACACCGTATCGATGCGTTCGATCATCAGGTCGAGCGCCGTCGTGATCCCGCTCTCGGCGACCACCGCAGCTTGCACGACGGTGTCGAACAGGTATGGCAAGCGCACCGGCTCGAACTCTCCGGCCCGAAGGCGCGCCAGCGCGTCGCGGTACTGAGCGCGGAGTCGCGGCAGCAGCTCGCCCATGGAAGGCGGATCGCGATCGAATCGCGCTTGCCGTCCCAACTCGGCCAACCACTGGGCGAGCGTGTCCTGGGCGAAGCCGTCGGTGCGGCGCGCGATCGCGTCCGCCAGCCGTTCGCGGACCCGATCGACGGCGGGTATTGCCGCGGCGGGAAGCGCATCGGCGGCCACGCGCAAGCATGCCTTGACCGTCTCGATCGCGGCGCCCGGGCCCTTGGCCAGCGCGGCGACACCGTCGGCGCGGCCGCGCGCGAGCTGTGTCGCTGCCGTCTCGATGCCCGTGCCGAGCGCATCGCTCACGGCACGTACGATCGCACCGCGACTCATCACCACGTTGTGCAGCTCGCCGAGCACCGGTCGCGCCGCGCGCGCGGCGACGACGTCGACGCCGGAGTCGCCCGGCTCGACGGCGAACGTGAAGTCCGCGTAGCCCCGCACGACGCTCTCGGCCTGCGGTCCCGCGATGAGCTCGGGGTCGGACGTCGTGACGGGCTCGGGCACTGCCGGCGGCGGCGCGATCACGGTGTCGATGCCCGGGAACGGAGCCCACTCGCGGGGGTCGCGGTCGTCGGTGGTCTCGGTGAAGAACACCAGCCGGTCCGGCTCACGCAGAGTCTGCAGGACGCTGGCGTCGGTGCCGCGACCCGCGAGCTCCAGCGCGATGTTCGGCCGCGGATAGACCGCCGGATCGGCGGTCGGTCGCCACAGCGGCACGACCCAGGCCCGGCGCGTTCCCAGGCGGACGTCACGCCCCCACAAGCTGTCGACACGGATCCGCGGCGGTCGCCCGTCGAAGAAGCGCGCACCGAGCACGCAGCCATGCTCGACAGGGGCCGCGTCGGCCTCGCTGGCGAACGTATGGTCCGCGTCGATCAGCTCGACGTATTCCTCGACCTTTCGCAGCACCGGCGAGCCCGCAAGGGGGTGCTGCTGCGGCGCGAACTGCTCCGTCGGCGCGACGCGCCGTTCGTAGACGATGACATGCTTCGCGCGATTCCACAGCAGGCCGATGCGACCGAGGCGGCTCACCGCGATGCGTTCGACGCGGCCCATCGAGATCTGCGCGTCGATGGTAGTGAGGCCGAACACCGCACGCTGGCGGCCCCATCCGCCGAGCGCCGAGAAGCCGGTGATCGCGATGTCCCCGGCGCCTCCGTCGCGCTGATCGAGCAGCCGCTCGAACACCGCGGCAGACTCGAACGGCCATGCGTAGCCACCCGGCAGGCCATCGGTCGCGAAGCCCTCGGGGAGCTTGCCGTCGGGCGTCGCTACCGTCACCGGCGGCCGCAGGCTCGTCCTGCGACGCAGTACGTGGCGCAGCGGCTCGCCCGGCCGGCTCGTCCACGTCACCTCGTCGCCGCGCCACGGTTGCAACAACGCCAAGCGATGCTGCACGGCGGTGCCGACGCGGCGCCAGTCGTCGACCTTCGCGCGCCATGCCAGGCGCTGCGCGTCCGTGCCCGGCCATCGCAGCTCCCCCTCCAACACGTCGGCGCGGTAGCCGAGCCGCACCGCCAGCTCGCCGAAGCGCGTGTCCTCCGGGCGAACCCGCGCGACGACGCCGTACAGCAGCTCGGTCGTGATCTCGCGCAGGCGAACTCCGGACCGCGTCGTCCCGCCCGCGATCAGCGCGCGGCGCACGTTCCACGGCGGCTCGACGAAGCGCTGGAGTTCGGTCCCGGTCGCGAGCTCGATGCGCGTCGGGATCGTCAGGCGGAACGACGCCGGTGCGTCCGGCACGATGTCGCGATCGGCGCGCCGGCGATGCATCGCCTCACCGACGCCTTGCGGCGGCAACAGCAGCTGGAAGGCAGCGGCACCGACGTCGATCTCCCAGTTGGCTCGCCGACCGGCGCTGTGTGACCAGTTGGCGACCTCGATCGAGCTCTGCGCGTCCGGTAGCGACGACTCCTGCGACACCACTGCCAGCATGAAGGGCGCCGGATCGATCACCAGCGCGCGCACCTTCGGCAGGCCTTGGCGGTCGAGATACAACTGCGCCACGACCTCCTGCGAAGCCTCGGCGACGAGCAAGTCGTCGACCTTCAGCTCCCCGCGCGCGGCCCACGGCGATGACGCACTCGCCTGCAAGGGGGCGTCCTCGCTCAATGGCACCAACACACCTTGGCCCACCGTCGTCTCGAGCTTGGCCGAGATCGCCGCCGGCAGCGGATCCTGGCTGCCCGGACGCACGCCGCGAACCGGCAGGCGCAAGCGAGCGTGGCGCCGCGCGAACTCGAACTCGGGTCCGCCGCGCGCCGGCAGGGAGCTCTCCAGGTGCAACGGCGGCTGCATCTCGTCCGCCGCGAACGCGTCTGCGAACTCGAGTTCGAGCGCGCCCATGCGGAACCATCGCGCCGCTTCCGCACCGTCCGCAGCCACGCCGACGGCGTCGAAGGCGAACAGCGCAGGCGTCGCAGCTGACGCAGGCACCGCCTCGCGCGTGCGCAGACCGGCACGCAACGGATTGCCATCGACGTCGACGACGTGTGGCCACTCGGCTCGGACCTCGATGCCGGCAGCAAGCCGAACGGTGTGCAGCTGCACGAGCGCATGACCGGGCGCGTACCGCGGCGCGGCCCCGTTGTCGGTCGCGAGCACCACGGCCGGCGAGACGGACTCGTGGACCTGGAACGCGACTTCTCCGGTCCTCGCCGGATCACTGACATACAGCCGCGGCAGGAACGTGAGGCGGTTGTCATCCCGCACGACCGTGATGCCACGCGTGACCCGGTTGACCACGGCCTCGTTCCACCAATCCAACACCACCTGGCCGGGGACGAGCGGGAACGTGACCCTCCACGTGTTGCCCGAACCGACCTCGCCGCCATGGCCGACGAACACTTGCCGATAGCTGACCACCCCGGTGTTGCCCCAGGTGAAGGGGCTGCTCGACGAGCCCGACCCGAGCCACCGTGTGGCGACCGCGTTCGCCAGGTCCTTGATGTCGAATCGTGGCGCTTGGCCCGTGGCCAGCTGAATCGCGAACTGCAAAGTCCGCCGTTCGTAGCCGTGGGGCGACGCCTGCACCGCTGGCCACGCCGAATCAGGCACGAACGTCGCAACGGCTTGCAGGTAGCCCTGCGGCCTGCTGCGCAGGAACGACAGCAGAGCCGGGCTCCAGCCGTGGCGCTCGAACGTGAGTCCCTGCGCACCGCGGCTGCTGCTGAGGTGGCCGGAGAACCGGATGTCCGGAGCGACGCGGAACGGTCCTTCGTCCTTGCCATCGATCGGATCGTCGCGCGTGCGAATGCCCGCGCCATCGACGACGAAGACCGCATTGAAGTCGAGCGGCGTCGTCTTCCCACCGCGATCCGCGAACGCGGCCGCGACGCGGAACTTCAGGCGGACGCCCGGGCCGTCGACTCGCGCCTCCACCACACCGAGCACCGGCACGACCCAGCGCACCGCGCCAGTCGGCGACACCAGCTCCAGGTGCGTCGCGGAAACACACGGGTCACCGACGTACTCGAGCCGCTGTACGTGATGGTGGATCCTGGCGACCTCGCGGACACCGGCGACGACCACCAGGGCAACGGGCGCCTTGCTCATGTCTCACCTCCGCGCACGAAGCTGTTGCGTTTCCGGCTCAAACCCTGCCACCTCGGGACACCCGCCGCCGCCGCGACCGCCGGCAGACGGTAACCGCGCGCCGCGAACGTCGGCGCCGCGGGGAACGCCGCGATCGCGTTGAGGGTCTCGCGCAGGTGCTTGCCTTGTTCCTCCCTGCGAAGCAACGCCGGCGCCTCGGTGAGCAGCTGCCGGATGAGTTCGCTCTCCTCGCTGTCGCTCCATGACGATGGCTTGCCCCATTTGCGTGATCCGGTCGCCGAGAGGACTTTGCGCACCAGCGAGCCGGCCTTGTTCGCGGACACCACCAGCCCCGGCGCATACACGTGGCAGCGCACCAACAACGCGACCGCGAGTTCGGATCGGAACACGTCGCCGGTGCGGGCATTGGCGAGGTCACCGCTGGCGATGTCCTGCGGCAGCGGCGCATCCAGCACGGCGCGCACGCGGCGTTCGCCCAGCTGCCATTGCGCCCGGCGGAGACCGGACTCACGGCGGCTCAGTGACTGGAAGCGGTGGAACCAGTGCCAGGAGCGGAACGAGGCCAAGCCGGGCGTCTCCCACACGTTGCTTTGCCGCGGATCGACCGGGATCCCGCCCGCGGCCGTGCCGTGCCGCCACCAGCCGACGTGCTTGCCCTGGTTCGTGAGCAGGAACCGACCGTCTTCGTCGCTCCACCGATACCACTGCGTGCACTGCTCGAGGCCGGCGCACGGCTCGGCGCGCGCACACTGCGCGACGCTCGCGCACTGGCGCCCGGGGTCGAGCCCCCACGCCGCGAACGTGCGCGCGAACGCATCGGCATCGACGACCTCGAGCAGCGAGGCGAGCGCGGCCAGCTCGCCCTCGCTGACGGGCGCGGCACCGCCGCCCGCGACGAAGGTCCAATGCGCGACGCCGAGCGAGATCAGCGCGGTGTCGTAGGCGTTGAGGCTGTCGAAGTACGCGTAGCACTCCTGCTCGGCGATCGCACGCAACACGCGAAACAACGAGGCCTTCGCCGAAGCGACGTTCGGATCGATGGCCTCGCCGGCGAGCGTCTGCGGCGTGACCTCCGTCGGATTGGAGTCCACCGCCCGAAGCACGTCTCGCGGCCACGTGACCGCCCCACCTCGAGCTCCGAACGTCGTGTAGGCGCCGAGCAGCTGCCGATCCGGCCTGACGCCGACCTCGACGCTCGAGAAGTCCGTCACGAACACGCCCACTCGCTTGTCCGGACACGTCGCCGGCATCCAGAAGTTCTCCCGTCGCACCTTGCCGTGCGGACGCACCGGAGCCGTGATGCCATTGCCGCGGCGCGGCCACGCCTCGATGACAACCGGGCAGCGCAACCCACGGTCTTTCCAAGCCTTGAGCAGCGCAAGCGTGGCACCGCTCTCCTGACCGTCGATGGGGCCGCGGTAGGGCAGCGGGTTGTCGACGGCACGCAGACCGTCGGCATACGTGAGGCTCGGACCTGCGGGCCCGACCTCGGCAACGCGGGGCAGCCGCGCGTAGCGCTGCAACTCGCGAAGCGCCTCGCGCAGTCGCGATTGCACATCGCCGAGAGCCGGTTCGTCGATCAGCGCGAAGCCGACCGTCTTCAGGTCCTCCGCCAACTCGCTCATGCCATCCTCCCGCTCATCACGCGGATTCTCGAGCACCAGGTTGCCGCGGCAGCTTCACGACACCGGCAACCGCGACCCGTCGACGCTGCGCGCCAGACGCAAGACCGGGAACACCAAGGCGACACCCGACGTGCCGCTCGTGTTCCATCCAGGACCTCTGTGGGCGCAGGTCTATCCGAGAGTTGTTGCGGCTGCAACGCTTTGCCGTCGAGCTCGACGCGTCGACTCTCCTCGGCCGAACCGGACGGAGATCCTTGCCCGACGGCACCGACGGCGAAGTCGCGGTTGCGCTCTTCGCGTCGGAACGGCATACATCGCGGCCGTTCGACCGCGGTCCTGCCCATGCGATCCATCCTCATCGTCCTCTGCGCCACCACGCTCCTCGCCGCCTGCGGCAGCGGTGATGCCTCCACCACCGGCAGCTCGCAACCGCAACCCACCAAGATCGACCTGCCGCCGATCACGCTGACCAAGGCCACCGAGGTGCTGACCGCGGCCGAGGTCGCTGCCGTGTTCCCCGGCGCCACGTTCAAGATCACCGAGGAACGCAACGATCCACCGGCCGGTTACTCGGCGATCTCGGGCTGTCGCTTCGTCGAGCAGGAGGGCGAAGAACTGCGGCGCCGCAACGTGGTGATCACGGTGCGCTCGCACGGCGTCGAGGCCGATGCCGCGAGCTTCCTGAAGAACAATCTCGAGCTCGCCCAGGAGGCCGGCGGCAAGGTGACGCCGGTCCCCGAGCTCGGCGAGCACGCGTTCCTGGTGATCCGCGCGGCGTCGTCGGGCGGCTCGTCGATCAAGTTCCGGCGCGGCAAGGACTGGTTCGAGGTCAACTACGTCGCGTTCCGCGGGCACCAGGACGCGGAGGTCGAGGCGCTGTTGCGCGGTCTCGCGCAGGCCGTGCTGGCGCCGCGGTAGCCGGGGATACAGCGGGCAACGCAGGGCACCGACGAGGTCGCCCCGTCCAGCAACCGCGGCAGAACCTCGACAGCCGGAGCGGCGCGTGCGAGCCTGCGGTCGTGCGCCCCACCCATTGCCTGTTCTTGCTCGCCGTCGCGGGCGGCGGCCTGTCGCTCCAGGCGCTGTCTGCACAAGCCCGACCTGCCACGCCGAAGACGCTGCCAGTCGCTGGCGAAGTGTTCGCGGTCGCCGGCCGCACCGCGTTCCTGATCCTGCCGCCGGCGGCCCGCGCGCCGGCCGAGCCGGGGCCCCGACCCCGCGTGCCGTGGGTCTGGTATGCGCCGACGCTGCCGGCCCTGCCCGCCGCGGAGGAGCGATGGATGTTCGAACGGTTCCTCGCCGCCGGCGTGGCGATCGCCGGGGTCGATGTCGGGGAGTCGTATGGCAGCCCCGACGGACGCGCCGTCTACTCGGCGCTGTACGAAGAACTGGTCAACCAGCGTGGCCTGGCGAAGCGCACCGCACTGCTGGCGCGCAGTCGCGGCGGACTGATGCTCTACAACTGGGCCGTCGAGCATCCCGAGTCGGTGGCGTGCATCGCCGGCATCTATCCGGTCTGCAACCTCGCGAGTTATCCGGGGCTGGCGCGGGCCAGTGCGGCCTACGGGCTCGACGAGGCGCAGCTGGCGGCGGCGTTGTCGACGCACAATCCGATCGAGCGCCTCGCACCGCTGGCGGCCGCGCGCATCCCGATCCTGCACCTGCACGGCGATCGCGACGAAGTCGTGCCGCTGGCGGCCAACTCCGGGATCGTGCAGCAACGTCACGAGCAGCTCGGCGGCACGATGGCGCTGATCCCGTTCGCCGGCCGCGGCCATGACATGTGGCCGGGATGGTTCGAGAACGAGGCGCTGGTCGACTTCGTCGTCACGCATGCGCGCAGCAGTCTCGGCACGACGGCGGGGTTGATCGATGTGGCCGCCGTGGCCGACGAACGACGCCCGGCCGATGCCGTGCAGCTGGTCGGCAGCGCCGGGTCGGAGTTCGTGCCCGAAGATGCGAAGGTCGCCAGCCAGTGGCAGTTCGCGGATGGGGTGCTGACCGCGTCGCCGGGGTGGGACAGCGTGGTCACCAAGAAGGCGTACCGGGACTTCCGCATGCACGTCGAGTTCAACGTGAATGACGCGACGGGCGCGGATCCGGAGAGCAGGGGCAACTCGGGGGTCTACATCCAGCAGCGCTACGAGCTGCAGATCCTGGACTCGTTCGGGGTGACCGAGGCTGACTATCTGCCGAGCTACTGCGGCAGCCTCTACCGGCTGAAGAAGCCGGACCGGCTCGTCAGCAAGCCGGCTGGGGAATGGCAGTCGTTCGACATCGTGTTCCGCGCGGCGCGCTTCGCCGGCGGGGCGAAGGTCGAGGATGCGCGAGTGACTGCGTACCAGAACGGGCAGCGGATCCACGATGACTTCGCGATCCCACGCAAGACCGGGGCGGGCAAGGCCGAGGGGCCGGAGCCGTTGCCGGTCAAGCTGCAGGGGCATCACAATCCGGTGCGGTTCCGGAATGTGTGGATCCAGGAGTTGGATCTGGACGGGTGAGGGGCGCAGTCGGTAGCGGCATCGAGCAGGGAGGGATGCGCGCGGATCCCGGCGGCGAACCACCGGCGACGGCGCGAGCCCGGCTACGTCTCACGGCACGCGCAACGTTGTCTGGTCCAGTTCGTCGCCGGTAGCTCCGCTGCGAACCGGGAGGCAGCGGGTCGCACGTTCCGATGGCCGTCTCGGTGCGACGTCACCGATGCCCATCAGCCGATCAGGCCGAGCAGCCAGCAGATGCCGAAGACGACGAGGCCGAGCGCGAGCAGCAGCAGCGCCCAGAGGCAGTGTGCGAGCAGGGTGCGCAGAACGGACGCGACCTTGGATCGCGTTGGCTGCGCACCGACCGCTCCCCACGCGGTGAACACCATCGGCAACAGCCCTGCCGGCCCCGGCGGCGCTCCGAACCAGGCGACGGCACCGGCCCACACGAGTTGCAGCAACGCGCCAATGCCGTAGCCGTAGAGGACGACCACGAGGTGTTCGGGAATCGTGCCGCCGCGGCGGCCGAACGCGATCCGCATGGCGACCGCGAGGCCGGGCAGGAGTACGAGCACGTAGAGCGGACTGGAGTTGCTGCCGAGCTGTTCGATGACGCGACGCAGCCATTCGGGCGTGCTGCCGTCGACCTTGATCTGCACGGGGCCGACGCGACCGAGCACGTGTCCGATGAGGGCCGAGGTGCCTGAGGTGAGGATCGCCCACTGGACGGGGTTCGTGTAGACGATGCGTCGACCGCGCAGGTAGTCGCCGACGACGATGTGCGGGCGGACGAGCAGGCCGAGCGAGGTGCGAAGGAGCGGTCCTTCGAAGTTGGTGAAGGCGGATACGAAGTGAGTGAGCAACGTGCGCAGCTCGAGGCGCTGTGGCCCGGCGCGCTGGCCGCAGGCGGCGCAGAAGAGGCCGGTGAGCTGAGTGCCGCAGCAGAGGCAGTCGGCGGCTGTGGGTCGGTCGCTCGCGGTCTCGGTCACGTGTGGACTGAAAAGGGCTTTTGGGGAGGTCGTGCAGGCGCACGCGAATCGCGGCGTGGAGCGCCGGTCTGCGAGCCTCGGAGAGGGGCGTCGAGTATCCGGCCAGAGGGAGAGGCAACGCCAGCTTCGGTAACTGAGGGTCTCAGGGCCCGGAGGTCGGTGCACATCTCGGTGCAACAGCGTCGCTCAACCGGTGTAGGCACCGCAGCGCATCGTGCGGCGATGATGGATGGCAGCGCGCTGCCGCCACGGGCGCCTCCTGCATTCAGCGCACGACGCCACCGACGACCACGCTCGTCTGCACCGGCAAGCTGATTCCGGCGGCAGCTTGCAGCCACAGCGTGCGATCGACGAACATGCTGCCGGCAGGAATCGGCCACGAGGCCCCGGCGATGCCGAGCGCATCCGTCACGACGGTCGCGAGTGGGAACGCCGACGCCTGAGCCAGCAGCGCGGACTGCTCGAGCAGCGGCGAGCTCGTCGTCTGCAACTCGAACGCGGCCCACACCACGACGGCGCGGTTCGGCTCGTCGCGGAACTCGACCGAGAACGGCGCGCCGTTCTGCAACGGCGAGGTGCGACGGGCGCCGAGCCCTTCTCCGCTCGGCAGCGCACTGCAGTTCGGCGTCAGCGTGCACCGAGCGAGGCGCCCACTGGTGGCGTCGACCGGACACGAGGTGAGCGTGGTCGACAACGTGCAGTCGGAGAGCCACACGGAGCTGGCGGCGTCGGCACTGACCGCATAGGCGACCGGGCTGAAGAGACCGTTGCCGCCGCGAACGATCGACGAAGCCAGGCGCAGTTCGGTGTTCTGCACCTCGACCGCCGCTCCGGGATAGCCCCAGGTCCCCAATGCGGTCACGCCCTCGATCGTGCAGTCGACGCCTGCCACCACGGAGTTGAATGCCCGTAGCGCCCCAGGCGGTGGCCCGCCGAAGGCCGGCAGACCGCGCACCGTGCAGGACTGCAAGTGGAGCGTGCAATCCTGGGCAAAGAGACCGCCGAATCCCGTTGGCGTGCCCGCGATCGTGCACTGGTCGAGCGAGATGCTGCCGCCCGTGACGAACAGGGCACTCGTGTTCACGCCCAAGACGTGAGCCGACTTGCCCGGCTGCAGGTTGAAGATGGTGCCGAGACCCGGGAGCAAGGTCACGGTGCCGGGAACGAGAGCGCGGATGGTGACGCCGAGCGTCGTGAGGAACGTGGGATAGCTGCCGGGTTGCACCAGCAGGATGTCGCCGTCCGTTGCTGCGGCGAGTGCCAGGTTGAGGTCGGCGAAGCCGCCCGGTCCGACCAGATGGGTGGTCTGGGGGCTGGCGATCGAGGCCAGGATCAGGAGGGAGCTGAGGGGGCGCAGCATGGGGAGGTAGGGCGAGTCGGCGTTGTGCCGGGGAGGGGCGAGTTTAGCAGTTGGGTAGCCTGCGCGGCCGACTGCGCGCGCTTGCGTCCGAAGGGGCGAGGCTCTCGCGACCCGCAAAGCTCAACCAGCACACCCAAACTGCTCGATGGGAGTTAGAAGCGGTCGGGTCGAGAAGATTTGAGCTGCGGGCCCGATGAACAGGGGACCATTAGCGCTGCACACCAGTCTAACGGACGCCCTCACCAGCTTCAGCTATCACCGCTAAAGCTCGCCCCACGGCCAGACGGACACCCAAGTCACTGCTTCGAGCATGCGCTGCAACCAACTCCTGCAACCGTTGCCTTCCAAGGCCGGCTCTCGTTCGCTCCATCTCCATGTGCAATTCAGCGAGCACAGCGATGATGGCATCGCCAGGGGCACGCTCCATTGCCCTACGATAGAGAGCCTCGCCCTCGGCGACTCGACCTGATCGGAACGCAATCAGACCTTCGGTGGCTGTCGCCGTCGCAGCAACAAATGCCGGAAGAACTAGCCTCCGAAGCCTGCCCAGTGCTTCGGACGCTTCAGCAAGCTGGCCTTGACTAGCAAGTGCCGCGGCATAATTGTTAATTAACATTGGCTCATTTCCGTTAGCGCAAAGCCCCTCCCGAGCTATGACGCACGCCTCCTCAACGGCCATTCCGCTCATAACCCCAAGATAAGATCCTACTATCGCCGGCTTTGCACTGAACGCCTCGTCATGCAACCAATCTCGACAGCTACCGACTGCTTTGGCGACCTGACCCCGCTCAGCAAACTGCCAAGCTAGAGCCTCGTGCGACACTGCAGCGCTAGCTGCGCCTTCAGGAATCTCCACAAGCATCTGCCGCCGATTGATCCACGACACATGCGCGACTGTGTTTTCTGCCGGCACCACAAGCGATGAGCGCAATAGCTTGCGCGCGATCCGCTCGCTACCACGCTCCCACTCCAAAGATCCCAAAGCCGCCGCAAGCTCGGACTCATCCAGACCTCGTGCCCCCCCCCTCTTCACCATCGACCTGGCCAGCCTGCGGAACGCGTCACCCTCACCGCACCTGTGCCCAACCGCCACAAGCGAAGCCATGAGCCAAGGGTCACTTCGCGATTCAGAGGCTTTACGCAGTGTTGCCAAGGCTAAACCAAACTCACGAACGTGGCACCAGAACCTCGCTGCAGATCGCACAACGTATCTGTCGCTATCCACGATGGCGGTCGCTGTCCGGATTGCGACTTTTGCCTTCTCAGACTGCCCTACGACGGAATGCCACCGAGCCAGCTCCACCCAGCTGAGAGCATCTCGCGCGTTGCTTCGCACCCGTAGCTTGAGCCCTGCAATCCGCTCCCGGGCGCTAGCGGCCTTGAGCATCAAGGAGTGTCTCTCAGACCCTGCTTTTCCAATTAGCTCTGCCGCCAAAACATAAATTGCGGTCTTCTCGTGCGCCTCCGATTCCACAACCTCAGCCGCTCGCCGCACGCTTGGATGATCAGCGCGGCCCCAGCCCGTCGCAAACGCCAATAGCTCAGCCGCCGATTCAACATGGCCATTCTCAGCGAACTTCTGCTGCAGGAGTCCTAGCTGCCTATCAACCATGCTGTCGCCAGCCTGTTGCGCCAAGCCAGTTCCAATCTCGCCTCGCGCCACTGTCGCGGCTAGGCTTCGCCAGCGAGGGAACATCGATCGCTCCAAGTCAATGTTATTCATGGGCTTCCAGCCACCCTCAACAACCCCGCCCCAGCCTTTCTGGACAGCAAGTCCAGTCGCGATATGTGCCATTCTAGCAATGGGCCACTGCGTCCCCCTGCTACGAGCTGCAGACGCAACTCTGGCTCTGGCTCACAGAAAGCCCTAATCATCGCCACAATCTCCCTCCCATCCTCACCATGCAACCAGCTTCCCAGTATCAGAAGCGTATCCTCCAATGCGTGACGAAGATGAGCCGCCACATCCCGATAGAGCCCACGGAATGCATTAGGCCGGTACGCTCCCGACAGATTGCCAAGCATCAGCATGGTCATATTTGCTCCGTTAATTATATACGTGATCATGCTACCGATATGAAAAAGGTCGCAGGCGACTCGCCTCACCATCCAATCATGCGCTTGGTATCCATACATTAACTCAGGCGGCGCGTAACCGCGGTCCCCGGCATGCCATGCTGCATCATGAGCGGCTGGGACTCCCTTGTCACAGGCTCGACCCAGGTCAGCAATCTTAGCATGATCCTTCATCCATAGCACATTCGAGGGCTTTAAATCTTGATGAGCTATGTCAATGGAGTGCAACTGCCCTATACCCACGCAAATACCGTGCATACATCGAAGTAGCCAAGCAGCATCCAAGGCCTGCTTGGCACGAAGCACGCGCCGAATGTCTCCATCCGCGGCCTCGAAGATGATGTAGTACAACGGCAACTGGGACTGCCGCTGAATCTCACCGTCTTCTATGGGAACCACGACATGGGTCAGGTTGCTTTTCTTGCATTTCTCCAATAAATCGCGCTCAAAATTGAAGGCCGCCGTTGCAGACTGAATTTGCCGAAGCGCATCGGGCCCTCCAGCCGCCCTCATTACGTCAAACACCTTCAGAAAACCCTGCATCCCCGAACGATCTACGTTGTAACAAGTTGAGAAGTTTCCTCCGGTAGCGTTCGGCTCAACCGGAAGAGCCCTCCTTATGGTCCATCCACTGCCTACGACACTTCCGATTGCGAGCATGCTCTCAACCTACCCTGATCCCCCCTCTGGTTGAAGGGGGTAGTCGGGAGACTACGCGACCTCGCAGCCCGATCCAGCGCCTCCCCGGCCTTCCTACGCGCGCCTCCGCGCCCGCTCACGGAGGACTTCACCATGCCACCCCTTGCACCGGGGATTATCCCTTCGGCTGGCATCGAACAGCTCTTCACCGGCCGCCACAAGGTCGCCGCCGTGCAGCCGCACCAGGTCCCGAAATCCGGACGAGTTCTGCTTCGTGAACATCGACCGCCATCCTGCAGACCGGACCGCTCCGGCAACCCCAGGACCCGCACGCCCATCGCCGACGAAGTCCAGCCACCAACCGATACGCCGGCGCCGCCCGACAGGCAACCCACCTCGCGGAAGCCCACGAACGCCACCAGGGGCAGATCCGCACGGAAATCGGCAGGCTCAGCACCGCAGCACCTAAACCAGCCGCCGGACATCGTCGGCGTCGAACCCGGAAGGAACCCGCAGCACCACTCGCGAGTCGACCTCAATCTCACATGCTTTCCCTGTCGACACAGGGGGCACCGGGACACCGCAGCCTCAGGGTCGGTGAACCAGATGGCTGGGCCGGACGCTTACCTTCAAGTCGCCAACACACCTCAGAGATGCCAAGCTACCGATTCCGCCTAGTATGTCTCTGATGATCATCCAAGACCGCGAGTGATCCAAGCCAGGGAAAAAGGCTCTTCGCCAGGTCGACAACTAGCTGCCTCAGTTTCTCGCTTCGCGCCATCCCGACGCCAACACCCACTACAATGGACAACAGAATGCCGCATATCAGTATCATCACCGGCACCTTGATCGCCTGCCACAATGACCACGATGGCACCATTGTCACATCCGCCACCCGCTCTGCCAGGATGCCATCTGCCACGACGTCGCAAATCATCGTGGCCGACGTGCTATGGTATGAATACTCGATCGACACAGGGCGGTCAGGCACGAGCGAACCCAGAAGCAACGTAGCCCTTCTGTCTCCAGAAGCCACCGCGGGCACTGTCAGAGCGACCCAGACGGGCTTCGTCGACGGATCTGGGTCAACCAGCACCGATGACAGACTGCCATCAACTTCAAGGCCAACCTTGATCTCCTCCGCCTGCCTCGATCCTCGATTCAAAATATTAATTTTAATGGTCGAGTCCGGGATCTTCTCCCTGAGAAGCATCGCACGAATTTGCGCCTCATTCAGCTCCTTTGGAATTGAAAGTCGGGACTGCGCGACGCTGTACACAACCCGAGGTCGGTCGCCGAATGCCTCCACGAATGCGGGCCATGCGACAACTACAGACACAACTATCGAGAGAATCGCTAGACCCGTAGAGACGTAAACCGCCACACCACGGGACACATCGCTGTCCTTTGCCAGCTCTCTAGCGAGACCAGACGCGTCAATAACATTCCGCACCCGCTTCGCGGGCCGGTCAACCTCAAGAGCGCGCAGGATTCTACGCAGACCTTCTTCATAACTCAGTCGCAAGTCAACATACGCCACGGATCGCAAGAATGACGGAGGCTCCGTATCATCAATTCGGACAGGGACGATGACGGGCCCAGATGCGTCGCCGTAACGCTCAATCGCTTCCCGAACCTCGCTCTCTACCCATGTGGAGCGAATACTGCTCGCTGAGATCAGAACGAGCAGGACATCGGATCGCTCAATCCCTTCCCTTATCGACGTCAGGATGGGGTCGCCGGCTCGGAGCTGAAACTCATCGAACCAAACCTCAACACCGGCTTGCCGCAGATCCACGGCAAGGCGCCGCGCGATCGCTTTGTCCGGCGACGAGTAGCTTATGAAGACGCTCATGTTCGGCACGACCATGCGTCAAGCCTATCCGCACTCAGACCGCAACACTACACCGGAAAAGAACGAACCTTCTTGCCCACAACATGACTACATCCAATCGCAGATTACTTGCGGCCTGATTGCCTTCGGAGCCCGCACAGCGACAGGGATTGCCGCATTGTGGAGCTAGGCCTAGGGGGGCCTAGGGGGAGCAATCGGCTACAACAACCCTACGATGCTCCGCGGCTTGCGCAAACGCTCTGCGACCAAGCCTAGTCGATTTGGTCTGCGCCGCCTCGCAAATCCGGGCGTCGCCTAGCCTTCCGCCTCGGCCGGTCCCGGCTAGACATTACCTCGGCCATCACCCCCGCCTCACCACCATCGGCCTCCAACCCTGCATGCTCCGACCTCCCCCGCCTTCCCCGACGATGGACCGCGACAATCATACACATTAGCACGCCAATATGCAGGGACATCATTACAACATTTAGCCAATTCAGCCTGGAGCCAAGCATGTCAACAACTGTGGGAAAGAGGACGCTCCCATATGACTCCGCAGCGGCAAAGGCGAGTAGCCCCAACCCTACAATGCGGAACACCGAGTCAGAATCGACGCCTGTCCATAATCGCAAGTGCCAACCATAGTATAGATAAAATGCGTGCAGCGTCGGGCCGGCAATCAAGAGAAAAATTAGCTTCCAGCCCGCCAGCAGCACCCAGGCCGTACTTGGCTGCCTAAACAACCAAGAGAAATCTGGCCTAGGCTCGACTTCAATGCTCGATAAACTTGCTATCCGGGCCCTCCAGGCCAAGCTCGGCTGCCCCAGCAATCCACGATCGGCCTCACTTGGGGCTGCATAGACGCGCACAGATAGCTCATCGCCAGGATTGAGCAGCGCCGGCGTGGCGCTAAAACAGCGATCGGACACGCGCAACCATTGGAACTTTATCTTCGATCCGGATGAGCTATCGACCGCGATGAGCCGCCATCCCTCCGAAACTTCCACTGCAATAGGCTCGAAGACATCGCTCGGAAGGATGGCGACCTGCCCGCGATTGGCCAAAGTCACTGATCCTTGAAAGAGGCTGCTCAACTGCTCACCGTTAGTCGTGAGCTTGGCTCCGCCAGCAATCTGGACGTCCTTCAAGACATCCGTGAAGAACGGAGTCGTTACCGTAACCCGCTTCGGAGGAGAACTCCCTCGAAGCCAAGATGAATGATCGCATAACGCTGCGAAGATTGGCGTCGCGATGCTAATGACAAGGGTCGCCCAACCAAAGAAAACAGAAGCTACCTTTTCAGCGTCTTGCATCTAAACCTGCCCACTGGCAGAGGCGTCTGCCGCAACTCGACTGCTTTCAGCGCTCCAGACCCAGCCGCCTACGGTCTGCCCCTCCCTCTAGTTGATGGGGGTAGTCGGGAGACTACGCAACAGCGCCGTCCGGTCCAGCGCCTCCGCCGCCTTCCTCCACGAGCATCCGCACCTGCTCTCCCGCAAGATCTCGGCGTGCCAGGCCTTGTGCCGTGGGTTGTCCCGTCGGTTGGCCCAGAACAACACCTCACCGGCCGCCACAAGGTGCCCGCCGCGCAGCCGCACCAGGACTCGAAATCCTGACCGGACGAGTTTCTGCTTCGTGCAGTCGACCGCGGAGCACAACGCGAGCCTGGCCGCTGCTGTGCTGGTGCATCTGCGGCACGTCGCCGCGCTTCCGCTTCCGTCGCTTCGTAGCCATCGGTTCCTCGTGCGTTTCGACAGTCCCTGTCGTGAAACAGGGGCTAGACGGTCAGCACGGCCGAAAGGCCGGTTCGGTGCAAGTGCACCGCTCGACGTGACTTAAGAAGTGGTCGGAGCGAGAAGATTTGAACTTCCGACCCCCTGCACCCCATCGGCTACAAGCCGTTGTGGTTGCCGTGGTTAGAACTGCTGTAGACCAACGGATCTTACGGCGATTCGGCTCGCTGACAAGCCCTCTCCATCGCTCTCACGGTTTCTCGATTCGGCTCGATCCTGAACACTGCGACTCGTTGGCCAACACTGCACAAGGGCCGGTAGCGACGGGACGACGACAGGTCTGGCACCGAGGCTTAGCAGGAGAGTCGCGTCCCGAGTCCTAGCCCGGAGTCCCGTTCGAGCCCCGGAGCCAGGCCCCGGGACCTCCTGCCACCCTCGACTGCCGGCCCGCGGTGCGTGGGCGAGGACCACCGGTGCAAGTCGCGCCGGCACCGCCGGTCTCACGGTGAGCGCCGTGACCGTCGGGCATCTCGTAGAGCCTTGTGGAGTCTGGAAGGAAGTCGTCAAGCTCGCCCCTACCGGGCGGCGCTCGCCTCACATTGAAGCGTGCCGCAATTCGGCACCCGGCCGCCAGAAAACACGGCGCATGCGCGGGTCGGGTTTGCACTTGGAGTTTCCATCGGGGGACAAACCGGCGCGCCCCCTCAAACGATGACACACGAACTCGGCATCCCCGGCGCAAACATCGCCGAGGGTGACCACGCCTCGGCGAAGGCAGCGCGACACCCATAGGTTGCACACAATCTTCCATCGGCGCACGGCAATCACAAACTCCAATTACGTAATGGAACGAGATCGTAGCCAGAGTCCTGGATACGCGTGCGATGAAACCCGCACACCGATGGCGCGACGAACTTACTGGCCTGGAAAGCTCGGAATTCAGGAACACCTTTCGTGCGCAACGTATGCCGAAATGCCCTCTTATTCCGGGTCATCACTGCAATCGCATCGGCAACCATTTTCAACCAGGCGGCCGGGGTGTCTACCAGCCCTTCAGTTGTCCAATACTTGTCTGAGAGGGGATAAAATAGACCGTCGGGCATCTCGTAGAGCCTTAGGGAGTCTGGAAGGAAGTCGTCTGGCATTCCGCGAACCCCAACTTCGAAGTAGGCGCCACGCGGGACATCTATCCATGAAATCTCAAGCCTCTGCACTTGGCAATCGTCGATCAGCAAGCCACCGCGACCCTTTATGCAGTCGAGAATCTGCTTCGCATGATTGTCAAGATCGCCGTAGGCCGGAGTCTCCAAAGCCTTCTGCTCCTCAAGATAGAGAGTGATTGAGACTCTAACTTCGCCCACGAAAACAAACTTGTTATCGAGTAACGCACGCACCGCACTCTTGAATGCGCGCCTCGCATCCCCCGAGTTCTGGTAAGAGACAGGCTCCAAGTCGAATTTGCGCACCCACTCGCCGAACATCGGATTTATTCCCTCTGAGGCACCGCGCGCCTCGATCTGCGTAGGATCGTCCATCCAACTCTACCCTCCCGCCGCGCGCGCGGTCCCAACTTCGCTAGGCTTCCATTTCGCAATCCATCCGCTCAGACTAGCCACGTTCCAAGGAACGGCCACGGCCAGCAAGAGCGAGCCCCGATCTTCGACCCTGCTCAACATGGCGTCGTTCGCGTAGATCGCGAGCACCGCTTGAGGCATGACCCCCTTCGAGACCGTGCGCTCCGTTACCAGCCTTATCCGCGCCGCTGTGCCCGAAAGCGGGACTGATCGCCGCTCCAAGAGAGCCTTGCAGAGCGCCGGGCCGAGCACACTCGCGATGGTGGTTGGATGCCGCAGCTTGTCCAGCGAGTAGACGTACAGCGCTACGTCTAGGCACTCGGGGTGCTTCTGGGCGAAATCGACCACAAGCCTGATCGCTTGCTTGATCGGCTCGGTTTCGGCCCCGTAGGCGTGAACGAGAATCTTCTTGGTCATGGCGCTCACCGCGAGACCGGCCCGGGTGCCGGCGCGACTTGCACCGGCGGTCCTCGCCCACGCACCGCGGGCCGGCAGACTAGCGGCGGCAAGTGGCCCAGCCAGCATGGACGGACGATTTCGCACCCGCCATGGCGCGGCTCGATCTGCCCGCTAGCATTCCCGTTAGGATCGACACGACGAAATTTATCCTCGACACTGTTGCGCGAGACAAAGCGGTGGCTATCGTCCCCTACGCCAACCCCGAGGACCCGATGGAACCCGAGACGACTCAGCCGAACCCGCGCGCACCGATACGCCGAAGCGTCCTCCAGGTCGTCAACGCCATGGTTGACCTACTGGAGCCGCTGTCGGATGAAGACCGCTCCTTTGCAATGCGCATGGCTGCCGAGATGGCTACTGTGGCCATGGCCCCCAATGCAGGCACGCTCCGGCCGTCGGCGCGCAACGCACCAACCGTTGCGCCAGCGAACTCGCCGAGCGAGCGAGCGCTAGCACCGGCGGGCAGCGTGCAAGCGGCGGTAGAGCAGTGCGAGCACCTGGGCGAGTTCTTCGCCTTGTGCGGATCGCCCGAGTCCGGAGCGGAGAAGGTGCTCGTCGCGGCAGCGTTCATGCAGACCAAGGCACCGAACGAAGACGGCGGCTTCGGGACACGACAACTGAACAATGCGCTGAAGCACCTGGGGCAGGCAGTAGCGAACGCCACCGTGACACTGGAGCGCCTCACCGATCGCCGGCCGCAACCCATCATCGTGCTGAAGAAGGGCGGCAAGTCGGTTCAGGCGCACAAGAGCTACAAGATGACGCCCGTCGGATTCGACGAAGTTGGGCGGATGCTCGCGGGAGGCGGCGCATGAAATGACGCGACCTCGAAGCACGGCTAATGCTCCGAGGTCGTGAAGCGCTCGACGCGCTTGCCGTCGCCGCACGGGCAGCGGCGGTTACCACACGGCGAACCCATCCGAAGGATGCGCCCGCCACGAGGCTACAGGGGCCGAAAGGCTACGTTCTCGCGGGTCCATCGGCAAGGGCCGCCAACTTTCACAACAAGGTTGCTTCCTTGAAGAAGCGCAAAACCTGTTCGTGTCGGCCCGAGACGGGGTGCTGCCCCGCCTGCCGGATCGTCTGCGTACCGTTCATCCGCCACTGGAAGACGGGCAAGATAATCCGGCCGAAGAAGTCTCGGTTCTTCTGTTTCTGCGTCGCACGCTAACGCGACTTCAACCGCTGGGCTGGACGTGAGTCTAGCCCAGCACTTCTCCACCCGCCCTGTACCGAGCCCGCGCTTTGCATCACAAACCTTGGACGGGTTCGCGGAACGTCAGATTCCCAACGCGGAACGAGAAGAACCCCCGTGAGACCTAGTGGGGGTTCCCAGCCCCAACCACCCCGCGCAGCTGCACCAGCGCCCGCATCCGCTCCTCCTGCTCCCGGCTCAGCGGCGTCAGCTCCCCGTCCAGCACCGCATCGACCGCCCGCACCACAGCCGCCTCCGGCAGCCCACCCCGGCGCAGCGCCCGATACCCCTCCGGAGTCACCCCCTGCGCCCTGAGCTGGACGCTCAGCATCCCACGCCCCTGCTTCTTGCCGTTGCGCTCCCAGGCGAGCACATGCGACAGATCCTCGCCGCCCGTGCTGGCGGCCTGCACATGCCCGACAAACTCCGCCCACCACCCAAGCCGCGGCCACTCCTGAGAACTCGACCGCGCACCGGCCGGCTGGCGGAGATCAACGAACGCGACGACGAACGGCAACGCACACCTGGCCACGGACTCACCACTCTCCCGACCATCCACGATCCGCCTCGCCAGCATCGTGGCGTAGCGGTTGCGGCACTGCAGCTCGACCCGCACCGACCGGATCCGCCCATCGGACTCCCGCTCCTTGTCGTAGACCCGCAGGCGACGGTCGCTCAAGACGCTGCCCAGCCAGAAGCAGCCGCCCTTCCGCCGATCCCAGTTCCAGTTGTCCGGACTGATCCGAGTCACCACGCAGGGCTGCAGCCGACCGTTCTCGTCGCTGAGGTCCTTGCCGACGCACGTCGTGCCGAACTTCCGCGGCGAGAACCCCTTCGCGAAGTCGTCCAACGCGATGTCCATTCGAGAGACCTTCACGCCAGGGTCCGGCAGCGTCTTGGCCAACAGCGCCAGCAACCGCTGTGTCCCCGCGGAACGACAGGCTTCGCCCGGTAGGCAGACACCCGACCAGGGCTCGCGAACACCGTCCTTGTTCGCGGACCCGACCAGGTCGGCACTCACCCTCACCCCGTTTGGCCCAAACGCCACGAACCGCCTGACCGATTCGGACTCGACCTTCATCCCGGCCGCCCGGAAAGCAGGACCGAGAACCTCCTCCAACCAAGCCATCAAGTCGCGCGGCGGGACGTTCTTGGTCGAGAACTCCAGCCAGTCAATAGACGCCTCGCACTGTGCGCTCGTCGCCCTCGGCGACCCGATGGCCGGAGAACGCTCCTTCTCGCCCGACATCATTGCGCGCCCTCCGATGACTCGCCCACGATCCCGGCACGACGCAGGATCGCGTCGACATCGCCAAGGTCCACACCAGGCGCTCCGACCCCGTGGTCAACCTGCGCGCCTGACGCGGGCACGCCGGAGCGCACCCGCGTCATCGCATCGAAGAACCGCTGCAGCGCCTCCTTCGACGTGCACCGCGTCCCGCCGACGCAGATCGTCTCCAGCACAACGCCCCGGCAACCCTTGGTCGCCCAACGGAACAGCGTCTGGAACGCCACCGCCTTCGTGCACTTCAACTTGCCGACGTAGCGCGCAGCCTCCCCGAACGACAACACCGACTCGCGCGCGACGTCGATGCCAGAACCACTCGAATACTCGTGTCTCGTCATACGGGCGAACTTCCGCCGCGACCCGTTCACACGCTCTCGCCCGACCTTGCTCCAACTTGCTGCAGCAAGAACAGCAAGAAGAACCGGAGCGCTCCCTCACCTCAGCTCGGGGCAGGCAGGGGGGCAATCCCCTGAACCCCTGCTGCCCGTCGCCTCGTCTCGGTCCTCGCTGTCGCGGCCCGTTGGGTGCGACCGAGCCGAGGCGACGGGCAGCAGGGGTTCAGGTCAACGCG
>JALORC010000065.1 GCA_025459175.1 Planctomycetota bacterium | reverse complement strand
AGGACCCACCCGCGCGCAACCCCATGCCATAACTAGGCCTGGAATCGCCCCCTGGAAACGCCACCGCCCCGCGGCTTGGGGCCACGAGGCGGATGGGGCTGGTTCACACCAGCGAGATGGCTCCTCGAGTAGGACTTGAACCTACGACCCGGTGATTAACAGTCACCTGCTCTACCAACTGAGCTATCGAGGATCGCGCGACGGCTTTCGGCCGATCGCGGGCGAGGACTTTACCGACCGCCCAACCGAGGTCAAGCCTGCGTTGGCAGCGCGCAGCGGCCGATTTCCGCGACGGAATCCATCGACCAAATCGACCGCTGCGGGCCGCCTCGCAAGCGGCCTGCGCCTCAGGCCTTGGCGGCCTCGAAGCGGCGCAGCCGCAGCTCCTTCGTCGCCAGCAGCGCCGTCTTGGCGACCGCTTCCGTGAACGCCTTCTTGTCCTTCACCAGGACCAGGCACTTGCCGTTCAGACCGTTCGGATGAACGCGAATCACACCGTCGAGTTTGCTCAAGACGTCACGCGTCTCGATCGCGGTGCCCATTCAACCAAGTCCGGAGATCGTCAGTTCGAAGGCGCCGACGGCCTTCGGCAGCTCGACCTCTTCCAGCCGCGTGACCCTGACCTTCGCCATCCGCTGCTTGCGCAGCAGCTCGTTGAGTTCGTCCGCGGTCGGCACCTTCTTGCCCGGCTCGAAGTAGCCGATGCCGGTGGTGTCGAACACCAGGTTCTTCAGTTCCGAGTTCTTGTTGAGGATCGCACGGACCCTCGCGGCGTCGCTCGCCGCCCCTCAACCACCGAGACCGGTGGTCTCGATCTTGCACAACTTGACCGTGGCTTCGGCCGGGGCTTGCGGGGTGGCGGCCGTCTGGGCCGCTGCCGTGGCGCCGAGCACGAACGCCAGCAGCAGACCTGCGTGGTTTCGCATCGTTCCTCGTTCGGGTAGTGGCCGCTACCGGAGGTGGGGCGGCCCAGGGAGCAGTATCGGCATCCGCGGCGCTGGCGCCAGCCCCGAAGTGCCGCTCTTGCGGCTCCGCGCGGCCGGGGCGGGAACGTTGCCCGGCGGGCCAGCGCCGGCCCGGGGCCCCCGGCTACCGGTCGGCAAACCGCCATGGCACCTGCTGCCGCGCCACCTCGCCGCCCAGCAGCGCCTGCCGCAGCAGCGCAATCGGGATCGAGTTCTGCTGCAGCACCGTGTCGTGGAACGCCTTCTCGGTCCACTTCCCGGTGCCCACCAGCTCGCCGTGCAGCGCCCGCAGCTGCAGCCCGCCGAGCATGTAGGCGGCCTGGTAGAGCGGCGGGTAGAGCCCGCCGAGCGAGCGCCGCACCTCGCCCTCGGCGGCGGCGCGTTCGTGACCGACCTTCTGGATCAGGTAGTCGACACACTGCGGCCCGCTCCAGCGGCCGAGGTGGAAGTTCAGCGAGAACACGATCCGCGCGCAGCGGTGCTTGCGCCAGTACAGCATCCCGATCTTGTCCTCGGGGCTCTTGCCGAAGCCGAGCTCGTAGAGCCGCATCTCCCAGTAGAGCGCCCAGCCCTCGAGCCAGAACGGCGTATCGAACGGCTCGCGCCAGGTCCGGTGCCGCGCCTGCATGTACTGCTGCAGCCAGTGCCCGGGGATCAGCTCGTGGTGCACCGTCGCGCGGCAGAAGTGTTCGTTGTTGCTGCGCAGCGCCTGCAGCTTCTCGATGTGCGCCATCGCGTCGGTCGGGAACGACACCGAGATCGTCTCGCCGCCGAGGAAGAACGGATTGGTGCGCTGCGCCTCGCGCGACATCATCCCCATGCGCCAGCACTCCTTCGCCAGCTCGGGGATCGTCACCAGGTCGCGCTGCTCGAGGAACGCGATCGCCTCGTGCGCGAGTTCCTTGACCAGCGCCGGCTGTTCGCCCGGCGCGCGGTGCTTCTGCTTGACCTGCTCGAGCGCCTGCTGCCAGTCCTTGCAGCCCATCAACTTCGCCGCCGCCTGCTGCTCGGCGTCGCACCACGCGAACTCGCGTTCGGCTATCGCGACCAATTCGGCCGGCGTGTAGGGGATCCACTCGAAGCCGAGCTCGGTGCGCAGGGCGGCTTCGCCGATCGGGTGCCCTTGCAGCGACTGGTCGCCGGGGCCGGCGGCCTGCTCGAGCGCTTCGGCGAGCCGGTCGAGCGCGGCGGTGGCCTCGGCGAACGGCGCCCGCAGCCACCAGCCGAACTCCGGGTCGTAGCCGTCGCGGAACTCGAACCAGCTGCGCAACGAGTGGCGCAGCCCGATCAGCCGCATGCGGGCGCGGGTCGCGAGGCCCGGTGCCTTGGCGCGCTGGCGGCCCTGCTGCAGCGCCAGCTGCACCGCGGTCGCCCGCTGCGCGAGCTCGCTGACCATCTCCGCCTCGGCGCGTGGTTCGCCGGCCTGCAGCTGGCGGCGCTGCTCGTGCAGGCGCGTGATCGTGGCCGCGAACGGCAGCAGCTCCTCGACCTCCTGGTCGCGGCGTTCGTCGTCGTCGAGCTGGGCCAACTGCCGCGTGACGTGGGTGTCGAGCAGGTGCCAGTCGACGCGGGCCTCGTTGCCGAGCCGCGCGAAGTCGAGCTGCCACAGCTCGGTCTGCTCGCGCACCAGCCGCGTGCGCAGCCGCAGCCGCCGTTCGGCCGACATCGGTGCGTCGTAGCGGCGACCGAGGTCGCGCAGGTCGGCGCCGAGCCCCTCGATGCGTGCGCGCAGATCGGCGAGTGGGGGAGCGACCGGGGCGTCTTGGGCGACGGCGAAGGCGCACAGGGCCAGGACGCAGGCGGCGTAGCAGCGCATCCGCGCATGCTACGCCGCCGGGTTCACGAGCGACCGCGAGGGTGCAACGCTGCAGTCACAACTTGGGACCGGCGGCGCGGATCTTCTCGCTGGCACGGTCGGCGTACTTCTGGAAGTTCTTGTGGAACAGGCCGGCCAGCAGCTTGGCCTTCGCGTCGTAGGCGGCCTTGTCGGCCCACGTGTTCCGCGCGATCAGGATCTCGGCCGGCACGTTGTTGGCCGCGGTCGGCACCACCAGCCCGAAGATCGGATCGACGACCGTCGGCGACTTGGCCAGCGAGCCGTCGTGGATCGCGTCGAGGATCGCGCGCGTGTACTTCAGGCTCATGCGCTTGCCGGTGCCGGGGCCACCGCCGCTCCAGCCGGTGTTGACCAGCCACGCCTGGCTGCCGTTCTTGGCGATCTTGTCGGCGAGCAGCTCGGCGTACTTGGTCGGGTGCCAGACCATGAACGCGGCGCCGAAGCACGCCGAGAACGTCGTCTCCGGGTCCTTCACGCCCATCTCGGTGCCGGCGACCTTCGCCGTGTAGCCGGAGATGAAGTGGTACATCGCCTGCTCCGGGGTGAGCTTGCTGACCGGCGGCAACACGCCGAACGCGTCGCAGGTCAGGAAGATCACGTTCTTCGGGTGCTTGGCGGTGCAGGGGATCTTCGAGTTCGGGATGTACTCGACCGGGTAGCTGCAGCGCGTGTTCTCGGTGATCGACTGGTTGGTGTAGTCGACGACGCGGGTCTGCTTGTCGTAGACGACGTTCTCGAGCACCGAGCCGTAGCGGATCGCGTCCCAGATCTCCGGCTCCTGCTCGCGCGACAGGTTGATGCACTTCGCGTAGCAGCCGCCCTCGATGTTGAACACGCCGTCGTCGCTCCAGCAGTGCTCGTCGTCGCCGATCAGCTTGCGGCGCGGGTCGGCCGACAGCGTGGTCTTGCCGGTGCCCGACAGGCCGAAGAACAGCGAAACGTCGCCGTCCTTGCCCTCGTTGGCCGAGCAGTGCATCGACATGACGCCCTGCTTGGGCATCAGGTAGTTCATGATCGTGAACACGCCCTTCTTCATCTCGCCCGCGTACTGGGTGCCGAGGATCACGAACTCACCGCGCTCGAACGACAGGCACACCGACGTAGCGCTGCCCATCTCGTGGGTCAGCGGGTTGGCCGGGAACAGGCCCGAGTTGTAGATCACGTAGTGCGGGTCGCCGAAGTTCGCCAGCTGCTCCTTGCTCGGCCGGATCAGCATGTTGTGCATGAACAGCGCGTGGTAGGCGTTCAGGCAGAGGATGCGGACCTTGATCTGGTACTTCGGGTCCCAGCCGGCGTAGCCGTCGACGACGTAGAGCTGGTCGCGGGTGTTCAGGAAGTCGATCGCGCGCTGGCGGTTGAGCTGGAAGGTCTTGTCGCTGAGCTTGACGTTGACGTCGCCCCACCAGATGTCCTTGGTCGACGGCTCGGCGTCGACGATGCGCTTGTCCTTCGGCGAGCGGCCGGTCTTCGCGCCGGAGCGGGCGGCCAGCGCGCCGCTGCTGACGATCTCACCCTCGCCGCGCTTCAGGGCCTGCTCGTAGAGGATGGAGGGCTCCGCGTTGCGGAGCACGTTGGTGACCTTGATGCCGTACTTGGACAGATCGAACGTGGACATGGAGTCGGTGGGGAAGCGCGGCAACAGCGCCGCATGGGGGGCGAACAAGGTAGTGACCGGCGGCGGCACGTGCCAGTGGGGCGCCGCGCGCGCCAACGGCAGCGACTTGGAGAAAGCGCTTGCGCTCGAACGCGGTGATCGCTAGCTTCCCGCGCCCTCAAGTGGGCGCCCGTAGCTCAATTGGATAGAGCGCCAGACTACGGATCTGGAGGTTGGAGGTTCGATTCCTCCCGGGCGTACCATCTCCCCTCGCGCGGGGCTGCCGCGCGAAGCGCAGAGCGAGTTCTCTGGCAGGACGGCGCCGCGCGGCCAGCAGCCCCCCGCCGCGACCCGGCACCGCGATGAGCGCCCTCGCCGGCCACACCCAGACGCCCGCGGCCTTCGACCCGGCCTACCTGGACACCCTGCAGAAGGGCATCCGCGGCTGCCGCTTCTTCACCGTCAACAACCTGAACCGCGACTTCGTCGGCACTCGCGGCTTTTCGGTGGTGTTCCGCCGCGAAGGCCTGCCGCAGGTGCTCGCCGAGTTCCCGGTCTTCGCGCCCTACCTCGACCGCGCACTGCGCGGGGACTGCAACGCGTTCTACCTGAACCCGCTGCAGCTCGAGGGCGGCTCGCGCGTCGACCCGCACATCGACCGCAGCCTTCGCAGCTACTGCAAGGACATCAGCACGCCGCTCGCGGTCAGCGTGCTCTACGTCGCGGTGCCGGCCGGGCTGCGCGGCGGCGCCCTGGTGTTGCAGCGCGGCCGGCGCACCCTCGCCAAGGTGGTCCCGGTCGCCAACCTGCTGGTCGTGTTCGACGGCGATCTCACGCACTCGGTCGAGCGCGTCGACAGCCCCGGCCTGCGGCTGAGCCTGGTCTGCGAGCAGTATCTGCTCGACGAACGCGAACTCGCCGCGATCCCGAGCTACCGCATCGAGACGCGCGCCAAAACCTATTGAGCAGATGGCGAAACGGCGTGGTCAGTCCCAGCGCATCGCGTCGAACTCACCGAACCGGTCCATGCCGCCGTCCTCGGGCGGCTTGCGGGCCGCGCGGGCGAGCTGCTGGATGGCCTCGCACTTGTCGCGCAGCGCGGTGTCCTCGGTGCGGACCGCGACCACGCGCGCGATCTCGACGGCGCCGATCGCCCAGGTCGCGAACGCGGTGCCGGTCGCCCATTGCACCTGCGACAGGTCGGCGGTCGCGTAGCTCGCCGGATCGAGCGGGGCGCCGTCCTGCCAGCGCATCGCCGTCGCGATCTCCTGCCGGTCGCCGGTCTGCAGCCAGCCGTGCCGCACCACGTTGGTCGCCAGGCCTTCGGCCAGCTCGCGCGCCAGCGGGTGGCCGGTCAGCCGGTGCTGCGCGGCGAAGCCGCAGGCGGCGATCGCGTCCTGCCACGGATTCCAGTAGGCCTGCTTGCCGTCGAGCATGCGCGCGTCCGGGTCGTTCGCCGCCATCGTGCGCACCCGCTCGGCCGGCAGCTCGCGGCCGCGCCACTGCGCGTGGTAGACCTGCTGCAGCCGCGCGTCCATGCGCGCCCGCAGCGCCGCGTCGCCGGTCACCAGCAGCATCCACGACGCCGACAGCGCGGTGCGGCCAGCACCGCGCGGGGCCCCGGCGTTCGACGTCGACCAGCCGGCGGTCACCGTCTGACCGGCCACGTAGAGCCGCGCCTCGTTCTGCAGTTCGGCCCGCGCCCAGTGCGCGCCGGTCAGCTGCGCGAACGCGCCGAGGTAGTTGTTGCTCCAGTGCTCGCGGTCCTTGCCGGTCCAGCCATGCGCCTCGAACTGCGGCTCGGGCACCGGCTTGCCGAGCCGGTCCTTCGACACCCCGCCGTGCCAGTGGGTGCGTCCCGACCAGACGATCCAGTCCGGGTGGGCGTTCGGATCGACCGGGCGACCGTCGGCTTCGAAGTAGTGCACCGGCCGACACGCTTCCTGCAGCACCGACGCCTCGGCCTCGAACAGCAGGCTCGGCATCCCGGTCGCCGCCACCAGCGACAGCTTGACGAGGCCGAAGTCGGCCTGGTCGCCGGTCTGTCCGGCGAAGCGCTCGAGCCCGTGTGGGCCGCAGAAGAACGGGTCGCCGCCGCGGTCGCCGGCGACGAAGCGCTGGTGGGCGCGCGCGAGGTAGGCGCGCAGCCGTTCGCCGGCCAGCCACGGCGGCGGCGGCGGCACGTGGCCGAGCGGCCCGAACGCGCCGCTGGCGCGCCAGTCGGTGGCGCCGAGCAGCGGTGCGACCGCCGCGGCGTGATGGGTCGGGCGGTTGCGTTCGGCGGGTGGTGCGATCGGCACCAGCACGCCGGTGCGGCGCAGGCCCTGGCCGTCGCCGAGCGCGCGCTTCTGCAGCAGCACGCAGCGGCTGCCGTCGGCGGTCGCGCTCTGCACGATGCCGCTGCGGCCGGCGTGGCGCAGCACCAGCGCCATGCCGTGCGCCTGCACCGCCAGTTCGCCGAGGTCGGCCTGCATCGCCGGCAGGCGCGGGTCGGAGTAGAACACCGCGATGTCGACCTGCGCGTGCAGCTGGTCGCGCCACGCGGTCAGGATCACCTCGGCGACCAGACCGCTGTCGCCGAGTCGGGCGCGGCGCAGTTCGACGCGGCGCAGCGGCCCGAGCTCGAGGTCCTCTTGGCGTTCGGGATCGGCGGTGAACAGCCGGTCGCCGACCGTCGCCGACACCACCAGCTGCACCGCGGGCAGCTCCGGCACGCCGGTCGGCAGCGCCGGCCCCGGGCCCGCCGCCAACGTCAGCGTGCGTTCGCCGAGTGCGGGCAGGCCGGTGCGGAACAGGCACAGCGCCTGGCGCACCGAGCCATCGGGCCAGCGCGCGCCGAACGGCTGCCAGCTGGTCGGGGTGTCGGGCACGTGCCACGGCGGTGTGTCCGGCACGGCGCCGGCCGCGAACGGCACCACGACCGCGGCACCTTCGTCGCGGGCGAACGGCGCCAGGTTCTGCAGCAGCAGCACCGGGGCGGCGGCGGTCGGGGCGGCGGGGGGCGCGGTCGGCGCCGGCGGTTCCTGGGCGTTGCTGCGGCCCGGCAACCATGCCATGGCCAGCGACAGCAGCGTGTGCCGCAGTGCTTGGTATCGTCGCCACCATGGTGCAGCGTGCGTTGGCGACGAAGGTGGGGTCGGTCGGGCCGTGGGCATGGGCGCTGATCATCGGGGCATTGCCGGCCCAGGAAAAGGCGCCGCCGGCCGAGGCGACCGTGCTGGCGCTCGGCGCGCGCGAAATCACCGCCCACGCGGCGCTGTGCACGAAGAACGGGTTCCCGGGCCGCGCCAAGCCGCTGTGGCTCGAAGTGCTCGCCGAATACGCGCCCGATGACGACACCGCGCGCAAAGCGCTCGGCTTCTACCGGCACGGCACCGTGTGGCAGCGCGATGCGAAGTTCGAGTATCCCGAGGCGGATCGTCCCGATCCGGCGGCGGCGCGGCTGCTCGAGCAGCGTTGGCAGGCGCTCGCCACCAGGCTGGCCGCGGCGCACGGGGAACTCGCCACCGCACTCGCCGCCGGCGGCGGCGACGCCGAACGCAGCCGCTACCACGCCCGCCGCGCGCTGCGGTTCGCGCCGAACGATGGCAAGGCGCTGGCGGCGAGTGGGCTGCAGCAGTTCGAAGGGGTTGTCGGCGACGCGCTCGATCTCACCGTGCTGCGCCGTTCGCGGTTGTTCGAGCGCACGCTCACCGAGTTGGTCGCGCAGGAGTTCCCGGCCCCGGTCAGCGCCACCCGATTGCCGGCGCTGGACGCGGCCGGCATCGAGCACCAGGCGGTGCAGAGCGAGCACTTCACGGTGTTCGGCAACCTGGACCCGACCGTGCTGCAGCAGGCCGCCGCGTGGGCCGAGCGCTCGCTGTTGTTCTGCCAGCAGGCGTTCGCCGGCTACGACGGCTTCCCGTCCAAGCAGCCGCAGAGCCGCCAGCTGCTGTTCCTGAAGGAGCGCGCGCTGTGGGCCAACTTCGTGCGCAAGAACCTGGCGGCGCGCGACGTCGAGTTCCTGGTGCAGAACACCTCGGCGACCGAGGTCGGCGAACTCGAGACCGCCGCCGCCGACAGCCCGCAGCTGGTCTGGGACCTCGCGGTGCGCTGGGTCGCGCAGGACTACGCCGGCCTCGGCACCGACGCGATGGAGGAGGGCATCGGCCACGCGATCACCGGCCTGTTCTTCGGCCGCAACCTGGTGTTCGTGGTCGGCGAGAAGGAGCCGCAGGGCACCGTGTCCGGCGCCCGCGAACAGCAGAAGCTGACCCTGCCCGACCTCGACACGTGGCGCGAGCTGGCGATCGAGCTGGCGTGGCAGACCAGCACCCCGGCGGCGCGGCTGCCGCTGCTGCAGGCGGCCGAGTTCCCCGCCGACGCGCGCATCAAGGCGTGGTCGTTCTGCGACTGGCTGCTGCGCGCCGAGCCGACCTGGCTGCGCTGCCTCGACGGGGCCGCCTGGCGCGGGCCGACCGAAGCGAACGTGGTGGCGGAGTTCGAGGCGCTGACCAAGCGGCCGCTGGCGGAGCTCGAGCAGCGCTGGCGCCGGTTCTGGACCGAGGACACGCCGCTGCGGCGCGCGGTGCTCGGCGGCACCACGCCGCTGCAGGCCGCCGGCAAGGAGGCGCCGGCGTGGCTCGCGCAGTGGAATCGCGTGCGGGCGCAGCACGGCCGTGCCCCGGTCGGCTGGTCGGCGCAGCTGTCGATCGCCTGCAAGGAACACGTCGACTACCTGAAGGCCAACAAGGACCAGCGCGGGCCACTGGCGGAGCACACGCAGCTGCCTGGCAAGCCGGGCTTCCGCAGCCAAGGCCGCGCGTTCGCCGGCGCTGCGCTGGTGTGGACGCGCGACAAGGACCCCGCGTCGGCGGTCGACAAGTGGCTCGCCTTGCCCGGCTACCGCGATGCGCTGCTGAACGCCAACGTCGACACGATCGGCCTCTACGCCGACGCGGGCCTGGTGGTGGTCGACGCCGATCGTGGTCGCCGCGGCGTCGACGAGGTGCTGTCGTCGGTGTGGCCGGCGCCGGGCCAAGGCAGCAACCGGGCCACCGACCCGGTGCCGGCCGCGATCGACGTCGAACTGCTCGGCGCCGAGCTGCAGCGGCTGCTGGCCGCGCGTGGCCGCGGCAAGCAGAAGCAGTGCGGCTATCCGCTGTCGCTGCATCTCTACCACGGCGAATCGCGCGGCGTGACCTGCACCGTCACCAGCCAAGGCCAGCCGGTGGCCGGGCAGCTGGTGCCGGGGCACGGCGGTGGGCGCCGGACCGCGGCGAAGGGCCTGTGGGTGTTCTATCCCGACGAGCCGCTGCCGCGCGGCGTCGACGTGCTGGTGCAGTGGCAGTGGTCGTGGGGCAGCCAGGAGATCGTGTTCGTCTGCAAGTGAAGTTGCTCGGTGCGGCACGAGCCCGCTGCGTGTGGCCCGCACCGATCGTTAGGATGCGCCGCGTGCTGATGCGCTCGCTGGTGGTGTGGTTCTGGTCGTGGTTCCTGCTGTCGCCGGCGCTGGCGCAGGATGCGGCGGCCCTGCTGGCCAAGGAGCAGCAGCTCCAGACCCGCGCGGTGGCGGCCCTGCACGAGCTCGCCGATGCGCTGGCGCTGCAGAAGCAGCACCACCGCGCACTCGAGCTGCGGCGCGAGATCTGGCTCGACTACGCGCCCGACGACGCCCCCTCGCGCGAACGCACCGGCTTCGTGCGGGTCGGCGACCAGTGGCGCAAGGACGACGCCAAGATCGTGCTCGATCGCGACCTTAAGGGGGATGCGAAGGTGCTGAAGAAGCTCGACCAGCAGCAGCAGGCGCTGCACAAGGAACTGCTGGTCGCACACCGCGCCTTGGCGACCGGCTACACCGGGCTCGGGGACGCCGATCGCGCCGGCCGCCACTGGCAGCGCGTGCTGCGCTTCCTGCCCGGCGACGCCGAGGCCAGTGCGGCGCTGGCGATGCAGCAGTTCGACGGCTTCCGCGGCACGCCGGCCGAACTGGCGCTGCTGCGGCGCGGCCGCGCGCTGCGCACCGCCAGCGACTGGTTGATGCGCAGCACGTTCCCGGTCAGCGCGACCGCGGCCGAGCCGCATCCGCTGCTGGCACAGGCGAAGATCGAGCACTCGGTCGCCCGTTCGGAGCACTTCGCGGTCTGGGGCACGCTGCCGCCGGCCGACCTGACCACGCTGGCGATGGACTGCGAACGGGCGCTGCTGCTGGCGCGCACGCTGTTCGGCACCGCCGGCGGCGCGGTGTTCCGGCCCGACCGGCGCCGCGACCTGGTGTTCCTGCACGATCCCGCCGCCTACGCCGCGGTGCTCGACCAGTGTGCGGCGCAGTTCGATGCCGAGCGGCTGCGGTTCCTGAAGGACGACGTCGACCAGGCGTTCGTCGATCACGGCGAGGTCTCGCTGCGTGTGCACAAGGCCGCGCTCGGGCTCGAGGCGTCGCGCGACCAGGCGGTGCGCGGCGTCGTGCAGGACGCGGTCGGCGCCCTCAGCGACGGCCTGTGGGAGGGCATCGGCCACGCCGCCTGCGGGTTCCTGTTCGGCCGCACGCTGACGTTCCTGCTCGAGCAACGCAAGGAGAAGACCGCCGCCAGCTGGACCCAGAAGCTGCTGGTGCCGGACCTCGCGGTGTGGATGCAGATCGCCGAGGAGTCGGCGTGGGCGAAGAGCGACACCCGCATCGGCGAACTGGTGCTGCTGTCGGCGGCGCGGTTCACGACCGAGCAGCGGGTCAAGGCGTGGGCGATCTGCCACTGGTTCTGCCACACCGCGCCGGAGCTGGTGCTCGAACTCGACCGCAGTCGCACCAAGGACATCAATTCACCGCCGCTGGTCGAGGCCGAGTTCACGCGGCGCACCAAGCAGGAGCTGCCGAAGATCGACCACGAGTGGCGCGAGTTCTGGGCCCGCGGTGGGGCGCTGCGCACGGCGATGGCGCAGGATCCGCTGCCGGCCGAAGCCAGCGCCGCGGCGCCGGCCGCGCCAGCGGCGCCGGGCAAGGACAAGGTGCCGAGCGCGGCCGCGGCCGAGCGGCAGGCGCGGCTGCGGGCCCGCGCGCTGGTCGACGCGATCGACAGCCAGCGCGCGGCGGCCGCGGTCGGCCCGCTCGGCTACCACTGGAGCGATCGCACCGAAGTGCTCGCGGTGCGCAGCTACGAAGCCGAACTGCGCAAGGTCGAGCAGCTGCGCAAGAAGAAGCCGAAGGAGACGTTCGCCGATCCGGTGCCGCCGGCCGAGTTCGGCCGCACGGTGCTGTGGGCGCGCGACGGCGAGCCGGCGGCGGTGGTCGAGGCGTGGTGGCAGCGGCCGTGCTGGCGCGATGCGCTGCTGCACCCCGGGCGCGATCTGGTCGGTGTGCTGGCCGGCGGGCCGCCGTTCGCGCTCGACCTGGTGCTGCCGGCGCGCGCGACCACGCGCGGCTTGCCGGTGTGCTGGCCCGGCGCCGACCAGGCCGGGGTGATGGGCAGCGTGCGCGCCGATGCGCTCGGCCCGCGCGCGCTGGCGGCCTTGGCGGCCGCCGGGGTCGCGGCCGACGCGATGGTGGGAGTGCCACTGAGCCTGCACTTCCTGCGCCCGCTGGCGGCGAACGATCGCAAGGACGTCGCCTGCCGCGCCACGGTCGATGGCGTCGAACTCGAACTGGTGCGGGTCGAACTCGATCCGGCCGGCGACGACTTCGATCACGCGCCGGGCTGCTTCGCGTTCGTGCCGAAGCAACCGCTCGCCGATGGCGCCAAGGTCGTGGTGCGCTGGTCGCTGCCGGCGGGCCTGCTCGGCAAGGGCGAGCAGTATCCCGCGGTGACGTTCAGCGTGCGTTGAACGCGAGCGCCGCCACGTCCGACCACAGGTCGAAATGGTTGCGGCCCGCCAGTTCGTGCAGCGTGGCGCGCGCGCCGAACGCGGCCGCCAGCGCGCGCGCACCGGCGAGCGGCAGCGCGTCGTCGGCGGTGCCGTGCAGCAGCAGCACCGGCGTCGAGCCGCTCGCGGTGGAGGCGACGTAATGGTCGGCGCCGGTGAAGCGGCCAGCGAGGCCGTGCGCGCGCACCGCGATGCGTTCGGCGGCGGCTACCAGCACCAGCCGCGCCGGCTGCTCGCCGGTCGCGACCACATCGGCCACCAGCTGGCTCGCCAGCACCGAGCCGAGCGAGTAGCCCCACACCTCGATCGCGGCCGCCGGCACGCCGCGGCCGCGCAGCCACTGCCACTGCCGCAGCAGGTCGGCGCGCAGGGCCGCGGGGTCCGGGGTGCCACCCGACGCGTCGAAGCCGCGATACGCGAACAGGCACAGGCCGAGGTCGCGCTCGCCGCGCAGCTGGTCCAGCACGCCGCGGAAGCCGCGCAGCAGCGACTCGCCGTTGCCCGGCACGAACAGCAGCCAGCGCGCGTCCGGCGCGCGCGGTGGGCGGCACAGACCGAACAACTCGACGTCGGCAGCGACCGGCAGGCGAGCGAGTTCCCAACCGGACGTCGCCAGCGACTGCAGGTCGGCCGGTGTGCAGCGGGAGATCCAGTACGAGAACCGGTGCAGCTTGCCGGCCAGCAGCCACACCGCTGGCAGGGCCGCGGTCACCGCGAGCAGCACGAGCAGGATTCGTTTCACGCCGGCACAGTAGCGCCCCGGATCGCGCGTCCGCACGCGCGCGCGGCGCGATGCCATCGGCGGTTCGGTGCCCACTGGCGGGCCGAACGCCAACTGGCGGTGGCCGGCACCAGGCCGTATCAAGGCCGCTTCGCGGTTCTCCCGATTCTCCTGGTCCATGGCGCCCTCGCTCGCAGCCGTCTTCGTCGGTTCCGATACCCTGCTGCTGCAGTGCGTGGAGCTCTGGCGCGAACGTGGCCACCGCGTGCTCGCCGTCGCCACCGACACCGACAAGGTCCGCCGCCACTGCATCGAACAGGGCCTGCGCTGCCTCGATGCGGACGGCGACCTCGCCGCCCAGCTCGGCGGCGAGGCGTTCGACCACCTGTTCGCGATCACGTGGCTGCAGCTGCTGCCGGCCGCGCTGCTGCGCTTGCCGCGCCGTGCGGCGATCAACTTCCACGACGGACCGCTGCCGCGCTACGCGGGCCTGAACGCGACCTGTTGGGCGATCCTGCACCGCGAACGCGAGCACGCGGTCAGCTGGCACCTCATCGAGCCGCAGGCCGACACCGGCGCGATCCTGCTGCAGCGCCGGTTCCCGATCGCGCCCGAGGACACCGCGTTCACGTTGAATGCGCGCTGCTTCGAACATGGCCAAGCGTCGTTCGCCGAACTGGTGCAGCAGCTCACCGACGGGGCGGTGAGCGAACAGCCGCAGGAGCTCGGCCGGCGCAGCTACTTCGGCCGGCACGCGCGACCGCCGGCGCTCGCGGTGCTCGACTTCGCGCAACCGGCGGCCGAGCTGGCGGCGCTGGTGCGCGCGTTCGACCACGGTGGGTATCGCAATCCGATCGCGGTGGCGAAGGTCCGCACCGACGCCGGCATCGGCGTGCCCGGGGAGATCGAGGTGCTGGTCGGCCAGGGGGCCGCGCCGGGCACCATCACCGCGGTCGGCGACGACTTCGTGCAGGTCGCCTGCGGCGACGCCGACGTGCGCCTGTCGCGCTGGCGCTGCCTGCGCGGTTCGCCGCTGTCGCCGCCGTTGGCGTTGCAGCTCACGATCGGCCAGCGCCTGCCGTTGCCGAACGACGGCGAACGCGACCAGCTCGGGGCGCTCGGCCGCGCCGCCGCGCCCGGCGAACTCGGCTGGGTCGAGACGCTGCGCGCGCACGTGCCGCTGCCGGTGCCGGACGGCGCGCCGGCCGGTGCCGCCGCGATCGCGGCCGAACTGCAGGTGCCGATCGAGTGGCCGGTGCATGCGAGCGACACCGCGGCGCGCGCGGGCTGCTGCATTGCGTTCCTGGCCCGGATCAGCGCCGTGCCGCAGTTCAGTCTCGGCATCGCGGTCGGCACCGCGCCGCCGGTCGGTGCCGCGGCCGCGTTCGCGGTCGCGCGGCCGCCGGCGTCGTTCGTGGTGCCACCGCAGCAACCGGTCGGCGAGGCCGTGGCCCGTCTCGCCGCCGAGCTCGAGGCGCACACGCGGCGGGCGCCGCTGCTGCGCGAACTGGTGCTGCGCCGCAGCGACGTGCTGGCGCCGAACGTGGTGCTCGAGCCGCCGGTGCGGATCGAGCTCGGCGGCGACGGCGACGCGGCCCCGGTCGCGCCCGGCACGCTGTCGTTGCAGCCGACCGCGCACGGCCTGCGGGTGCGCTACGACGCCGCCGCGCTCGCGGCCGACGCTGTCGGCGCACTGCTGGCGCGGCTGCAGGTGTTCGTGCGCGCGGCCGCGGCGGCACCGCACACGGCGCTCGGCGCGGTGCCGGTGCTCGCTGCCGACGAACTGCAGCGGTTGCTGTACGACTGGAACGCGACCGCGGCCCCGGCCCCGGCCGAGCCGTGTGTGCACCGCCAGTTCCTCGCGATGGCGCAGCAGCGGCCGGACGCGGTGGCGCTGCGCCATGGTGCGCAGTCGCTGAGCTACCGCGAGCTGTTGCAGCGCGTCGAACGGCTCGCCGGCTGGTTGCGCGGCCGCGGCGTCGAGCGCGGCAGCCGGGTCGGCATCTGCACGCAGCGCGGCTTTGGCATGGTGACTGCGGTGCTGGCGACGCTGCGCTGTGGCGCCGCCTACGTGCCGCTCGATCCGGGCTATCCGCGCGATCGGCTGCAGTTCATGGTCGGCGACGCCGAGCTGGCGGCGCTGGTGCACGATCGCCTGAGCCTGCCGGCGGTGCCGGCCGCGAGCTGCCCGCGCGTCGACCTCGACGCCGATGCAGCGGCGATCGCGAGTGGCGCGGTGCTGCTCGACCGTGCTACTGCCGACAATACGACCGCCGCCGACGATCTGGCCTACCTGATCTACACGTCGGGTTCGACCGGGCGACCCAAGGGCGTGATGGTGCGGCACCGCAACGTCACCAACTTCTTCGCCGGCATGGACGCGGTGCTCGGCCCCGAACCCGGCGTCTGGCTCGCGGTGACCAGCCTGTCGTTCGACATCTCGGTGCTCGAGCTGCTGTGGACGCTGTGCCGCGGCTTCACCGTCGTCGTGCACCAGGGCGAGGGCGCGCAGGCGCAGCGCCGCGCGGCACCGCCACCGCCGCTGCGCAAGGTCGACTTCAGCCTGTTCTACTTCGCCAGCGACGAAGGCGAACACACCGAGGACAAGTACCGGCTGCTGCACGAAGGCGTGCGCTTCGCCGACCAGCACGGCTTCACGGCGGTGTGGACGCCGGAGCGCCACTTCCACGCGTTCGGCGGCCTCTATCCGAACCCGGCGGTGGCCAGCGCGGCGATCGCGGCGATGACGAAGAACGTCGCGATCCGCGCCGGTTCGTGCGTGGTCACGCTGCACCACCCGATCCGCGTCGCCGAGGACTGGGCGCTGGTCGACAACCTGTCGCGCGGCCGCGTCGGCATCGCGTTCGCCGCCGGTTGGCACGGGCGCGACTTCGTGCTGCGGCCGGAGGCGTTCGCCGATCGCAAGCAGGGCCTGTTCACCGCGATCCGCCAGGTGCAGGCGCTGTGGCGCGGCGAGGCGGTCGAGTTCCCCGGTCACGACGGCGCGAAGGTCGCGATCCGCACGCTGCCGCGGCCGGTGCAGAAGACGCTGCCGTCGTGGATCACCGTCGCCGGCAACCCGGAGACGTATCGCATGGCCGGCGAGGGCGGCTTCCACGTGCTGACGCACCTGCTCGGCCAGAGCCTCGACGAACTGCGGCATAAGCTCGATGTCTACCGCCAGGCGTGGCGCGCGGCCGGGCACGCGGGTGAGGGCACGGTGACGTTGATGCTGCACACGTTCGTCGCCGAGGACGAGGCGCGGGTGCGCGAGATCGTGCGCGAGCCGATGAAGAGCTATCTGCGCAGCAGCCTCGACCTGGTCAAGCAGGCGGCGTGGTCGTTCCCGGCCTTCAAGAACCGCGTCGATCAGCCCGGCGCGATGGACGCGCTGCTGAACGGCGGCCTGTCGCCGGCCGACTTCGAGGCGTTGCTCGATTTCTCGTTCGAGCGCTACTACCGGCAGAGTGGCCTGTTCGGCACGCCGGCGAGCTGCGTCGCGATCGTCGACCGGTTGCGTGGCATGGGCATCGACGAGATCGCGTGCCTGATCGACTTCGGCGTGCCGACCGACGTGGTGATGCAGAGCCTGCCGAGCCTGCTCGAACTCAAGCGCCGCTGCGACACCACGACCGCCGCGGCGCAGGCGGCGCCGGCGCCCGAGGCGGCGCCGGTCACCGCGACCATCCCCGAGGCGATCGCTGCCCACGGCGTCACGCACTTCCAGTGCACGCCGTCGCTGGCCGGCATGGTGCTGCTCGATCCGAAGGCACCCGCGGCGCTGCGTTCGCTGCGCCACATGCTGGTCGGCGGCGAGGCGCTGCCCGGGCCGCTGGCGCAGCAGCTGCGAGGCCTCGTCGGTGCGCTGCACGACGTCTACGGGCCGACCGAGACGACGGTGTGGTCGACGACGATGCGGGTCGGCGCCGACGAACCGGTGCCGATCGGGCGCCCGCTGGCGAACCAGCGCGTCTACGTGCTGGACCCCAACCTGCAGCCGGTGCCGATCGGCGCGCTCGGCGAGCTGTGGATCGGTGGAGCCGGCGTTACCGCCGGCTACTTCCGCCGACCGGAACTCACCGCCGAACGTTTCCGGCCCGATCCGTTCGTCGCCGGCGGCACGATCTACGCGACCGGCGACCTGGTGCGCTGGCGCGCCGACGGCGTGCTCGAGTACCAGGGCCGCAAGGACCACCAGGTCAAGGTGCGCGGTTACCGGATCGAACTCGGTGAGATCGAGGCGGCGCTGGCGCAGCACCGCGGCATCCGCGAGGCGGTCGTGGTGGCGCGCCCGGTCGGCGGCGAGACGGTGCTGGCGGCCTACTACGTGCCGCGTTCGCCGGCGCCGTCGGTCGACGAACTGCGCTCGCAGCTGCGCACGGCGCTGCCGGAGTTCATGGTGCCGAGCCACTTCGTCGCGCTGGCCGAGTTGCCGCGCACCCCGAACCTGAAGGTCGATCGGCAGGCACTGCCGGCCCCCGACCAGGTGATCGCCGGCAAGCGCACCGTGGTGCAGGCCGCTGGTGGCATCGAGCAGGCGATCCTGCACATCTGGCAGCAGGCGCTCGGCACCGAGGAGGTCGGCGTCGAGGACAACTTCTTCGACAGCGGCGGCCACAGCATCCTCGCCGTGCGCGTGCACCGCGAGATCGTGCAGAGCCTCGGCGTCGAGCTCGCGGTCACCGACCTGTTCCGCTTCACGACGGTGCGGGCGCTGGCGCAGCACCTGCAGCAGGGCAAGGCGGCGCCGACCGCGGCGCAGCAGGCGACCGAGCGCGCGAAGCAGCGGCGCAACCTGCTGCGGCGCAGTTGAGCCGAGCGCGCGTTCAGCGCGCGAGGGGGCGCCAGCGCAGCTCGGGGAACGACGCCGCGGTGTTGTAGCTGCAGAGCCCGAGCGGCCGGCACAGTTCGACCTCGGGACGGAGCGCCAGCCGGTGCTGGCGCGGGTCGATCGACAGCAGCGGCGCACCGTCGACCAGGACCTCGACGCGTTCGCGCTGCACGCGCAGCTGCACCCGGTGGTCGACGCCGGCGGCGAAGTGGCGCAGGGTGCGGGTCGCATTGCGCGAGGCGTCGAGGCCGTCGAGGTTGGACAGGCCACAGACGCTGCCGCCCCAACCGCCGAGCACGAGCGTCAGGTGGTCGCTGCCGACCGGGAACGTGAGGCCGCAGAAGAAGTCGTTGCCGAGCTCGCGGCGGGCCACCAGCTCGAGCTCGTAGTCGCCGCTCGGCAGCGGACCGGTCTGAAGGGGACCGGTCCAGTGCACGCCGGTCAGCGGACTGCCCTGGCCGAGCTGCAGCCGCCCGTCGCGCACCGCGACCTCACCTTCGCCGCCGAACGCGGTCGCGGTGAACGGGCCGAGACCCGCGCCGTCGAACAGCGACTGCCACGGTGCCGCCGGCGGTGGTGGGGCCTGGCAGCCGGCGAACCACAGCCAGGCCGGCAGCAGCAGGCGGCCGTTCACTTGCCGGTGAGCACCGGCGCGGTGCTCTGCTTCAGGAACAGGATCGCCATCGCGTCGCGCTCGACGATGCGGTCGGTGTGCAGTTCGCCGGGCCAGTCGCCGTCGGCGCCCTGCGCCAACACCAGCACCATCGCGCCCTCGAAGTACCAGTCGCGGTCCTGGATCAGCGCGATGCCCGACAGCAGCGCCGCGCGTTCGAGGCCGTACAGGTAGTAGTAGAACCACTGCTGCTGGTGCGCGAGTTCGCCGGGGTGGTAGCGCGCGGTCAGGTGCTGCGCCAACCACGCGAAGGCGTCGCTGCGGGCGCGGGTGGCGTCGCCCTGGAGCTTGGGCCGCTTGACGTTCGGATGGTCCTGCAGCGCCGCCTGGCAGATCGCTAGGCCGGTGATGCCGGCGCAGGTCATGCTGCCGCGCGACGGCACCCACTCGCCGTTCGACTTCGACTCGTAGTAGCTCCAGCCGTTGGCGCGGGCGATCGTGCGCGACACCGTGAACGGCGCGTCCGGATCCGCCTGCCGCCGCATCATCGTGCGGTAGTCGGTCAGCTCGAGGTCGAACTTGGCGCCCTCCTGCGCCTGGCAGGCGATCAGATGGTTGGCAGCGGCCTCCCAGACGATCGGCTTGATCTCGATGCCGCACAGGTGCGCCGAGTAGAGCCCGAGCAGGCCGTACTGGTTGACGCTGTTGTCGAAGCGGGCGCCACCGGTGTAGTCGAAGCGCAGCAGGTAGTTCGGATCGACGCGCGAGTCGACGTTGCCGAACAGGCGGTCGACCCACTTCTGGATCAGCGCGCGGTCCTCGGCGCTCGGTTGGCGCTTGCGCGGCCGGTCGATGTTGCCCGAGCGCAGCTCACCGAACTCGTTCGCCGGGATGTAGAGCGCCTCGAGCGCCATGATCGCGTTGGCCAGCGAGTAGGTGTCGATCAGCGTGCGCTGGCGCAGCTCGGCCAGCGCCTTCTGGACCACCTCGTCGTCCTTCGGCACGCCGCCCTTCAACAGCGCCAGCAGGCCGATCGCGAGCCGGCCGCTGTGGTGGCTGTTGTCGCCGTCGGGTGGCTGCGCGGCGAGCTCGCCCTCGGTCGAGCCGCGCAGGTGCTCGCGCAGCTTCGCGGTGCCGCGCTGCAGCGCCTGCTGCACCATGGCCCGGAACGGTGCGTCCTGGCCGTCGCGGGTGTCGGTGAGCTGCCAGGTCTCGCTCTGTTGCAGCGAGGCGGCGGTGTCCTTCCAGTCCTTGCCGCGCAGCAGCCGGCCCTGCAGGCGGCTCTGGAACTCCTGCACCTTGGCCTTGCCGTCGGCGATCACGAGCCGCCGCTTGATCGTCAGCGTGCCGTCGACCGCGTAGCTGACGAACGGGCGCACGAAGCGCTCGAGGAGGCGTTTGCTGTCGCCGCGCGGCAGCGGTTCCGGCGGGCTCTTGACGGTCAGTTCGAGCGTCTGCCAGCCGTCGACGTCGACCGCGGTGGCGCGGCCGCGCACGTGCAGGTCGCCGAGCCGGTACAGGCGCGCCGCGTCGGCCTGCACCGAGCCACCGAGCACCGACGGCCGCAGGTCCATCGCCAGCCACCAGGCGAGGTCGCGCAGATCGCTCGGCGGGCGCTGCACGCACGCGCCCTCCTTGTCGAGCTCGCCCTGCAGCAGCAGCGCAGGCGGGCGGAAGTCGCCGAACAGCTCGCCGCGCACGCGGTTCGCGGCCTCGCGTTCCTCCCGCAGCATGCGCGCGGTGTCGTCGACGCTGCGCGCGCCCGGGGGCAGCGAGTGCAGCTGGCCCATGCGCACGTCGAGCACCTGGTAGCCGCCGATGTTCGAGCCGCGCACGGCGATCGTGTTGTGGCCGCGCTGCCAGGCGTCGAGCGCCTTGTCGGTGACGAAGTACCAGCGCTTCTGCCCATAGCCGTCGTCGGCGACCACCTGCGCGCCGTTCAGCCAGATGCGGATGCCGTCGTCGTGGTCGACGACGAACCACAGCGCTTTCGGCTTCTTCGCGCCGAGGTCGATCGTGGTGCGCAGGCACAGTTCCTCGCTGCGCCACGCCGTGCGTTGGGCCGGGTTGGTGCCGTGGTCGGGGCCGAACTCCCCTTGACCGAGCAGCCAGCTGCTGTCGTCGAAGGTCGGTTGCTCGAAGCCCGCCGGCACGCCGTGGCGCGGGCCGGCGAAGTAGCGCCATGCGTGCGGGGTCGGGTCCTCGCCGCTGCCGAGCACCCAATCCGGCGTGGCGCGGCTCGGCGGTGGCGCCACCTCGAACTGCTGCACGGTGCGCGTGTAGACGTGCGCGCCGCGCGCGGGGATGTCCCACTGCAGCTGTTGCGCCGACAGCGTCGCGAGCAGGCCGAGGGCGGTGACCAGGAGGCGGATCAGGTGCTGGCTTCGCGGGGCAGACATCGGCGCGATTGGCTCGGTCAGTAGAAGCGCAAGCTGCAACTGGGACAGCGGCGCACGCCGGCTGTCTTGAAGGTGGTCAGGCAGGCCGGACACTGGGTCTCCTCCGCATCGAGGTCGCAGACCACGTCGCGCACCGGCAGGCCTTCGCGGGCGACCATCTGCTCGAGGTGCTGGCGGTGCACGGCCGTCGCGCGTTCGGTGTCAGGGCTCGCGACCGCGAGCCAGGCGCGTGGCGATCAGCCACCGGGCACCGGCCCGGTGACGGCGCGGATGCCGGCCGCACCGAGTCGTTGCGCGATCTCGCGCAGGAAGTCGGCCTTGCCCTGCCAGAGCACCTGCATGCCGTCGGGGATGTTCACGGGCCGCGCAGCTTACTGGTCGTCGTGCGGAGTGCCACCCGGTCAGCTGCCTCGCTGCCTCGCTGCCTCGCCCGGCTCGTCGTTGGCGGCGGCGGCGGCAGCCGGCATGCTGCCCCGATGTTGTTGGCCCTGGCGACCCGTTCCGACCTGCCCGGCTGGGAGGTCGACGACCGGCATCTGCACGCGGCGCTGGCCGCGCGTGGGATCCGCTTCGAGCAACCGGTCTGGGACGACCCGGCGGTCGACTGGCGCCGCTTCGATGCGGTGCTGATCCGGACCACGTGGGACTACCAGGACAAGCTGCCGGCGTTCCGCCGCTGGATCGCCGCGGTCGCCGCCGTGACCCGGTTGTTCAATCCAGCCCCGGTGGTGGCGTGGAACACGCACAAGCACTACCTGCGGCAGCTGGCGGCGGCGGGTGTGCCGCTGGCGCCGACGGTGTGGCTCGACCGCGGTGGTGCCGTCGATGTCGGCGCGGCGCTGGCCGGGCTCGGTGCCACCGAGGGCTTCCTGAAGCCGTGCGTCGGCTCCACCGCGCGCGAGACCCTGCGCTTCCGCGCCGATGCCAAGGGACTCGCGGCCGCGGCCGCCCATGTGGCGCGGCTGCTGCCGCACGAGGATCTGATGCTGCAGCCGTTCCTCGGCCAGGTGCTGGTGCGCGGCGAATGGTCGGCGATCGCGATCGACGGGCAGATCGCGCACTGCGTGCGCAAGATCCCGGTCGCCGGCGACTATCGCGTGCAGGACGACTTCGGCGCCCGCGACGAGCCCTACGCACCGACGGCGGTGGAACGGGCGGCGGCCGAGCACGCGTTCGCGGTGGTGCACGGCGCCGGCGGGCCGTGTCCCGGTGCGGACGGCGCACCGTTGTTGTACGCGCGCGCCGACTTCCTCTGGGACGACCGCGGGCACTGTGTGTTGACGGAACTCGAACTGGTCGAGCCGTCGCTGTTCTTCCGCCACGGGCCGGGTTCGGCGGCGCTGCTGGCGGCGGCGCTGCAGCGACGGCTCGGCCGCTAGCATCCGCCGGTCAGTCGCGGCGCAAAGTGCGCATCGCTGTCTGCAGCGCCTGCTCGTCGGCCTCGGTGTTGGCGAAGCCGTCGACCACCAGCAGCAGGTCGTCGTGCACCCGCACGCGGATCCAGCGGCGGCGCGGTGCGGTCAGCGGTTCGCCTTGGCGCGGCACCGCGCACAGCCAGCGGGTCGGGCCGCCGCAGTCGTCGGGTGGCAGCCAGGCCGCGTCGGCGGCGGGGGCCTTGGCATCGGGCGCCGGTTCGATCCGCTGCTGGGCGCACAGTTCCGCGAGCCAGCGATCCGCCGCCGCGGTGTCCCAGCGCGTCATGCCGACCGGCACGCCGTGGCCGGTCAGCCACAGCCGGCTGCCGTGTTCACTCTGCCAGCAGACGCGGAACAGTGTCCCGCCGGCGCGCAGCTGCGGCTGCCAGCCGGTCGGCCCGCGCAGTTCGACCGCGTGCACGGAGTTCTGGTAGGTGCCGTCGACGAGCCGGCCGCCGGTGTGGTGCGACAGCGTCTGGCTGGCGGCGTCGACGCGCACCGCATCGAGCTCCAGCAGGTGGTAGCTGGCGAGCAGTCGTTGCACCGCGGCGTCCTGCGCGCGCATGGCTTCGCTGCTGCCGCGCAGCAGCAGGATGTGCTGCAGGCCGCCGAACGTGACCACGTGGAACTGCGCGAGGTCGCCGGCCCCGGGGCCCGGCAGTTCGAGCTGCAGCTTGGCGCCGGTCAGGCCGGGCACCGGCGTCGCGTGGTGGGGCGGCCGCCACGGTTGCACGGCGCCGGCGCGGGCGCGTGGTTCGAGCCGCTGCAGCGCTTCCCCGAGCCGCTGCGCGACCGTGCTGGCGACCGGCATCGCCGGATCGACCTCGACCGACAGGTCGCAGGCGAGGTCGGTGCCGAGCAGATAGAAGGTCGCGCCCTCGAGCGCACGGGCGCTGGCGGCCGGCATCGGCGCGCACAGCCAGCCCGGGGCCGCGCCGACCTCGTAGTTGCACGCCTCGCAGCGGAACTGGTCGGCTGGCGAGCCGCGCCAGCGCGGCGGCACCGCGGTCGCGAGCGTCGGCACCAGGCTGCCGTCGGGGCGCGGGTCGATCGCCAGCAGGCTGTGTTCGACCAGTTCGAGGCGCGGTGCTGCGGCCGGGCCGAGGCGCATCGAGTGTTCGACGCGCACCACGGTGCGCGGGCCGATCGACTGCGCGCTGCCGACCAGCGCCGAGCGCCGGCTGCGTTCGGGCGCGGCCGCGACGTGGCGGGTCAAGTGCTGCTGCAGCACCGAGTGGGCGCCCGGATGATCCGGGGCGAAGACCTGCAGGTAGCCGTCGACGTCGCCGCGTTCGAAGCATGCGTCGAGCCGCTGCAGCAGGGCGCGCAGCGCCGCTTCGGTCGCTGCCGGGGCGGTGCTGGGTGCCTGCGCGGCGACGGGCGTGCACGGCAGCACCGGCAGCAGCGCCATGGCGACCAGCAGCGCCGGTGCGGTGTGGGCCTCGCCGAACGGTGTCATCGGGCCTCCCCGAGGGTGAGCCACAGTCCACAGGCGGCGGACCCGGACAGTGCATACGGTTCCGCGGCCTCGTCGGCTGCGGCGAGCACGGCGGCCAACGGCGAACCGCCGTGGTGGAACGCGAACGCCGGCGAACTGGCGGCCGCGAGGCGCTGTTCGAGCGGCTCCGGCGCACGGCGCGGCAGCGCGAACCACACGACCGCGGCGGCCGCGGCCACCGGCAGCAGCCAGCGCCGCCAGCGCCGCGCGGCCAACGCCTGGTCGTTCGCGGCGCTGCTGTGACCGGGCGCGCGGCCCGAGCCGCGACCGGCAGTACCACGCTCGGCGGCCAGCGCGCGCAGCGTGCTGGCGACGAACTCGGGCGACGGATCCGGGGCGACGTGCCGCGCCAGCAGCTGCTGCCAGTGCTGACGGCGGGCGTCGGTCAGCGCCGCCATGGTGCGCTCGACGAACGCACGCGACGGGGCCGGCGCCGCGAACTGCTGCAGCAGCTCGGCCGGCAGTTCCTGGTCGAGCCGCTGCAGCTGCCGGTCGAGTTCCTGTTCCTCGGCCAGCGCCTGCAGCGTGCGGGCGACGAAGCTGTCGCCAGCGCCATCCGGCAGCGATCCTTCCGCCAGCGACCCATCTGGCAGCGGCAGGTCGAGCCATTCCGATTCCGGCGGGAACGGCCGGTCGTCGTCGGCGGCGTCAGCGTTCATGCGCCGGCCTCCAGATACGGCGCCAGCTGCAGGCGCAGCGACTCCTTGGCCCGGAACAGACGCGACTTGACGGTGCCTTCGTTGACGCCGGTGATGGCGGCGATCTCGCCGTAGTCGAGTTGCTCGTATTCGCGCAGCACGAACACCATGCGCTGGTCCTCGCCGAGTGTCGCCAGCGCCTCGCCGATGCGGCGGCCGAGCTCCTGGTTCTCGACGCTGGCGGTCGGCAGCTGCTCGCGCCGGTCCGGCAGTTCGCGGGCCGGGCCGTCGTCGGGGCCGGCGTGCATGCTGCTGGTCGGCAGGCGCCGGCGCTTGAGCACGTCGTAGCAGTGGTTGCGCACGAACGTGTAGACCCAGGTCGTGAACTTCGCGCGGGCCGGATCGAACTTCGGCAGCGCGCGGAACACCTTCAGGAACACCTCCTGGGCGATGTCCTCGACCTCGCGCCGCCAACCGCTGCCGAGGAAGCGGTAGATCGTCGCCAGCACCGGCCGCTGCAGCCCCTCGACGATGGTGCGGCAGGCGGCCTGATCGCCGCTCTGCGCCGCCCGCACGACGGTTTCGGTCAGTTCGGTCACGGTGTGGTCGGAGGAAGGCCCGCTGATTCGAGCCGGGGCGGCAACGGTTCCCGGAAATCTCGGCCCTCGGCGCGGCGGTGCCGCGGGCCAGCCGGATCAGAGTCGGTAGGGGATCAGGTCGGCGTCGTCGCCGGCGTCGCCGAGCCGCTGCTCGACCAGCTTGCCGTCGACGACGATCTTCTGGCCGCGCCGTTCGCTGGCCTCGAACGACAGGTCCTCGAGGCACTTCTCGAGGATCGTCATCAGCCGGCGGGCGCCGATGTCCTGGGTGGTCTTGTTGGCCTTGAACGCGATCGCGGCGAGCTTCTGCACGCCGTCGGCGGTGAACGACAGCTCGACGTTCTCGGTGCGGAACAGCGCGACGTACTGGCGCGTCAGCGCGTTCTTCGGCTCGGTCAGGATGCGCACGAAGTCGGCCTCGGTCAGCGAGGTCAGCGCCACGCGCACCGGGAACCGGCCCTGCAGCTCGGGGATCAGTTCGCTCGGCTTGTGGAAGTGGAACGCGCCGGCGGCCAGGAACAGCATGTGGTCGCTGCGCACGTGGCCGTAGCGGGTGTAGACCGCGCAGCCCTCGACCACCGACAGCAGGTCGCGCTGCACGCCTTCGCGCGACACGTCCGGGCCGTCGCTGCCGCCGCTGCTGACGATCTTGTCGATCTCGTCGACGAAGATGATGCCGTCGTTCTGGGCCCGATCGAGCGCCTCCTGGCAGATGGCGTCCTGGTCGAGCAGCTTGTCGGCTTCCTCGTCCTGCAGGATGTCGCGCGCCTCGGCGATCGTCAGCTTGCGCAGCTTGGTCTTGTTGCCCGGCGCGCGGCCCCACAGTTCCTGCAGCGCCTGGGTGTCGATACCCATCGTCTCGTTGCCCTGCGGGCCCATCACCGACAGCGTCGGCGTCTTGCTGTCGCGGACCTCGATGTCGATCGTGCGCTGCTCGAGCTTGCCCTCGCGCAGGTCGAGGCGCAGGCGTTCGCGCGCCTGCTCGCGCTCGGCGAGGTCGGTGGGGGTCGCCGGCAGGCCGGTCAGGCCGGGCCGCGGCCGCCACAGGCCGCCTTCGATGACGCCGTGTGCGTTGTCCTGGTAGTCGGCGAGGCCCTCGGCGTCGGCGAGCGAGCGGAAGATGCGGGCTTCGGCGGCGGCGGCGGCCTTCTGCGCCACGTCCTTGATCTTCTCGGTGCGCACCAGTTGCACCGCGGCATCGACGAGGTCGCGCACCATCGACTCGACGTCGCGGCCGTGGTAACCGACCTCGCTGTACTTGGTCGCCTCGACCTTGATGAACGGGGCGCGCGCCAGCGACGCGAGCCGCCGCGCGATCTCGGTCTTGCCGACGCCGGTCGGCCCCATCATCAGGATGTTCTTCGGGTAGACGTCCTGGGCGAGATCGACGCCGAGCTGACGGCGGCGCCAGCGGTTGCGCAGCGCCACGGCGACGGCGCGCTTGGCCTTCTGCTGGCCGACGATGTATTCGTCGAGCCGCTGCGTGATCTCGCGGGGGGTGAGTTCGGCGGCGATGTCGCTCATGCGGGGGCGGCGAGCATAGCGCCGGTGCCGCCCCGCGCTGCGCTCACTTGTCCTTCTCGGCCTGCTTCGCGAGCCGCTTCGCCTTGTCGGCCTTGTAGGACTCCTCGTCGGGGAACTTGGCCAGCGTGTCGAGCCAGCCCTTCACCGAACGCGTGTTCCACTCGGCCTTCGCCGGCACCAGCTCCTCGGTCGCCTCGACCGGTTCGAAGCGCGCGTTGAGGCCGCCGGTGATGTCCTCGATCACCTTGTTGAGCTCGAACGCCAGCTGCGACTGCTCGGCCGACTTGTAGTCGAGCGTGCGCAGCTTCTCGACGATGCCGAACAGCGCCGGGTAGCCGATCTGCACCAGCTTCGGCTTCGCCTTGATGCCGGGGCGACCGCCGGCGGCCACTTCCTCGACCAGCTCGCGGATCTCGGTCTTCTTCGCGTCGTCGGTGGCGGTCGGCCAGGTCACTTCGCCGTAGCTCTTCGGATCGGCGACCTGGTCCATCGACTGCGGCGGGTTGCGCATCTTCTCCCACGGCAGCTTGACGCGGGTCGGGTCGTCGGGCACCGCCGGCGCCGAGGCTTCGGCGGGCGCTGCTTCGGGTGGCTTCGCCGGTTCGGTCGGCGCCGTCTTGGCCGGCTCGACCGCAGGGGTTTCGACCTTGGCGGGTTCCGCCTTCGGGGCGTCGGCCTTCGGGGTGTCGGTCTTCGGCGTCTCGGCCGCCGCCGGCTTGGCCGCGGGCGCGGCCGGATCGGCCTTCGCGGTGGTCTGGGTGGCCGGCTTGGTGTCGCCGCGCGTCAGGAAGAACGCGGCGGCACCACCGATCACAAGCAGGCCGAGACCCGCCATCAGCATCGGCATCGAGCTGCTCTTCGCCTTGGTGCGCTCAGGGCGCTCGCCCCGTTCGGCGCGACCGCGCTTGCCGGCCGCGGCCGGTTCGGCGGCGGCCTTGGCCGCGGGCTTGTCGTCCTTGCCGCGCCGGCTGGCGGCCGCGGCGGGTGCCGCCGGCTTCGCGGCCGGGGTCGGCACCTGCTTGCTGCGGTCGATCGCCGGTCGCGCGGCGGCGGCCGGCTTCGGGGCGGCGGCGGCCGTGCTGCCGGTCGCGGCGGCGCGCTGCTTCTGGACGTCGATGACGCTGCCGCACTTCTGGCACTTGGCCTGGCTGCCGGTGAACGTCGCCGGCAGCTTGTACTTGGCGCCGCAGTTGTCGCAGGTGATCTGCAGTTCGGTCATGGGAGGATTCTCGAGGTCGATACGGTCGGTGGGTGCGGACGACTGGCCAGCGACTACTTCGCGTCGATCACTTCGCCGGGGCCTTCGGCGCGTCCTTCTGGTCGCCGTCGGCGGCCGGCATGTCGAACGACTCGCCGCTCTCGAAGAACTCGGCGAAGTTCTCGGAGTACTTGTACCAGAACGCGAACCACTGCCGCACGCACGACTCGCGCGCGACCTTGTCCTTCTGCGGGTCGCTCGAGTTCTCGATCTGGTAGTTCACGGCGAAGCCGGTCAGCGTCACCAGCGAGCGGTTGAGCTGGCTCAGCTTCAGGTTGTTGGCGTTGACGTCGGCGTATTGCTCGAACATCGCGTTGAGCACGCGCGGCACCGTGGCCTTGCGTTCGTCGATCGACTGCACGCGCTGCAATGCGCGGTTGAAGATGCGGCCGGCGCCCTCGACCTCGGGCTCGGCGCTCTGCAGGATCGCGGCGACGACCTCGTCGGCCATCTTCTGCTGCTCCGGCGTCGCCTTGCCGTAGTGCGGCACCGCGGCCGGCTTCGACTCGCGCACCGTGCGGGTGCCGGCGCTGTCGGTGATCGTCGCCGCCTCCGGCTTGGCGATGTCCTGGTTGACGACAAACTTCGGCTTCGCGAGCGGGTCGGCCTTGCCGGCGTTGCGCACCGGCGGCAGCGTGGTCTTGAAGCCGGTGACGAGCACCTGCGTGCCGTCCATCTTGAACGTCACCTCGATCTCGGCGCGGGTGTTCTTCTTCCAGAGCTCGTCGCCGGACTTCGGCGTCACGAACAGCACCGCGCTGCCGGTGTCGGCCGTCATCGCCGCGTCGCCGGCCAGCGCGCCGCTGTCGCAGACCAGTTGGCGCAGGTAGTAGGAGGCCTCGTTCTTCTGCAGCTCCTGGACCACCGCTTCCTCGTCGATCGGCGGGGTCATGCCGAACATCCGGCCCAGCGCCTGCAGGTCGCTGTGGGTCTTCAGCACCAGGCGGTTGTCGCTGGCGACGCCTTGCGCCCACTTGATCAGTTGCGCGGTGCGCGGGTGCGAGCCGACGTTGAACTCGGGCGCCTTCGCGGCGGCCTGCACGGGCGGCTTCGCGGGCGGCTTGTCGCCGCTGTTCATCAGCAGGATCCCACCGACCAGCACCAGCGCCACCAGACCGAAGCCGATGTAGGCCTTGGTGTAGTCGGGCGCCGCGACCCGCTTGCCGGCCGTGGTCTTGGCGAAGAACACGCGGTGGCAGTCGGCGCACTCGATCTTGGTGTCGAGCTTGTCGGGCGCGATCCGGTACTGGGCCGCGCACTGCGGGCAGCTGATCTCGACCTTGCCATCGCGACCGACGCGGGGGCCGGCGTCCTTGGTGGCAGCACCCTTGGACGAAGAACCGCCGCGGGCGGAGGAAGAGGAACGAGTGTCGCGTCGGGCCACGAGAGAACCTGCCTGGCAGAGGGGTCCGGAAGGGGCTGGCGCACGGTAAGGCCGTGCGCACAGGGGGTCAACGGCAGGTTCCGAGCCGGGTTCGCTGCGCGTGTCGATGCCGAAGGTCGGCGCGCCCGGTCGGTGGCAGCGCACTGTCGCCGGGGCCGCCGTGCGCGTACACCTGCCGTCATGCGCTTCCGCCTGCACTCGGACATGCAGCCCGCCGGCGACCAGCCGCTGGCGATCGAACAGCTCGGCGGTTGGATCGAGGGCGGCGCCCCGGCCTGCACGCTGCTCGGCGTCACCGGCTCGGGCAAGACCTTCACCGTCGCCAAGCTGGTCGAGCGACTGCAGCGGCCGACGCTGGTGCTGGCGCCGAACAAGACGCTCGCGGCGCAGCTGTACGCCGAGTTCAAGTCGTTCTTCCCCGACAACGCGATCGAGTACTTCGTCAGCTACTACGACTACTTCCAGCCCGAGGCGTACGTGCCGACCACGGACACGTACATCGAGAAGGACGCGCTGATCAACGAGGCGATCGAACGCATGCGCAACTCGGCGACGCGTTCGCTGATGGATCGCCGCGACGTGCTGATCGTGGCCTCGATCTCGTGCATCTACGGCCTCGGTTCGCCGGAGACCTACCGCGAGCTGTCGGTGACGGTGCAGAAGGGGCAGCGTCTCGACCGCGACGTGCTGCTGCGGCAGCTGACCGCGATCCAGTTCGTGCGCGACAACCACGACTTCCAGGCCGGCCGCTTCCGGGTGCGCGGCGACGTGGTCGAGGTATATCCGTCGTACGAGGACGCGCGCGCGATCCGGATCGAGCTGTGGGGCTGTGAGATCGAGTCGATCACTGCCATCGATCCGCTGCGCGGCGAGGTGCTGGAGACCCTCGACAAGATCACGATCTATCCGACCACGCAGTACGTCGCGACCGGCGACCAGCTCAAGCGCGCCTGCGCGTCGATCGAGACCGAACTCGACGAACGGCTCGCCGAGCTCGAGGGGCGGAAGAAGCTGCTGGAGGCGCAGCGGCTGGGCCAGCGCACCCGCCACGACCTCGAGATGATGCGCGCCACCGGCATCTGCCAGGGCATCGAGAACTACAGCCGCCACCTCGACGGGCGCATGCCGGGCCAGCCGCCGGCGACGCTGCTGCACTACTTCCCGGACGACTTCCTGCTGGTGGTCGACGAGTCGCACGTGGCGATCCCGCAGGCCGGTGGCATGTATCGCGGCGACCGGGCCCGCAAGCAGACGCTGGTCGACTTCGGCTTCCGGTTGCCGAGTGCACTCGACAACCGGCCGCTGAAGTTCGACGAGTTCGAGAGCCTGCTGCGGCAGATCCTGTTCGTGTCGGCGACGCCGGCCGACTACGAGAAGCAGCGCAGCGAGGACCGCATCACCGAACTGGTGGTGCGGCCGACCGGTCTCTGCGATCCGCCGGTCGAGATCCGGCCGGCGCGCGGCCAGGTCGACGACGTGGTCGGCGAGGTGCGGATCCGCGCCCAGAAGCACGAGCGGGTGCTGATCACGACGTTGACCAAGCGTTCGGCGGAGGAACTCACCGACTACCTGCGCGACCTCGGCATCAAGGTGCGCTACCTGCACAGCGACATCGACAGCCTCGAACGCACGGCGCTGATCCGCGACCTGCGGCTCGGGGTGTTCGACGTGCTGGTCGGCATCAACCTGCTGCGCGAGGGCCTCGACATCCCCGAGGTCACGCTGGTCGCGGTGCTCGACGCCGACAAGGAGGGGTTCCTGCGCAACAAGACGTCGCTGATCCAGACCTGCGGCCGCGCGGCGCGCAACTCGGAAGGGCGTGTGATCCTCTACGCCGACAAGCGCACCGACTCGATCGACGGCGCGATGGCGGAGATGGATCGCCGCCGCACCCGCCAGCAGGCGCACAACCAGCAGCACGGCATCACGCCGACCACGATCATCAAGGCGGTGCGCGATCTGATGGAGGCGCCGCCGGACGAGGACGGCGAACCGTTCGCGACGGGCAAGAAGAAGGGCAAGGGCCGCGGCAAGGGCAAGCAGGAACGCTCGACGCCAGCGGCGGCACCGCTCGAGCCGAAGCGCGCGTTCGCCGACCACAAGGAACTGCTGGTGCACACCAAGCGGCTGCGCGAGGAGATGATGGCGGCGGCGAAGAACCTCGACTTCGAGCTGGCGGCGCGGATCCGCGACGAGGTCTATCGGCTCGAGAAGCTCGACATGGAGCTGCTGTAGAGGCTGTGCGCCGCGCTCCGCCCGGTGCTGGCGCGCGGTCGCTCGACCTGCTAGGTTGCGGCGGCTCGAAGCGTGGAAGTCCGGTGTGAATCCGGCGCTGTCCCGCAGCTGTGACCGGTGACGAACGTCCGAGATACCACTGGCTGCCCGTGTCGGGTGGCTGGGAAGGTGGGCAAGTAGGTCGACCCGGGAGCCAGAACACTCGCTCGAGCCGGCCATGCGGCCGTTCGGTTCCCACGTGCGGCGCGCTCGACGCCGCGGTGTCATCATGGTTCGTTCCCTGCTCGTTCGCGGGCGGCCGGCATTCTCGTGCCGTGCTGCATTCTGTCTGTTTGCCCTGACCGGTTCCGGCTCGTTCGCCGTGGCCCAGCAGCTGCCGGAGGGCTGGTCGACCGGCGCCACGGCGCTGACCGGCTCGACGAGCCAGGCGTTGCTCACGCCGGCTGGTCTGGTCACCTACGACGGCAGCCAGGTGCTGCTGTCGCCGTCCGGCCAGTCGCCGATCCCGCTGCTGCAGACCAGCGGCACCGTGTTCGGCTCGTTCCTGCTGCAGGTCGATGCCGGCCGCGTGCTGTTCGGTCACACCGGCATCGGCCCGGTCGGCACCACCGATCGGATCTGGCTGCTGCCGCTGCAGGGGCCGCCGCCGCTGCAGCCGTTGGCCGCGGTGCCGTTCAACTACGACGCGGTGATGCTCACCGGCGGCACCGTGTTGCTGTCGGCGCGCACCGGTGGCTTCGCGGCGGCCGCCAACGACCTGCTGGTGCTCGACCTCGTCACCGGCAACATCCAGAACCTCGCGCTGCTGCCCGGCGCCAGCGGGCCGGTCGCGCTCGGTCCGAATGGCGACGTCTACTATGCGACCGGCAGCGCCGCGTTCCCGACCCCGCTCGGCACCGCCAGCGTGCTGCGCTTCCCGCGCGCCGTCGTCGATGCCGCGATCCAGAACCAGACCGTGCTCGGGCTCGCCGATGCGCAGGTGGTGATGGCGGGGCTCGATGCCGCCGGCGACCTGCTGTTCGACGACGACGGCGACCTGCTGTTCGTCGACTGGCTCAATCTGCGCATCGGGCAGATCGATGCGGCGGCGAGTGCGCAGCCGTCGCTCGGGGCCGTGGTTGCGAACTATGCGAACGCGCCGGTGTCGCCGACCTCGCTGCAGTGGCTGCCGGGCAACGGCAGCGGCGTGTTCGAGCCGTTCCAGCCGGCCAACGGTCGCCTGCTCGTGCATGCCACCGACTACTTCTCGACCGCGGAGCTGCGCGAAGTGTTCGGCGCCCGGCCGGGGATCGCGGTGGCCGGTGGCGCGGTGCTGCCGAGCGGACCGTTCCAGGTCGACGTGACGTCGGGTCCGGCGCTCGGCATCGGCGTGGTTGCGTTCGCGATGGGGCACCTGCCGGGCGTGCAGGTCGTGACGTTGCCGCCGTTCGAGCAACCGCTGCTGTTGAGCGACACCATGCTGGGTGGCCCGGTGACGATCACCGTGCTGTTCGACGCGGCCGGCGCGGCGGTGCTCACCGGCAACAATCCGGGCTTCGCGCCGGCGCTGCCGGTCACCCTGCAGGCGGTGTTCGTCAGCAACCAGGGTGTGCTGGGTGCCACCAACGTGCTGCCGATCAGCATCGCTCTCTGAGCCGGCTCGCCCGCGAGGCGATCCGGATCACGACCCGACCACGACCTCGGCGGCGGCGGTTGCTGCCAGGAAGCCGAACGCGGCGCCGGCCGGATCGAGCGCGAACCACTGTCCGGTGAACCGGGTGCCGAGCGCCGCGGGTGGCAGAGCGAACGGCACCGCGGCAGCGCCAGCCAGGTCGGTCGGTACCGTGAGCAGGGCCGCGGCGCTGTCCAGCCACAGCGTGCAGCCGGGGATCGGTACGGCGCCGCGCTGCCAGCCGAGGGCCAGCAGTGCCAACGAGCTCGGCCGTGCGCCGGTGAGGTTCAACGTGAATGGCGGCGCCGTGGTGACGCGCGCGGCCCCGGTGTAGCCGATCGCCGGGGTCATGCCGCCGGTGCCGGGGCAACCACTGCCGTACCGTTCGAAGGCCCAGTCGCCGGACTGCGCGAACGGGATCGTCAGCAATTCGTTGCCGTGGATGCCGTCGTCACCGGCGAGCACCATTGCAGCGCCAGCTCGAACGATGCCCCCGAAGCCGGGTTGTCCCAGCACGAACGCAGAGACCGGTATGGTCCCGGCGGCGGTGCCGTCGGTGCTCCACAGTTCGAGGCCCAGGTAGGGATCGCGGGCCCAGAACAGGAGCCGTTCGTTGCCGAGCCGGACCGGCTGCTGCGGTTGCGGAATCTGCTGGAATGCGCGCACGAGGGTCGTGCCGGCGTCCGTGCCGTCCGTTCGCCAGAGCTCCGCGCCGAGGAAGAACACGGCCGTCGCATCGTCGACCGTCCAGGGTTGGCCCAGATTCGTCGTGCTCAACACGGTCACGGCCCCGGTCGAGCTGTCGATCGTAGCCAGGCGGCCCTGGCCCCCGATCGTGGCGACGAACAGCAGGCGCGAACCGATGGCCGCGAAGCTGGACGGCCACGACGAGCCGCTGCCCGGTTCGAGATCGGCGAACAGCCCGGTGCCGGCGACGGTGCCGTCGGTGCGGAACACTTCGGTTCCGTGGAGCGCCGATCGCGCGGTGTAGTAAGCGCGACCGTCGAAGACGATCGGCGGGGCGGGGATGTACAGCCAATGCGGGCCGAGGAAGGCGAGCAACAGGGTGCCGTTCGTGGTGCCGTCGGTGGTCCACAGCTCATGGCCGGTCGACGTAGTGACCGAGAACAGCATGTTGGCGCCCAGCCGAACCCAGTTGCGCGGCTCCGACCCGGCTGCGCCCGGAGCGATGTTGCGCAGCATCGATGTGCCCGCGACCGTGCCATCCGTGATCCATGGCTCACTACCGAGCCCGGGCAGGCTGCCGGCGAACACGAAGCGATCGCCGAACGCCGCCGGCGGACCGGCGCGGAAACCGGAGTTGGCCGGGAACAGGTCGAGTTGCGCCGTGCCGGCCGCGGTGCCATCGGAGAACCAAGGGTCGCCGTCGGCTACGTTGGCGTCGTTGACGATCATCAGTTGGCGATCGTTGGCGGCCATGTTCGGCGCGGACGAACCGGTGCCCGGAACCAGATCGACGAGTTGCTGGGTGCCTGCGGCAGTGCCGTCGGTGAGCCAGAGCTCCGCACCGCTGGCTGCGGTGGTGGCGTGCACGATGGCGCGGTCGCGGAACGTCCCGACCACCCTCGGGTTCGACGACCGGGTGGGGCTGCCTGGCGCGAGGTCGCGCAGCAGCTGCGTGCTGGCTGCGGTCCCGCCGCTCGTCCACAACTCGAGGCCGAGTCCGCTCGAGTCGTCGCCGCCGAACAGCAGCGTGTTGCCCACTCTGCCGAGCTCGCCGGTCAGGAAGGGCGCCACCAGCATCGTGCCCACCGGGGTGCCGTCGGTGCGATACAGCCCGGGCTGGCTGCCGCCATGGATTCGGTAGTAGACCCAGCCCAGGACCGCGGTGCCGAAGTCGCTTAGGTTGATCGGTCCCGGATTGGCGATGTTCGAGATGGCGATGGTGCCGCCCGCGGTGCCGTCGGACCGGTACAGCTGGGGGACGCTGTTCGTGGTGGCGAAGAACAGCACGTCGTTCTGGATCGCGCCGACGAAGTTGGGCCCGCTACCCCACGGACCACTGCCGGGGGACAGTTCGACGACCATGCCGGTGCCGGCGATGGTGCCGTCGGTGCGCCACGGTTCGTAACCCGTGGCAGCGGTCCAGCCGTTGCAGAAGGCCTGGTTGCCGGCGATCTGGATGCCATTGGCGCAGTAGGCGCCCAGCCAGAAGGTGCCGCTGGCGGTGCCATCGCTGACCCAGCATTCGGGCAGCTGGGCGCCAGGACGGATGTACAGCGCGCGATTGCCGAGGCTGCGCAGTCCATGTCCGCCGGTTCCGGTCCCGATCGGCTGCGTGCCGGCGGTCGTGAAGTCGCTGACCCACAGTCGATCGTCGTTCGTGAACCGGAACACGAACCGCGTCGGGCCGATCGCTGCTGCATCGAGCCCCGAATCGAGTGCGCTGCCCGGCCCGGCGACCAGGTCGCGGATCATGCGGGTACCCGCCGCCGTGCCATCGGTGGCCCAGAGCTCGAAGCCGTGGGTGCCGTCGTCGGCGGCGAACACGACCTGGTTGCCGACGCGCCGGAACGTCAGCGGGTTGGAGCCGGCATTGCCCGGGTTGATGTCGGCGAGCAGCAAGGTGCCGTTCGCGGTGCCGTCGGTGCGCCAGAGTTCGGCACCCGAACCGGCCAAGTCGGCGGCGAAGACGAAGCTGCCGTTGCCCACGGGCACGAGCGTCTCGAGATATGGGCCGAGCGGTCCTGGTACGAGATCGGCGAGCAGGGTCGTGCCGGCGGCCGTGCCATCCGTGATCCACAATGCGCTGCCTTCGCCGGGCGTCGACGCCAGGAACAGCGTGTTGCCGTTCGGCAGCACCTGGAACGAGCGTGGCTGCGAACTCCAAGGAGCGCTCGGGGTCGCGTCGAAATCGCGCACCAGCGTCTGGGCCGGGATGCTGATGCCGAGCAGGCCGGTGAGACCGAGCGCGGTGGCGAGAGGGCGACGGATGGCGCGTTGGCTCATGCGATGTTGCGTTCGGGGTTGCGATACTGCTGGCCAGGTGGACAGATGCAACTGGCTCCGATGCCCGCCATCTCCATCCCGGATCTGCAAGTCCGTAGCATGCCGGCGACCTGCTCCGACGGCATGATCGCACGGGGTGTCGGCTTCGGCCAGACCCTCGCCAGGTCCACGCTGGTCGGTGCAGGGCAGAACGGCACGCACGCATGAACGAGCGCATCGTCGACAAGACCGCCCGCTTCCCGACCGGGCCCGGCGTCTACATCTTCACCGACGAGGCGGGGGAAGCGCTCTACGTCGGCAAGGCCGCCGATCTGCGCGCGCGCGTGCGCAGCTACCTGAAGCCGGGCGGCGACGGTCGCTTCCAGTTGCGCTGGCTCGCCGCCGAGGCGCACGACGTCGAGTTCGTCGCCACCGCGACCGAGCAGGAGGCGCTGCTGCTCGAGAACACGGTGATCAAGAAGCGGCAGCCGCGCTACAACCTGAAGCTGAAGGACGACAAGGCGTTCTTGCTGCTGCGGCTCGACCGGCGCGAGGCCTGGCCGTGGTTCCGGCTGGTGCGGCGGCGGCAGGACGACGGTGCCACCTACTTCGGCCCGTTCGCGTCGGCGAAGGCGGTGCGGCGCACGCTGCGGCTGGTGCACAAGGTGGTGCCGCTGCGCGACTGCCGCGACAGTGTCTTCAACAACCGCACCCGGCCGTGCCTGAAGCACCAGATCGGGCGCTGCCCGGCACCGTGCGTCGACTACGTGACGCGGCAGGAATACGACTCGCTGCTCGACCAGGCGGTGCGGCTGCTGCGCGGCGACACCGGCTCGCTGCTCGCCGATCTGCGCGTGCGCATGCAGCGCGCCGCCGAGGCGCTCGAGTTCGAACGCGCGCAGGGGCTCAAGGAACAGCTGGCGGCGCTGCAGGCGGTCGCCGAGCCGCAGGCGGTGGTGGCCGGGGTGCTCGACGAGGACGCCCTCGGCGTGTTCCGCACCGGCGACGAGATCGCGGTCGCGTTCCTGTCGTTCCGCGGTGGCGCGCTCGAGAACTGCCGGCGCTTCGCGTTCCGCAGTTCGCTGCCCGACGATCTGTTGCTCGGTGAACTGCTCGGCCGCTTCTACGAAGGCGATCGCTACGTGCCGGCGATGATCGTGCTGCCGCAGCTGCCGGCCGAACCGGACATGATCGCGCAGTGGCTCGCCGGCAAACGCGGCGGCAAGGTCGACCTGCACGTGCCGCAGCGCGGCGACAAGCGGCGTCACCTCGAGCTGGCGCAGCAGAACGCGCAGCTCGCCGACGCGATGGCCGCCGATGCCGAGTCGCGGCGGCGGCAGGGTGCCGAACGGCTCGCTCGCCTGCTCGACCTGCCCGAGCCACCGCGGCGATTGCACTGCCTCGACGTGTCGACGATCCAGGGCACCAGCACGGTCGCGTCGCGGGTCTGCTTCGTCGACGGTGAGCCGGACAAGGGCCAGTACCGGCGCTTCAAGATCTCCGCCGCACACGCCGGCGATGACTTCGGCGCGATGCAGGAAGCGGTGCGGCGGTCGCTGCAGCTGTGCGTCGAACGCGACGACGAGGAGCTGCCCGATCTGCTGGTCATCGACGGCGGCAAGGGCCAGCTCGCAGCCGCCGAGAAGGCGCTGGCCGAGCTCGGGCTCGGTGAGGACCTGTGGGTGTGTGGGCTCGCGAAGTCGCGGCTGAAGGGGCTCGGTGATGCGCGCAGCGAGAGCGGCGAACGCATCTTCCTGCCCGGCGAGGAGACCGCGCGGCCGCTGCCGCTCGGCGCGCCGGAGACGTTGCTGGTGGCGGGGCTGCGCGACGAGGCGCACCGGTTCGCGATCACCTACCACCGGCAGACGCGCGGTCGCATCGGCAGTGAGCTCGACGAGGTGCCGGGGGTCGGGCCGACCCGGCGCAAGGCGCTGCTGCGCCACTTCGGTTCGCTGTCGGCGCTGCGCGCGGCGAGCCGCGAGCAGCTGCGCGCGATGCCAGGGTTGCCGGCGGCGGTGGCGGATGCGGTGTTCGAGCGGCTGCAGGGTGGGGGTGGCGCGTGAGCGGGTCGTCACGGGCAGGCTGAACGAGGCGGTTCGTGCTGTGTGCGAGCGCATCAGGAGATGCGACTCTTGCTCTGGTGCGGTCGATGCTGCGGGACTTGGCGTCGAAGTTGCGAGACCGAGCTTCCAGAGGCAAAATGGGGTCCCAGTAGGTGCCGGGACATGTCGATCACGGCGCGGTCCATCTCGAGGACGACATGACGCTGCCGATCCCGTTCCGTTTGCTGGTGTGCATCTCCTTGTCTGTTTCTGCCTGGGCGCAGTGCGTGCATGGCTCCAACCACTGCGCGATCTGCTATCAGCAGGAGAGGCGCAACCGGGAGTTGGAGGAGGAAGCCGCAGCAAGACGCGCGGCTCGCGAGGCCCAGTGGGAGGCGCAAGCCGAAGCCGCTCGCATGGCTGAAGAGCAGCGTCGCATCGCGGACGATCAGCGACAGGCTGCGCAGCGGGCCGCCGCCGCCGCGGCAGAGCTGCGCCGAGTGGAACGTGTTCGAGCCGAAGAACTCCGGCGTCAGCAGATCCGCAAGCAGCAGGCCGCTGATTTGAACGATGCCGTCGACAAGGTCCTGAACGAGCCAACGAATCCCTCGGCGACCGACGAAGGCTCCTTCGCATCCGACCTGCTCGACGAGCTCCCCGGTCGCGCCGACATCGCGCAATACTCGAAGAACGTCACGGAGCGCATGGCCCAGATCGCCGGCGACAGCAATCGGACTGCCGCAGAGCGATTCGGCGCGAGCCTGCTCGGGACGGCAACCCAGGCTTTCACCGGGGAGACCACCATGAAGGAGTATGGCCAGAGCTCGGAGAAGGTTGGCTCGGCACTCGAAGGCACCGGGTCCTTGATCAGCCTGCTTCCAGGCGGTCAGGCCTCCGGTGCGTGGTTGCAGGGCATGGGGGCTGGCTTTCAGTTCGGCGGCAAGATGCTGCAGGTGGTCGACGGGGAGGATGTAGGCGTGGCCTCGGTGACGCAGAGTGCTGCCGACATGCTCAGCAGTGTCGTCGAGGGCGGGCACCTCGGAGCGTTCTTCGACGGCGCGAAGATCGCCGCGCAATTGGCACCAGGCAAAGACCAAGACATCACCGGCGCGGCGTTCGCGGCCATTGGCGGTCTGGACAAGCGCTTCCACGACGGTCTGCTGACCAAGGAACTCGGACGCCTGCGCCGGGAGGCCTCCCTCAGTGGCTGGACGGCCTCCGACCTCAACGGCAGGATCGTGCCCGAGCTCAAGGCCGCAGAAGTGCACGAGTACTTGCGCCAGGTACCCGCTGCCGCGAAGGACGTGGTCGACAAGGGCGTCGAGTTGCTGGATGCGCTCAAGCCGACGCCGACGGAGAGGAAGAAGTGATGGGCTGCGCGAGCAGTCGAGGACGAAGCATGCTGCAGTTCGCTCTGAAGGTGATCGGTGTCTGGATGTGCTGCGCGGGGTTGGCGTTGGCGCAGTCGTTCGACGAGTTGGTGCAGGACGCGGAGGCCAAGTTGCGGTCCAAGGATGCTGCAGCTGCGCTGCCGCTGGCCGATGCTGCAGTGGCCAAGAGTCCCGAGCGGTGGGATGGGCACTTCGTCCGCGCGATCGCTTTGCTGTCGCTGGGTCGAGCCAGCGACGCCCTGGTGAGTGCCGAGGCTGCAGCGGCGCGGGCGCCAGCGGACCGCAAGGAAGCGGTGCAGAAGCTGGTGGAACGTTGCCGGCCGAGCGGTGGAGGGCAACGTGCTGTTCTGGTGCTGCGCGAAGCCGAGGCGGCACAGAAGGAGGGACTCGACGACCTGGCGGCGCGCAAGTTCGCGGAGGCCTACGAGTTCGACGCAACGCAGACCGGCGCTGCCCTCAGGGCAGCTGGTCTGTACGTCACCCTGGAGCAATTCGCGGCGGCGGTGAAACTGCTCAAGGCACTGAGTGGATCTGCGGACGACAGCGTTCGTGAGAAGGCGCGCGATCTGGCGGAGAAGGTC
>JALORC010000064.1 GCA_025459175.1 Planctomycetota bacterium | reverse complement strand
AACGACCGGCTGCGGCGGCCGGGGCGGCCGTGACGTGCAGGGCGAGGTGCTGTTCGGCGTCGCCGGCTGGAGCTACGACGACTGGAAGGACGTCGTCTATCCGCGCAACTGCAAGGACACATTGCGCGCGGTGGCGCAGCGGGTGCCGCTGATCGAGATCAACAGCACGTTCTATGCGGTGCCGCAGGCGAAGAACTGTCGTTCGTGGGCCGAGCGCACCGCCGATCTCGGCACCCGTTTCACCGCCAAGCTGCCGCAGCAGTTCACCCACGAGCGACGGTTCGACGACGCGTTGGTGGCGCAGGTGCGCGAGGGCTTCGCGCCGCTGTGTGAGAGCGGCCGGATGCTCGGGCTGCTGGCGCAGTTCGATCATTCGCTCGCCTTCGCGCCATCGGCGATCGCATTGCTGCAACGGATCGCGCAGGCGTTCGCGGCGGACGGACCGGTGTTCGTTGAGTTGCGGCATGCGTCGTGGAACGCGCAGCCGGCACTCGACGCGGTGCGCGCGCTCGGGCTCGGCGTGCTGGCACTCGACTATCCGGGCATGGTCGGCGGCTTCTCGCGCGACGTGCCGGCGGTGAACGGCCCGGCCGACATCGCCTACTTCCGGCTGCACGGTCGCAATCGCGCGTGGTTTCGCAAGGGAGCGACCCGCAACGAGGTCTACGACTGGCGCTACGAACCCGGCGAGGTGGATCAGCTCGCGCAGCGCACGCAGCGGCTCGCCGCCACCGCGAAGCGCACGCTGGTGGTCGCCAACAATCACTTCCACGGCAAGGCGATGGCGGTCGTCGAGGAACTGTTGGCGTGGTACCGGCAGCAGGGGGTGGAGTGACGCGTTCCGAGTTCGACCGCACGAAGCGGAAGGTGCGCCAGGCGCCATTGGCTACCGTCGGCGCGATGGTGACGTCGAGCAAGACCCACGACACGCAGCGCTGGCGTTCGGTGATGGCGAAGGAAGCGGCTGCCGACGGCGCGTTCGTGTTCGCGGTATGCACCACCGGCGTGTTCTGCCGGCCGTCGTGCGGGGCGCGGCGACCGCGGCGCGAGAACGTGCGGTTCTTCGCCGACCCGGCGGCGGCGATCGCGGCTGGCTTCCGAGCCTGTCGCCGCTGCCAGCCGCTGGCGCCGCATGCCGATGCCAAGGCGCGCACGGCGCTGGTCGCGCAGGTGTGTCGTTGGCTCGACCGCGAGCAGCCGCCGACGCTCGCCGAGCTGGCGGCCCGCAGTGGCTACAGCCAGTGGCATCTGCAGCGCGTGTTCACGGCGGCGGTGGGTGTGTCGCCGAAGGCGTATGCGACGGCGCGCCGCGCCGCGCGGCTGCAGCGAGAACTGGCGGCCGGTGCCGCGGTGACGGTGGCGATGCATCGCACGGGCTACGGCTCGACCAGCCGGCTGCAGCGCGGTGCGGAACGCGCGGTCGGCATGTTGCCCAAGCGGGCGCGCGACGGCGGGCGCGGCGAACGCATCACGGCGGTGGTGGTGGCCTGCAGTCTCGGCCGCGCGCTGGTCGCGGCGACCGCCCGCGGTCTGTGTGCGATCCTGCTCGGCGACGACGACGAGGCACTGTTCGCGGATCTGCACGCGCGCTTCCCGCAGGCCGAGCACCAGCGCGGCGACGGCGCGTTCCGCGACTCGGTGCGCGCGGCGATCGCGTGCGTCGACGGGCAGGCCACGGATCCGGGGTTGCCGCTCGACGTGCGGGGCACGGCGTTCCAGCAGCGCGTGTGGACGGCGCTGCGGGCGCTACCGAAGGGCCGCACGATCGACTACGCGGGCCTCGCGCGTTCGCTCGGCCTGCCGCGTGGGGCCCGCGCGGTGGCGGCGGCTTGCGCGGCGAATCCGATCGCGGTCGTCGTGCCGTGCCATCGGGTGGTGCGTGGCGACGGCGAACTGGCGGGCTATCGCTGGGGCATCGAGCGCAAGCGGGCGCTGCTCTCGCGCGAAGGGGCGACGGTTCGCCTGTAGCGCCGGCGACCGTTCCTAATCGGCGAGGCCGAGCGCCGCCACCGCCGCCGGATCGTGCGGCGTGTAGGCGCGTTCTCGTGGTGTCAGCAACTGGGTGAACGGCGCCTTCGCGTGCTCGCGCTGGGCGAGCACCATCGTGGTCACGTCCTCGACCCGCAGGATGGCGCGGTCCGCATACTCCGCGAGCATCGCGCCGCGCAGGCCGAGCTGCACCGCCTTGCGCGCCTGGGGCGCGCCGCTCGGGCCGTGGTCGGGATCCCACTGCAGCCGCACGTCCGAGGCCGCGACCGCACGCGACCAGTCGTCCTTGGTGCCGCCGGACGACGGATCGAAGGTCGACGGCACCGCGGCGGCGGCCACACGGTCGAAGAACGAGTGAGGCAACCAGAGTGCCAGCACCCGTTCCTGGTCGACCTTGCTGGCCCAGCCGCAGCGGAACATCATCCACAGGAAGTTGGGCTTGATCCAACTCATGCGCGAGCGCGAGAACGACGGCCCGAAGCGGCCGAGGCGGACCGCCTCGTCGGCGATCTGTGGCCGGAAGGCCTGGTAGACGACGATGGCCGTGGCGTCGTGGTGGGCGAGCACCACCCGACCGCGCTGCGGCCAGTGGCGGACCTGGTCGACGTATGGCTCCGTGTCCATCGACGCATCATGCGCCGCCGGGAAGGAATGGGCGAATGCCACGGTCCGAGGCGCTGGCCCTTGACGGCCTCGAACCGAACGCTTAAGAAATTAAGCTTGGAGATGTCGGCGATCGATACTCCGCCGAACGCAACCATGACCCCGATGCCCGAACCGACCGAACGAGAGCTGCAGATCCTCAAGGTGCTCTGGCAGCGCGGCGAGGCGACCGTGCGCGAGGTCTACGAGACGCTGCGCGACGAGGTGCCGATCGTGCAGAACACCGTGCAGGCGTTCCTGCGGCTGATGGAGGACAAGGGCCTCGTCAGCCACCGCACCGAAGGGCGCTCGTTCGTCTATCGCGCCGTCAGTTCGGGCGATCGCACCAAGAAGGACCTGGTGTCGGGGCTGATCGAGTCGGTGTTCGACGGTGCGCTCGACCAGCTGGTCGCCAGCGCGTTCGCCGCCCGCAAGCCGAGCCGCGAAGAGTTGGCAAAGCTGCGCGAACTGCTCGCCGAGGCCGAACGCAAGCGAGGTGGGGCATGAACGAGTTGCTCACGATGCTCCAGGTACTGGCCGTGCATGGCCCGGCGCTGCTGCTCGGGGTCACCGCGGTGTTGCTGGCCGGCGTGCTGGCGATGCTGCTGCACCGTGCTCCGTTGCAGCGCCGCTGGCTGGGGCTCGTCACGGCACTCGGGGTCGGCCTCTATCTGGTGGTCGGTCTGTGGCCGTTGCCGCGGCTGGCGCTGCGCACCGCGGACTCGGAGCAGCAGGTGCTCGGCGCGGAGGCCGTCGCCGGGATGACCGCGGAGCAGCGACTGTCTCGTCTGCAAGCGGCACTGGCCAGCCTGGACAGAGGTTCGCAGCGGGCATCCTCGCCGCTGCCGGCGAACAACCTGGCGTCGGTGAGCTCGGCTGCAGATGCGATCGCTGCGCCCGCCGCCACGTCCCGGTGGTCGTGGCCGCTGCTGCTCGCGGCGGTCTATGCGGCCGGCGCAGTGATCATGTTGGTGCGCCTGCTGGTCGGCCGTCTCCGGCTGGCTCGGTTGCTGGCCGGTTGCAAACCGGTACCGAGCGTGCACTGGCGCGGCATCCAGTGGCCGCGTGGCACGCGGGTGCTGAGCAGCCCACGCGCGGTGCGGCCGTTCTGTGGCGGTGTGCTGCGACCGGTCGTGGTGGTGCCGCGATCGCTGCTCGCCGAATCCGACGCCGTTGCCCTGCATGCAGTGCTGCGGCACGAAGCCGCGCACCTCAGCGCCGGCGATGTGCGTGCGCTGTGGCTGCTGTCGTGGCTGTCGGTGCCGCTGTTCTGCCATCCGTTGTTCTGGTGGCTGTGTCGCGAGGTCCGCTTCTGCAGCGAACTGCTGGCCGACGAAGCCGCGGCCGCAATCGACGGCCGCCAGCAGTATGCGCGCGCCCTGATCGAGCTCGCCGAGCGCAACGACCCGACGGTCGCGGCGGTCGGCACCATCGCCGTGTTCCGGCGCCCGTCCGAGTTCTACCGGAGGATCCAGATGCTGTTGCAACGTCAAGGTTCGTTGTCGATGTCCACGTCGCGGCTGCGCCGCGCCGCCCAGTCCGTCGCGATGCTGTGCCTCGTCGGCGCGGCGGCGAGCGTGTTCGGGGTGCCGGCGGCGGCGCAGGAACCGGTCTCGCCGCTGCAGCAGCAGAATGCCGAACTGCGCCAGGCGATCGAGACGATCGCGCTGCTGCGTGCCGAGCTGGCGGCGCTGCGCAGCAAGGGCGATGCCCCGCAGTTTCATTCGCGTGACTTCGGCGCCGACGCGTTCCAGGAGTTCGGCACCTCTGCCGCGGCGCGACCGGCGGCGCGACCGGCAGCGCGACCGGCAGCGCGACCCGACCAACAGCTTCCTGGTCAGCAGGTGCCCAGGGGCCAGGAGCCGGCGCCAGCAACCCCTGGGTCGGGTGGTGCGCCGGCACCGGCAAAGTCGCCGCTGCTCAGTGATGTGTTCGGCGCGCAGAGCGATGCCGCCGGCGTGTTGCCGCCGCGGGCAGCGGCCTCGATGGGTGACTCCGCGACCGCCGCGTCCGCGCTCGCCGATCTGGCTTCGCGCTATCTGGACCTGATGGCCGAGCTCGATGTGCAGCAGGAAAGCGCCGCGCGGCTCAAGTCGTTGACGGCGGCAGGCCAGGTCGAGGTCGCCGAGAGCAAAGCCGCTGCGACCAGGCTGCGCGCCCTCGAACGCAAGGTGGAGATCGTCGGCCGTCTGGTCGAGGGGGAGATCACTGCCACCGAGGCCGAGCTGCGCTGGCTGATCACCCGTCGCGCCGCCGCTTCGCCGGCCGAAGTGATGCCGATCGAGCAGCAGATGGATCGCGCCCGCACCCGCCTCGAGGTGCTGCGCAGCGTCCGGTGACGTTCAGTCGGCGGACTCGCCACAGCCCGGCGGCGCCAGCAGTCCTTCGAGGAAGAACGCCGCCAGATCGTGCCGGCCGTCGACGCCGGCCTTCTGGTAGATCGCGCGCGACTGCTGCCGCACCGTGGATTCGCCGACCTGACGCACGGCGGCGACCTGCTTGTGGCTGAGGCCCTTCAGCAGCAACAGTGCGATCTCCTGCTCGGCCTTGGTCAACGACCACGCCACCAGCTGCCGTTCGATGGCGAGGCCGAGACCCTGCCGCAGTTCCTGGGTCTCTCGTTGCCAGCGTTCCGCCTGCTCGCGCGTGGCGGCGAGGCGTTGGTCGAGGCTACGCACTTCGGCGAGGGCCTGCCGTTCGCCGGCCCGCAGACGGCGGATGTGGCGCAGGGCGATCGTGATGCCGACGAGGCCCGCGACCACGATCGCACCTTCGGCCAGCACGTGGCCGAGCGAGGAACCTTCGCCGGAATCGGCCACCAGGTCGGCGATGGCCAATATCGCGACCAGCAGGAACAGCGCCATCAGCCAGCGCAGCAGCGCCGATTCGGATCCGGCATCCGACGCATGCTCCGTGCGCAAGTCCATATGGCATCGACCCTATCACGGATGTGAGGGGTGTGTCGCTGCGATCTTCGGCCGAACCGGTCGTTGTGCGCTGCATCCCTTTTCGAGGAACTCATGGAACTGCCTCTGCATCCGAAACTCGTTCATCTGCCGATCGCCCTCGCCGTACTGATGCCGGTGCTGACCGGCGTGTTGTGGATCGCGCTGCTGCGCGGCTGGCTGCCGCTGCGCGCGTGGCTGCTCGCCGTCGGCGCCCAGGTGCTGCTGCTCGGTTCCAGCGTGCTGGCGATGCGCAGCGGGGAGAACGACGAAGAGCGTGTCGAGCGGCTGGTGCCCGAAGCGGCGCTCGAGGCGCACGAGGAGGCCGCCGAGCGCTTCACCTGGGCGGCGGGCTTCGTGCTGCTGCTGTCGCTGTCGCCGTTCTTGCTGCAGCGCCGGCCCAAGGCCGCCAACGTGGCGGCGCTGGCCACTGCGCTCGGCACCTGCGGGGTGTTCTGGCTCGGCTACGAGGTCGGCCAGGCCGGCGGCGAACTGGTCTATCGCCATGGCGCGGCCGCGGCGTTCGTCGGCGGCGGCGCGACGGTCGGTGCGCCGGCGGCGGAAGTGCGCCGGCGCCGCGATGACTGAGCTGGGTCGGGCACGCGGTGGCCGCGTGGCGCAGGCGTGCGAGGCCATGGTGCGTAGGCGGGCCGCATCCGTGCGTGGTCCGCACACGGGACGTCGGTTGCGCGCACAGTTGCCCGTGGTTCGCCGCGTGGTGCGATGCTTGCTTGCGAGGGTGCACGGTCGCCACCGCGACTCCGCAGGCCACGTATGCAATCCCTCTCCGCTCGCGTCCCGTTCCGTTCCGACCTCCACCTTGCCCCGACGCTGCGCACGTGCGCGGGGCTGTTGCCGCTGCTGATTGCCGGCCACGCGTTCGCACAGGTCGAATGGAACGCCGCGCTGTCGGCGTCGCCACCGGCCCGCTTCGCGCCGGCGATGGCGTTCGACCAGCAGCGGCAGGTGATGGTGTTGTTCGGTGGCACCAACACCAACGGCCAAGCGAGCGCCGACACCTGGGAGTGGAACGGACTCGCGTGGACACTGCGCACGCCGCCGCAGTCGCCGTCGCTGCGCACCGGTCACGCGATGGCGTACGACCCGGGCCGCGGCAGCGTGGTGCTGTTCGGCGGGCAGGACCTGCTCGGTACGTCGCGCAACGACCTGTGGGAGTGGAACGGCATCACCTGGTCGCCGATCGTCGTGCCGCTGTCGCCCCCGGGTCGGCACTCGCATGCGATGGCGCTGGACCTGTTCCGCGCCCGCATCGTCGTGTTCGGCGGCGACAGCAACGGCGTGCTGCTCGGCGACACCTGGGAGTGGGATGGTGCGGCGTGGACCGCCATGGCGCCGGCCGCCGCGCCACCGGCGCGGTCGCAGGCGGCGATGGCCCACGATCCGATCGGCGGCGCGATGCTGTTGAGCGGCGGGCAGAACCTCGTCGACACCTGGAGCTGGAACGGGCTCGTGTGGACGCAGCAGGCGGCCGCTCCGCAGCCGCCAGCGCGCACGTGGCAGGCGATGGCGACCGACTACGGCCGCGGCCGCGTGGTGCTGTTCGGCGGCGCGGGGCCGGGTTGGGTGCCGTTCGGCGACACCTGGGAATGGGACGGCACCGCCTGGAGCCTGGTGCCCGCCACCGGCACCGCGCCCGCTCGCTACGCGCAGGCGATGGCGTACGACTTCGCCACCGGCCTCGTGCTGGCGTTCGGCGGCAGCACGTTCTTGCAACTGCTCGACGACACCTGGGTGTTCGACGGCAGCGCCTGGACGGCGGCCGCTGGTGGCACCCGCCCGTCGGGGCGCAGCCACACGCAGATGGCGTTCGATGCGGCCGCGGGGGCGATCGTGCTGTTCGGTGGTTGGGACGGCGCCAACGTGTTCGCCGACACCTGGCAGTGGAACGGGGCGGGCTGGACGCCGCGCACGCCCGCTACCGTGCCGCCGAGCCGGTTCTGGAGCGCGATGGCGCACGATCGGGCGCGCGGGCGCACCGTGATGTACGGCGGCAACAGCAGCGTCGGTCAGTGGTGGGACGACACCTGGGAATGGGACGGCAACAACTGGCAGCAGCGCCTCGCCGCGATCAACCCGGGGCAGCGCTACGGGCACGCGATGGTGTTCGACGATGCGCGCGATCGCGTCGTGCTGTTCGGTGGGCAGACCAACCTCGGCATGAGCGACGAGACCTGGGAATGGGACGGTACCGTGTGGTCGCTGCGGCCGGCACTGCTGCGGCCGAGCGGGCGCTTCGGGGTCGGCATGTGCTACGACGAGGACCGCCAGCGCACGGTGCTGTTCGGCGGCCTCGACAACAACGGCTTCCTCGCCGACACGTGGGAATGGGACGGCACCGCGTGGCTGCAGCGGCAGCCGCTCGCCTCGCCCCCGGCCCGCTACGAGACCAGCCTGGTCTACGACAGCAAGCGGCGCCGCAGCGTGCTGATGCACGGCTACGGCAGCAACGGTCCCGTCACCGACGTGCACGAGTACGACGGCGCGACCTGGACCCCGCGCACCGCGGCGCCGGTGCCCACCGTGCGTTCGGAACACGCGGCCGCCTTCGACGAGCCGCGCGGCCGCACGCTGTTGTTCGGCGGTCGCCTCGCCAACAACACCTACACCGCAGAGACCTGGGCCTACGGGCCGAGCGCGCCGGCGCTGGCGTTGGCGTTCGGCACCGGTTGCGCCGGCAGCCTCGGCGCGCCGTCGCTGGCGCCGCGTGGCAGTGCGCTGCCGTGGCTCGGCGGGCCGTTCACGATGGAGCTGTCGACGGTGCCGGCACCGGGGCTCGGCCTCGGCATCCTCGGTCTGTCGAGCACGACGTGGTCCGGCGGCGCGCTGCCGTTCGATCTCGCCGGCCTCGGCATGCCCGGCTGTCTGCTGCGCGTCGCGCCCGATCTGCTGACCGTGCTGCCGGCGGTCGGCAGCACCGCGCCGTGGACACTGCAGTTGCCGGCCAACGCGGCGTTCCTCGGCTGGTCGCTGTTCGCGCAGGGGGCAGCCTTCGATCCGCCCGCGAACGCATTCGGAGTGGTGGTCGGCAACGCGCTCGAACTGCGGCTCGGCGGGATCTGAGCCGGGCGCGGTCGTTGCGGGCGATGGTGCCTCCGGAGCCGTTCAGCGCACCGGCGGCAGCGCCTTCTCGCGCTCGGTCTCGGTGCGCACCCACTCGCGAAACGGGGCCTCCAGCGTCTCCAGCTTGCGACCGAGTGCGCGATCGAGTTCGGCGCTGCTGTCGCCCTTGGCGCCGCGCAACGCGGTGCGCAGGTAGTCGAGGAACCCTTGGCCGAGTCCCGTCGACGGTTCGCGCGTCAGCAGGAACGTGACGAACAGGTGCACGGTCGCCCAGTCGGTCGCGACCTCGTCGGTGACAGTGAAGTGCAGCTGGCGCGTCGAGCGGTGTGTCAAACTGACGAGGCGGCGCTCGGGGTCGGCGGCCACCAGCGCTGCTTCGTCGAGCGGCAGCCGCCAGGCGACCGGCGCGATCCGCCCGGGCGGTCCGGCGAGGCAACGTTCGGCATGGCGGGCGAGCCCCGTTTCGCCCCAGCCACAGAAGCGGTGCGCGGTGCGCAGGCCGGGATCGTCGGCGAGCGTGCGGTAGAGCAGCGCTTGCACCGCGACCTCGGTCAGGCGGGTCGGGCGCCCCGCGGTCCCTTCGAAGTAGGTGAGCGCGATCGGCGGCTGCGCGTCCTCGATGCGGTGCTGGAAGTACGGATGCTCGAGCTTGTTCAGCCGCGGGAACGAACCGCGTTCCTTCCAAACCTCGAACACCACCTTGTCGCCGCGCAGCTCGTAAAGGTGCAGCGACTCGCCGAAGCGCCCGAGCCACCACTGGTAGATGCGCTCGAGGTCGAGCAGCGTGTCGACGGCGCGACGCAGCGACGCATCGGTGCGCAGCCGGAAGTGCTCGCTGTCGACGACGAACGCGCGCCCCCAAACGGCGTGGGCACGCTCGAGGTCGGGCAGCGTGCGCCACTCGTCGTCGTCGGGCCACATCCAGTCCTTGCCGCGGCGCCGGTGGCCGAGGAACGCACGCGCCGCTTCGTGGTCCGGATGGCGCAGCACCAGGTCGAGCGCCAGCACGCGCGCGAGGTCCGGCAGCTGCTGACTCTGCGCATGACCCACCAGATACCACAGGTGCCGCGGATGATCGGGCAGGCGATCGAAGCGCTGCAGGCAATCGCCGACGCGTTCGCGCACCGAGTCGATGGCGGCGATCTCGGCGTTCGGGATGCTGGTGCGCTGCGTGCCCTGCTGCAGCACGACGTGGTCGCCGTCGAACCGCGAGAAGATGCGGCCGCGCAGCTCGCGACCGTCGGTCTTCACGACGCGATCGCGCAGGTCGTCCTGCGCCAGGGCGCTCGATACGGCGGCGAGGCACGCGCAGGCGGCAGCGAGGACGTGCTGGAACATCGATGGGGATACTACGTGCAGCGCCGACGGTAACGTGGTCCTGGGCCGGTTCCGGCCGCGGCGCCCGCTCGCACCGGAGCGGCTTCGCGTTCGAGTGCAGGTTCTGCGTTGCCGCGCAAGGGTGCGGTTCGCACGCTCGTGAAGTCGGACGCGGCCGTGCGGAAGCAGCGCAAGGCGAAGCCGCGAAGCTCGTCCTGACCTCGACGGACGAGGCCCTGCCCGGCACGATCAGCGAACGGGCCGGAGACCCGGATCGCGCATGCACATCCTCACCTCGTCGTTGCTGAGCACGTTCCTGCCGTGGTGTGCGGTTGCCCAGCAGGTGCCACCGCCCGCGTCGGCCCAGACACCGGCCGAGGCGCCGACCGCTACCGCCGCACCGCAGGTGCTGTGGCGCAGCATGTCGAACGAGCGTTCGGACATCGACTCGGTGGTGCATCTCGGCGGCACGCTCTACCTGCTCGATCGCACCGGACAGGTGCGCGCGCTCGACGCCGCGACCGGGGAGGTGCGCTGGACGCAGGCGAAGGCCGACCTGCCGTGCAAGTTCACGTTCGGCCTCACCACGGTCGCGGTCGAGGCGGAAGTGTTCGTCGTCGTCGGTTGCGACGCCGGCCTGCGCGCGTTCCGCGGTCGCGACGGCGAACCGCTGTGGCAGACCGACATCCCCGGTGGCGTCGCCGGGCCGACCGTCGCGAAGGGCATCGTCGTCGCCGGTGGCGCTCGCGGCCGCGTGCACGGCTGCGATCTGCAGACCGGCGCGATCCGCTGGGACAGCGACTATCTCGAGGACCGGCCCGAGGACCCGCCTGGCTTCGTCGGTCGCGATGCGCGGTTCGCCGAACCGGCGCGGCCGTGTGATGCCGCCACCGATGGCGAGATCGTCGCGCTGTCGGTGTTCGACCAGTGTCGCACGCTCGCGTTCGAACCGGTCACCGGCAAGCGCCTGTGGTCGTTCCCGACCCAGGGCTGGATGTTCGGCACACCGGCGTTCGGACCGCTGTTCGTCTACGTCGGCAGCCAGGACTGCGGCATCTACGCCATCGACAAGCAGACGGGCAAACAGGTCTGGCGCGTCGCCACCGACAATCGCACCGAGAGTGCGCCGGCGATCGCCGAACGGTTTCTCTACCAGGGTTCGTGCGATGGCAACCTGCGGGCGATCGACGTCGCGGTCGAGCGCGTCGCGTGGACGTTCACCGCGCCGGTGCCGGCGAAGGCTACCAGGGCCATCTACAGCCGGCCCGTCGTCGTCGGTGACCTGGTGTGCTTCGCGATGATGGAAGGCACCGTCTACGGCATAGACCGGGCGAAGGGCACCGAGCGCTGGCGGCTGCGGCCGTGCGATGGATCGCACATCGCGGCGGACCTCGGCTGCGACGGCGAACGCCTGTTCGTCGTGGTGGGCAGCACCATGAAGGGCGGTCAGGACGGCGTCGTGGCGATCGCGTTGCGCTGACCGCCGGCGGCGCCGTGGCGAGACGACGCAGCAATTCCAGAGTTCGCTGCGTACCCTGGTGCCACCGCGGGGGATCCCCGCCCGTGACCAGCGTGACCCGCCCATACCCCACGGATCGCGTGCGCACCGAACCAGACCCGGTGGCGGCGTTCGTGGCGCGGCACCAGACCGCGACCTGGCGCTTCCTGCGCGTGCTGGGATGCCGCGGCCAACAGGCGGAAGCGCTCGCTCTGGACGCGCTGGTGCTGGCGATCGGCAAGGGCCTGCACGCCGCCGAGCCCGGTGAGGCGGCGGCGTTCTTGTGGCGGACCTGCCGGCACCTGTGGTTGCGTGAGCAGCGCGACGACCGGCGGCGCGCCGAACGACATGCGGAAGCGGCCGAGCTGCTGTGGCGGCGGGACCTCGTTGCCGACGACGGCGCGGGATGGCTCGAGGCGCTCGATCGCTGCGTCGCCGAACTGCCGGAGCGCTCGCGACGCGCGCTCGAGGCGACCTATCGCGACGGACTCGGGCGCGCCGAGCTCGGCGCGGAGCTCGGCATCGGCGAACACGGTGTGCGTACGTTGCTGCAGCGGTTGCGCGCGGCGCTGCGCACCTGCATCGAACGGAGGCGGCAGTCATGACCAAGAACGAACGGGATGGCGGCGAACGCGACGACGATCCGGTGCTGGACTGGGCGCTCGGCGAGCGGATCGGTGGCGAGCGTGCCCCCGATCTGGTCTCTGCGGTGCGCTCGCGGCTGGGCGCCGGGACACCGATCGAGGCGCCGGCGGCGCCGGCGCGTGCTTGGCTCTTCGTCGCCGCGCTGCTCGGCGTCGCGGTCGTCGTCGCGTTGGCGATCTGGCGGCCAGAAGCCGTGGTGCGACAGGCGGGACCGCAGGAGCCGAGGGAACCCGTGCCCGCCGTGGTGCGCCGCCTCGCCGACGCCGAGCAGCTGCCGGCGACGACGCGCGCTGTCGAAGTGATCGATGGCGACGATGCTACGATCGCGGCGCTCTCGCGACTGCGCGATCTCGAGAGCCTGATCGTGCGGGTGCCGTTCCACGAGAACACGAGGCTCGGCCTGAGACAGGTGCTGCCGCTGGTGCAAACGCACGTGACGGCGGCGATCTGGCAGCAGCTGCCGTCGTTCACCAAACTGCGGCGGCTCGAGCTGTCGGGCACGTTGCTCGCCGGGCGCGCGACGCCGCAGCAGCTCGCCGGTCTCGAGCGGCTGCCGCTGCTGTCGACGCTGGCACTGCGCTACCTCGACACCGACACCGAGCTGATCGCGGTGCTGCCGCGCCTGCGTTCGCTGCAGCACCTCGACCTGTCGTTCAACCACGGCTTCACCGAGGGCTGGGTCGAGCCGCTGCTGGCGTGTCGCGGCCTGCGCTCGTTGTCGCTGCGCGGCTGCCAGCAGCTGCGCAGCGCTGACTTGGCGCGGCTGTGCGAGCTATCGGAACTCGAAGAACTCGACGTCGGCAGCATCGATGGCATCAACTGGCGCAACAGAGGCGACCACCTGGACGACGTCGAGCGCGAGGTTCTGGCGCGCGCGCAGCGTGCCACCGACCGCATCGGCATGGGGCCGAGGGACGATGCGCTCGCGGCGTGGGCTCGGTGTCCGAAGCTGAAGGTGCTCGACATCCGTTCCGGTCACTGGTCGTCGGCAGGTCTGGCGGCACTCGGTGCCTGCCGCACGTTGCGCGTGTTGAACGCGTTCGGCGGCCAGGATCCGGCGGCGGGCTGGGTGGCGGCGATGCCACCCGAGCTCGAACGACTCGAGGTCTGCGGCGACTACCGCGACGACTTCTGCGCCGCGGTCGCCACGCACTGCAAGGCCCTTCGGCACCTGACGATCGCGGCCTGTTACGAGATCACCGACCGGGGTCTCGCGGCGGTTGTGGCGATGCCGTCGCTGCGTGGGCTCGACATGCGGCAGATGCGCGGCCTCACCGTGGCGAGCATCGACACGCTGCTCGCGGCGCAGCAGATCGAGGAGCTCGACGTGCGCCACTGCGACTTCGTCACCGCCGAGCACGTGGTGCAACTGCGGCGTTCGCTGCCGAAGCTGCAGAAGCTCGCGACCAGCGTCGATCCGGCGGCGATCGAGGCGGCCGACCGGTCGCGGGAGCCGCCTCCGGCCCGGCGGTGACATCGAAGATGGCCGTCGCCCGAGACGGCGAAGCTGCCGGGTGCGATGCTCCGTGTGATCGGGTCCTGAGTGGCCCTCGATATGGCGTCGAATACCCGATCGATGCCAGTGCTATTCTTCCCCGATGCCGTCCAATGACCTGCTGCGGCGCATCACGCACGACCCGAATGTGATGGGCGGGCGGCCCTGCATTCGTGGTATGCGCATTACTGTGGGTGCGGTGGTGGGGCTCCTGGGCGCCGGACGATCCTTCGAAGACGTGCTGACTGCCTATCCCTACCTCGAACGTGATGACGTCCTGGCGGCGCTCTCGTTCGCAGCTTGGCGTTCTCAGGAGGTCCTGCCGTTCAATGCCCAATTGGCACGCCGAGTTCGCGACCCAGATCTTCGAACAGGTCCAGGCTGACGAAGTAGTTGTCGATGCGTGCGATCTGGTCGCCGGCGCAGCCGAACGTGGTCACCGCGCGCACTGCGTCGCCGTCCTCGTGCGCGTATCAGGTCAGCAGTAGCCAGCGATCGTGGTGCCAGCGCAGCTCGATACGGGGCGTCGTCGGCAGGGCACCGCGGCGCAGCTTGACCGGGATCGCGATCGGCGCCGAAGGGGCCGCAAGCACCCGATGCCCGCGCAGCGGCGCATTCAGCCGCGCCAGGTCGCCGGCACGAAACGCTTCCCTGAACGCCGCCCGCGTGCGGGGCACCGGCCGAGCCAGCGTGGCGGCGACAGGTTCCACGGCGAGCTTGTTGCGACCGCGATGCAGCGCGGCCTTGATCGCCCCGATCGACTTACCGAGTGCGTCGGCATTCTCTTCCAGGCTGAGGCCGAACGCTTCCTTCAGCACCAGCGCCGCGCGGTCCTGCGGCCACATGTGCACCAGCAGTTGGCCGGAGCGTCGTGCAGTGCGCCGGACTCTGGTCCGGTCGCAGCGGTTCGAATGACTCCAGGAATCGGTGCCAGGGCAGTTGTGTGGTCGCGACGAGGGTGGGAGCGATGGGGTCATGCCTACAGGACGGACGAGCGGTGCTGGAGGATGCGGGCGGATCGAAAGTGCCCGGTGGCGCAGCTGGTGGAGCCGGGGATCGGCGATCTGGTTGTGCTCGTTGGGATCCGACCATGCTGGCGCCGATCGGCGTTCGGCCTTGGGTCTCAGGCGGCTGTCGACCGGCCGCACGATCCCGGCCCAGTGGCGTTGGCGCCGTGCATCATCGTCTCTCCACCGCCCGGTGTTGATCGCGCGGGTGCCGGGGCGATGAGCTGGCGGCGCCGGTTCTTGGGCAGGCGCGACGCCGTGTCGTGGCGCCCCTTTCCCCATACTGTGGCGCGACCACCAAGTGGCCGCTACGCTGCGCGCCGACGTCATGACGCCCGAGCAACTACAGGAGGAAGTCAGCAGGGCATACGTGCACGCCGTTGCCGCGCAATGCGGCTACTCGGTAGGTCACTGGACCCAGGATCACGATTGTATCGATGCGACGATCTCCGCGCCGAGCACGGTTGGGAAGGGACCTAAAGCCAAGCCCAAGGTCGACCTCCAGATCAAGGCAACGACTCAGCAGCGGCTCGACCACGGCAGCTACGTGTCCTGGCAATTGGAGCGAGCGCACTACGACCGCATGCGAGCCGAGTCGGCTCTCCCACACATCCTTGTCGTGTTGTTGCTTCCCGAGAGAATCAGTGATCGGGTCGAGCACACCGTGGACCACCTGCTGATCCGCCGTTGTGCCTACTGGGTCAAGATGACCGGGATGCCCGCCATCAACGCCGAATCGAAGGTCGTTCACATCCCCAAGAGTCAGCCGTTTTCGCCAACTGAATTGCACCGAATCATGCAGGCCATCAGCGAGGACTGCTTCTGATGGATCGCGAGATCCTCCAAGCAGCGGGACGGCTGCTCCCCGTCGAGGTGCAGCAGTATCTGCGAAGCCGTGGGTGGCAACAAGAGTCCGTGACGCCTGACCGCAGCGCAGTCTACCGACACGGCGACCACGAAGTTCTGGTGTTGCTGCGCACGGATCTTGCTGACTATTCGCGCCGTGGCCTCGAGCTGCTCGAGGTCATCGCCGACCACGAGGTGCGATCGGTCCGACAAGTGTTGGACGATCTCTCGCAACCTCCTGGAGACGTTCTCTCCCTGCGGGTCGAGTCCGAACGCGTCATTTCCGGAACCGTGCCACTGGGAGATCGCCTGGCGATGGGGGAAGCCACTCGCCAAATGCTGCTGGCTGCTGCCCACAGCGAGATTTCGAGGCAGTCCTACTTTCCGCGCCTGGCACGGAGGGACGCGATGGAGCTGCTGGCGTCGGTGCGGGAGGCGCAATCCCAGCGCGGCAGCTATGTGTCGCGGATCATCGTCCCGGTTGGTCCTGCTCTCCCCGATGCCGAGACTCCGTTCGGCCGATGCGTGGTACGCCGTCTGATGCGCGCTCTGGAGACGGTTCGTGACGTGCGAGCTCTCGGCCAACTGGATCCGTTGGTGGGAAAGGCAGAAGACGGTGTCAGTGCCAACCTGCTCGCGGCTCTGGCTGCCTTCGAGCCGACCGTGGGTCGAGGGCAGCTCGAGATTTCGGTGTCGTGGTCGCGTAGGTGCACCGCACCCGTCGACATCAATTCCCGCATTGCATTTCCGGAGGCCTCACTCGACGGTCTGCGGGCGGTGGCCGAGTTGATGCGCAATCGTGCCGAAACCCCGGGTTTTGACCTCGTCGGTTACGTCACCCGCCTCGCTGCCGAGGACGCCAGCGCCGGGGGAAAGATAGTCATCGTACCGACAGACGATGCTCCCGGTTTGGAGCGGGTGCATGTCCAATTGGCGGCCAATGACTACCAGGTTGCGGTGACGGCACACCGCGACGGTCGGACCGTGCGGGTCATCGGCACGCTTGCCAAAGCAGGCCGGACCTGGGCACTTCAAGATCCATACGGCTTCACGATGCTGCCAGCAACCGAGTAGCCGCGATAGGGCGCTTCGTGCGGCGTTCTCCCGCCCGTGTCCGCCGGCCCTTGATGCAATCGCGGTGCGCCACTGCCACCAAGCAGTCAGCGCGCGGCCTTGGCGTGCAGACCGGTGACCACCGGCCGCACCATCTCGGTCCAGTATCGATAGCCCTGCTCGTTCAGGTGCAAGCCATCGGGGCCGAACCAGCGCGGATCCGGTTCGCCGGCCGCCGTCACCATGCCCGCCGCGGTGTCGACGAAGTGCAGGCTCGGGTCCTGCGCACAGCGCGCGGCGATGAGCCGGTTCGCCTCGCGCACGATCGCCAGGTGTGCGGCGCGGCTCGGCGTCGGCGTGATCGCGATGTAGACCAGCGGCGCCGCCGAGCCGAGTGCGCGCAGCCGCTGCACCAGTTCGTCGAAGCGTGCGGCGACCCACGCCGCGGGCCGCGGTTCGGCGCCGGCGATGTCGTTGCTGCCGGCGAACACGACGATGACCGACGGATCGTGGCGGACCACCAGCCGCTCGAGCCAGTAGGTCGTGTCGAACAGCCGCGAACCGCCGAAGCCGTGGTTCCGCACCGGCAGCGGCGCCATGTCGGTCGCGAGGTTCTTCCAGCCGCGGATGCTCGAACTGCCGACGAACACCACCGGCCGCGCCGGCCCGGCCGGTTGCCGATCGATCGCCGCGAGCTCTTGCTCCCAGCGCAGCGGTTCCTCGCCGGCGGGGATCGCCGGGGGCGTGCGGGCGGCGATGACGCCAAGCATCGCGCGGCCGAGGGCATCGCCGATGCGCAGGTAGCTCTCGCCGTTGCCGTACCAGTGGTGCCCGTGGCCGGTGTTCGGCGACGCCTCGGCCGCCCGCAGGAACTGGCGCGTCGCGACGAAGCGCGTGTTGGCGGCGACCGCCGCATCGAGACAGCCCTGCCGCTGTGCCGAGCGAAACGCGACGCCGTCCCAGTTGCCGGTCTCGCCGATCACGAACGGCAGCTCCGGGGCCCCGAGTTCGCGCCGCAGATCGGCGAGCAGATGGCGCAGGTTGACGGCGTACTCCGCGGTTGCGGCGTCGTCGCAGGCGTCGTTCCAGCCCTGGAACCAGATCACCCCGTCGAGCTGCGGCCGCAGTGCGGCGAGCTGCGGATGATCGGTCGCGAGCCCGGCCAGCGCTTGCCGATACTCCGCCAGCATGCGCGTGTAGAACGCGCCGACCTCACCGCCGGCACCGGGTGGGCGGAAGTCGCGCTGCAGGCTCTTGCCGCCCCACGCGGTCTTGATCAGCAGCACCGGCTCGGCGAAGTGATCGCCGAGCGCGCGGCCGATGCCGAGTTCGGGCCCGATGTGGTGCTTGCCCTCGTAGGCGCCGAAGCCGATCGACAACGGCCCGACCTTGCGCAGCCCGTGTTCGCAGCGGTAGGTCACGAACACGTCGTCGCGCTGCACCCAGGTGCCGTCGGCAGCGCGCAGCCCGGGCCACGCGGCGGCGTTGGCCGGCTCGCGCAAGAACGCCTGCAGCGTGCCGCGGCCACCGTTGTAGTCGCGGGCGTCGTCGAGATCGACGACGCCGTGGCCCTCCATGTTGGACTGGCCGGCGAGCAAGAACACGCGCAGAGGCTTCGGCTGTTGCGCGACGGCAGGCGCTGCCAGCAGGCCGGCGAGCAGGAACGTGCGGAGCATGGTGGGCATGGTGTGGATCCTGCAGTGCGTCACAACGTCGGCAGCCAGGCCAGGAACTGTTGCTCGATCAGATCCAGGTCCTTGCCGAACAGTCGCAGGAACTGGTCCTGCGCCGCCTGCGCATCGCCGTAGCGACCTTCGGCCGCGCCGAGCACGGCGCCGCGGCACAGCGCTTCCCAGTGCGCGAAGCGCTTCTCCCAGGCGCCGCCCGATTGCCGCAGGAAGCGCTGCAGCGCCCACGACTGCGCGTAGAAGCGCAGGCCCTTGTCGCGATCGCTGCCGAGCAGGCGCTCGGCGCTCGAGTCGAGCAGCTCGCGCAGCGGCAGTGGCGCCTGGCGCATCGCCTCGAGACGGTCCTTGCGCATGACCATGCCGAGCTGCAGCTGCTTGCCGTCCCACGTGAACGTGCCCTGACCGCCGAACGACTCGGCGAAGCCCTCGGCATACCAGTCCGGCATCGCCGCCGGCGCGGTGCCCCAGAAGTACAGGTGCGACAGCTCGTGCAGCACCATCGCGTGCAGTTCGTCGTCGGCGAGCCCTTCGGCGCTGACGATGGTCTGGTACGAGCCGTAGTCGCACAGCCCCGAGCCGGCGGTCGCGGTGCCGAGCGACTTCAGGTAACCGTCGAATGCCGTGCGCTGCGCGAACACCAGCAACAGCAGTGGGCGAGTCGGTGCACCTTGCAGACGTTCCTGCAGCGCCGGCAGCAGCGCCGAAGCCAGTGTGTGCAGCTGCTGGCAGCGTTCGGCCGACAGGTCGGTGCGCACGATCAGCGGCGCGCTCGCGTGCTCGCGGAAGCCCTGCAGCTGGAAGCCGCGCGCCGCACCCGCTTCGAACCGCCGCGGCCCGTTCTGCACCTCGATCGTCTGCTCGACCAGCCACGCGGCCAGCTCGGGCGGGATCGTGATGCCATCGACCTTGTGCTTGCCCTTCGGGTCGAGTTCGACCTCGGCGCCGAGCTGCAGCGCCTGCAGCAGGTACTTCTTCGCCTGTTCTGGATCCGCGACCTGCAGCGCGCCGCGGGCGATCTCGACGAAGCTCTTGCGGTCCCGCTGGTCGGCGGCGGCCGCGCGCTTCTGGTAGTCGGCCAGCAGCGCGCGCGGCGGCTGCTTGCGATCTCGGGTCCAGAACGCGTCGCCGTAGCCGCGCATCACGCCGAGCACGACGCGGGCGCCCTCGTGCTGGCCCTGGCTCGCCGACTCGGCGCGCAAGAACTGCGTTGTCGCCTGCGGATTGAGGCCGGCATCGCGCGCCCACAGCCCGATGTCGAGGTGTCGCTTGCCGACCTCGTAGAGCTCCTTGGCGGTGCGCTTGTCGTGGTCGGCGCGCTTCATCGCCTTCGCATCCTGGGCTGGCAGCGAGCACGACAGCAGGGCCAGACTGACGGCGGTGGCGAGACGGCGCATCGCGGCATCATCGCCAGGTGCGGCGGCCGCGGATAGCGTTGGCGACGTCATGCCGCAGCAATCGTCGCTGTTCGCCGAGCCGCCGCACGAAGCGTTCGCGGCCGGTGCGTGGCTGCTGCGCGGCTTCGCGCTGGCTGACGCCGTCGAGCTGGTGGCGGCGATCGACGCGGTGGTGACGCTGGCGCCGTTCCGCCACGTGATGACCCCGTTCGGCAAGCCGATGTCGGTGGCGATGAGCAACTGCGGCGCGGTCGGCTGGGTCAGCGATCGCCGCGGCTACCGCTACGAAGGGCACGATCCCGAGCGCAACCTGCCGTGGCCGGCGATGCCGGCGGTGTTGGCCGCGCTGGCGGCGCGCGCGGCGGCGGCGGCCGGTTATCCGGGCTTCGCGCCGGATGCGTGCCTGATCAACCGCTACGTGCCGGGCGCGCAGATGACGCTGCACCAGGACCGCGACGAACGCGACTTCGCGCAGCCGATCGTGTCGGTGTCGCTCGGCCTGCCGGCGGTGTTCCTGTTCGGTGGGCTCACGCGCACCGATCGCACGATCAAGCTGCCGCTGCAGCACGGTGACGTCGTGGTGTGGGGCGGCCCATCGCGTCGGTGGTTCCACGGCATCCGCCCGCTGCGCGATGGTGAGCACGCGTGGCTCGGCCGCCAGCGCCTCAACCTGACGTTCCGCGTCGCGCGGTGAATTCTCGGCCACCGGCTTGCCGATGTTCGCGCGGGTCGGTATAGACCGACCGGTCTACTCAGTGCGACGATGACTCCAGCCAACGACACCCGCGAACGTCTGCTCGCCGCCGGCGAAGAACTGGTCGGCAGGAAGGGTTTCCACGGCTGCGGCCTGAGCGAGATCCTCGCCCATGCCGGCGTTCCCAAAGGCTCCTTCTACCACTACTTCGGTTCGAAGGAGGAGTTCGGGGTGGCGCTGATCGAGCGCACCCGCGACGGCTACGAGGCGGTGGTCAAGCCGATCCTCGCCGACCGCCGGCTGAGCCCGATGCAGCGGCTGCGGGGCATCTTCGAGGCCGCCCGCGAGGACTGGCAGACCTGCGGCCAGAACCGCGCCTGCTTGATCTCCAAGGTCGCGCTCGATGCCGGCGATCTCAGCGAGCCGGTGCACGCCGCCGTCAAATGCGCCTTCCAGCAGTGGAGTGCGCTGCTGGCGCAGGTGCTGCGCGAGGCGCAGGCGGCCGGGGAGATCGATCGCAAGCACGATCCGGACCGACTCGGCAACGTGCTGGTGATGCTCTGGGAGGGGGCGGCGATGCGCATGCTGATCGACCGCAACCTCACTGCCGTGGACGACTTCCTGGCGTTCGTGTTCGAGAGTCTGCTGGCCCCGGGCGTCCGCTCCTGAGGCTGCACGCCCGCTTCGCCAAACCTTCACTTTGACCGCCGTCGTCCGCTAGTCGACCGGTCTACGACAAGTTTCCTGATCATGACCAAATCCGAAACGGGGACCGCTGGCCGCGTGCTGGCTTCCGTCCTGCTCCTCACCGTACTCGTTGGCATCGGCTTCGGCCTCTACCTGTGGAAGGTGCGCTCGATCGCCGCGGCCGAAGCCGCTGGCGCCAGCCAGCCCGAACCGGCGTGGGCGGTCGAGAGTTTCGAAGCGGCACCGCGCTCGTTCGCCCGCGCGACGACCTCGATCGGCACGGTGAAGGCGCTGCAGTCGATCACGCTGCGCAACGAGCTGCCCGGCACGGTGCGCAAGGTCGATCTGCGGACCGGCCAGATCGTCGAGCAGGGTGCGGTGCTGGTCGAACTTGATGTCACCGTCGAGCAGGCCGAGCTGCAGGCGCTGCAGGCCGAGGCGCGGCTCGCGGCCTCGATGCTGGCGCGCATGGAGCAGGCGCAGCAGAGTCAGGGTGCATCGGCCGCCGACGTCGACCGGGCGCGCGCCGAGAGCGACATGGCCGCGGCCAACGTCGCCCGCACCCAGGCGCTGATCGAACGCAAGCGCGTGCTGGCGCCGTTCCGCGCCCACGTCGGCCTGGTCGACCTGCACGTCGGCCAATACCTCGAGCCGGGCACCACGCTGACCACGCTGCAAGGCACAGCCGATGCGGTGCACATCGACTTCGCGGTGACGCAGGAAGTTGCCGAGCTGCTGCAGGTCGGTGGTGAGGTCGAGGTCCCGCACCATGGCAACCAGGTCAAGGCGAAGATCGTCGCGATGGATGCGCGGGTCGAACAGCAGACCCGCAACACGACGATCCGCGCGCTATTGGAAGGGGTGACGCCGCTGCCGCAACCGGGCTCGTCGGTGCGCGTGCGCGTGCCGGTCGAGTTGCCGCAGAACGTCGTCGTGGTGCCGGTCAGCGCGCTCCGGCGCGGTCCGGGCGGCGACCATGTGTTCGTGATCGGCGCGGTGCCCGACGGCAAGTTGCGCGTCAGTATGCGGCGGGTCGAGGCCGGCCCGTCGATCGGCGACGAGGTGATCCTGAAGTCCGGCGTCGCGGTCGGTGACCGGATCGCCGCCGCCGGCTCGTTCAAACTCTACGAAGGCGCCCTGGTCAACGTGGTCGTCGCGGCCGCGCAGGGGAAGTGAGCACGACCATGAAGAGCCTCACCGACGTGTTCGTGCGCCACCCCGTGCTGGCGCTGGTCGTCAACCTGGTCCTGATCCTGGTCGGCTGGCGCACCGCCACCGGCCTGCCGATCCAGCAGTATCCGAAGCTCGACAGTGCTTCGGTCATCATCACCACCGCCTACGTCGGCGCCGGCGCCGAGACCGTGCGCGGCTTCCTGACCACGCCGATCGAGCGGGCGGTGTCCGCGATCGGCGGCATCGACCACATCGAGTCGAGCAGCCGCGCCGGGCTCAGCACCGTGACGCTGCGGCTCGAACTCGGCTACGACACCACCAAGGCGCTCGCAGAGGTGACCGCGCGCCTGCAGCAGGTGCGTTCGGAGCTGCCGAGCGAGGCCGAGCCGCCCGCGGTCGACGTGCAGCGCGCCGACCGCCCGTATGCGACGTTCTATCTGAGTTTCACGTCGACGCAGCGTTCGCTGGCGGAGATGACCGACTGGTTGACGCGCAACGTGCAGCCGCAGCTGGCGACGGTGCCCGGCGTGCAGCGGGTGACCAACCAGGAAGGTGGCCGGCCGATCGCGATGCGGATCTGGATCGACCCGGACCGCCTCGCCGCCGTCAACCTGTCGCCGGGTGACATCTATTCGGCGATCCAGCGCAACAACTACCTGGCCGCGGTCGGCCAGACCAAGGGCAACCTGGTGCAGGTCAATCTGCTCGCCGACACCGACCTGCGCTCGGCCGAGGAGTTCGAGCGGCTGATCGTCACCGAGCGCGACGGCGCCGTGGTGCGCATCGCCGACGTCGCCCGCGTCGAGCTCGGCGCCGAGGAAGCCGACCAGATGGCGAAGTACGACGAGCGACCGAGTGTCTACCTCGGCGTCTGGCCGCTGGTCGGCGCCAACGAGCTCGAGGTCGCCAACGGCCTGCAGCAGAAGATGGACGAGCTGCGCACCACGCTGCCCACCGACGTCGAGATGAACCTCGCCTACGACGGCACGATGTTCATGCGCGACGCGCTGACCGAGATCAGCAAGACGCTGCTCGAGACGATCGGCATCGTCGGGCTGGTGGTGTTCCTGTTCCTCGGTTCGATCCGCACCGCGCTGGTGCCGCTGGTGGCGATGCCGGTGTCGCTGATCGGTGCCGCGATCGTGATGGCCGCGTTCGGCTTCTCGCTGAACCTGCTGACGATCCTCGCGATCGTGCTGTCGGTCGGCCTGGTCGTCGACGACGCCATCGTCGTGGTCGAGAACGTCGAACGGCACGTGCGCATGGGCAAGACCCGGCTGCAGGCGGCCGCCGAGGCGGCGCGCGAACTGCTCGGCCCGATCGTCGCGATGACGATCACGCTGGCGGCGGTCTACGCGCCGATCGGCTTCCAGGGTGGCATGACCGGCGCGCTGTTCCTCGAGTTCGCGATCACTTTGGCGGCGGCGGTGCTGGTGTCGGGCTTCGTCGCGGTGACGCTGTCGCCGATCATGAGTGCCTGGATGGTGCGCGAGCACGGCCGGGAATCATGGCTGACGCGGCAGGTCGAGCGCGGGTTTCACTGGGTGCGCGGCATCTACGAGCGCTTGCTCGACGGCGCGCTGGCGATCCGCTGGACGATCGTCGCCGCGGCGGTGCTGGTGTCGCTCGCGATCGTGCCGCTCTACTCCGGTTCGCGCCGCGAACTGGCGCCGGTCGAGGACCAGAGCCACATCAGCCTGTTCCTCGATGCCGCGCCGGACGCGACGCTGGAGGCGGTCGACGCGGCCTCGCGTCAGGTCGTGCGCGCGGTGCACACGCTCGACGAGACCAAGTTCATGTGGTCGCTGGTCGCCAACTGGGGCGGCTTCGGCGGCATGGTCTGCAAGGACTGGAAGCACCGCGAGCGCTCGACCGAGGAACTCTCCGGCGAGCTCTACATGAAGCTGTCGCAGATCCCGGGGCTCAACGTGTTCACCCGACTCGACCCGCCGCTGCCGACCTCGGGCCAGTACGACGTCGAGCTGGTGCTGCAGAGCAGCGCGCCGCTCGAGGACATGTTGGAGGCGGCGATGGCGGTCGTCGACGCCGGCCGGCGCAGCGGCATGTTCCTCTACGTCGACACCGATCTGAAGATCGACCGGCCGGAGGCGCGCGTCCGCATCGACCGCGAACGGGTCGCCGACCTCGGCATGGACCTCGCCAGCGTCGGGCGCGAGCTCGGCGCGATGCTCGGCGGTGGCTACGTCAACCGCTTCAACTACTACGACCGCAGCTACAAGGTCATCCCGCAGGTCGGCCAGGAAGGCCGTTCGACGGTCGGCCCGCTGCTCGACCTCAAGATCAAGACGCCGACCGGCGATCTGGTGCCGGTGTCGGCGTTCGTGACCATCGAGTCGGGCGCCGAGCCGCGCACGCTGAACCGGTTCCAGCAGCGCAACGCGGTCAAGATCTTCGGCGGCGTACTGCCGGGCATCACCAAGGAGCAGGGCCTCGCCGTGCTCGAACAGGCGGCCGCCGGGGTCGCCAAGGGCGGCATCACGATCGACCACGCCGGCGAGTCGCGGCAGATCCGCCGCGAGGCGTCGTCGCTGGTGACCACGCTCGGCTTCGCGATCCTGCTGGTCTACCTGGTGCTGGCGGCGCAGTTCCGCAGCTTCCGCGATCCGCTGATCGTGCTGCTCGGTTCGGTGCCGCTGGCGATCGGCGGTGCCTTGCTGTTCACCTTCACCGACCTGACCACGGTGAACGTCTACTCGCAGGTCGGACTGATCACGCTGGTCGGGCTGATCGCGAAGAACGGCATCCTGATCGTCGAGTTCGCCAACACGCTGCAGGAGCGCGGCATGGCCAAGTGGGACGCGCTGCGCGAATCGGCGGCGACGCGCTTACGGCCGGTGCTGATGACCACGGCGGCGACGATCTTCGGCCACCTGCCGTTGGTGTTCGTCACCGGCCCCGGCGCGATGGCGCGCAACAGCATCGGCACCGTGCTGGTCGCCGGCATGGCGCTCGGCACGCTGTTCACGCTGTTCGTGGTGCCGGTGTTCTACGTGTTGATCGCGGCGGACCACAGCAAGCGCCCCGCCGACGAGTTCGAACCAGAAGCCCCTTCTGCAGGCGACGGCGCCGATCCGGAGTTCGCGTGATGTCCGCCCTTCCGTTCCGTCGCGCGACCACGACGCTGGTCCTGCTGTCCCTCGCCGCGTGCGCCGCCGTCGGCCCCGACTACACGCCGCCCGAACCGTTGTTGCCGGCCGCGTGGCAGCAGCCACGCACCGCGGGCTTGATCGACGGCGTGCCGTTGGAAGGCCGCTTCTGGCGCACGATGCACGATCCGGTGCTCGACGACCTGGTCGAGCGCGCGCTCGCCCGCAACCTCGACCTGCGCAGTGCCTACGCGCGGCTGGCTTCGGCGCAGGCGCTGCGCGGGGTCGCTGCCGCCGAACGCTGGCCGGCGTTCGACGTGCGCGGTGGTTTCGAGGACCGGCAGGAGAGCCGCAACACGCCGTTCGGCGCGTTCATCCCGCGCACCAACATCCACAGCATCGCCGTCGACGCGGCGTGGGAACTCGACCTGTGGGGCCGCGTGCGCCGTTCGGTCGAGGCCGCCGACCGTGAACTCGAGGCCACCGAGGCCGAACTGCACGCGGCGGCGTTGACGGTCGCGACCGAGGTGGTGGCGACCTACGTCGACCTGCGCGCGGCGCAGCGCCGGCTGCAGATCGCCCAGGCCAACCTGCAGCTGCAGGAACAGACGCTCGGCCTGGTGCAGGCGCGATCGACCGCGGGGCTGGTCGTCGAGCGCGACGTCGCGCAGGCGATCACCAACGTCGAGTCGACGCGGGCGCGGTTGCCGTCGATCGAGACCGAGGCGATCGTCGCGCGCAATCGGCTGTCGGTGCTGCTCGGGCAGAACCCCGGCGAGCTGCCGCCCGCGCTCAGCGCGCCGGCGGCGATGCCGGAGCTGCCGGCGTCGATCGCGGTCGGGGTGCCGGCGGATCTGCTGCGGCGCCGTCCCGACGTGCACGCCGCCGAACGCAACTTCGCCGCCGCGGTGGCGCGGATCGGCATCGCCGAGGGCGAGCGCTATCCGCGCTTCTCGATCGGGGGCACGCTCGGCCTCGCCGCCAACGCGGCGAACGACGTGTTCACCAAGGGCAGCGACATCGTCGCATTCGGGCCGTCGCTGCGCTGGAACCTGTTCGACGGCGGCCGGCTGAAGAACCGCGTGCGTTCGCTCGAGGCCGATGCCGAGGTGGCGCAGGTCGCCTACGAGCGCACGCTGCTGTTGGCGCTCGAGGAGAGCGAGAACGCGATGACGCGCTTCGTGCAGGAGCAGGTGCGGCGGGCCTCGCTGCGGCGTGCCGCGGCAGAAGCGCGGCGCGCGGTCGAGCTGGCGCGTTCCCAGTATCGCGCCGGCCTGTCGGACTTCCAGGCGGTCATCGACAGCGAGCGCACCGTGGCGCAGATCGAGGACGATCTGGTCGGCAGCGACGCGGCGATCGCCGGTGGGCTGGTGGCCGTGTGGAAGGCGCTCGGTGGTGGGGTGCTGCCGGCACCCGACGCGGTGGTCGGCAGCGCCGAGTCGGCGCCGCGCTGAGGGACTGCTGCTCGGTCCGGCTTCACGGCTGCCGATGAGCCGGGGCACGCAGCAGCCCCGCGAACGCCACCACGTTCGCCGCCAGCGTCACCAGGTTCACGGTGGCGGCGAACGGCGGTGCGCCTTCGGGCCACAGCATGCCGAGCAGCACCAGGGAGTTGGCGATCAGCAGCACGATGCAGAGCGGCTTCTTCATGAAGACTCGACGAAGACCGGACGCCGGGCATCGTGCCGGTCCGGCCACGCCGTTGCCCGGAAAAGTCGCCCCGCAGGCGGATCGGGCCTCCCGACCGAGGGGGCCGCGCGACTGCGGGTTGGCACCGAGAGACAATCGCCGGTGGGGACGTCACAATCCCGCCCGCCATGCCGTCTCGCCGGGAAAATGCCGCAGCTACCGCCCTGCCCGCACACGACCTCTGGGTCGACCGTGTGCTCGCCGCGCTCGCCGGTGCGGAGGACCGCGACCGCACGATCCTGAGCCGCCGGACCTTCGCGCTGCAGCCGGCTTCGTTGCAGGAACTGGGCACGGAGCTGGGCATCACGCGCGAACGGGTGCGCCAGCTCGAGGTGCGAGCCCTCGGCCGATTGGGCGTGCTGGAGCCCGGTTCCATCGATGCAGCCTTGCAGCGGCTGCGGGCCGGGCGCACGACGCCGCTGCTGCTGTCGGAGCTCGCGGTGCACGAGCCGTGGCTGGCTGGGGTCGAACGTCACCCCGGAATGCTGATGGGGGTGTTGCGCGAGCTCGGTGCCGAGCATCGGCTCGAGGCCGTGGACGAGACGTTCGTGGTGGTGCCGAGCCGCATCGGCAGTCTGAAGGAGGTGGTCGCGAGGTGTCGGCAGTTGGTCCTCGAACGGCGTGCCGATTGCCCTGACCCGGCGCTGCGCCTGCAGTCCGTCGCCGATCACCTCGCCGGTTGCCAGTGCAGCGACCTGCTGCCGCTCGTCGAGCAGCGGCTGCGCGAGTGCGGGCCCGGCGTGCTGTTGCCGACCCACGTCGAGCGCGTGCACGCCTTGCTCCGCGCGGCGGGGCGCAGCATGGCGTTCGCCGAACTGCTGGCCGCCATGCAACCGATGCGTGCGGGCAAGCTCACCGAGGTGTTGGGGCGGGCCGGGTTGGTGCGTCGTTCGCACGGCGTCTACGAGCTGCCGGCTGCGCCGGCGGCGGCGGACGAACTGCTGCCGCGGCTGCGTACCGACGTGATCGCGTTCCTCGAGTGCGAGCCAGAGCAGCAATGGCGGGCGCCGGATCTGCTCGATGCGCTGGTGCAGGCCGGCGCCGAGTGGGCGGTGGATCTCGAACCCGGGCGGTTTGCGCATCTGCTGCAGCAGGTGCCGGAGCTGGTGGATCTGAAGCGGTCGACGTTCGGCCTCGCCAGCGTGCATGCTGGCCGGGCCCTGGTGGCGGACCTGGCGGCCGAGGAACTGCTGCAGGCCGGGGGGCCGCTGTTGCGTTCGGATCTGCTGCAACGCGTGCGCCGCCGCCGCGGGGTGAGCGCCGGTTGGCGTCCGCGTTATCCGGTGGTGTTCCTGGGCGGGGGTTGGATCGGGCTCGCCGAGCGCGACCTGGGCTTGCGCAATGATGCGTGGCAGGCGTGGTTGGCCGCCGTGCACGCGGCTCTGCAGGCCGGTGTGCGGCTGGACCAGGCCGAACTGGTGCGGCTGTTGCGAGCTGCCGGCGGCCCGTCGGTGCCGGAAGAATCGGTGCTGACGCTGTTGTCCGGTGCGCAGAGCCTGCACCGGCGCGTGCGCACGGCGATGGGGGACTGATCGCCGGCGCCGCGGCCGCGCTGACCGGCGTCGATCGCTTCACGCCAGCAGCGGCTTGATCACCTTGCCGGCCACGTCGGTCAGTCGGAAGTCGCGGCCCTGGAAGCGCCAGGTCAGCCGTTCGTGGTCGAAGCCGAGCAGGTGCAGCATCGTCGCGTGCAGGTCGTGCACAGGCACCGGATCGCGTTCGATGTTGTAGCCGAACGCATCGGTCGCGCCGTGCACGTGACCCGCGCGCACGCCGCCGCCGGCGAGCCACATCGTGAAACAGCGCGGATGGTGATCGCGGCCGTAGACGGTCGGCGTCAGCTTGCCCTGGCAGTAGGCCGTGCGGCCGAACTCGCCGCCCCAGACCACCAGCGTGTCGTCGAGCAGCCCGCGCCGCTGCAGGTCGATCAGCAGTGCGGCGCTGGCCCGATCGGTCTGCCGGCACTGGCGCGTGATCTCCTGCGGCAGGTTGCCGTGCTGGTCCCAGCCCTGATGGAACAGCTGTACGAAGCGCACGCCGCGTTCGAGCAGGCGCCGCGCCAGCAGGCAGTTGGCGGCGTAGGTGCCGCCGTCGCGCGCACCGTCGCCGTAGAGTTCGAACACCTCGGCGGGCTCGCGGCTGGTGTCGGCGACCTCGGGCACGCTGGCCTGCAGCCGGAACGCGAGCTCGGCCTGCGCCTGCCGCGCGGCGATCGCCGGATCCCCGTCGTGCGTGAGCTGGTCCTGGTGCAGCGCCGCGAGCGCATCGATCTGCGCCCGACGCGCGGTGCGATCGATGCCGTTCGGGTTGTCGAGGAACAGCACCGGCTGCGCACCGGGGCGGAACTGCACTCCTTGGTGCTGCCCGGGCAGGAAGCCGGTGCCCCACAGCCGCGCATACAGCGGCTGATCGCGCGCCGCGTCCTTGCTGACCAGCACCACGAACGCCGGCAGGTCGCGATTCTCGGCGCCGAGCCCGTAGCTGGCCCAGACGCCCATCGCCGGTCGTCCGCTGATCTGGCTGCCGGTGCAGAAGAACGTGATCGCCGGGTCGTGGTTGATCGCCTCGGTGTGCAGCGAGCGCACGACGCACAGCCGGTCGGCGAGGGCCGCGGTGTGCGGCAGCAGGTCGCTGACCTCGAGTCCACAGCGGCCGTGACGGCGGAACTCGGCGAATGCGCCGGCCAGCGGCAGGATCGACTGGTTGCCGCTCATGCCGGTCAGGCGCTGGCCGCCGCGCACCGAGTCGGGCAGCGGTTGGCCGTGGCGTTCGCGCAGCAGGGGCTTCGGATCGAAGGTCTCGAACGGCGACGGGCCACCGGCCTGGAACAGGTAGACGACGCGTTTGGCGCGCGGTGCGAAGTGCGGGCCGGGCGCCGGTTCGTGCAACGGGGCGTGGTTCGCATCGGCTCGCAGCAGGTCGTGCAGCGCCAATGCGCCGAGGCCGAGGGTGCCGCGACCGAGGAAGGCGCGGCGCGCGCGCCCGAGAGCATCGAGGTTCGGGTCGTGGTTCATCGCAGCACCACCGCGGCATCACACGCCATCACCGTCGACGCGACGGCGGCCAGTGCCGGCTCGGGCTCCGGCAGCTTCGCGTGCAGTGTGCGCAGCGCGTCGAGTTCCGCGGCGCGCGGGGCGCGGCCACAGAGACTGGTGAACACGAAGGCGAGCTGCGTATCGAGTGTCGCGCCCGGCAACGCCAGTGCGCGCTGCGCCAGCGCCTGCGCGCACTCGGTGAACACCGGATCGGAGAGCAGCACCAACGCCTGCAGCGGCGTGTCGGTGACCTGGCGGCGGACGTTGCACACTTCGCGGCTGGTGCCGTCGAGCGTCAGCATGTTCGGTGGCGGCGCGGTGCGCTTGCGCCACGTGTAGAGGCTGCGGCGATGCGCAGCCGGGCCCTGATCGGGAACGTAGTCCTCGCCGCCCCAGCCGACGCCGGCGTCGCGCCAGAGGCCAGGCGGTTGCCAGGGCTTGCTGCTCGGGCCACCGAACTGCACGTGCAGCAGGCCCGACGCCGCCAGCGCCTGGTCGCGCAGGACCTCGGCCGACAGCCGGAACGACGGGCCGCGCGCGAGCTGGTCGTTGTGCGGGTCCGCTTCGCGCTCGGCCGCGGTCGCGACCGACGATTGCCGGAACGTCGCCGAGGTGACGATGCGCCGCAGCAGCTGCTTCTGGCTGCGGCTGGTCCGGAAGTCGACGGCGAGCGCATCGAGCAACGCTCGCTGGCGCGGCGGTGCGCCGAGCACGCCGAAGTTCTCCGGCGTCGCCACGAGGCCGCGACCGAAGCACAGCGCCCACAGGCGGTCGACGGCGACGCGCGTGGCGAGTGGATGCCGCGGATCGTCGAGCCACTGCGCGAGACCGAGCCGATCGCGCGGCCGATCGCCGAACGGCAGCACCGCCGCCGGCGCGTCGGGCTGCACCGGCTTGCTGCGGTCCGGCTGGTCGTAGGCACCGCGGCGCAGCACGAACCGTTCGGGCGGGTGGCGGTGCGCCGCCATCACCATCAGTTCGGGGATCGCTTCGTCGTGGCTGTGCAGGGCCTGCAACGCGGTGCGCAGCTCGGTGCTTCGCACGCGCGTGCGTTCGGCGAGCGCGGCCGCGTGCGCGGCGCGTTCGCTCCCCGTCGGCGCGCGCTGCGCGAGCACGGCGACCTCGGCGGCGGTGAGACAGACGTCGAACAGCGCGAACTCCGCGAGGCGACCGAGCAGGCCGGTATCGCGATCGCGGCCTGCGAGTTCGAGCGTGCGCACGGTCGAGGGCCCGTCGAGGTGGTCGCGCACGACGGTCGTCGCGACTCGTTCGCCGTCGACATAGAGCGCGAGGCCGTCGGCGCGGCAGCTGCCGTCGTAGCAGGCGAGCACGTCGCACCAGCGCTGTTGCGGCAAGGGAGCCGTGGCGCGCACCGCGAGCGCCGAGCCCGGCCACAGATGCACCAGCTGCCAGCACAGGTGCCCGTGCTCGAGCAACAGCTGGTAGCCCTGGGCATCGGCGTCCTCGGTGTAGTTGGCGGTGTGCAGCACGACGGCACGTTCGCGCGCATCGCCGCACCACAGCCGCAGCCGCACGCTGAACGCATCGGCGCGGCCGAATGCCGGCAGCTCCGGCACCGTGATCCGGCCGTCACCATTGCAGTCGACGGCGGTGCCGCCGGCATCCGTGACCAGCGGCAGCTCGGCCGGCACGGTGGCCGCGCGCGTCGCGTGGCGGAGATCGTGGCAGGCACCGTCCGCGGTGCGATCGAAGCGGAACCAGGCGATCGGTTCGCGCGGCGCGAGCGGGCCAGCGTCGATCGTCGCCGCCGGAACACCGTCGGCGAGGCTCTGGCGCAGCGCGACTTCGGCCCGTTCGATCGCCGCCGCGAGCTCCGCGCGCCGCCGCTGCTGCGCGGCATCGGCGAGGCGCACGACCGGCCGCGGCACCGCACCGGTCGTGTAGGGATACAGCCCGGCGTCGTCGATCGCGAAGAAGCTGCCGAGCGCGTAGTAGTCGCGCTGCGAGATCGGATCCGACTTGTGGTCGTGGCAGCGCGCGCAGCCGACCGTCAGGCCGAGCAGCGTGGTGCCGAACGTGTCGACGCGGTCGGCGATGTACTCGTGCCGCCATTCGGCATCGATCGAGCCGCCTTCGTTGGTCTGCCGGTGCAGCCGCCAGAACGCGGTCGCGGTGATGGTGTCGACGTTCGCGTCCGGCAGCAGGTCGCCGGCCAGCAGTTCGCGGACGAAGCGGTCCCACGGTTTGTCGTCGTGCAGCGCGCGCAGCAGCCAGTCGCGCCACGGCCAGGTGCGGCACTCGAAGTCGGCCTGGAAGCCGTAGGTGTCGGCGAAGCGCGCGAGGTCGAGCCAATCGGTGGCGAGATGTTCGGCGCAGGCCTCGCTCGCGAGCAGTTCGTCGACGACGCGCTCGTAGGCGGCGTCGCCCGGGTCGGCGGTGAACGCGGCGACCGCGGCCGGCGTCGGCGGCAGACCGGTCAGCACCAGGTGGGCGCGGCGCAGCAGCACGGCCGGTTCGGCCGGCGGGCTCGGTCGCCGGCCAGCGGCCTCGAGGCCGGCCAGCACGTGGCGATCGAGGGGATCGCGGCACCACCCGACGTCGCGCACCACGGGCTCGGTGCGCTGCGGGGCGACGAACGCCCAGTGGGTTGCCGGCCCCTGCGGCGTCGGCGGCTGCGCCGGCAGCGTCATGGGCAGCGCCGGCAGGACCAGCGCGGTGGCCAACAGGACGGCGGTGGGGCGGGCGAGCATGCGCGCCACGTTCTATCCCATGCTCGCATCCACCGCGCCGGTCACTGCACGTCGATGACGACCGGGGTGCTCAGTTCGAAGGTGCCGGGCCCGAACCCGACGCTCTGGAACAGCACCTTGCCCGCGAAGCCCGGGGGGATCGCGACCATCGGGAAGCTGCCCCAGGTGCCGAACAGCGGGAAGGCGTGCACGAACACGCTAGGCGCATACAGGTCGGGGAAGCACAGCTGCGAGAACGGGAAGGCCGGGAACGAGGCGGGCACGACCGGCGGCACGATCTCGATCAGCGCCATGTTGAAGCCGAACTGCGAGCCGTAGTCGATCTGCGTGGCGCCGGCCGGAGCGCCGAGCGGGAACACGTTCAGCACCGGTTGCTGGGCCTCGAGCACGTGGTGGCAGACGCGCGCGGTCGCGATCGCGTTGACGTAGCTCTGCACGCCGAAGGCCGCGGCCGGCGGGCGCAGGCCGATCTGCGGGCCGAAGGTCGGGCCGGTGCCGCACGGCGAGCCGACCGGGCCGCACGGACGCGGCAGGATGTTGCCGCCGCCGATCGTGGTCAGCAGGCTGGCGCCGGTCATCGTCTCGGTCGAGAAGATCAGCGTCGGGACGGGGATCGCGATGCCGGTGCAGGTCGGGGCCCCGACCACCGGGCCGAACAGATCGATCTCGAGCGCTTCGGTGTCGATCGCACTGTTGATGCAGACGCCCAGGCGGTTGGCGATGCCGGCATTGACGACCATCGCGTCGACCTGGGCCTCGGTGTAGACGACCACGGCGCTCAGCCCCGCGGTGCCGGCGATGCGCAGGTCGGGCGTGTAAGCCAGCGCGCCGCCCGGGATGCAAAGGATGTCCCCGTCGCGGACCAGCGTGCCACCGCACAGCGGCGTGAAGATGTCGGCGTCGAGCGAGAAGAACACGCCGTAGTTCTGCTGGAACGCGATCGCGTCGACGTCGATCGGGGTGGCCAGCGGCAGGCCGAGCGCCAGGTTGATCTGTTCCTGGCGGATGAAGTGCTGGACCTGGCCGTCGCCGGCGCCGTTGCGAATGATGCGGCCGACGTCACCCGGGCGCAGCGGGGCAGCGCTGACGTTGATGCCCATCGGCACCGACGGCGAGAAGAACACGGTGCGCTGGTTGGCCGGGCCCGCAGCGGTGGTGACGGCCGGGCCGGTCAGCAGTGCGTCGATCGCGCCGAAGATGGTCGGGTTCCAGTAGGTGCCGTCGCCGTTCTCGTCGCCGGCCATGGTGTGGAACGCGGTGCGCGGGCTCCACTTCTCGGCCGAGAAGGTCGTGCACGTGCTGGTGGACCAGCTGACCTGCACGATCTCGTTCGGGAACAGGCCCTGCAGCACGGTGCCGCCGCTGCCGGACAGGGTGCGCTCGGGCTGCGAGAAGGTGGCCAGGAAGTCGGGATTCTGGGCGCTGGCGACGGTGGCGAGCGCGGCAGTGGTGAGCAGGCGGATGGCGAGGGTGTTCATGGTGGGATCGGGTGCCGGATGGCGCTGGATCCCGGGAAGGACGGTTCGCCGCCGAACGCACGCGAACGGTCGAGAAATCTGCGGGGCGGGTGCTCCGCACCGCCGGTTCAGCCGCGCCGTGGCCGCTTCGGCAGCAGGGGCTCGACCAGCGCCCCCAGGTAGCTGCGCGCGTACGGCTCGGTGAGGCCGATGCGGTCCGGCATGCGGCCCGGGTCGTGCCAGGTGCCGAACATCACGTCCATCAGCGGGCTCAGGTTGGCGAAGTTCACGCGGCCGCCGCCCTCGATCGCGTGGTGCCAGTGGTGCAGCCGCGGCGCGCCGAGCAGCACGCGCAGGGGGCCCGGCGACAGCGTGCAGTTGCTGTGGATGAACACGGCCCACAAGCCGCGGAACACCGCGAAGCCGGCGATCGTCGCCAGCGGGAAGCCGAGCACCAGCAGCGGCAGGTTCTCGACCGTGCGGGTCCACAGGTTGTCGAGCGGATGTTCGCGGTGCGCGGCGAGCCAGTCGAGGTGTTCGGCGGTGTGGTGCACGCGGTGGAAGCGCCACAGGAACGGGCTGTGGTGCTGCCAGCGATGGCCCCAGTAGGTGCAGAAGTCCGACAGTGCGATCGCGATCAGGAACTGCACGGCCCACGGCCAGCTGGCGAACGTCTGGCGCAGGCCGTCGATCGGCAGGGTGGCGAGCCGGGTGTGCAGCCACAGCAGGAACGCGACGACGGGTGCGTTCCAGAGCAGGTACTGGCCGGCGAAGTAGAGCGCGTCGGTGAGGAACGCGGGGCGCAGTACGGGTTGTCGACGCGCTGCGAACAGCAGTTCGAGCGGCAGGAACGCCGCGAGCAGGATCGCGAACGACCATGCTGTGTGCAGCAGTTCGCTCGCGGTCGGGATCATTGCTTCTTCGGCTGCTGTGGCTCGGGTTGGGGCTGCGGTAGGGGCTGCGACGGCAGTCGGGCGGACTTCGAGCTGAAGAGACCAAAGTCGTCGAACCCGTTGGTGGGTGACGGCTTGTCGGCTGCGTCGTCCGATGGCTCGATGACCAGCGACTTCGAGGTGTTCAAGATTGCGGGGAGCTCCAGGTTCCGCGCCGGGTCAGTCAGAGGGTTGATGAGCAGTGGGACGCCCTCAGGGAGGACGAAGTCAGGCGAGGGGTCCGGGGCTGCTGGCCGACCTCGCTGCGCGCGCACGATCAGGAAGGTCGCGATCGCGATCGCGGAGAGCACGGCCGTGACCTTCAGCACGGTCGGCAGGATGCGGCGGGGGGCAGCAGTCATCGTTCGCAGGAGTAGTCAGCGGGATCGCAGCGGTCACCGCGCCCTGCGTAAGCAGCGGGTCAAGGCAATCAGCGCTTCTTTGCGATCAGCAGCTTGTCGAGCTTGGCGCGGATCTTCACCGACTCCTCGCTGCGCTTGAGGTTGGTGCAGATGGCCTTCAGGCTCATGCCCTTGGTCGCCATCTGGTGGAGCTTCGCGATCTCGGTCGGCGTCCACGGCTGGCGATGACGTTCGAAGTGTTCGGTCATGGTTGGGCGGGAGCCTACGCCAAGGACTGCGGCGAGGTGAGGTCGTCGCCGAGGATCATCGCAACGGAAGCCGCTCTGCTGGGGGGGTGGTGGGTTCGGTGGCGTGCCGGTGGCACGGAGGCATCGGCTCCGGCACAGTTGCCGCGGAGCACGAAGATGCCGCCACGCCCGATCCAATTGCCTGCCCCTGCCAACTGGCAGGATTTCGAGATCCTGTGCCGCGACCTGTTCGCCGCCGAGTGGAAGGACCGCAATGCGCAGCGCCGATCCTTCGCCGACCACAGCGCCTTGCAGAGCTGTTGGAAGACCTTCCAGTCCTTCAGTTCGGGCAGCCGTTGCGCCATGGCGCGCACGGTAGCGCCGTCGCGCCGCGTCCGCAGCAGCCACTATCGCAGAGCCCGAACGGGCCGCACCCCGACGTCGTCATTCGCAGACGCAGCATTGCGGGGGTAGCGGCGACTCGCCCGCGCAACCGACTGCGCGTGTTTGAACGACAGACCGCGCGCGACGAAGTTGGTAGCGGCCTCGTTCACGACCGGTTCGTCACCCTGCGGCTCGCGTCGATGATGATCGTGCTTGTCGCTGCACCACTCGTAGACGTTGCCCAGCAGATCATGCAGGCCGAGGTCATTGGCCTGCCCCTGGCCGACGCGACGATGGCAGCCCTTCTGCTGACCGTCCGCCGACAGATTGCTGCTGGCGAACGCGGCCCCGTTGCGATCCTGCCGGGCGACGAACTCCCACTGCGCCTCGCTCGGCACCGTGAGACCCACTCGCCGAAGTCCCGCCTGCGCCGCATCGAGCGACACCGTCTCGACCGGGTGCATCAGTGTGACCGGCCCCAGTTCACTGGTCGATCCGGGCGGGATCGTCGACGGATCGCCGCCGGTCCAGCGGCGCCACTGGTCCTTCGTGACCTCCCATTTGCCGATGAAGAACGGCCGCACGCGGCGCAGCGCCGGCGGCCCTTCGTCATGATCGAGGGCCGCAGCGACGAAGCCGGGAGCCTGCGGATCGCGGTTCTGGGCACCGATCCAGAACTCCCCACCCGGCACCAGCACCATGACGATGCCGTCGCCTTCCTCTGCAACATGGTCGACCTTCGATGCATCCCAGCGCGGCTGCGTACCGGTCGCCGGCAGCCAGAACTCGTACAAGCCCGTGCGCGGGTTGACGTGCAGTGGCACCATCCCGAACTGCGGCGCGATCCTCAGTCCGGCATAGGCGGGGCACTGCGCCGGGTCGGCAATCGCGGCGATGGCCTGCGCCCAAGCCGTCGCATCGGTTTGCAGGCGCTGTTCCATGGCGACGACCAGCCCGACGCGCGCTTCGATTTCGGGCCTCGCTTGTTGCAGTTGTTCGAGGTTGGCAACCACTTCGCGGCGGGATTCTTGCTCCCACGCCTCGGCGTTGGAAAGTGTGCTGCCGCGGCCGGTCGTCGCCCGCAGCATCGCGCGGTGCGAGGGGAGGCGATCGGACACCGCCTGCACTCGTTGCAGCCACTCGCGTAGCCTCGGCAGCTCGTTCGGCTCGGGTGGCACGAGCTGCGGTAGCTCGACCAGCAGTTGCTGCGCCAGCCGATTGTCGGCCAGTTCGAGGATGGACTGGCGATCGCGACGGCTCACTGCGGCGGCGTGGCTTTCCTGCCAGGCCAACAAGCTCGCTGCCGCCAGCATGCCGGTGCCGGCGGCTCGCAATGGGTTGCGTTGCATGGCGAGCCAGGTGCGACCGAGCGGACCGCGCGGCCGAGCGGCAGTCGGTCGATGGTCGAGCAGGGCCTGCAGGTCCTCGCGCAGCGCCTTGCAGTTCTGGTAGCGAGCGTCCGGCGATGGCGCGAGACAGCGCTCGAGGATGGCGCGCAGATCCCGATCGGTTCGGTCCCGCAGCCGGAGCGTGTATCGCGAACGATCGGTGGCCGGCGCCGCGGTGCGCCTCGTGAAGTAGTCACGCATCACCGCACCGAGGGCAAACACCTCCGCACGGCGGTCGACGTTGCCGCCGCCACCCTCCGGTGCCTGATAGCCGGGCGTGCCGCCGAGCCGTGCGCTGGCCCAGCCGTCGCCGTCGGCATGCCGCGCCATGCCGAAGTCGATCGGCACGAAGTCGCCGCCAGGCGTGCACACGATGTTGGCCGGCGTCAGATCGCCGTGCAGCCGGCCGGCGTCATGGATCGCCTGCAGCGTCGTCGCCAGACGCGCGAATGCGCGCAGGTCCTGGCGCCACTCGCGGCTGCCGACCGCGGGTGGCGGGTCCGCCTTGATCCTCGACGCCATCGACACCCCGTCGACGAACGGCCGGGCGGCGAACCAGCGGCCATCGCGCAGTCGATCCCAAGCGAAGACTGCGATCACGTGGTGGTCGGCAATGCCGTGCGTCAGGGCCAACTCGCGACGCAGCCAAGGGGGCATCGATTCCGATCGCGCGGCACCGAGCTTCACCGTGCAGCGGGCACCGGCGCCATCGGCCAGGGTCTTGATGGCTTCGTAGACCGTGCCTTGGCCGCCGCGACCCAGCGGGCCCTGCACGACGTAGCCGAGCTCCGCGAGCAGTTGCGCATCGTCCAGCACTTCATGCTCGCGCTCGAGCGCGGCATGAGCCTGGTCGACGAGCGGTCGGCAATCCGGATGACGGAGCCGCATGCGTTCGAGTCGATCCGCGACCGGGCCCGGGTCGGCCATCATCTCCATCAGGATGTCGAAGTAGGCGGCGTTGGCCATGAGGGTCGGCTCCGCGTGCTGGCGCGAGTTACCGACTATAGTGGCGGAATGGACACGGACGGGGTCGAACGGCGACGCGAGTCATTTCCTCAGCCGGCTTCGCAGCCGCTGTCCGAAGCGATCGAGCGCGCGGCACTCGAGGGACTGGGGCTCACGGACTCGGTGCACGGCCAGGTTGATCCTTGGTTGCGGTTCGTGGTTCGACATCGGATCGCGCAAGTGAGAATGACCGGGCGGATCAGCGAGGACGACATCGTGCAGACGGCATGGGTGCTCATGCTCCGGCGACTGCGGCGCGGGCCGTTGCGGCCCAAGGCGGGTCGTCGCAGTGGTGCGTTGCTCGCCTACATCACGGTGATCGCCAATCGGCTCGTGTTCGCCGAGGCCGGTCGCCTGTGGCGGCTGGCGTCGTTGCCATCCGGTTCGCAGTGGCAAGCGTCCGCTCCGAGCCCGTCCTCGGTGGTGGGCCGGGCCGAGCGCGATCAGCAACTGCGGGTGCGGCTCGACGAAGCGATGGCCTTGCTCGAGCCGGACGACCGCCAGATCGTGCGACTGCGCGGCATCGAGGGCACGTCCGCGCGCGACATCGGGACCCTACTGGGCCTGCCGGTCACCACGATCGAAAAGCGTTACTCACGGGCTCGCATGACCTTGGAGGCGCGACTGGGAAGGGTCGACACGGCGCTGCTGACGCCCGGGTGAACCACCCCGACGCGGGCGCGCGGATTTTCGGTCAGGTTCCCGGGACTCCGAGCTTGAGCCATCCGGAGCGACTTCCTTCGAGGCCACTCCGATTCCACCATGAACCTCCACACGTTCCTTCTCCTGGCGAGCTGCGGGCTCGCTTCCCTGACCTCGTCGCTTGCCGCGCAGTGCACCCAGCAGCAGCAGATCGGCACCTGGGGCCCGACCGGTGTGTCGTGGCCGACCTTCACCTGCACGATCAATTGCCCCGGTGCCACCACCAATCGCACCGGCGCGATCGCGATCCCGAAGTACAATGGCCCCGGTCAGCTGACCCAGGTGACCATCCAGCTCGCCTGGTCCGTCGGCGGTAGTTACTCGGGCAACCACACCGGGGGCCAGTTCGCGGGCATCATCAGCGAGCTCGACACTACGTTCTGCTTCTCCGCGCCCGGGGTTGCCCAGCAGTGCTGCAGCACCAATGCAGTGACGTCGGCGCCGAGCCCCACGCAGTTCCCGTTGGTCGGCTTCGGCCTCAACCCGTCCGGCTGCCAGATCGGCCCGATCAACGTGCCGGCTTCATCGTTCGCGCAGTACACGGGCACCGGCTCCTTCAGCATCCCGATCACCGCCAGCTTCCTGCAGCGCGTCTACATCAGCTCCGGTTCGATCACCGGCCAGTATGCACTCGGCCAGAACACGCTGGCGACCGCCACGGTGACCTACTGCGCGACCGAGCCGGGCACGGTGACCGTCTCGGGCACCGGTTGTCCGGGCACGAACGGCTTGACGCCGCAGCCGTCGACGAACGTGGCTCCGAACCTCGGCAGCGCCGGCTTCGCGTTCACGATCGCTTCCGGCCTGCCCGGCAGCTCGGCGCTCGTCTGCGTTGCAGATGCCACGGCCAACATCGCGCTGGGGGGAGGCTGCACGCTGTTGATCGATCCAGCCTTCAGCATCCTGCCTACCGTGACACTCGACGGCGCCGGCAACGGAGTCGCACCGTTTCCCATTCCCGCGACGTCGTCTCTGTACGGGGCTCTGGTCTACTCGCAGACCGGAGTTCTCGACCCCAACGGCGCTTGTGGCGG
>JALORC010000063.1 GCA_025459175.1 Planctomycetota bacterium | reverse complement strand
AATCCGTGGCCCGGCTACGCCCACCTCGCCGTCGCCCAGGAGCTCGGCCTGTTCGCCGCGCAGGGGCTCGAGGTGCGGATCGTCGAGTATGCCTCGCTGCACGACCTGCGGCGGGGCTTCGCAGCGGGTCAGATCGACGTGCTGCCGTCGACGCTGATCGAAGTACTCGGCCTGCTCGCCGAGCCGGGCCGGCAGCCGGCGGTGATCTGGGTCGCGGACGCCAGCCAGGGCGGCGATCGACTGCTGGCGCGTGGATGCGAGCGTCTGGCCGACCTCCGCGGGCGACGCATCGCCTACGAACCGGCCACCCTCGGCGCCTATCTGCTCCGCCGCGCACTGGATCACGCCGAACTCGACGAACACGACGTCGCCGCGATCGGCATGGACCAGATCCACATGCAGGCGGCTCTGGCCGGGGGCCGCATCGATGCCGCGATCACGTATCCCCCGTACGCCGAGCAGATGCTCGCCGTGCCCGGCGTGCGCACGCTGTTCTCGTCGGCCTCGATCCCGGACGAGGTCATCGACACGATCTGCGTCGAACGCAGCCTGATCGAGCGCGATCCGACCCTGGTCACGCGGCTGCATGCAGCGCTGGTCGCCACCGAGCAACGGCTCCGCGACGAACCGGAGGCGACCCGCACCATGAAGGCCCGGGTCACCGGCATGACGGTCGAGGACTTCGCTGCCGCCCGCGCCGGCATGGTCGTCTACAGCGCCACCGACCAGCGCGACTGGCTCGCACCAGACGGCAAGCTGTCGGCGATCGCGGCCCGCGTCGGGCACACCCTCGGCCATCCCCCCGACTGGACGCCACCGTGCCTGCTGGCGCCCGGGATCGAACGTTCGCCGTTGCTGGCGCCGGCCGGCCCGAGATGACGGTGACCGGCATCCGGGGCATCCGCACGCGGTTCGCGCTGGCCCTGCTCGGCGCGGGCCTCTGCATCACCGGCGTGGCGGAGCGGATGCTGTCGAGCTACATCGCGAATGCTCTCGACGACACGCTGGCCCGGCGCACGCGCGTCCATGCCGATCTGCTGCTGCAGCAGTGCAACCTGGCGACCTCGCTGCAGGAGATCGAACGCTTCGTCTACGCGAGCGGCAGCCATCGCGAGATCATCGACCTGTTGTTGGTCGGCGGCACCCCCGCCCGGATCCTCGGCTCGACCCGCCGCCTGCTGGTCGGGCGCACCGCGGCCGAGGCGATGGCCGAGACCTCGCGCCTCAACCACGAGGGCTCGCTGACGCCCGGCGCGCGCCTCGATCGCGGCAGCGGCTGCTACGAACTCGCGACCGCGGTCCGTTTCACCAATCTCAACCTGCCCGAGCTCTACGACCGACCCGGCCTGATCCTGGTCCATGTCGACGCGACGTCGATGCTGGGCGAGGCCGAGGCCGTGCACCGCACGCTGGTGATCGCCCTGCTCGGCGTGGTGGCGGCGGCCATCGGCGTGTTCGCCGCCCTGCTGCGCCGGCAGATCCTGCGCCCGGTCGCCAGCCTGCAACGCACCATGCAGGCCCGCCGCGACGGCGACCTGCTGGCCCGACCGTCGCCGATGCCGAACGCCGAACTGCAGTCGCTGGCGGACAGCCTCGCCGATCTGCTCGCGTCGCTCGACCGCAGCCGCGCCATGCACCGCGCGATCGTCGAGGGAGCCTCGGATGCGATGATCGCGATCGACGTGCACGGCACGATCCGCGAATGGAACGGCGGTGCCGCGACGCTGTTCGGGATCCCGGCCGAGGACGCCATCGGCAGCGACATCACCCGGATCCTGCCACCGGAACACGCGGCGGCGCACGACGGCTACATCCGGCGCTACCTCGGCGGCGCACCCCCGCGCATCATCGGCTTCCCGCGCGAGGTCACCGCCGTGCGCGGCGACGGCACGACGGTGCCGATCGGACTCGCCGTCAACGAGGCGCGGGTCGGCGACGAGCGCCTGTTCGTCGGCATCCTGCGTGACATGACGGAGGAGCACGCCGCTCGGCGCGAACTGCAGCGCGCCAAGAACGCCGCCGATGCGGCGGCAGCTGCCAAGGCGGCGTTCCTCGCCAACATGAGCCACGAGATCCGCACGCCGCTCACCGCGATCCTCGGCTATGCCGAGGAACTCGAACGCGAGCACGCCACCGCCGCCGAGCGCGCCGAGTCGACACAGGTGATCCGACGCAACGGCGAACACCTGCTGACGATCGTCAACGACATCCTCGACCTGTCGAAGATCGAGGCAGGCCGCATGACGATCGAACGCGTGCCGACCCGGATCGACGCGATCGCCACCGAGGTGATCACGCTGATGCAACCGCGGGCGAAGCAGAAGGGGCTCACGCTCGATCTGGTGCTGGCGTCGTCGATGCCCGAGGCGATCGACACCGACCCGACCCGGCTGCGGCAGATCCTGCTGAACCTGGTCGGCAATGCGATCAAGTTCACCGTCACCGGCGGCGTGATCGTGACCATCGAGGCGTCGTTCACGACCGGCACCATCGCCATCGGCGTCACCGACACCGGCATCGGCATCCCCGCCGACAAGCTGCCGCGGCTGTTCGGCAGCTTCGTCCAGGTCGACGACAGCACCGCTCGCCGGTTCGGCGGCTCCGGGCTCGGACTGCACATCAGCAAGCACCTGGCGCAGCTGCTCGGTGGTGACCTGGTCGCCGAGAGCCTCGATGGCGCCGGCAGCCGCTTCACCGTGACGCTCGCCTGCGGGCCGATGCAGCGCGCCGCCACCGGCGACCGCGCCGCGGCGGTGCAGCTGCAGACGAAGCGGGTGCAGGTGCCGAAGCTGCACGGCCGAGTACTGCTCGCCGACGACGGCCCCGACAACCAGCGGCTGCTCGGCCGGATCCTCGGCGACACCGGCCTCGAGGTCACCGTGGTCGCCGATGGCATGCAGGCGGTCGCCGCCGCGACCGCCCGGCCGTTCGACGTGGTGGTGATGGACGTGCAGATGCCGGTCATGGACGGACTCACCGCGACCCGGACGCTGCGCGCGGCGGGCGTCACCACGCCGATCGTCGCGCTGACCGCCAACGCGATGGCCGAGGATCGCGAACGGGCGCGGGCGGCCGGTTGCTCGCACTTCGCCACCAAGCCGATCGATCGGCGCGCCCTCTACGCGACGCTGCTGGACGCTCTGCCGAAGTCCGACTGACACCACCCGACCGGCCAGGCGCGCTGGCGGGCCGAGCGCACTCACCCGCAGAGCGGCGCCAACACCGCCCGCCACGCCGCGAGCTTGTCCGCCCACCGCAGCCCGGCGTGGGCCGGACTCGTCGACGGCAACCGGTGCACCGCGAACGGCTCGCTGCCGCGCGGCGCCAACGCCGGCAGCACCGTGCGCACGAACAGCCGGTGCGCGGTCGCACCGTTGCACAGCACCGCACGCAGTTCCGGCTGCGCGGCGAACAGCGCGCCGAAGTCGTTCGGCCGCTGCGTGCGGGGGTCGATCGCGGCGTCGAGGCTGCCCTGCCGCTCGCAGCTCTGCAGCACGTCCCACAGCGCCACCCCACGCTCGCGCAGGCACTGCAAGCGACTGGCGTAGGGCATTGCCGGATCGAAGCCGAGGATCGCCCCGAGCAGCGGCCAGAACGCGTTGCGCGGGTGCGCGTAGTACTGCGCAGCGGCCAGCGATGCCCGGCCCGGCATGCTGCCGAGGATCAGCACCCGAGCGCCCGGCGCGGCCACCGACGGGAAGCCTTGGACGAACGTCACGCACCCGAATCTACGGCGGCGTCATCGTGGTATGAACACGCCGTGACCGACGACCTCCGCTTCCTGCGCCGCTTCCTCGACACGCTGCCCGGCGACCCGGAATCGTCGAACTCGACGCGGCCGGTGGTCGGCGCCGCGTGGTCGCGCGTGCAACCGACCGCCGTCGCGGCACCGCGGCTGTTGGCATGGTCGCGGCCGCTGGCCGCCGAACTCGGGCTCACCAGCGAACGCATGCAGGATCCCACCACCGCGGCGGTCCTCGGCGGCAACGCCGTGTGGCCCGGCATGGCACCCTACGCCGCCAACTACGGTGGCCACCAGTTCGGCAACTGGGCTGGTCAGCTCGGCGACGGTCGCGCGATCGTGCTCGGGGAGCTGGTGACCCCGGCCGGTGCGGTGCAGGAACTGCAGTTGAAGGGCGCCGGCCCGACGCCGTACTCGCGCCGCGGCGACGGCCGCGCGGTGCTGCGCTCGTCGATCCGCGAGTTCCTGTGCAGCGAGGCGATGTGGGCGCTGGGCGTGCCGACCACCCGCGCGCTGTCGCTGGTCGGCACCGGCGACCGGGTCGTGCGCGACATGTTCTACGACGGCAATCCGCAGTACGAGCCCGGTGCGATCGTGTGCCGCGTGGCGCCGTCGTTCCTGCGCTTCGGCAACTTCGAGCTGCCGTCGTCGCGCGGCGACCTGCCGCTGCTGCGGCGGCTGGTCGACTTCGCGCTCGGCCTGCACTTCCCGCAGCTCGGCGCGCCGGGACGCCCCGCCTACGAGGCGCTGCTGCACGAGGTCGCGGCCCGCACCGCGCGTTTGATCGCGCACTGGCAGGCGATCGGCTTCGTGCACGGCGTCATGAACACCGACAACATGTCGCTGCTCGGACTCACCATCGACTACGGCCCGTACGGCTGGATCGACGACTTCGATCTCGGCTGGACCCCCAACACCACCGACGCCGGCCAGCGGCGCTACGCGTTCGGCAACCAGCCAGGCGTCGGGTTGTGGAACGTGGCGCGGCTCGGCGAGGCGCTGCTGCCGCTGCTCGACGACGACGAACGGGTGGTCGAGGGCGCCCTGGGTCACTACCAGCAGGTCTACGCGACCGCCGCCGGCGAACGCTTCGGCAACAAGCTCGGCCTGCACTTCGACGCCGCGGCCGGCGACGGCGAACTGCTGCAGCAGCTGTTCACCTGGCTGTCGGCGACCCGCATCGACATGACGCTGTTCTTCCGCGCGCTGGCGCCGTTGCTGCTGGTGGATGCAGCACCGAGCGAGCTGCCGACCTCGGTGCGGGCCGCGTTCTACGGCGAGGTCGAGCCGGAGCACGCGGTGGCCGGGACCGAGTGGCTGCAGCGCTGGTGGCGTCGCGCGCGCAGCGCCGCGCGGCCGCCGGCGGTCAGCGCGGCAGCGATGGCCGCCTGCAACCCGAAGTTCGTGCTGCGCAACTGGCTGGCCCAGGAGGCGATCGACGCCGCGCACCAGGGCGAGCTCGGCAAGGTCGAACGGCTGCTGCGCGTGTTCGAACGCCCGTTCGACGAGCAGCCCGGTCACGACGACCTGGCGCAGAAGCGGCCGGACTGGGCGAAGAACAAGCCCGGCTGCTCGGCCCTGTCCTGCAGCTCGTGACCCGCCGTGCAGCTCGCATGGATCAGACGCCGACGGCCTGACCACTGCCCAGCTGCACGCCGCGCGCCGTGTGCTCGAGGAAGTTCACGCGGCCGCTGCCGACGTCGTACATCGCCCCGATGATGCCGATCTCGCCGTCCTTCAGCATCTTTGCCAGCGTCGGGCTGTGGGCGAGGATCGATTGGATCGTCAGTTCGACGTGGATCGCGGTCACCCGCTCGACGAACGGCTCGTTCTTGCTGTCGCGGTGATCGCGCGTCAGCGTCTCCGCGCGCACCGCCTCGCTGATCGGGCCGGTGATCGCCGGCAGGTTGGTGAGCCCCGTCGCAGCCACCGGGTCGATGCCCTTGTGCACGAAGTCGCAGGTCGCCTTCACCGCGCCGCAGCGGGTGTGGCCGAGCACCACCACCAGCTTGCTGCCGACGATCTTGCAGGCGAACTCGATACTGCCCATCGCCTTCTCCTTGGCGACGTTGCCGGCGACGCGGACCGAGAAGATGTCGCCGATGCCGAGGTCGAACAGCAGCTCGGCCGGCGCGCGCGAGTCGATGCAGCTGAGGATGATCGCCATCGGATGCTGGCTGTCGGAGGTCTCCTCGACCTGGCGCGCCAGATCCCGATGCAGCCGCTGGCCGCTCAGGAACCGCTGGTTGCCGTCGCGCAACAGCTCGAGCACCCGCTGCGGGTCCAGCCCGGCCTGCACCTCGCGCGACGTGAAGTCGACGTACTGCACCACGTCGGCGAGCTGGTACTTCTTCTGGAAGCCGAACAGGCTGACCTTGATGCCGCGCGGCGGCGCCTCCTCCTCGACGAACTCGCGAATCACCGACAGCAGGTCCGGATCGACGTATTCCGCGCCGCGAGCGTCGATCGCGACCTGGTCGCCCTGGCGGAAGCGCGACAGGATGTCGGCCAGCCGCGCGCGGTTCAGGAAGCTGACGTGGGTGCCGAGTTCGATCCGATGCACGAGCCCGGACACGTGCGACTCGCGCACCAGGTGGAAGCCGCCCTTCAGGTTGCGCGCCAGCACGAACGACAGGCTGATGGCGAGGCCGATCAGGATACCGCTCAGCAGGTCCGTGAACACGATCGCCAGCACGGTGGCGAGGAACGGCACGAACTGCATCCAGCCGGCGCGCCACTTCTCGCGGAACGTCCTGGGCGAGGCGAGCTTGGCGCCGGTGACGATCAGCACGGCGGCCAGCGCGGCCAACGGGATGCGATTGATCAGCGGCGCCAGCAGCAACACGCTCAGCAGCAGCAACACGCCGTGCGTGATGGTCGAGAGGCGCGACCGGCCGCCGGCGTTGACGTTGACCGAGCTGCGCACGACCACCGACGTCATCGGCAGGCCGCCGAGCGCGCCGGCCAGCAGGTTGCCGAAGCCCTGGGCGACCAGTTCGCGGTTGGGACTCGCCGGCCGCCGGCCCGGGTCGAGCTTCTCGGTCGCCTCGAGGTTGAGCAACGTCTCCAACGAGGCCACCACGGCGATGGTGACGGCCGCGAGCAGGAAGCGTGGCTCGGAGAACCGCGAGAAGTCGGGGTACCGCAGCAAGTCCTGCAGCTGCAGGCCCCCCTCGCCGAGCACCGGCACCGCCACCAGGTGGCTGGCGGCGATCGACCAGTCGCCACCGGTCGAGCGCAGGAACTCGCTGAGCAGCGTGCCGGCCAGCACCGCGACCAGCGTGCTCGGGACCTTGGTCGCCTTCAGGCGGGTGTTCTCCCACAGCACGATCAGGCAGAGGGACACACCGCCGACCAATGCCGCGCCTGGCACCAGGCGCCCCAGAGCGGTGACCAGCGCCGTGAACGTGTTGTCACCGTCGGACTGCGAGAACGACTCGTCGCCTTGGTAGTCGGCGTCGTGCCCGACCAGGTGCGGCAGCTGCTTCAGAATGAGCAGGATGCCGATTGCCGCCAGCAGGCCCTTGATGACGTTGTTCGGCACGAAGTTGGCGACCAGGCCGCCGCGCAGCAGACCGAGTCCGATCTGCAGCAGGCCCGCCACCAATACCGCGGCCAGGAACACGTCGAAGCTGCCGAGCCCCTGCACCTGCGCCACCACGACCGCGGCGAGGCCGGCCGCCGGACCGGTGACGCTGATGCGCGAGGCACTCAACGGCCCGACCACGAGTCCACCGAGGATGCCGGAGATCAACCCGGACAGCAGCGGCGCACCGGACAAGTGGGCGATGCCCAGGCACAGCGGCAGGGCGACGAGGAAGACGACGAGTCCGGCCAGCAGGTCGCGGCCGACGGCGCGCATGGGGGGCACCGACAAGGTCGAGGCAGTGGTCATCGTGAGTGGCAGGCGGTCTTGTGTGAGGCCGGCAAACTAGACGCCGTCGCAACGACTAAAAAGCGCGTCAAAACCGGTTCGCCGCACATTTCTGCCGCCACACCAGCCCTCGGCCGACCCCGACCGCACCATCCCCCCGATCAACGCCCGTAGCGCAACGGCAGCAGCACCGCACCATCGGCATCCCGACGCACCACCAGCAGCCGGTCGAACTCGGTGTCGCCGAACGCAGGGGCGCCCTTCACGCCGAGCTGCTCGATCAGCTCGGGCACCGTGTTGGAGTGACCGCAGACCACCACGACACTCCCGGGCGCGGCGCGCTTCAGCTTGCGTACCAGTTCGTTCACGTCCGCCGCCGGCACCATGTCCGGCGTGATGCCGCGGGCGGCGCACAGCGGTGCCACGGTCGCCGCCGTGCGGCGGAACTCGGTGTGGTAGACCGTGGTGATCGGCAGGTCCCGCAGCACCCGCGCCAGTGCTTCGGCGCGCGCGGCGCCCTCGGCACTGAGTTCGGGGTCATTGCTCTGGTCGACCTTCTCGGCATGGCGCACGAACACGATCGTCGCCGCCGCCGGTGCCGGCCCCCCGGCCTGGAACGCGCGGATGTGCCGGGCGATGCCGGGCGCCAGGTCGTTCGGCACCGGGATCGTCAGGTGGTACTGACGCAGCACCCAGCGGCCGTCGCGCTTCCACATCACGCCGGAGCCGCGGCACTCGCCGTAGGAGTCGTTGTCGAAGATCTCGTCGAACAACGCGAGGTTGCCATCCGCCTCGATGACGACGTGGCGCTGCAACGCGACGTAGGTCCACGCCGACGGCCGCTGGAAGTAGCGCCGGTGTTCCTTGCGGAACTGCAACCCGGTCCAGCGTTCGGTCGCGTCGGTGCCGAGGAACAGCGCGTCGTCGGGCAGGATCGCGAAGTAGCGGTCCTCGTCGCCGTTCGCTGCCGCGTCGTGGAAGTCGTCGAGCACGCGCGCGACCTCGCCGATGGCGCCTGGCGCTTGCCGTTCCGCGTGCAGTTCGGCGACCGCGGTCGCTACCGCGACAGCATCGGTGCCGGTCAGGGTCCGCACCCGTCGCGACGGCAGCCGCAGCAGCTTGGCGGCCTCGGCGCTCGCGCGTCCATGCACGACGAAGGTCTGGAACTCGGTGCGATGGTCGAGCGCCAAGTTCGCTGCCAGTTCGTCGCCGTCGACCACCGCGTGCATGCCTCCCTGCTCGATCCGATACCTCTGCCGCAGTTCGGCGCACAACGGCGCCCAGGGCCGCACGGGCGCGCCAAGGCTCGTAGCCGGCGGCGATGCGACGACCGGTACGACGGCGACGAAGCCGCGCCGGGCCAGCTCGCTCGCCTGCACGGTGGCGAGCGCGCGCGCGGCCTCTTCGCCCTCGACGGCTCCGATCACGACCGCGAGCGGCACACATTGCCCCTCCTGATGCCCCACCGGCAGCTGCACGAAGTAAGGCACCGGCGGATTGCCACTGCCCGGCTGCTGCTGCAGCGGCGGCAACTCTTGGGCGATCGTGAAGCCGGTCAGGCAGCCGACGAGAGCGAGGCGGAGTGGAAGGCGGTTCATGCGCGCGGCCAGCGTAGCGGGGCCGCGCATCTGCGTTCACCCTCCACTGCTCCACTTGCGCGCCGCCAGCAGCTTGCCTTGTTCCGCCGCCGACAGCCGCGCCGCCAGGAACGGGTAGAGCACGTTGCGCTCGCGCAGGTCGTGGTGCAGCACCAGGTTCTTGAACGTCGCCTGCCGGTCGAGCAACTCGAGCAACACTCGGTCGTCGGGGCGTTCGCACAGCGCCGCGGTGCGCTGCACGAACTCGTCGACGAAGCGGCGCAGGTTCTCGTGTTCGCCGAGGAACAGCCGCACCGGTGCGTCGGGAGCGCCACCGAGCTGCTCGTAGCGCGGCAGCACCAGCCGTTCTTCGTCCGCGGCATGCGCGAACAACGCGCTGCGGTAGCGCTGCAGCTCGGCGGCGGCGGTCGCGTAGTCGCGATCGAGCAGCGCGCGCTGGTGCACGAAGAAGCGCGCGGCCAGGTCGTCGTGCAGACCCATCATGGCCGTGTGCAGGTCGAGGCTCACCGTCGGAGCCTACGGCAGCGACCAGTCACCGGCGACCGTTCACCAGCGACCGAGGGTCAGCCGCACGGCGTCGGTCGCCGACAGCGGCAGCGCCGGCACCAGTTCGAGCGGCAGCATCTGGTGATGCAGCACGAGACCGAGCAGGCCGGGTTCGTTCGGGATGTTCAGGGTGTATTGCACCCGATCGCCGACCGCCGCGATGCCCTGCACGGTGACGGGGTCCACCCGCAGCTCGCAGCCCGCCACACCGCTCGGGAACAGCTGCGGCAGCGGCAGCGCGGCCGGCAGCAACCCGACCACCGCGAACACGAACGAGTTGGCCGGCAGACCGGTCGCGACCGAGCGCCACGGCGCGCCCAACCACGGCAGGTCGGCGCGCAACGTCGTGCTGCCGGCACAGCCGCCGCCGGTGTTGGTCGCACTGGCCGGGCACAGCGAGGCGAGCCGCGCCAGGTAGGCCGACACCCCACTGCCGGCTTGCCAGAAGAAGCCACCGACCGCGAGTTGGCCGCTCGGCAGCAAGGTCAGCATGTCGACGCTCGGAGTGGCCAGGAAGAAACTGCCGCCGAGGCCCGGCAGCGGTTGCCACGCAAAGCCGTCGTAGCGGGCCAGGAACGGTGGTGCGGGGGCCGGGAACGAACTGAGGCCAGCGACGAGGTCGCCGTTCGGCAGCACGGCGAACGCCCGGATCGACGCATTCGCGGCCACCTGAGACCACGCAGCCCCTTGCCAGCGCCACACGCCGTTGGCGACCGCGTAGAGCGAACCACCAGGGCCGCGAGTGAGGAAGTTGGCACCAGCACCGAGGCCGCCGCCCAGTGGCGTCCAGTTCGCCCCACCCCACTCGATGACGCCGCCCGCGAAGCCACCACAAGCGACCAGGTTGCCGTTGTCGAGCACCGTGAGTCCGCTCACGAACTCGGTGAACGCCGTGCCCGGCAACGGCATCGGCTGGTACGAGCTGCCGTTCCAACGGATCAACTTGCGGCTCGGCAAGAAGGCGGGCGTGAACAACGGACCGGCGCCATCGAACTCGCCGCCGAGCACGACGTCCCCGTTCGGCAACCGCACCATCGCCAACACGTCGTCGTTGAGCTCGGCGCCGAGCGGCAGCCACGCGCTGCCGTCCCACCGGGCCACCCGACGGATCGGCTGGCCACCGATCGAAGTGAACGTGCCGGCGGCGATCAGGCCGCCATTGGGGAGCTCGAGCAACGACGTCACGACGCCGTTGCAGCCGCTGCCGAACGCCGACCACGTGCTGCCGTCCCACTTCGCGATGCCGTTCACGGTCTGGCCGCCGGCCGCGGTGAAGGCGCCACCGATCACGGTGCTGCCATCGGCCAGCTCCACCACGGCGCGCACGTTGCCGTTGAGGCCGGTCGACAGTGCCGACCAAGCAGTGCCGTTCCAAGTGGCGATGCGATCCACCGCCGTGCCGCCGGCGCGGAAGAAGTGGCCACCGGCCTGCACGGTGCCGTCCTGGCGCCGCGCCAATGCCAGCACGACGCCGGACTCCATGCCGCCGCCGAAGCCGCTCCACTGCGCACCGTTCCACCGGGCGATGCGGGCGACGGGGCTGCCGCCGGCGAGGGTGAAGTTGCCGCCGGCCACCACGCTGCCGTCGGGCAGCGCCTGCAGCGACAGCACTCCGTTCTCCGAGCCACCGACGCCGCTACCGAGACCGGACCACTGGCTGCCGTTCCAGCGGGCGATGCCGCGGGCACCACCGACGTAGACGTCGCCGTTGGGGGCAACCGCCAGCGCGCTCGGCCCGGTGACGAGCCCGCCCACCCCTTGCCCCAACACTTGCCACGCGGTGCCGGTCCAGCGCAGCACCGCCCCCTGGTTGTCGCTGGCGGCGTAGAGCTCGCCCTGGTTACCGACGGCGAGTGCGGTGACGTGACCGATGCCCGGCCCCATGTCCGACCACACGCTGCCATTCCACCGCGCCGCCCTCTGCACCGGGTTCCCACCGGCGAGCCCGACCCCACCGGCGGCGACCAGGTCCCCGTTCGGCAGGACCGCCAAGGCATTCACCGAGCCGACCACACCACCACCGACCGGCGACCAGGTGGAACCGTCGAAGCGGTAGATGCCGCTGCCGGCCGGCGAGCCGATCAGAGTGTTCGCGCCGGCGACCAGGTCGCCGTTCGGCATGGTAGCCAGCGCCGACACGCCCCCGATGATGCCCGCCCCCATCGCCGACCAGGTGCCGGTAGAAGGGTCCCAAGCCGCGAAGCCCGGCGCCGCCACGTCGCCAGCGAGCACGAAAGCGCCGGTGGCGAGCAACACCTCGGTGGCCGGGCCGGCGCCATCGGGATCCCACCAGTGCAGGCGGTTGACGGTGCCCATGACGCCGGGAACACCTTGCCCGGGCAACCAGGCGGGGCCGCACTGCGCGAGCAGCGAGGCTCCCGATCCGACCGCGAACGACAACAACGACAGCGACGAACGCAGAGCTGGGGACACGATGGGCACTCCTTCCGAAACAGCGACGGACCAGTTCCGCGCGAATCGTGACCATAGCAGCGGGGCAGTGGGTGGCCACCCCCCCTCCGTTCCTGGCCTCCTGGTCGCTCACTGACAGGACCCGTCAGCGTTTGACCAGGATGAAGATGTCCTGGTAGCTGAGCGCCGGCGTGCGACCGGACCATCGCCCGGGAATGCTCATGCGCACGTCGAACCCGGCTTCGTCGATCCACCGCAGCAGGTCCGCTTCGTCGAAGCCGACCACGCGCTCGAGCAGCTGCTCGTTGCCGAGCCAGCAGTGATGCTCATCGGACCTGCGCATGCCTGCACTCGCCTTGCCTCGACGCACCAGCTCGGCGGCACATTCGTCGACGACGAAGGCGGTGATCAGGGCGCAGCCGCCGCGCTTCAGGCTTCGCGCGGCTTGCCGGAAGTAGTTCCGCGTTGCGTCGACCAGGAGGTGGGTGATCACGGAGGTCATGATCACCAGATCGACGTCGCTCGCGGGGAACACGATCCGCGTGTCGTCGAGCGCCCCGCCGGTGTTGTACATCCCGTTCTTCGCATCGAGGTGCACGAACTCGAAGGCACCCGCACGGCTGGCATGGGCTCGTTTGCAGTATTGGATGGCATCAGCCATCACATCGAAGCCGAGGTAGCTGCCACCGGCGCGCAGATAGTGGGTCAGCGCATAGGCCATCCGCCCGAACCCACAGCCGACGTCCAGCACACGAGCGGTCTCCCGCAGGCCGACCAGGTCCATGAAGTAGCCGAGGTACTCCATGGCCGTCCGGTGGTAGTCCCCGCCGATGATGTGGACACCGGCACTCGGTGGCATCTCCAGCTTCGGGTTCACCACGGAGGTCAACGCCAGCACCCCGCGCTCGCCAGTGCTCACGACCGGTCTGATCCGGACCAGTGCCCCATCGGTGACCCACGGCGCGGCGGCGCGCATGGCGAATCTCGATGCCGATGCCGCCGAGGACTCGGTGTAGGCGGACACCAGATCGGGGCTGTCCATCCGCAACCGACTCTCGACGACGGCAGCCGGTCTGCCGGCGACCTCCAGTTCGAACCCGCGAATCCAGCTCGGGTGGTGACAGATGCACCAGCCGGCCAACTCGATCGAACCATCGACCACGCGGAGATACTCGACGTTGCCGGAGACAGGGATCATGGCGACTTCTCAGCAAAGCAGGACAGGAACGAGCGCGCGCGTGCCGAGCTGCACGTCACCGCGCCGCCCCCGCCGACAGGATGCCGTGGAACAGCAGCTTCGCGGTGCCGAGCGGCTGGCCGCGGTAGCTGACGTCGGCGCCGTAGAGCAGCACGCGGCCCTTGCCGACGTGCGCACACAGCACCGCCGCCTTGCCGACCAGGTACTCGGTGCCGATCGCCCACCCACTGACCAGCGTGTCCATGCCGCGGATGCGCGCGACGACGTCGATGCGTGCGTTCGGGTCGGTGACCTGCATCACCGTCGAGTCGCCGTCGAACATCGCCGCCATCTCGCGCGAGCAGCCGCGCGCGAGCGGATGGCCGGTGTCGACCTCGAGCGCCAGCAGCGAGCCGGGCACGTAGAACTCCTCGCGGCGCGTGCGGCGTTCGCCACCTTCGGCCTCGGCATCCGCCACATGGGTGCCGACCTTGACCGGCAGCTCGAAGTGGCGGATCACCTTCTCGACCTCACCGCCCATCGCGATCAACGTGCCGCCCTGCTCGACGAACGCGCGGATCGCCGGCAGCGCCTTCTCGCCGGTGAGTCGCGTCGCGCGCGCCTCGAGGTTGCTCCAGTCCTCGAACGGCGGCAGCGCCTGTTGCAGCTCGGGGATCTTGGTCTCGTCGCGCCGCTGGGCGGCCCGCTGCAGATCGCGCGGGCCGGGCAACCCGGTGTGGAACACCAGGACGTCGTAGTCGCGCCGAAGGTCACCGGCCTCGACGCGGTCGCCCCAGACCTGCTGCACCGGGAAGCCGAACTCCTGCAGCAACCACTGGTCCCAACCGGTCGGCATGTGGCCACCGAACACGTCGAACAGGCCGAGCCGCACCGGCCGCAGCGGTTCGCCGGCGACCCCACCCTGCGCCTCACGCACGCGCAGCCCGAGCTCGCTCGCCGCCTTGGTCAACACGGCGGTGCTGGTCGGCGACTGGTCGGCGCGCCAGATCCCCGCGTCGAACGCGACCCGGCCACCCGCCGCCAGCACCTGCTGCACGGCGATCACCGCGTGGCTGTCGCGCGCATCGATCGCCCACGACGACAACGAGCGCCGGCGCTCCCCGGGCAACTGCGCCGGCACGAAGCCCTCGACCGCCGCGATCCGTTCGAACGGCCCGTCGACCGCCTCGAAGCAGCGCTCGACCTGCACGTCCATCTGCATCGCCAGCGTCCAGCCGGCGGCGTCGTACGGCGGCACCGGCTTGCCGTCCTTCACGTCGTCGGGATGCCACTGCGGCTCGAACTGGTCGAGCACGTGCGCGCGGTAGGCCTGGTCGGTCTTCACCACCAGCGAGCCCGGCGGCATCGTCACGCCGTTCATCGCGAACGGCTGCACGGCCCGGTGCACCTCGACCCCGCAGCGCAGCAGCGCCCGCGCCATGCGTTGCGCGGCGCTCCAGTCGGGTTGATCGCTGCGCAGCACGTAGACGCGCGGATCGCGCAGGTGCGGATCGCTCCACACCGAGTCCGGGTCCTCGCGCCGGCGCGCGGCGTCGACCAGATACGGCGTCGAGGTCCAATGGTCGCGTTGCCCACGCTCGATCGCGCGCACGGCCATCGTCCACATGCCCTGCAGCAGTTCGCGCCGGTGCCGCGCCGCGTAGTCGAGGATCGCGAAGTTGGCGGTCTGCAGGTACTCGACCGTCTGCCGCGCGTGCCAGGTCTGCGCCGGCACCGGGTCCGGGTAGTCGCCGTACGGCAACCGGCGATCGAGCGGCTGCTTGATCGGTGTCGGCTCCGGCCGGCCGAACGACTCGGTCAGGATGCCGATCACGTTGTGGAAGTAGTTGGTCGAGCGCAGCCCACCGTTCCACCAGCCCGAGTAGGGCGCGCCACTGCGCGAGATCACGCCGGGCTTGCCCTCGAGCGCGAAGCGATGGTTCATGTGCGCGGCCACGATCTCGATGCCGCGCACCACCATCGGGTCGACCAGGTAGTTGAACGGGTCGCGGAACGGCGGCGTGAAGATGATCGTGTTGGCCGGCGCGGTCTGGTGGTGGTTGTAGACGATCTGCGGGCACCACTCGCGGTAGAACACGCGGTTGACGTTCTGTGCCTCGAGCTGGTTGCAGGCGTAGAAGTCGCGGTTGTTGTCGTGGCCGATGTAGCGCTGGTACAGCACCGGGATCGTCATGCTGCGCGTCGCGCGATAGGCATTGGCGACCAGCTCGTAGCCGTCGGGATTGACCGGGCACGCGAGCAGCACGACCTCGTCGAGGATGCGCGCCACCTCGGCGTCGTCGCGCGAAGTCATGCGCCAGATCAACTCGAGCAGGTTCTGGCCGGCGATCGCTTCCGTGGAGTGCAGGCCGGCGTCGATCCAGACGAACGCGCGCCCTTCGTCGATCGTGGCCGGCAACTGCTGGGCGGTCACCTCGCGCCCCTTGCTCAGCGCACAGCTGATCGAGCGCAGCCGTTCGAGCCGCGCCAGGTTCTGCGGCGAGCTGATCACGACCATCTGCATGCGCTGGCCGTAGCTGGTCGGACCGATGTCGACCAGGCGCACGCGATCGCTGGCCGCCGCCACGGCGCGGAACCACGCCGACATGTCGGTGTAGTTGACGAGCTGGTAGTCGGCGCCGATCTCGTGGCCGAAGAACTCGACCGGGCTCGGCACCTTGGTCTGGGCCCGCAGCGGCAGCAGGCAGGCGGCGGCGAACAGGAGCTGGACGGCGGCTGGCGAGCGCATGGGTAGAGCTTGGTTACTGGGACCTGTCGAAGAAGCAAGTCCCGAGCAATCAAGCCGCCCGGTCCGACCGACGGTGCGGGCCACCCGGCGTGACCGCTCAGCGGCACGCGATGCAATCGAGCGAGGGAACGGATCCGCGGGTGCCGGACCGCGCCCACCCGCTCGTGCCACGCTCGCGCGTCAGAGGTCGCCGAGCTTGCCGTCGATGCCGTTGCTGGTGATGGCACCGAACGCGTTGACGCCCGGCTGGAAGGCGACCGTCGACGTGAACACGTGGAAGTTGATCAAGGAGGTGCTGGACGGGAGCGGCAGGGAGTACGCATGCACGCTCCCCGTCGAGAACCACACATTGAGCACGTCCAGCGATGCGCGAATGCCGCAGGTCGGCATGCCGATGACCGCCAGATCGGACAAGCCCGGATCCGTGAGGCCGAACACGTCGATGCCGACCACGGTCGTCGGGGGCACGTTCGTGGCTCTGAGGTCCCAGTTGGTCCCGAGCACCGGTCGGCTGACCGGGCCCAGCGTCAGCGGATCGAGGCGGAACGTGGCCGCCGTGAACGTCGCGGGCAGCGCGGCGGAGATGTCCATGTTGCCCGGGTCCGACGAGCCGGACACGTCGGAGAAGCCGACCATGCGGCTGGTGCCACCCGTGCTGATCGCGCCGTACACGTAGGTCACGCTGCCCGTGGCCAGGTCGAACTGCGCCTGCATCGTGTTGGCGCTCGCCGCCGTGGTGCCGCTGTTGTCCCACACGCCGTCCCAGGTCACGAACGCGGTGCCGCCGACTTCCTCGAACCAGACCTGGCCGCTGCCGACGATCGTCGGGTTCATGTTGTGCCAGCACACGGCCCAGATCGCCCGGTTGTTCAGCAGCGACGAGGCGGTGCCGCTCGCCGCGGTCGAGATGGGTGCACCGGCGGTGATGAAGCCGTTCGAGCAGACATTGAGCACGCTCGTGGTCGTGCGACCGACCGGCATCGGCTGCGACAGCGACACCGCAATCTGCGAGTTGTCGGTCAAGGTCAGCTGCAGGGCGCCGGCCGACGGGGGCAGGTAGGCCGCGACGCCGGAGCTGGCGATGTAACCGTTCCCCGTGTGCGTGAGCGTGATCGCCGAGTTCGCGAGGTCGAACGCTGCGGAGCTCGTGAACAACTCGTAGAAGGAGGCATCGGGCCCGCTGACGCAACCGGCGCCGAGCGACGTGTTCGTCGCGGCCGTCCCCGCAGGAGCGGGCACGTAGCCGACCTCGATCACCGGCGCATTCGCATCCACGCCGTTGGCGGTCGGATAGGTGGAAGTCGCGTAGACACGGCTCGCGAACACGTTCGGTGCGTGCACGTCCATGCCCGCCAGCGGCGTGCTGCCGGTGAAGGCACCGATGGCATAGTCGGTGTCCACCACGAGGTCGCCCGCGTTCGGGTCGTAGAGGAACGGCGGGTTCACGGGGATGTCGACGACGTAGGGATGCACGACCCCCGTGCCGAGTCCGGTACCCGGCAGCACCGTCACCGTGCCCTGGTAGACCAGCATGTAGTCGGGGCCGACGTTGGCGGCGAAGTTCGTCGTCGCGGCCAGATGGTCGACGGCCGCCGTGCCGAGGCGCAGCGTCGCGTTGCTGTAGGTGCCACCGGGCCAGCTCGTGGCCGTGGAGACGTCATTGGCGCGCCACTTGATGCTCGTGATCAGGATGGGCGTCGTGATCGGGACCGGCGCCGCGGTGAAGTGCGAGCTGTCGTAGATGGACATGGTGCGCACGCCGGGGAAGGTCGCCGCGGCGAATCCCCAGGGGAACGCGTTCGTGGCGCTGCCGGCCACGCCGTTGGCGCTCCGCGGCAGGATGTTGGTCTGTGCGGTCGCGGCAGCGGCAAGCAAGCCGAGGACGAAGAACGAAGGAAGTCGCATGGGTGAGCTGGTTTTCCGGTTGTCGAGAGGGCTGCGCCGCAACGGGTCGAACCGTTGCGGCCGTGGAGCAGGATAGCAATTGCCCCGGGCAATCCAGCGCGACGCTCGGCTTGCCATGGCCGGGCCATGGCGATCGCGCGGCGGTCGCGACCGGTCTCGGGAACTCCACCGCGCGACCGCATCGCGGCGACGCCAAGTGACGAAAGCCTGACAAGTCCCGAGTCGATACGCTCCCACCACCTTGCCCACGCCCCTTCCGCAGGTCCGTTCCACCGACGTCCTGGTGCTCGGCGGCGGCTTCGCCGGCGCCGGCTGTGCCCGGTCGCTCGAACGCCTCCTTCCGCGCGACCGCCGCATCACGCTGATCAGCAGCGAGAACTACTTCGTGTTCCAGCCGCTGCTGCCCGAAGTGGTCGGCGCCAGCCTCGCCCCGGCGCACGTGATCAGCCCGCTGCGCCACCTGCTGCGCCGGACCGACGTCGTGCGCGGGGAGGTCGCGGCGATCGAACTCGCCCCCTCGGGCGGCGAGTTCGCCGGCACCGTGACCGTCACCGCCGAGGGCATCGACGAACGCACCACGTTCACGGCGCGTCATCTGGTGCTGGCGCTCGGCTCGGTGGTCGACCAGAGCCGCATCCCCGGCATGGCCGAGCACTCGCTGCAGATGAAGAACGTCGCCGACGCGCTGACGCTGCGGCACACGATCATCGCCCGGCTCGAACGCGCGGTGCTCGAGCCCGATCCCGCCGAGCGCGCGGCGCTGCTGACGTTCGTCGTGGTCGGCGGCGGCTTCTCCGGGGTCGAGACCGCGGCCGAGGTCAACGACCTGGTGCGCGGGGCGATGAAGTTCTTCCCGAGCCTCGTGCCCGAGACCAAGCGCGTGATCTGCATCCACTCGCGCGACCACATCCTGCCCGAACTCGACGTGCGGCTCGGCGACCACGCGCAGAAAGTGCTGCAGAAGCGCGGCGTCGAGTTCCGCCTCGGTGCGCGCACCCGCGCCGCATCGGGTGAGGGTGTCTACCTCGCCAGCGGCGAACTGGTGCGCACACGCACGATCGTCAGCACCGTCGGCAACGCCCCGCACCCGATGCTGAAGGACCTCGCCACCGCGGTCGAGGGGCGGCTGCCGACCGACGAGTTCCTGCGCCTGCGCGGGCACGAGCGGGTCTGGGCGCTCGGCGACTGCGCCGCGACGCCGGACGGCCACGGTGGCATCGCGCCACCGACCGCGCAGTTCGCGTCGCGCCAGGGCACCACCGCGGCGAAGAACATCGCCGCGTCGTTCGCGCAGCGACCGCTGCAGCCGTTCCAGCACAAGAACCAGGGCCAGCTGGCGACGCTCGGCCATCGCAACGCGGTGGCGGCGATCGGGCGCTTCCGCATCACCGGTTTCTTCGCGTGGTGGCTGTGGCGCACGATCTATCTGATGAAGCTGCCGCGCTTCGACCGCAAGCTGCGCGTGGTGCTGGAGTGGACGCTGAACCTGTTCTTCCCGCGCGACCTCAACGCGCTCGCCCTGCAGCCGACCGCGCGCCACGGCATGGTGCACCTCGAGGCCGGTGAGACGCTGTTCCGGCAGGGCGAGCCGAGCTCGGTGTTCTACGTGGTCGAGTCCGGCCACATCCAGCTGACGCGCTGCGACGAGCAGGGCTGCACCGAAGCCAGCGACCTGTTGGGGCCGGGCCAGCACTTCGGCGAGGGCTCGTTGCTGCGCCGCACGGTGCGCGCGACCACCGCGGTCGCGGTCGAGCCGACCACGGTGCTGTCGTTCCCGGCGCGCGAGTTCGGTGTGCTGACGCGCTGCTGGAAGGGGCTGCGCACGCTGGTCGAGTCGACGTCGCGGCGGTTCCAGCCGGCGGCCGCGATCCTGCCGGCGTGGGTCGACAAGGAGCAGCTCGAGGCGCCGGTGTCGACGATCATGACCAGCACGGTGCGCACGCTGTCGCCCGACACGCAGCTGCAGCAGTGCCTGCGCGAACTGCTCGACCACAAGATCAACGCGTTCCCGCTGGTCGGCGGTGACGGCCGGCTGGCCGGGCTGGTGACCAGCACCGATCTGTTCGCGGCGCTGCGGCGCGACGTCGATCTGCAGCAGCCGCTGCGCAACATCGCCACCACCGAGGTCGAGTGCGTCACGGCCACGACACCGATCGCACGCGCGGTCGAGATCATGCGCCGGCACGACGTGAAGCACGTGCTGGTCACCGACGACGCGGCGCGTGTGGTCGGCATCCTGTCGATCAAGGACGTGCTGCGTATGGTGCTGGCGGCGGCGGAACAGCGGCCGGTCGCGCGCTGAGGCCCCGCCCCCCGGCAAGCCCGTCGATTTTCGGGAGATTCCTGCCTCGTCGGCGAGCGCTCGGCAGAACCAGTCCGCGTGAACCCCGGCACCGGCAGCCCCATGAACGCGATCCCGTCCGACGAGGTCGACACCCAGTTCCGCCGCTTCTGCACCGACGGCGATGCCGAGGCCCTCGGCGCCGTGTTCGCGGCCACGGCTCCCTGGCTGGCCCGCCGGGCGATGCAGATGGTGCGCGACTCGGCGGCGGCACTGGACCTGGTGCAGACCACGTTCGTGACGGCGATCGAGACCCGCCATCGCTTCGATGTCACCGCCCCGGCCAGACCATGGCTGCTCGGCATCCTGCACAACAAGGCGCGCCAGCAGCCAGTGCGGCGCCTCGTGCCCGCGGCGCCGTCGGCACCGACGAGTGACGACGACGACGGCCCGTGCAGCGAGGCCGCGCGATCCGAACTGGCGCGGCTGGCGACCCGGCAGATCGATCGCATGCCGGAGCCCTACCGGACCGTGCTGCAGCGGGCGCTGCTGCACGAGGAAACCGCTGAGCAGATCGCCGCCGCCCTGGGGCGATCGCCGGCGACGGTGCGCAGCCAGGTGCGACGCGGGCTGGAACGGCTTCGGCGCGGCCTGCCGATGGTGCTCAGCGCGCTGTTGCGGGCCTTCGGCGGCACCGGTCGCGCCGCCGCGGTGTCCGCCGGCCTCGCCCTGGTGGCGGGCGCGACCTACCTGATGTTCGACGCCGCTGCCGCCCCGTCGATCCCACCGGCGGCCGCCGGGGATCCCGCGCCAGCGAGCCGCGCGGATGCAACCGCCGAGCCACCGACGGACCCGCGGCCCACGGTGGCTCCGCCCGCGACGCCCAACCTCCGGACCGCGGTCGCGCCCGGCCCCGAGCCGGCGCGGCGCGAACTGACGGTGCACGTGGTGCGTGCGATCGGCGGCGAACCACTGCCCGGTGTCGAGATCGAGGTGGCCTTGGACGGCGGCGCGCCGCGAGGGCTGGTGACCGACGCGATGGGCATCGCCCGCTCGCTCGCCGACGCGACCGCCGCGCAGGCGACCGTCGTCGCACCGTTCTCGAGCGTGCGCGCGGAGATCGTGCTGGCGCCGGCGCCGGACTCGCGGCCGGGTCAGCCGGCGATTGACGAAGCTGGCAGCGCCGCGTTCCCGCCGATCCGGCTGGTGGTCCCGCCCGGCTTCGCGGTGGCCGGTGAGGTGCTCGATGCCAGCGGTGTGCCTGCGGCCGGCGCCACGATCTGGCGCGCCGGTGCAGCGGGCGCGACGCGGATCACGACCGCCGACGAACGCGGGCGCTTCCTCGCGCTCGACCTGCAGGCGGGTCGGCCCCACCAGCTGCTCGCCCGCCGCGACCGCGAAGCGAGTGCCGCGGTGACGGTGATCGGAGCCAGCGGCACCACCATCGCGCAGGATTTGCGGCTGCAGACCGACGCGGGGCCGAGCGAGACGACCGCTGCCGCTGCGACCACCGCAGCGACCGGGCCGTTGCAGCTAGCGATCGGCGGCGCCGATGGCAGCTCGGTGCACGGTTGGTCCGCGGTGCTGCTGACGACGACGAGCGATGATGCGATCGCCGTGCAGCCGATCCTCGGCAACGTCGCCGAGTTCCCGTCGGTGCCGCTCGGGGCCCTGCGCTGCGTGCTGCTGCCGCCCGGCAAGGTCGCGGCGAACGATCCGCGCCTGCTGCACCGCCACCACGGCTCCGAGCCGAAGTTGCTGCAGCGCGACGGTGCGCGCGCCGTGCTCACCATCCGCGGTGACGAGTTGCCCAGCGCATGGCTGCAGCTCGCCACCGCCAGCGCAGCCACACCACGGGCCGAACGCATCGTGCTGCTCGACCCGCTCGGCTTCCCACGCGGCATCGCCGAGGGAACGCGCGAGTTCGGCCCGTTGCGCCGCGGCACCTGGATGGTCGGGCTGACCGCGGCCGGCCACCCTGTCGAGTATCGGGGACCGCTGCAGGTCGACAGCGGCGGCCGCTGCATCATCGACGACCTGCAGGCGCGGCCGGCGGCCGTGTTGCGTCTCGCCGGCGCCGGCGGTTCGCCGCTCACGCCGCCACTCTGCCGCGTGTGCCTGTGTGCCGCGGATGCGATCGTGCTGCTGGAGCCGCGCCAGAGCCTCGATGGCGAGATCCGCGTCGCACCGGGCGACTACGTGTTGTTCTGGCAGCAGGAGGGCCACGCATGCTCGCGCCTCGACCTGAGGCTCGGCTCCGGGCCGCAGCAGGTCGAACTGGTCGCCGCCGCGGGCGACGAAGTCACGTTCGTGATCGACTACGCCGGGCAGCTGCCGGCCGATCGCATCGCCAGCTTCGATCTGGTCGTACGCGACGAACACGCCAAGACGGTGTGGCGCGAACGGGTGCACGGCCCCCTGTCGGCGGCCGGCGAACTGCGCCTCGAACGCCGGTTCGCGGCCCCGATCCCCAGCGTGCTCGCCGTCGACAACCGCGGCTACCGCGGCGAGGCCGCCGTGCCCGGCCAGGCACCGACCGTTCGCCTGACGATGCGCTGACCTTTCCCGCGTGTGCCACGCCCGTCCTCGACCACCCCGAGAGTCCTCATGAAGACCGTCCTCGCTCACCTCACCCTGGCTGTCGCCACCCTGATGCCGGGCCAGCTCGCCAGCGCCCAATGTGGACCGGCGTGGTTGCCGGGCGCACCCGCACCCGGGCCGCTGGGCAGTGTGTTCACCATGTTGCCGCTGCCCGGCGGCGAGCTCGTGGCCGGCGGCATCTTCCCGGTGGCCGACTCGAGCAGCGCCAGGAACGTCGCGCGCTGGGACGGCAGCACGTGGCGGGCGATGGGCAGCGGTGCCAACAGCGTGGTGCACTGCCTCGCGCGCCTGCCCGATGGCACCATCGTCGCGGCCGGTGCCTTCACGACCATGGGTGGACAGCCGTGCAACCGGATCGCCCGCTGGAACGGGGCCGCGTGGTCGCCGATCGGCACCGGGTTCGCCGCCGGCGTGCTGGCGCTGCAGGTGCTGCCGAACGGCGATCTCACAGCCGCCGGTCAGTTCCCGTCGGCGGTGGCCCGCTGGAACGGTGCCAGCTGGACCCCGCTCGGCACCGGTCTCGGCGGTGGCGTCGTGCTGACGCTGGCGCTGCGGCCGAACGGCGACCTGATCGCCGGCGGCGAGTTCCCGGGCCACGGCCTGTTCCGCTGGGACGGTCTCGCCTGGTCGACGATCGCCGGTTTCGACCCGGCGAGCCCGGCCACGATCACGGCGTCGGCCACCCTCGGCAACGGCAGCGTCGCCATCGCTGGCGACTTCGTGATCGGCGGGCTGCCGCGACGACTGGCGATCTGGAACGGCACCACGCTGCAACCCCTCGACCCACCGTTGGCGCCGCCTCCGAGTGCGCTGTTCGGCGGCTTTGCGCTCGGCGCGGCCAGCAACGGCGACCTGGTCGTGGGCGCCAGCACCACCACGAGCCTGGCGCGTTGGAACGGCAGCAGCTGGACCGTGGTCCCCGGCCTCCCAGGCGGCGTGCTCACGGTGCGCGACGACGGCAGCGGCAAACTGCTGATCGGCCGTGCCGCGACAACCGCGCCGTTCGTGCATTCCGTGTGGCGCGAGGAACCGAACGGCTGGCGCGGCCTCGGGGCGGCGCCGCCACCCGCGGCTCGCGACGTGATCCGCCGCCCCGACGGCAGCGCCGTGCTCGGCGGCAGCTTCGCGAGCTTCGGCGGCGTTCCCGCTGCCAACGTTGCCCGCTGGGACGGCACGGTCTGGTCGCCGCTCGGTGCCGGCGTCGACGGTGCGGTGCACACGATGGCCAACGCGCCGAACGGGGACCTCATCGTCGCCGGCGCGTTCCAACAAGCCGGTGGCGCGCCCGCGCCACGCATCGCCCGCTGGAACGGGGCCGTGTGGTCGACGCTGGGCAATGGGTTGCCGGTGGTGCCGACGGCCGTGGTGGTCGCTCCGGACGGCGGCGTCTTCGCGCTGGATCCGAGCGGCGTGCTGTGGGAGTTCCGCGGCACGTCGTGGTCGTCGAGGCCGGTCCTGGGCTACGCGAACACCGACGCCGGGCTGGTCGCGCTGCCGAACGGGGACATCGTCGTCAGCAGCTTCTTCGAGTTCTTGAGCGTCTACCGGCCGGCGACCGGTGCCTTCACGCTGGTGCCGGACTCGCCGCCCGTGCTGCAGGACATGATCGTCGACGCGAACGGGGCGCTGCTGACGGCGGGCACGACCGGCGTGCACCGCTGGGACGGCACCAGCTGGACGCAGCTGCTGGCCGGGGCCGTGGCGAGCCTGACCTTGCTGCCGGACGGCGATCTGCTGGCCGCCGGCGCGCCGCGCAGCTTCGGCGCTGGCTCGCCCCAGAAGACCGTCTACCAGCTGGATGCGACGGGCTGGTCCGGCTTCGCGACCATCGACGGCGTCGTGCAACGCCTCGCCACCACCGCTCGCGGCGACGTGTTCGCGGTCGGATCGATCACCGCGGTCGAAGGTGCCGTCGCGGTCGACCTGGCGCTCGCGCGCGCCGCGTGCCCCGCGGTGGCGCAGGTGGTCGGCAGCGGCTGCACCGGCGGTGCTGGCCCGGTGACGCTGCAGGCCCTCGACCGGCCATGGGTCGGCGGCACGCTGCACACCACGACCATGGGCATGACGGCGAACTCGCTGGCGCTGCAGCTCGTGTCGCTGCAGTCGACGCTGATCGCGCTGCCGGGCGGCGCCGCGGGCTGCAGCCTGTTCGGCCTGCCGCTGCTCAGCTCGGTGCTGCTGCCGGTGGCCGGTGTCGCCGACGGCAGCTTCGCGATCCCGGCGCAGCCCATCCTCGCCGGCACGTTGTTCCGCATGCAGATCGTCGGCGTCGAACTGAACGCATCCGGCATCGAACGACTGACCAGCAGCAACGGATTGGAGCTGACGATCGGCTGGCTGTGAGGCGGACGCAGAACTTCCTGCCGCTGCTCGGGCGCCGCTGACTGCCGGCGGCGCCGAGCAACCCGTCCAGCGCCTGCGCCTCCATGCCCCAGAACCTGCGGAACGCGTCGATCGCGGCCTTCGCCGGCAGCTTGGTCGCCGCAACTGCGCGCGCGGCCGACGGCGCGACGCTGTGGCAGCTCGAGAAGCAGATCCTCGGCATGCAGGTGCTCGGCGCCGGTCCCTACCGCCCGGATGCATCGACGGGCAAGACGCCGAAGACGGTCGAGCCGGAGAAGTGATCAGCCGGCGGCGCCGAGCAACCCGTCCAGCGCCTGCGCCTCGATGCCCCAGAAGGTGCGGAACGCGTCGATCGCCGCCTTCGCCGAAGCACGCCGTTCCGCACTCGGTGGTGCCGGCAGCTTGATCGCCGCCAGCATCAGGTTCTTCGCGGTGTGTTCCCCGTCGACGAACTCGATGACCTTGGTGCGATAACCCGCCCACTCGAGCACCAGCGCACGCAGACCGTCGGTGACCCATTCGGCCATGCGCTCGGCCATCAGCCCGTGCTGCAGCACCGGCGCGAGCGGCTCCGGCCGCCCGAGCTGCGGCCGAACTTCCTGGTGGCAGCACGGCGCCACCACGATCAGCTGCGCGCCCGCCTCGACCCCGCGCCGGATCGCATGATCGGTCGCGGTGTTGCACGCGTGCAGCGCCACCAGCATGTCGACGCCCGGCAACGCGACCTCGCCGATGTCGCCGCGCACGAACTGCAGTTCGCCGCCGGCGACTTCCTGCGCCAGCTTCTGCGCGTGTTCGACGAGCTCGGCGCGCGCCTCGACGCCGACCACCTGCGCCGGCCGCTGCAGCACCGTCTTCGCGAAGTGCCACGCCGCGAACGTCAGGTGGCCCTTGCCGCAGCCGACGTCGACGATGCGCAGCGGCGCTTCGCCGGCGCCCGGGACCCAACCGCAATCGGCGGCGAGGTGGCTCAGGATCTCGACGTAGCGATCGAGCTGCACCCGCTTGTGGGCGAGACTCGGCCGCGGCCGGCCATCGGCGTCGACGATGCCGAGGCCGCGCAACCACGGTTGCGCGTCGACGCCGAGGAACGTGCGCTTGCCGTCGTCATGGCTGCGTTGCGGTGCCTGCTTGCTGCTGGCGCGATGCCGGATCAGTCGCGGCTCACCGGCTTCCGGTTGCTGCAGCTGCCAGTCGGCCTGCGTGGTCGCCAGCATCGCCGAGCGGAACTCGGTGCGCAGCTTGCGCTCGACCCACGCGATCGCCTCCGGCAGCGGCACGTTCTGGGTGGTGTCGCTGCGCGCTTCCTTCAGGGTGAACGACAGCTGTCGCTGGCCGCGCAACAGCACCAGCTTGGCCGTGATGCGCTGCACGAGTGCCTTCGGCTCGTGCGGTGAGGTCAGCGACAGGCGCACGAACGAGTCGTCGGCGCAGGCGGCGGCGAGGTGCTGCAGGAACGCGGGGAGAGGTGGCAAGCCGGCGATGATGCGGGGGCCGAGGGATCCGGACAACGGCATTGCCGGGGTGTCGAGGTTCCGCCGCTACCGGCGCGATGGACCTCGGGCAAACCCGCCCTTACGCACGGCTGTAGTCCGATGTCGTTCCGGCGCGGCCGCGTGGATCCGGCCGGTTTCGCCGCGAAGAACCGAACAGCAGCCAAGTGGCCAGCAAGCCTGCTACGGCGAGCAACAGCATGCGTGATGTCGGACCCAACTCATGGCGTCCGAAACACCCGCAAGGACGAGGATCCTGGAAGTGCCACGCCACGAAACCCATGGCGATCGCGAGACCGATGACGGCCACCACCATCACCACCCTCGCTTCGGTCAGAATCAACAGAACGCCGAGTGCCATCTCAGCGGCAGCAACCGTGTGGAAGAACCATGGATCCAGGATGGCAGACGAGGCTGCCCCACCGTCGATCTTCAGCCAGCCCGAGACCAGGAAGAACGATCCGAGGACTACCCGAGCCAGCAAGGTCACCATCAGCGAAGGGCGATCTCGACCTGGCTCTCGAGCCCGGTGAGTTGGACGGTGGCAGACAGGTCACGGATTGCTCCACCCACCAGCGACCTCATCCTGAACTCGAGGGGTCGACCCACCGGCAGCCACGCAGAATGGTCCAGCGAGGCATCACAGGTGAGGAACCCGACGCCGACCCCCTTGTCGAACATGTCCACCTGGGAAGTCTTTCGTCGACGGACACCCTTTGCGTCCTCCGCGGTCACGAAGTAGCTCACTTTGGCCAGGGCAGATCGCGACGCCGCCCTCAGCTCGATCTCCTGCCCCGGCACCAGCGTCACCAGCTTGGTCGGGATCTCGATCTCCGACGACCATCGCGAGAACTCGTCAGGCAGCGAAACATGGTAGGCGCCGGCGGGGACCGTGATCACCTTGCCTGGCTGCAGGTGAAACGCCCAGCTCCGATGCTCGGAATCTGCCATACCGAGACGCAACGGGATCATTGCCGGCACTTCGGGCATCGACACCTTGGCAGTCCGATCCTCGCCGGAGTGCGGCACGGAGATTCGCTCAGGGGCTGCAGCCTCCAGATTCTGCACTCTCGCCTCGTGACGAAGCCACCCCGAGAACCTTGCGAATCCCTCCCACACAATCGCGGGAGGCGGATCCATCGCGGGCAGCCACGCAACGGCGACGGATCCAGGACAATCGGCTTCCAGCTTCGCGCGGATCCGCTCGAGGCGGTCGAAGTGGCCCTTCGAGGTGAAGGCAGCCCCGTGCGAGACCCTGAAGAAGTGGATGATGGCCTCGTCGGATTCCAGCCGCAGCCACGCCACGAAAGGCTTGGCAAGGCTCAACTTCACCGTGGCCACCTCTGGCACCGCGAACCAGTTCATGTCGCCCAACGGAGCGCCACGACCGCTCCGGTCGAGGAAGGTCACCTGCCGAACGAAGACGCTGTCCGACTCCAGATACACAGACAGCGCCCCGACCGGCACGCGCAAACGGTGCGCAACATCCGACTGCGCGCCGCCGATCGCGACATCACGCCGGAACGTGGCATCCACGTCGCTCCGCACACAAACGACGCATGGTCCTGATTCCCCCTCGACAACAAGTTCCAGCTCGGCTTCTGGCAGCAACACCACTGCAACTTCAGCCTGCTCGGCATGCAGGGTCAGGCGTTGCTCGAGATAACCCGTGGCCGAAACGAGGATTTCCGAGCTTGCCAGCACGCGACATGAGCCGTCTCGGCCCGTGTCATGGGCTTCTGATGCACTCGAAATCTTGGCGCCATGAATCGGATCCCCATTGGGATCTCGCACCGACACCATGCAAGACCAGGACGCCGAAGCGCGCGTCCCTTCGCCGACCGCGACCATCGGATCCCGAGCCGCGAGAGCAACTCGACCCTCGAACTCGCCCGCTGCCGATGCCTGCCCCGGATCCGTGGCAAGTGACTCGTCGCGGAGCCACCACATGGTCGACATCAGCCCCGCAAGCACTGTGCCGAGCGCCACGAGCAAGAGGGGTCTACGCTGCATGGTCACACTCCACATTTGCAAGGCACCCAGACGACTCCAGGGAGCCCGTCGAGGACCGGAGGGGCAGCGACGTCTTCACACTTCCTGACTTCAGGGCAGGGCTGGCCGGGGAACAGACACGCGGCCGTCGACACGTCCTCGACCCACCGGCCACGGGCATCCTTCCTCACCTTCACCTTCACGGTGCACATGGCGGTTCCCGCCCAAGGGGGGCCCGACTGGCCAGGGCATCGGCAGATCATCTCGACTTCAGTTGCCCCGACCGGCACGGGGCCCGCAGGCTCGAAGCTGCAGGCAAACGGACAGGCCAGACTCTCACATACCCTCACCCAGCGAGAGCCGACCCAATGCATGCTCATTTGGCACTCGCCGACAGCTGGCGCCATGGCAACCATCCAGCAGGGGAGCCCGAGAAACCACGAAGTGGCCACGACAAGAATCGCCTTCATGCCGAGGAGCGGACATCTCCCCCCCCAAGATCCAGAAGATTCTGGAAAACCTCAGCGCGCCAGACAATTGGAAGCCCTTGGTCGTGCGCGTGCACGATGCCCTCGCTCGCCAACCTGTAGGCTCGGAAGCAGAGCACTCGCTTTGTACTGACCATGGCACTGCTCACCCAGACGCCGGCCGCGCCCGCCACTCAGACGGCGGCATTGGCGTCATGATGCATCCACCCGCTGCGGCAGCGGCACTGAAGCTCGGCAATCACGCACGGCGTTTGCTGTAAGGCAAGTGGCGGCGCGGCGTCCGCAGGGTGTCCACCACCCCGACCAGGATCCCCATGCCGAAGACCATCGCCCGGACCGCCGCCATGACATCCGCCGTTCTCGACCTCACCGGGATGACCTGCGCTGGATGCGTCGGACGCGTCGAGCGGGCGCTCGCTCGTGTCGACGGCGTAACCACGGCGACCGTCAATCTCGCCACCCAGCAGGCGCAGGTGGCGTTCGACCCGGCGCGCGCACGGCGCGAGGATCTGGTCGCGGCGGTCGTGGCAGCCGGCTACGGCGTGCTGGCACCGACGGCGCCCGGGGTCGCAGCGACGACGGGCCGTTCGGCCGCGGACTCGATCGAACGACGCGCGCAGCGGCGGCAGTTGATCGTCGCGGCGGTGGCGACCTTGCCCCTGCTGGTGCTCGCCATGGCGCACGGGGCGATCCCGTTCGCCGACGGCCAGGTCGGCCGCATCGTCCAGTTCGCGCTCGGCTCGGTGGTGCTGTTGGGCCCGGGTCGCGCGCTGTTGCACAAGGGGTTCGCCGCCGTGCGCGCCGGCGCCGCCGACATGAACACGCTGGTGTCGCTCGGTGCCTCGGCGGCGTGGGCCTGGTCGACGGTCGCGACCTTCGCGCCGCGGTGGTTCGCCCACGGTGGCCACGCGCCACACGTCTACTTCGAGGCCACCGCGGCGATCGTCGCGTTCGTGTTGTTCGGCAAATACCTCGAGTCGCGGGCACGCTGGCGCCTGGGCGATGCCGTACGCGCCCTGCACGCATTGGTGCCGACGCTGGCGCATCGCGTTGGCACGCGCGACGACCAGGAGGAAGACGTGCCGGTCGCGGCGCTGCAGCCCGGGGAACGGGTGCGCGTGCGGCCGGGGGAACGAGTGCCGAGCGACGGCCTCGTCGAGCACGGCAGTTCGGCGGTCGACGAGTCATTGCTGAGCGGCGAGAGCGTGCCGGTCGACAAGACGGTCGGCGCGCGCGTCGTCGGCGGCAGCCTCGTCACCAACGGTGCGTTGCTGGTGCGCATCGACCGCACCGGCGCCGACACGGCGCTCGCCCGCATCGCCGCGGCGGTCGAACAGGCGCAGGGCTCGCGGGCGCCGATCGCCCGCTTCGCCGACCGCGTCAGTGCCGTGTTCGTGCCGATCGTGCTGGTGCTGGCGCTGCTGACGTTCGTGGTCTGGTGGTCGCTCGCGCCGACCACGGCGGGCCTCGCGGTTGCCATCGAGCGCATGGTGGCGGTGCTGGTGATCGCCTGCCCCTGCGCGCTGGGCCTCGCCACGCCGGCAGCGATCGCCGTGGGTGCGGGCCGCGGGGCGGAGCTCGGCGTGTTGTTCCGCACCGGCGAAGCCCTCGAACATGCCAGTCACGTCGACACCGTGGTGTTCGACAAGACCGGCACGCTGACCAACGGGCGCCCCGAGGTCGTGGCGATCGAACCAGCACCCGGCATCGCCGACGCGGCCTTGCTGCGCACGGCCGCTGCGGTCGAACTCGCCAGCGAACACCCGTTCGCCCGCGCGGTCGTCGCGGCTGCCCGCGCCGGTGACGAGACCCTGCTGCCGGCCACCGCGTTCGTGGCGACGCCGGCGATGGGCGTGTCGGCGCGGGTCGACGATGCCCTCGTGCGCGTCGGCAAGTTCGCGTGGCTGGCGAGCGAAGGACTCGACGTCACCGCCTGGGCAGGGCCGGCCGAATCGCTGGCGGCACGCGGGGTGAGCCCGCTGCTGGTGGCGCGTGGCCAGGAGATACTCGGCCTGCTCGGCATCGCCGACGGCGTGCGACCCGAAGCGGCGGCGGCGCTGGCGCGGCTGCGCAGCATGGGGTTGCAGGTGGCAATGGCGTCCGGCGATCGGCGCGGGGTCGCCGCGGCCGTCGCTGGCACGCTCGGCATCGACGACGTCGCCGCCGAACTGCTGCCGGCGGACAAGGTCGCACGGATCGCCGCGCTGCGCAAAGCCGGCCGGCGCGTGGCGATGGTCGGCGACGGCGTCAACGATGCGCCGGCCCTGGCTGCGGCCAACGTCGGCATGGCCATGGGGCAGGGCACCGAGATCGCCGCTGCTGCCGCCGACGTGGCGCTGCTGCGCTTCGGTCTCCTCGCCGTGCCGACCGCGCTCGCGCTGGCCCGCGCGACGATGCGCACCATCCGCCGCAACCTGCTGTGGGCCTCGGTCTACAATCTGCTCGGCCTGCCGATCGCGGCTGGCTTGTTCGCCCCGATCGGTCTGGTGCTGTCCCCCGTCGTCGCGAGTGCGGCGATGTCGCTGTCGAGCGTCTCGGTGTTGCTGAGTTCGTTGTGGTTGCGCCGCTTCGCGCCCACGCCCCTGCCCGCGGAGTCCCGATGAACGGTCACGGTCACGAGGCACACGACCCCGGTCCCCGCGGCGGCCTTCCCGAAGCCGTGCTCACCGAGCTCGTCGCCAGCCATCGTGCATTCGTCGCCTTCGTGCAGCGCCGTGTCGGCGACCGCGCGCTGGCCGAGGACGTCGTCCAGGACGCGTTCGTGAAGAGTCTCGAACGCGGCGGCGAGCTGCGCGAGCACGAGTCGGCGCGCGCGTGGTTCTACCGGGTGCTGCGCAACGCGATCGTCGACCGACATCGGCGCGCGGCCACCGCCGGGGCGGCGCTCGCGGGTCTCGCCGACGAGCTGCAACGCGCCGAGCAGGCCCCGGCGAGTGCAACCGACCGCGAACTCTGCGCCTGCATGGTGCGGTTGCTCGAGACGCTGCCGGCGGAGCAGGCGACGGCGCTGCGGCGCATCGAACTCGACGGCGTCGGCGTCAAGGACTTCGCCGGCGAGGCCGGCATCGGCGAGAGCAACGCCGGCGTGCGGGTGTTCCGCGCCCGCAAGGCGCTGCGCGAACGCGTCACGCGCGCCTGCGGCACCTGCGCCGAACACGGCTGCTTCGACTGCACCTGCGGTCAGCCGGCAGCGGGCCGCTGAAAGCGAGTCCCATGCCACCGAGCCCACGCTCCAACCATATCCGCACCTCTCGACTCATCTTGCCGAGCATGCGCGTGGTGCACCAGCCGCGCACGCAGAGCGATCGACGCCGGCCGGCACCGCGGAACACACCCTCCCGATAGACTGACCGGACCACGCCGGATGTGCCGGCGCCACGAACGAATGAGCCTTCTCTCCGACCGCTCAGTGTCCCTCCTCCTCCTCGCCGCGGCCATCGCCGCAGGTCCCGTGGTCGAAGTGGCCGCCCAGACGACGGCGTTCCGTTGGCAACGTCGCGAGCCGTTTCCGGTGCCCGACACGAGCTTCCTCGTCGGCAGCTCGCTGCTGACCGCGCGCGACCTGGTCCGCGGCGTCAACGTGATGGTCGTGGCCAAGAGGATGCCGTCGGGCGTGTTCGAACTGGGCACCTGGGAATGGGCGGAGTCGCGCTGGTGCCGGCGTGCCGTGGCCTCGCCGCCGGGGCTGCGCAGTGCGGCAATCGCGTGGCACGGGGGCAGCGGCCGCATCCTGCTGTACGGGGCGACCCAGCAATGGGCGGCGCAGACGTGGCTGTACGACGGCGTCACATGGACGCAGGCCGCGAACGGCGCGGGACCGGGCCCACGCACGAACTGCTCGCTGGGCGCCGACTTCTCGACCGGTAGCGTCCTGCTGTTCGGTGGCCGGAATCAGTGGAACAGCCTGCTCGATGATACCTGGGAATGGAATGGCTCAGGCTGGTTGCCGCGCAGCGCGATCACGTCGCCGTCGCCGCGCGAGAACGTAAAGCTGAACTTCAATCCGACAACCGGGCGGATGGCATTGTTCGCGGGCAACCAGGTCGGTTTCCTCGGCCTGCCGACGTCGCTCAACATCAGCCAGGTCTGGGAATGGACCGGCAACACCTGGCTCGCGATCAACTCGAGCAATCCGATCGGCAACAACGTGATGGCCTCGGCATCGTGCTCGGCGCCGGGCGGCAGCGGCGTGTGGGCGGCGACCAACGGATCCCAGACCGCCGAGCTGCGGCGTTGGAACGGCGTGTCCTGGACCACGATGACGACGCTGCAGCCGCCGATGTACATCGGTGGCCTGATCGCCGAAGGACCCGACCACCTGCTGGCCTACAGCAGCTCGCCGAACTGGGCGACCAGCGCCTACACCCCGAGCAGCAACCAGTGGCAGACGCTGCAGACGGGCGGCTATCCGGCCGGAAGCGCGTGGACCTTCGCATGCGTCGAGCCTTCGGACAGCCTGCTGTTCCGGCGCAACGTCGGCCTCGGCTACAGCGAGTTCTGGCGGCTGGAACAAGGTGGCGCATTCACGCCTCTGTTCCAGGCCGTGCAGGGAACGAACAACCCGTACTTGATGTCGTTCCATCCGCCGTCGGGCCAGGTGCTGCTGCTCAACCCGTACACCGGCGACAGCGCGGCGGTCGTTGGCTCGACCGTGGCGCCGAGCACGCCGCTGACGGTGCCGGTGGGGTTGCCGTATCTGGTCGGCCATCACCCCGGCAGCGGCAAGCTGCTCGCGCTGGTGATGAACGCACAGCAGCAGATCGAGGTCCACGGCTGGGCACCATCGACGTGGACGTTGCTCGCAACCGGCCCGACGATCAACGACTCGCTGGTCGGCGCCTGGGACGGCGGCCGCAACCGGCTGGTGTTCGCTGCCCAAGACGGTACGGCGGCGGGCGAGTGGGACGGCACCACGTTCACGACGATCCCGTTGCCACCGGGTCCCGGCAGCTCGTACCAAATGCTGCCGCACCCCGAGGGCGGCGTCGCGCGGATCCACGCCGACGCGATCCATCGATGGGACGGTGTCGCCTGGACGACGGCGACGATCCTGAACCCCATGAGTCAGCCGACCGGCAGCGCTGGACTGCCGATGTCCTACGACGTGAAGCGCCGGCGCTGGCTCGCGCACGACGCCCACACGCTGCTCGAACTGCAGCCCGCGGCGCTGGCGGTCGACGACGCGTCGCCGCAGCCGGGCCAGTGGATCCACTACGCGTTCGAGCGGGCCGCGTCCGCGAACCGCACTTGGGTCATTGCACTCAGCAGCAGCGACGCGCCCGGCATTCCCTGGCAGCCGTCGCCGTGGTACGGCACCGAGGTCATTCCGCTCGCCAACGACTGGCTGCTCGGGCCGAGCCTGGGCTGGGGACTCGGCGGCGTACTCGACGCGCAAGGGCGAGGCCAGGTGGCTCTGCCGATCCCGAACCTGACGTGGCTGATCGGCTTCCGCTTCGTCGCCAGCGCACTGACGGCCGGCACCGCGCAGCCGTTCGAATTCGTCAGTCCACCGGTCGAGGTGGTGATCCGACGCTGAGGCAACCGCCACCGGGGGCGACGATTCACTTCGCGCGCACTGCACCACCCGCGGCAACGGGCAGCGCATCGGCGCCATGGCCGCGGGCCACGCTGTCGGGCCGCAACCGCAGGTCGAAGCGCGCGGCGTCGACGAAGCCGGGATCCCGGCCACCCGCCGGCTGCTGCTCCGGCACCGGCAGACGCGGCACGCTGCGCTCCGGCGCGTCGCTGCGGAACCAGAAGTTGCGCGCGAACGTGAACGACTCCGGCGCGGTGTCGGGACCGATGTTGGCGACGCCGTCGCTGCCGCTCCGCACGATCAGGTTGTCGGTGAAGACACCGCTCCGGCACGGCACGAAGTCGGCGTCGCGCGTCTCCTGCAGGATGCGCAGCACCCACTTCGTCGGCAGGTGGATCGTGTTCCAGCGGGCGATGCCGCCGTCGCAGCCGACGAACGCGATCGCCGCCGTCGACCCGACGAACGTGCAGCCCTCGACGACGCAGTCCTTCGCCTCGAAGCCCTCGACCCGGGGACGGAAGTACTCGCGCCCGGTCGAGCCGCCGAGCTGCACGGCGCGTTCGCCGGCATGTTCGAAACGGCAGCGGCGCACGACGACGTCGCGCGTGCCACCCTTCATCTGCACGCCGTTGGCGGCGCCACCCTGCTCGCGATCGCGCAGCGTGCACCCGGCGATGACGCCGCGGTGGCAGCCGACCATGTCGATCCCCGAGCCGCCGCGGCCCCAGCGTTCGATCGTGCACTCCGTGACCTGGAAGTCGTCGACCCCGGACAGCTTGATGCCGTCGTGGTTGCCGCGGCCGCCGATGTCGCGCACCACGAGACGCGACAGCACGACGTGGTGCGACGGCGAGTCGTAGCTGCCGCCGTCGTCGATGTTGAGGCCGTTCGAAGTACTGCCGGAGAAGGCCAGCCCGGCGAGTTCGAGGTGCGCGACGTCGCTGAGCTGCACGGCGCCGGTGAACCGCGGCGGCCGCGCGGCATCCTCGGCCCGCACGACGATCGGCGCCGCGGCGTTGCCGCGCACGTTCGCGACCGAGAAGCCGCGATACTCGCCTGCCGCGAGCAGGATCGTCGTGCCGGGCTTGGCCGCGGCGAGCGCCCTGCGCAGCGCCTCCGTGTCGCCGACCCGCTGCGCCGCGGCCTGCGCAGAGGCGGGCAGCGCAACGGCGAGAAGGACAAGGTGGCGCGCGAACATGGCAGAGTTGGGTTACCGCACTTTGTTGCAGAAGCAAGTCCCGAGGAACCTTGCTCCCTCGATGCACGCGCGTGAGCATCGCGCCATGACCACGCGCCCCGCGCGGCTCGCCTCGATCTGGTTCGTCCTCCAGGCGGTGCTCGTCACGCTGTGGTGGGTCTGGCTGTTCGTGCAGCCCGCCGCGCGCGCGCACTTCCTGCCGACGCCGTTCCCGGCCGACGTGCTGCTCGCGTTCGCGATGCCGGACCTGCTGCTGCTCGTGCTCGGGTCGCTGGCCGCGGGACACGGGCTGTGGCGCGGTCGTGCCTGGTCGTCGGCCGTCTGCTGGTTCGTCGTCGGAGCCTGCTGCTACGCGACGCTGTGGTGCACCGCCGCCTCGCTGCGCTCGGGCGACGCCTGGATCGCGGTCGTGGCGATGGCGGCCACCACGGCCGGGTCCGTGCTCGCGGCCGTGCGAGGCGGGCGATGATCGGGTTCCGCGTCGCGCGGCGCGCAACGCGGTCCCGGCACGTCGTCGCCACGGCGATACAGATCGTCGTGTTCTGGTCGTTCTTCCTGTGGGTGCTGCCCGAGTGCGTGCACCGCTTCGGGCTGTGGCTCGGCGAACCGGGCCTCGCGCTGCATCGCGAACTCGGCCTCGGGCTGTTCCTCGCGGCGAGCTGCCTCGGGCTCGCGAGCGCGTGGGCGATGTCGACGCAGGGCGAAGGTACGCCGCTGCCGATCGCCACGGCGCGGCTGCTGGTGGTGCGCGGGCCCTACCGGGTGCTGCGCAACCCGATGGCGCTCGCGGGGATCACCCAGGGGGTCGCGGTCGGCATCTGGCGCGACAGCCCGATGGTGGTCGCCTACGCCGTGGCGGGAGCGGTCGCCTGGCAACTCGTGGCGCGGCCCCCCGAAGAACGCGATCTCGTGCGCCGCTTCGGGGACCCATACGTGCGCTACCGCGACACGACGGCGCTGTGGTTCCCGCGGTTGCCGGGAGTGTTCGCGTGGCTCGCCGCACTCGCATGGTCGGGCCTCGCGGTCGGGCTGCTGTGGTGCGCGGGCGACGACGAAGAAGTGCTCGCACGCTCACCGCTGGCCATCGCGGCACTCTGGATGGCGGCGGCGGCCAGGCCTCGGCGCTAGCTGCCGTCGCCGATTCGTTCGACGCGATACCGCTGTCCGAGTGAGTCGCGGAAATGACCGTAGCGACATTCAGCACCGCGGGACGAACGGCCCCATGAATTGGTGTGTGGTTCCGCCGTTGCTCCCGCTGCCCCCGGATATCCCGTGCCTACCGCCATGCCCCACCCGATCCCCGTCGCCGCTGCCGTGCGGTGGTTGTTGGCCATGTGCGTCGCCTGCGCTGGCGCGCTGTCGGCCCAGGACCAGGAGAAGACGCAACACGCCCTGCGCTTCCACGACATCAAGGCCTGGCGCGGCACCATCGTCGCGAGCGGCAAGGTCGACCCGCAGGGCTGGGCCCAGCTAGAAGCGGGCTACGGTGCTGGCAAGGTGCAGGTCGGCATCGACTACACGATCTACAGCGAGGTCGCGTTCGAACTGACGGAGCAGGAGACCGAGCCGTGGGTGTGGATCGGCAAGATCACGAAGTCGCGCTACGAGAGCGGCTACCGCGCCACCGCCACGCACGACGGCGGCGACCAGGAGAGCGTGTTCCAGGCCAACGGAACGCTCGCCTTCGAAGCCGAGCACGAGGTGCGTCTCGAGTTCCATCACGACGACACCTGGTCGGTGCGACTGCCGTCGGGCAAGGTCCCCTCGCAACTGCGCGAACGGGTGACCTCTCGCGACGGCAAGACCTTCCGCAACCAGCATGATGGCCTCTGCTACGGCATGGGCTCCACCGAGCACCATGCGTTCCGGCCAAGCGGCACGGTGCTGTTCGCCTCGGCGGCGAAGACGGGCAGCTTCGCCGGGATCAGCGGGAGGTACGGCATGACACCCGCCGTGCGGTGGGAGTACGCGGTCTATCTCGAGCCGTTGGCGTGGGACGAGCTGCGCCTCGAGATCGAGGCACCCGCCGACTACGCGACCTGGCTGCCGACGACGACGCCGACGGCGGCGGCGGGGCGTCCACTCGTGGTCAAGGCGCGCCTCGTCGACAAGGACGGTGGCCAACCGAAGGTGGCGGTGTCGAGCTTCGAATGGGAGCTGCGCAAGACCTCGCGCGAGCCGGGCGTGGCGCTCAACTGGCCGGTCGACGCCAAGGACCAGCGCTTCGATCTCGAACTCGCGGCGGACGGCGGGTTCTTCGAGCTGCGCAACGAGAACCAGGAACTGGTGCGAGCGGTGGAGTCCGGTTGGAGCGACACCGTCAAGGTGGTGCCGTTCGACTGGGGCGGTTGGTCGACGCTGCAGGTGGTCGCAGTGACCACCGACGGCCGGCGCATCCTCGGCAAGCCGAAGGGCGGCGACGACGCCGGGCTGCGCGTGCCCAAGCGCGCCGTCGACTCCAAGATCGCCGACGCCTGGCGGCAACGCACCGGGTGCCGCGAGGACTGGCTCGACGAGGACAAGGAGCCGGTCGGCGACGGCAACTTCGGCGACGGCTTCTCCAACTACGAGGAGTACCGCGGCTTCGTGATGAACCGCGGGCACGTGCGCGGCAAGCCGCAGCAGAAGGACCTGTTCGTGCGCAACGGGCTCGGCCGCAAGCTGCTGTCCGGCATCTTCATGTTCACCGACATCAGCGGCCTGTCGGTGCGGTACGAACTCCGTGAGGACGAGATGCCGGTCTCCCGCGTGATGAACGGCAACCGCTCCAAGGAGTCACCGCGCAGCAGCGAGGCATTGCAGCACGGGCTGATCCTCGACGTCGTCGACGGCACTGACTACTCGATAACGGTCCGCCAGGAGGGCGTGACGTTGCGGCGTCCGGGCACGTCCGAAGTGGTCCTGATCAACTCCGACCTGATGGCTCCCAAAGACGCGGTCGAGCTCGCGCAAACCGTTGCGCACGAGCTACTGCATGCCTGCGGTGTGGCCCATCACGGCGAGGAAGACAGCGACGTGGTGTGGCTTCGCAAGGAACAACTGGTGGACGGCAAACGCGAAGTGTGGTTCGAGGAACGTCCATCGCGGTGGCAGGGCGGGCGCTACGTCTTTCCGAACACGCCGGGTCCTCGCATCCGCATCTTCGACGTGTCCGGCCGCGAGATCGTCGCCGGCGCCGGCGACTTCCTGGCGAACCCGCAGGCGCTCTTTCTCGGCCGCCACGGCCAGCAACACTCCGGTGACGTCGCGTGCGTGATGCGCTACTGCGTCGCCCAGGCGTTCGTACTGCCGGGGCGCCCCAACGACCGTTTCCTCTCGCCCGGTGAACCACGCGGCACGACGGTGTGTGCCGCATCCGCAGGCACGCAGTTCAACGCCGCCGGCTTGCCGATCGTGCGTTACGGCGCCGCTACCCGCGGGGCGTGCTGCCACCAGATCTGCGTGCGCGACGATGCGCCGGAGAAGTCGCAATGACGATGCGCCGACTGGTGTGGATCGTGGCGGCCCTGCCCTGGGCGTTGGCGGCGTGCGGTGCGGAAGCTCCGAGGGACGCCGCAGGCCCCGTTGCCGATGCGCCGGCAACCGGTCTCGGCGGAGAAGCGAGCGAACTGCACATCCCGGAAGCGACGCCGGAAACCCGGCGCGCCGAAACCCTGCTCGTGGTCGAGGGCAGCGACACCGAGGGGGTGCTGTTCCGCGGTTGGCCATGGTGCGTGCAAGCGTTGACCCTGCGGGGCGAGCCGCCGTCCACCGTGCAGATAGACGGGCCTTCGAGGCTCGAGGTGTCGCGTGTCGATGCGGCATGGCTCGTCGCCGAGAGTGAGACCGCGACCGCCACCGAAGGCCAATACTCGTTCGAGGCGGGTGGCGAACGTCTCGCCGCCCGAGTCGTCACAGCGCCGGCGTCGCTGTCACCCAAACAGATCGCGGTGCACCGCCGGTTGTCGCTGTGGAGTGCGCTCGCCCGGGGCGACAGCAAGGCGGCGCGTGCCGTCGCCGATGCCTGGCTCGCGGCAGAACCTGCGTCCCATGCCGCGCGCGCCGCACTCGGCGATGTGCTGCGCGCCAGCGGCGACCGTAGCGGTGCGCTTGCCGCGTATGGCGAGGCGATTGCCCGGCTGCCCGCTGGCCTGCGTCCACCGTCGTTGCTGCATCGCCACATCGGGGAACTGCTGCGCGAGCAGGCCACCGAGGCCCTTGCGGCGTCCGTCGCGCCCGCAGGGGCCGTCGACCCCGCACCGACGGTTCCCGACGCCCCGAACGAACGCGCAGCGCCGTCACCAAGGACGACACCCTCCACCTCGACGCGAGCAGCACCCCCGCCCGGCGAGCTCGTGCCGGCCAGCGAGTGGACCGATGCGCAGGGGCGCGCGGCGACCGACGGCCAGTGGGCGCTGCGCGCCACCGCTTCCTCGCAGTACAGCGCGCCCCAGTACGCGGCCACGCAGGCCACCGGTGCCCCCGACGTGAAGGTCGCCGGCGATGCGCCCGAAGCCTGGTGCCCCGGCGCCAACGACGACGGCCAGGCCACGCTCGAACTCGAGTTCGCCACGATCGCCGCTGCCACCGGGGTGCGCGTGCGCCAGAACGCCGGACCGGGGGCGATCGCCAAGGTCGAGGCGATCGCCGTCGATGGCCGCGAGCACGTTTGGTGGCAGGGGCGCGATCCGCTGCCGGCCACCGCGGCGCGCGATTTCGCCTGGTTCGTCGTGCGCGTGCCGGCGACACCCTACGAGGTCTCGCGGCTGCGGCTGACGCTCGACCTCGCCAGCGTCGCCGGCTGGAACCAGATCGACGCGGTGCAGCTGGTCGGCACTCGCTGAGGCAAGCGTCGACGCCCGCTCAGGCCAGCAG
>JALORC010000160.1 GCA_025459175.1 Planctomycetota bacterium | reverse complement strand
CCCTTGGGTTTCGGTGAAGTGGGGCACCGGGAGTCGTCCTGGGCGTGGCGCGCCTCTTTGGTCGCTCCCCCCGGACCGCACTAACAAGCGACTAACCAGCCCAGCCGGGAGGGACCTCGCGCGCTGTTCGTCTCCGCAGATGCGCTCCGTCCGTTGTGGTTTTGGCCTTGCCCCCTACTGTCTTCCGCCGTGAAGCTCACCGTTGTCCTCGCAGATGCCGTTTCGACGGACGCCAAGGGCTTGGCGTCCGTGCTCGGATTGGGCGTCACTCGACTCAACGTCACATCGTTCCCAGCTGAGTTTCGAGGAGCGGTGTTGGTCCTCGCCAACCCCGAGGCCGGCGATGAGCCCGGCATGCGCAACTTCGAGATCAAGTTGACACTGCCAGGCATTCCAGAGCCGATACTATTCGCCTCGGGGGATTTCCTGGTCGGGGCTCCGCGGGACCTGATCGTGATGTCCTCTCTGATCCACATGAACGTTCCGACCGCAGGAGACATCGTGTTTCAGGCCCAGAGCCGCGAGGCCCGGGCCGAGACTCACCTGCTTGCGGTCAACATCCCAACGGCTCCCGATCCCTCCCAGGAGAAGTCGCCGTGACCACTCAGCCGACACCCGGTAGCCCTCGCATAACCCTGGCCGCGATAGCCGCGGCGGCCATCACGGTAGCATCTCCTTGTGCGCAAGCGTGTGGGATGGAGTTGGCGCCAAGATCCCGCCTTGTTGTCCGCCCAGGCGAGCCGATTGTTCGATCCTCAGGCATATCGGTGGGAGCCCGAGCGATCACGGACACTCGACTATTCGCGGATAACCTCGCACAGCGGTATGACGCAGCAACTCTGCGGCCCTACGCGCAATCGCGACTTGCACTTGCACGTCTAGTGCGCGGACATCTACTGTCGTTGCCAGGCTACAAGAAGCCAGCTGTCAACATCGCGGAAGAGGGCAAGCTTGAGCTTGAGTGGTGGAATGGCGACAAGTGCTTCACGATCTTCTTGGATGGCGAGCGTATCGACTTCCTGCGTGGATGGGGCGTCGACATGCGCAACGAGATGGAGGATGGTGAGTTGTCTCCCCAGCATCTAGCAGCGCACTGGGCATGGCTGAACAGCTAGGCTTCGGGCTCGGCACCGATCGCATCCCTGACGACGAATCGCTGCTACGAAGTGTGCCAGCGGGTACCGAATTGACCCGCGAGCCGGAATTCTCGAGACCGCCCAGTCAGGCGTTCTTCGATCGGAACCTGCAGCCGTCGGTTGATCGTAGGTGCCTGCTCTCGAACCTGCTGGACGCTCGACGAACTCCGGGCGCGGGGATTGCCGAGCTGATCGCACTTGCCGTGCGAGAGATCAGGGGCGTGGGCTCCGCAAGCAACCCAGTCGCAGTTGATGTTCATCCCGACCCTGTTCCGGGTAACCCCGCGCACGCCCTGATCTGCACAACCCGAGAGGTTAGCGAATCAGAGTTTCGTCGACTGCGACACGCCCTCGCTCGCTGTGCGAGGATGCTGCACCTGCCCGACCCTAGGGCTGAGTGATCACGCCCTCTGGCTCCAGATGACAGCGTCTGATCGACATGACGGCTTCGGCACCGGGGCGACCACGCCTGGCCGCTGTTCCATCGCCTGCAGGCCGCGCCGGCGCCCGATGAAGCGGCCCCCCTGTCAAGCGAGGTCGTTCGCCTGATGCTGCGCCAGCGGGCCGCGGAGGCCGGTTGCCGGGCCACGTTCCGCCCGCACGGCATGCGCCACGCCGCCGCGACGCACGCCGCGCGCAACGGTTCGCTGGCGACCCTCAAGGCGCTGGGCGGCTGGCAGAGCCTGTCAGCGCCGGCCCGGTACCTCGACCTGGCCAACCGCGACCGTGAGCGGGCGGTTGACCTGGTGGAGGTGTGACTTTTGCCCCCGAGAGGGTCGCTACCGGTGGCAAAGCGGGTGACAGACCAACCGCACTTCTGACTCAAACCATGATCGCGAATCAGCTCTTGCCACTCCCCAGCCACTTCTTGTCGAAGTGCGGATTGGCAGTCAGCACGTCGCAACCCTTGCACACCTCGTGGTAGTCGCGCGCCTGCATGCGGCGGCGGAACTCACGGTACTTCGGCCCGTTCCAGATCTGCTCGATCGACTGCTCGTTGACGTTGCCCATCTCGAGCTCGCGCGGGCCGCGGCAGCACGGGAACACCTTGCCGTTCGGCTCGATCTTCACGTAGTTGGTCGCCATCGAGCAGAAGTGCGGGTACCGCTCCTTCACCTCGTCGACCATGATCGACAGCACGTCGGCCGGGATCGTGCGCACGAACGGCGCCTGGTTGACCACCGCGCGTCGGTACGGGTCATCGAAGTCGACGTGGAAGTTCATGCCACGCGCGTTGGCGCGCTCGCCGGCGCGATCCATGCAGGCCTGGATGTGCCCCGGCGAGAACGCCGCGAACACGTTCTGGTCGCGGCAGCGCACCGCGTTGTCGAGCATCGGCTGCACGCGCAGGTCGGCGTGGGCCTCGACCGCGCCGAGGTCGGCGAGGAAGTCGACCAGCTCGTGCATCGACTCGCAGTTGTCCTTGACCAGCACGGCGACCACGCCGACCGGGATCTGGCGCTCGGCCGCGACCTTCAGGATGCCGCGGATGTTGGCGACCACCTGCTCGAAGTCGGCGCCGGCGCGCAGCATCTCGAGCACGTCCTTGCGGTTGCTGTCGAACGAGATCCACAGCTTGTGGATGCGATCGGCCATGTCCGCGAACTTCGGCCCGTCGAGCAGCGTGCAGTTCGAGTACATGTTCAGGTAGACCTCGTGCTGGCGGCACTTCTCGACCACCAGCTTGATGTTGGCGAGCATCGGCTCGGACAGCGCCGACGGGGTCCACAGCGAGGTCGAGGGCAGCAGGTCGTCGAGCAGCTTGACCGCGTCCTCCTTCTTCATCACCTCGACCGGCAGGCCGTCGGCCTGCTGGCACATGATGCAGCGGAGGTTGCAAACGTTGTTCGGGGCGAACTCGAGCCACGCGGGGCGCGACGTCCATTCCTCCGCGCCGCTGGCGAGGTCGGCGATGACGGCGTAGTAGTTCCTGAGTTCGCGGACGATCTTGCTCATGACGGGTGGCGAATGCTACCCACCGCGCGGCGTCCGTGACGGGGTTTCGCGATCGGCCTGTGCCATCGCGAGTTGGCCGGCCCGAGCCAGCGCCGAACTCGCCCCGACTGCCGCTAGAACCGCCCCTTCACCAGCGACAGCCGGTTGGTCGCCGTGACCGCGGCGATGCCGCCGGGGCCGAGTTCGAACGGCACCACCTGCAGGTGCAGGATCGCGCCGACCAGGGCCGGCTGGTCCGGGATCGCCACCGCGAGCTCCGCCGCACCACCGAGCACCGGCACCGTGCCGAGCACGTCCGGGTTCACCAGCAACGCGCAACCGGCGCCACCCTGCGCCAGCAAGTTCGGCAGCGCGACCGCGACCGTGCTGAAGCCGATCACCGTCACCGCGATGCCGTTCGCCGGCATGCCGGTCGCTCGCGAACGCGCCACCGAGCCGAGCCACGGCAACGTGGTCGCGGTCAACCGATTGATCCCGCCGCTGCCGCTGCAACCGAGCCCCGACGTCACCACCGACGCCGGGCAACTCGTCGACAGGCGCGCGATGCGGCTGCTGATCTGGCCACCGGCGCGACTGAAGTCGCCGGCCAGCACCACGTCGCCGTTCGGCGCGGTCGCGATCTCGGTCGCGCCGCGGTCGAGGCCGCTGCCGAACGCCGACCACGTGCTGCCGTTCCAACGCGCGACGTTGGCGACCGACACCCCACCGGCGCTGAGGAAGCGGCCGGCGACCAGCAGATCGCCGTTCGGCAGCGACGCGATCGCGTCGGCACGGATCGGGAACCCACCGCCGACCCCGCCGCCGAGATCGACCCAGTTGTTGCCGTTCCAACGCGCGATCCGGCCGGTGCTGTTGCCCAGCACCGACATCGGCCCGCCGACGACGACGTCGCCGTTCGGCAGCGCCCCGATCGCGGTCGGGAAGCCGAGCCAGACACCGTTGCCGAGCAACGACCACGCGCTGCCGTTCCAGCGCGCGACGTTGGCGACGCCGAACGGCCCGATCGCGATCAGGTCGCCGTTCGGCACCACCGCGAGCTGCTGCACCGTCGCGGACAAGCCGCTGCCGAGTGCCGACCACGCGCTGCCGTTCCAGCGCGCGACGCCGGTCACCGTCACGGTGCCCGCCTGCAGCAGATTGCCACCGACGAACAGGTCGCCGTTGGCACCCACCGCGAGCGCATTGACCTCGAGCTGCACGCCGCCGCCGAGCGACTGCCAGGCGCTGCCGTTCCAACGCGCGAGGCGCAGTGCCGATGTGGCACCGAGCTGCGAGAACGTGCCGCCGACGACCAGGTCGCCGCTGGGCAACTGCACCAACGCCCGCAGTTCGCCATTGGCGTCGCCACCGAGGGCCTGCCACACCGCACCGTTCCAACGCGCGGTGCGTTGCACGACCTGATTGGCAGCGGTGCGGAAGGTGCCCGCGGCGACGATGTCGCCATCGGCCAGCGCGACCATCCCGGTGGCCGCCAGCAGCCGGTCGACCGCCGGCCCCAGCGGCTGCCACATGGTGCCGCTCCAGCGCGCCAGATACGGCGTGTCCTGGCCACTGGCCTGCAGGAAGCGACCGCCCGCGCACAGGCTGCCATCGGGCAACGTGATCAGCGTCTCGATGGTGTTGTCCATGCTGGTGCCGAGCGCGGTTGGTAGCAGACCTCTCCACGCGACCACCTGATTGCCGGTGGCGAACGCGAGGTCGCCGTTCGGCAGCGTCGCCAGCGCATTGCCACCGTACGGGACGGGGGTCCACGAACTGCCGTTCCAGCGCGCATTGACCACTTCGTTGCCACCGGGCAGCGAGAAGGCGCCGACCGCGAGCAGGTCGCCGCCGGGCAACCGGTGGAGCGAACTCACCTCGCCGCCGGTGTCGAAGCCGAACGACGACCAGACGCTGCCGTTCCAACGCGCGAGACCAGCGGCAGGCACGCCGCCGGCGGTCGTGAACACGCCACCGGCGACCAGGTCGCCGTTCGGCAGCACCTGCAGCGTGCGGGCGAGGTCGTCGAGGCCGGCACCGAGCGGCGACCACGACAGGCCGTTCCAGCGTGCGATCAACGACGCCGGCACGCCACCGGCGGTGAAGAAGAAGCCGCTGGCGACCAGATCACCGTTCGGGCGCACGGCCAGGGCAACCACATCGTCGTCGAGGCCGGCGCCGAGCGGCGACCAGGCGGTGCCGCCCCACCGCGCGATGCGGTTGGCGGGTGCCCCATCGGCCTGCGTGAACGAACCGGCGGCGATCAGGTCGCCGTTCGGCAGCACGGCGAGCGCCTGCACCAGGCCGTTCATGCCGCTGCCGAGCGCCGCGAACGTGCCGGTCGCGAGGTCGTAGGTGGCGATGCGGTTGGCCGGCGCCCCACCGGCGCCCGTGAAGAAGCCGGCGACCACGAGCACTTCGCCGCGGGGCCCGGCCCCGTCCGGATCCCAACGCACGGCAGCGCGCACGAAGTTGTCGACCGTCGGCAGCGGCGGGCCGGGCAACCACGGATTGGTGCACTGCGCCAGCACCGGCGCAGCGAAGGAGACGGACAACAACCAGCAGGCGGAGCGCAGCATGGGATCTCCCGGGACGGACTCGTATCGACGCGCGCCGTGCGCGATCGGCCGCGCCGATATGACCATCGGCGCCACAGGTAACCATACGAGCGATTGCGCTCGCCGGCAGCTGCCGCGGCGTGGCAGCCGACCCGGGCCTACGCTCTAGTGCTCGCATGCTCCGCCTCCCGTTCGTGCGTTGGCATTCTCCTCTCACGCTGTGCCTGCTGCTGTCGCCGCTGGCGGCGCAAACGCTGCCGCCGGCGGCGCCGCACGACGCCAGGCTCGCGGTCGCCTGGATGCAGCGCAGCGCCGAGTACCAGGCCTGCTGCCTGCAGGCGTTCCGGAGCGCCGCGTCGGCGCTCGAGATGGCCGCCGACGACCCCAGCTGGAGCGCTTGCCTCGAACAGGACGACCGCGAGCGCACCGGGGCGCTGCCGCCGGCGGTGATCGTCGACGTCGACGAGACGATCCTCGACAACACTGCCTACAACGCGCGGCTGATCGCCGACGGCACCCGCTTCGCGTCGGACACCTGGGCCAAGTGGGTGCACGAACAGCAGGCCGCGGCGGTGCCGGGCGCCCTCGGGTACGCCCAGACCGCGCTGCGACTCGGCGTGCGCATCGTCTACGTGACCAACCGCAGCGCCGACGGCAAGGACAGCACCCAGGAGACCGACACCCGTGCCAACCTGCAGAAGCTCGGCTTCCCGATCGTCGAGGCCGACGGCGAGGATGTGGTGCTGAGCAAGGGCGAGATCGGTGACAAGTCGGCGCGGCGCCGCAAGGTCGCCGAACGGTTCCGGATCGTGCAGCTGATCGGCGACAACCTCGCCGACTTCGCGCCCGGCACCGAACCGCGCCGGGCCGAGGCGGCCCCGCACGGGCCGGCGGTCGAGTGTGCGCAGGTCGACCGCGACCGCGACCGGCTGGTCAGCGCGATGGCGTCGTGGTGGGGCGAGCGCTGGATCCTGATCCCGAACCCGGCCTACGGCAGCTTCGAGGACGTGCTGCGGGGTGGCCAGGGACCGGACCAGCCGCTGCCGCTGCGGCTGCAGCGCTGACCGCACGTCGGCGGGCGGTGGCCGCAGCCGCATCGCCGGTGGCATCGGCGGTTGGGCTACAGCCTGCTCGCCGCGCTGGCCGATGAGGGCGAGCGTGGTCACCTCGCCGTTCCTCGTGCTGACACCGATCGGGCTGCGGCAGCGAGCCGAGTTCGCCGCGGCGCTGCGCCAGCTCGGCGTGCGCGTGCGCGCCACCGAAGCGCTGGTGCCGTGGTCGGAGGCCTCCTCGCGACTCCACCGGCGCGGGCTGCAGGCCGCGGCGATCGTACGGGCGGCGCGCTTCGAACAGCGCTGGCTGGAGGTGGCACCCGACGATCGTGCCGAGTGCTGGACGCTGGTCGACGCCACCGACTACCGGCGCCTGCTGGCGGCCAAGGCCGCGCTGCGACAGCGCTTCGCCGGCGTGTCGCTCGGTGCGGCCGCGGCCGGCGAGCCGCAGTTCGCGCTGCACGCGTTCCACGTGCCGGACCCGGGCGATCTGGCAGGCGAGTCCGAGCGCCTGCGTGAATTCCGCGGCGCCGGCCGGGTCACCGGCCGACAGCCGGTCAGTACGGGATGAACCGCGCGGCGTCGGAGAACGACGGCGTGCGGTAGTCGTCGATCTCCCACTGGCAGTAGATCGCGCTGCCGATCAGCGCCGACGTCATCGGCACCGGCTGCTGCGCGGTGGCGAAGCCTTCGTTGTTGGTCATCGTCGGGAAGGTCGCGAACACGTTGTCGACCCAGATGGTCGGCCCGAACCACGACGAGAAGCCGAGCATCAGGACGGCGGCCGAGTTGCGCGGCGCCTCGCCGACGCCGACCTTCCACCAGTCGATCGGCTGATCGACCTTCGGCGGCGAGCAGGCGATGATGCGCGCGAACAGACCGCTCGGGCCGGGCGTCGCATTGCCGTAGACGTTGGCGCCGGTCGGGTTCAGTTCCCCGAACAGCTGCGGACGATCGAACGGGAAGGTCTCGTTGGCGACCCGCGGATCGGTGAGGCCGTTGGCGAGGAAGTCGAGCACCTGCGCCTCCTCGGTCGGGTCGAGCGGCGGACTGAAGCCGAGGCCGTTCTGCTGGTTGTTGTAGAAGCGGATCAGGTCCTGCAGGCTGAACACGTTGTTGTTGCCGTGCCCGGTGCTGAAGAACTTGCGGTGCAGGCCGACATTGCGCAGCGTCGGCGTCTTGCGCCGCGGCTGCCCGGCGAGATCGATGCCGTGCTCCTCCCCGTCCGAGAACAGGTTGTCGAACGGATCGAGCGTGCCCTGCGGAGTCAGATCCGGCGAACCGCTCGAGCTGTGGCAGCGGAAGCAGCTGCCGCGGGTCTTGATCAGGTCGAAACCGCGCTGCTGGTCCCGCGTCAGCGCACCGAGGTCGATCGGCGCCTGGTCCGGGATCAGCGTGCGGTGGTAGTGCGCCAGCGCCATCGCGAAGCGTTCGCGGGTGACGCCGCCGCCACCGCCGAACTGCGGGTGCCAGCCAAACACGACGTCGAAGATCTTGTGGTAGGTGGCCCCCGAGCTGGTGATCCACTGCACGTCCGGCGGGATCGTCGACGCGTCGACCAGGGCCAGCGGGAAGGCCCTGTTCAACTTCGTCTGCAGGAAGCCGCTGCTCCACGTCAGCGCCTCGTGCCCCATCTCGACCTCGTTTTCCGGCGGTCCGACCGCCAGATCCTCGAGCGCGGCCCAGTCGGTGAAGTTGGGGACCGGCGTGTTGGTGCCGGTGCCGTCGTCGAAGTCCGGTCCGGCGCGCCGGTCCCAGAACAGCTGGTTGAACATGTAGGCGCCGATCATCGTCGGCGCGGTGACCGGCGTGACCAGCACGTCGGCCGAGCTGACCGGGTTGATCTGGAAGCCGTAGTCGATCGTGCCGGTGTCGGATTGGGGCGGCACTCCGAACGAGCCGAAGTTGCCGTTGCTGTGCGTCGCGCCGAGCCGTTCATCGGTCCCGCCCGCGCGCGGCGCGTGGCACGTACCGCAGGCAGTGTAGTTGCCGGACGAGACCTGCTCGTCCCAGAACAGCACCTTGCCGAGCTGGGCGATCTGCATCTGTCGGAACAGGTCGAGCGGCGAGGCGGTGCTGCGGTGCCAGACGTTGCCGTCCGGCGCGGCCGGGTGCACCCAGTTGGAGAGGTCCGGTGGCTCGCCGGTGAGCGAACCGACATGCGTGCGCACCTGCGCCAACGCCGGGAGCGTCATCAGGCCCAGCATCAGGGTGCCGAGCAGGGGGTTTCGTGATGGCATGGAGAAGGGAGGCCCCACCCGAGGTGGATGAACCCGCGGCCGCTGGACGGGGCATGGAGACGAAGCGGCCTGGGCTGGAGGCGGTGCGCACCGTTAGAACTGCTCACCGCATCCATTGATCTCTCTACCGTATTCGGATCCGCCGAAGTGCGTAGATCATGTCACGTGAACGTCACGAAACGCGGCGCCCCGCAACGAACAAGCAGCTCCCTCCCGCGGGGCCGTGCTGGCTAAGGTCTCCGCCCCGTGACCGCCCCCATCGAACCCGCCCAGGCCGACCGCAGCGCCCGCGACGCCCTCGCCTTCTTCGAAGCGGTGCTGCAGGACCGCGGCCTGCTGGTCCACGTCGACGACGAGGTCCGCCGCCGACTGCTCGAAGCAGCCGGCCGGGTCGCGCGCCCCGACCCCTGGCAGAAGCGCGAGTTCCTGCGCGAGGCGCGCCGCCAGCGCAAGGAACACAAGCGCGCCGAGGACGAGCGCAAGCTGTCCTCGACGGGGATCCGCAAGCTGCGCCGCGAAGCCGTGTTCGTGACCCCGCCGGCGCTGCCGGCACCGGTCGCGCCGGGCGCCGACATCGACACCGCGCTCTCGACCCCGGCCGAACCGCACGTCGTGCGCGACGAGCGCAACTGCTACGTCTGCAAGACCACGTTCACGCAGCTGCACCACTTCTACGACTCGATGTGCCAGCGCTGCGGCGACCTCAACCACGAGAAGCGCCGGCAGACCGCGGACCTGCGCGGCCGCACCGCGGTGATCACCGGGGCGCGCGTCAAGATCGGCTATCAGGCCAGCATCCTGCTGCTGCGCGCCGGCTGCCGCGTGATCGCGACCACTCGCTTCCCGCACGACGCGGCGCTGCGCTACGCGCGCGAGGCCGACTTCGAGCAATGGCGCGACCGGCTGCAGGTGCACGGCCTCGACCTGCGCCACACGCCGAGCGTCGAGGCCTTCTGCAGCCACTTGAACGGCACGCTCGACCGGCTCGACTTCCTGATCAGCAACGCCTGCCAGACCGTGCGCCGGCCGTCGGGCTTCTACGGCCATCTGATGGCGCGCGAACGCGAGCCGCTGGGCGCGCTGCCCGGCACCGCCCAGGCGCTGCTGCGTTCGCACGAACAGCTGCGCTGCCACACCGCCGCGATCGGCCACGGCGCGGCCCAGGCGCCGGCTGCCGCCGCGGCGCTGCGCCGCCATGACGCGCCGGAACTGTCGCAGCATGCACTGCTGGCGGAGGACCTGATCCGCGACGAGAGCATCTTCCCCGGCGGCAAGCTCGACCAGGACCTGCAGCAGATCGACCTGCGCGACAGCAACAGCTGGCGCATGCCGCTCGCCGCCGTGTCGACGGTCGAGCTGCTCGAGGTGCAGCTGGTCAACGCGATCGCGCCGTTCGTGCTGAACGCGCGGCTGAAGCCGCTGATGGAGAAGGTGCCGACGCGCGACAAGCACATCGTCAACGTGTCGGCGATGGAGGGGCAGTTCTACCGCTCGTTCAAGACCGACAAGCACCCGCACACCAACATGGCGAAGGCGGCGCTCAACATGATGACGCGCACGTCGGCCAAGGACTATCTGCGCGCGGGCATCCACATGAACAGCGTCGACACCGGCTGGGTCACCGACGAGGACCCGGCCGAGATCGCGGTGCGCAAGACCGAGGAGCACGGCTTCCACCCGCCGCTCGACATCGTCGACGGGGCGGCGCGGATCGTCGATCCGATCTTCAGCGGCTTCAACACCGGCGTGCACGTGTGGGGCCAGTTCCTGAAGGACTACGCGCCGACGCACTGGTGACGAGCGCGCCGACTCAGCCGGCGAGCACCTGGATCTCGGTCGCCTTCAGCGCCAGCCATACCGAGGCGCCCGGGCCGAGGCCGAGCTCCTGCACCGCGGCGGCGGTGACTTCGGCGACCAACGGCAGCGGCCCCCCGAGCCGAACCCGGCGGCCCTGCAGCACCGTCTCCACCCCGAGCACCGTCGCCGGCCAGACGTTGCGCGGCGAACCGGCTGGCCGTTCGCGGAACAGCGCGATCGCACGCGGGTGCACGGTGGCGATCGCCGGCCCTTCGATCGCGGTGGCGACGATCAGGCTGCCGCCGGCCGCGGCGGTGAACACGCTGTCGTGCACACTGCCGCGCACGAAGTTGAGGCCGACCAGATCGGCGGTGTAGCGCGAACGGGGCTGGCTGCCGATCTCGGCCGCGGTGCCGATCTGCACGAGGCGACCGGCCTCGAGCACGGCGATCCGATCGGCGAGCACGAACGCATCGACCGGATCATGGGTGACGATCACGCGCGGCCCGGCGAACGCGGCCAGGTGGTTCTGCAGTTCGTGCCGCAGCGACAGCCGCGCCGACGCATCGACCGCCGCCAGCGGTTCGTCGAGCAGCAGCAGCTGCGGCTCGGTGGCGAGCGCCCGCACCAGCGCCACGCGCTGCGCCTGCCCGCCCGACAGCTCGCGCGGCTTGCGCGCGGCCAGTTCGCCGAGGCCGACCCGCTCGAGCCACGCCGCGACACGAGTCCGCACCATCAGCCGGTCGGCGCCGCGGGCACGCAGGCCGTAAGCGACGTTGTCGAACACCGACAGGTGCGGGAACAGCAGCGGCTCCTGCGGCAGGTAGCCGATCGCCCGCACCTCCGGCACCACGAACGTGCGCGTCGACGGCTCGTCGAGCACGCTGGCCCCGAGCCGCAGCGAGCCGTTCGCCAGCCGCAGCAGGCCGGCCAGCAGCGACAGACACGTCGACTTGCCGGCCCCGTTGGGCCCCACCAGGGCCAGCGTGCGGCCCATCGGCACCTCGAGCTCCAGCTCGAGCGACAGCTCGCCACGCTGCAACCCACCGCGCAGCCGCAGGCTCATCGGCGCCCCTGCAGCGGATGCCGCAACAGGAACAGCACCACCACCGACACCGAGGCCAGGATCATGCTGAGCACGATCGCCAGGTCCGGCTCCACCTCCATCGCGATGCCGCACGCGAGCGGCATCGTGCGCGTGGTGCCGGCGAGGTTGCCGGCGAAGGTCTGGGTGGCGCAGAACTCGCCCAGTGCCCGCGCCCAGCACAACAATGCCCCGGTGCGCAGCGACGGCAGGATCATCGGCACCGTCACAGTCGTGAAGCGGCGCCACGGTCCGGCGCCGAGCGTCGCGGCGACGTCGAGCCAGCGCCGGTCGAATGCGCGCAGCCCGGACTCGACGCCGAGCACGAAGAACGGCAGCCCCATGTAGGCGGCGGCCACGACGCAGCCCGCGGTCGTGAACGGCAGCGAGACGCCGAACCAGCGTTCGAGCCAGACGCCGCAGATGCCGTTGCGTCCGAACGCGAGCAACAGTGCTACGCCAGCCACCACCGGCGGCAGCACGATCGGCAGCATCACGACGATGCGGGCGGCGGTGCGCAAGGGCGAGTTGCCGGCGGCGAGCCACACCGCGAGCGGCAGGCCGAGCAGCAGCGCGAGGCCGAGCGCCGCCGTCGAACTCAGCAGCGACAGCCACATCGCCTGCCGCACCGCCTCGTTGCCGAGCTGCGACCACAGGTCGTGCCACGGCGTGCGCACGATCAGGCCGAGCAGCGGCAGCAGGAACAGCAGCACCGCGAGGCCAGCGGCGGTGCCGAGCAGCAGGCGGCGGACGGCGGCGTTCACGGCAGCACGAACCCGTGTTGCTGCAGGATCGTGCGGCCCGCCTCGCTGCGCACGAACGCGACGAAGGCCTCGCCCCCGGCGCGGTTGGCGCCGCGCTGCAGCACCGCGAT
>JALORC010000159.1 GCA_025459175.1 Planctomycetota bacterium | reverse complement strand
TCATCTGGACTGCCAAGGCCAGCGACATCCTGGCCAAGGTCACGCGCGCCAGGAAAGCGCTCGCGAATAATTCCCCATCTGTCTGACGCACTACACTAGGCTCCGGTCACGAAAGAGATGGATGGGATCCCCCGGCATGGGATCCCCCGGCATGGGATCCTGGGGTTTCTGACCAGGAGATTGACATGCTGATCCCGACCATTGCGTCTTTGCTCTCCGGCTTCGGGGCTGGCGAAGAGCCCGTCAAGATTTTCCGAGTGACCGTTCCTGCTGAGATGTTCTGCCTAGCAGAGGTCAGCGCCGGTCCTTGGGGCACTAACTACATCGGCGCGCCCTGCCAGACCGTTTCAGGCAACCCGACAAGCCCGTGGTGCTGGCGAGCAGACGAACAGAACTGCGGCACCATCAGTCGCACGGAGCTCTTCTACCGCGATGGTGCGGACTGCAAGCCATGCGAGTTCATGATCGAGGTGGATTTCACATTCAGTGAACCGTGCACCGGCTTGATTTGCTCCAGCCCAAAGTGTTGTCCGACCAATGACTGGCGAAACGGTGCAGGTGAGAGCTCAGCCGCTGGCGATGTGACTTTCGATCAGACCTATACGATCGAATGCGGCAAGTCCGCGGCGGACATCTCCATGCCTATCCAGTGTACCTATACCTTCCTCGGATACACGGGCCCCACATTCACCTTTGGGTACAGCGTCGGGTGCAGCACATGCATGGACTGAGCCGGCGCGCGGCAACCGTTGCCTGCGTTGCAACCATATCAATCGCGGCGGTCGCCTTGGTTGTAGCCAATCGTGAGCCGATCGAGGTTTCTGGCAGCCTAGCAAAGGAAGCGTCCCAAAGTACACCGCCCGCAGTGCCCAACTCGGCCCAGATTGTAGCGTCCCTTTCCGAAGGAGGCACGACGATCTTAGTTCATCACGATCCCGCAAGTGGAGCAGAGTTGTCGGAGACCCGTTGCCGGACAGCTCCATTGAGCCCCGCTCAAGTTCAGAAACTCGAAGAGATCTTCACGAGCGCTGATCAAGCGACTTCGCAAGCGGTTACGCTCCTGACATCCCAACCATCGAGCCCCGCAACTGCGAAGAAGCTGCAGGCGGCTGAACGCTCCGCAATTCTGAGGTCGATCGCACTGTCCGAAGCCCGTCTTGGAGCGGGCTTCGAAGTGCTCGAGGGCCCGACACCCACTCACGACCGCGATTGGCATATGTATACCCTGCCTAGCCCAGGCAAGGATGACCACATGTGGGTGATCCCGATCAGCAAGGCGAAGCACCCGCGCATAGGCGACCTGGAGAAGGCCTACCGCGGCGCGAGCAGAGCGTTGGACGATGAGCACTGCCGGACCTGGAATGCGATGCCCTTTGCCCAACGACAGCATATCGTCGAGGAAGCTGAGGCTGCTGACCGAGCGATTCAGCCCCTGGGAGTCATGTTGCGACAGCTGGAGTCTGCAGGGGCAACTCAGCACGTCGAATACATCCAGGCAAAGCAGCAACTCGCAGAACTGCAACGCAAGTCCAGCAGAAGGCCGCTCATGTTGACTTCGCAGCTGGAAGCTCAGCTCGGCGTGACTTCTTTCAACAGCCCGCCGTGAGATAGTCGAGTCAGCGATCTTGGGAGGCGGAGCCGCGGCCGCCCCTCACTTCTTCGCCGCGAACTCGGCCGGCAGCGGGCCGGTCATCGACTTCAGGAACGCGACGATCGCGCTCGTCTCCTCGGGCTTCAGCTGCCGGTTGAGCTGGATGTCGGCCATGTTGGTCACGGCCTCCTCGAGAGTCGCGATCTTGCCGTCGTGGTAGTACGGCGCGGTCTTCTCGACGTTCAGCAGCGACGGCACCTTGAACACGAACTTGTCGGCCTCGCTCTTGGTCACCTGCATGCGGCCGGTGTCGGTCGACGGGTACGGCTTCAGCAGCCCGACTTTCTGGTACATGTGCCCGCCCATCAGCCGACCCATGTGGCAGGTCGTGCAGCCGACGTCCATGAACGCCTTCAGGCCGACCAGTTCCTCGTTGGTCAGCGCCTTCTGGTCGCCGTCGAGGTAGGCGTCCCACCGCGACTTCGTCACCAGCGTGCGCTCGAACGCGCCGATCGCCAGCTTGAAGTTGGCGACGGTGACCGGGTCGGCGTCGTTCGGGAACGCCTTCTTGAACGCCTCGGTGAGCTCCGGCTTCTCCTTCAGCTTGCCGACGCACTGAGCCTCGTCGGCGATGCCGTGCTCGACCGCGTTGAGCACCGGCATGATCGCCTGCTCCTCGACGGTGGCCGCGCGGCCGTCCCAGAACTGCGCGAACTGGCGGAACGCGTTGTAGGTCGACGGCGAGTTGCGCTCACCGTTCTTGCCGTCGCTGCCCGGCGACGTCGGCTTGCCGTCCTGGCCGTAGTTGGCGAGGTCGTGGCACGACGCGCAGCTCAGGTTGCCGTTCTTCGACAGGTGCGGCGTGTGGTAGAGCAGGTTGCCGAGCGCGACCTTCTCCGGGGTGATCGGGTTGTCGACGGCCGGTGCGGGCGGGTCGTTGGCGAACAGGCGCTTCACGGTGTCGTAGTCGATGCGCGGGCGGGCGACCTTCTTCGGCGCGTCCTGCGGCGCCGCGGCGGGTGTCGGGGCTGGCGTCGGCGCGGCGGCGGATGCAGCGGCGGGCGTCGGCGTCGGCGTCGGGTTCTGGCTCGGAGCCGGTGCTGGCGCCGGGCTGACCGCGGGCGTCGACTTCGGGGCGGGCTTGTCACCGCCGCAGGCGGCGAGGGACAGCAGCGCCAGCGCGCTGCAGGACAGGGCGAATCCGGACTTCATGCTCATAGATGTAGGCAGCCAGCGTGCGACCTGCACGCGCCTTGGCGGGTAACGACGGGCGGTGTTCGTGAATTGCCGACCGATGGACGCAAGCGGCCTCGAACCGACCACCGCAACGACGCTCCACCGACGACGACCGGCATCGAGATCGTTCCGCGCCCTGCCCGCCGCCGGTAGGCTGCGCACCATGTCCCCGGCTCCCGCCGCCCTCTGAACCCAGCGCCGGTCCGACGTGTTCGGACCTGCCGCATCCCGTTGACGGTCGGCGCGCAGGCGCTGGCCGCTCGGCCAGCCCTCACTGCCAAGACCATGACCTTCGACGCTCTCGCCGCCGCCGAATCGGTGGCCCTCACTGCCCGCGCCCACGCTGTCGCCGTCGATACGCAGGCTGCCTTCCCTTCCGCCACCGTCGACGCCGCCCGCCAGGCCGGCCTGTTCGGCCTGCTCAGCAAGCCAGCGGTCGGCGGGCACGGCCTGCCGCTGCGGCACGCCGGGGCCGTGATCGAACGCATCGCCCGCGAGTGCGGCAGTTCGGCGATGGTGCTGACGATGCACTACGCCGGCACCGCGGTGATCGAGGCGCACGGCAGTGAATCGGTGCGCAAGGACATCGCCGCCGGCCGCCACCTGTCGACGCTCGCGTTCAGCGAAGCCGGCTCGCGTTCGCACTTCTGGGCGCCGGTCAGCACCGCGCGGGCGAACGGCAACGAGGTCGTGCTCGACGCGAAGAAGAGCTGGATCACTTCGGCGCGCGCCGCCACCGCCTACGTGTGGTCGAGCAAGCCCGCCGCCGGCAGCGAGGCGAGCACGCTGTGGCTGGTGCCGAACCGGACCAGCGGCCTCTCCGTGCAGGGCAACTTCGACGGCATCGGCCTGCGCGGCAACGATTCGGCGCCGGTGCAGGCGAGCGCAGTCCGCGTGCCTGTCGCCAACCGCCTCGGCGGCGACGGGGACGGCTTCGGCATCATGATGGGCACGGTGCTGCCGACCTTCGCGATGCTGATCGCCGGCGGCTCGCTCGGCCTCGCCGAGAGCCTGGTGCAGAAGACCGCCGAACACGCTGGCGGCACCAAGTACGCGCATCTGGCGGCGCAGAACGCGCTCGCCGATCTGCCGACGATCCGCGCCTACATCGCCCGCATGCGGATCCAGGTCGACATGGCCAAGGCCCTGTGGCAGGAGACGTTCACCGCGCTCGAACAGGGCCGCGCCGACGCCGGCCTGCGGGTGCTCGAGACCAAGGCGGCGGCGGCCGAGACCGCGTGCCAGGTCGCCGACATCGCGATGCGCGTGTGCGGTGGCATGGCGTTCCGCAAGGAGGTCGGCGTCGAGCGGCTGTTCCGCGACACGCGCGCGGCGATGGTGATGGCGCCGACCAGCGACCAACTGTTCGACTTCGTCGGCAAGGCCGTCTGCGGCCTGCCGCTGTTCGGCTGATCCACCGACGAGGACCCCATGAGCGACACCCTGCTGCTCGGCGCCGTGGCCTACGACCCGAAGGTCGTCACCATCTGGGACGGCTTCCAACGCTGGTTCGCCGCGCGCGGCCTGCCGTTCGACTACGTGCTCTACACCAACTACGAACGCCAGGTCGAACAGCACTTCGCGGGCGCGTTCCATGTCGCCTGGAACTCGCCGCTGGCGTGGCTGCAGGCACAGCGGCTGGCCAAGGCGCGCGGCCGCACCGCGACCGCACTGGCGATGCGCGACACCGACCAGGACCTGACCTCGGTGATCGTGGTGCCGACCGACAGCCCGATCCGCAGCCCGGCCGATCTGCGCGGCAAGCGGCTCGGCGTCGGCGCCGGCGATTCGCCGCAGGCGACGATGATCCCGCTGCAGCACCTCGCCGAGCTCGGTCTGGTCGCCGAACGGGATTTCGCGGTGCGCCGGTTCGACGTGCTGGTCGGCAAACACGGCGACCACATCGGCGGCGAACGCGACGCGGCGAAGGCGCTGCTGCGCGGCGAGGTCGATGCCGCCTGCATGATCGACGGCAACCATCTGCTGTTCACGCAGGAAGGCACGCTCGGTCGCGCCACGACCCGCGTGCTGACGCAGACCGCACCGTACGACCACTGCAACTTCACCGCGCTGGACGGTGGCCCCGGCAGTGCGCCACCGGCCCTGCTGGCGCGTTTCCGCGAGCTGCTGCTCGGCATGCGCTACGACGACCCGGCGGTGCGACCGCTGCTCGACCTCGAGGGGCTGAAGGCATGGCGACCCGGCCGCACCAGCGGCTACGCCGCACTCGAACGCGCTTGCGACCGCTTCGGCTTCCTGACCCCGTTCCTGCGCCAGATGGGCGTCGCGTGAACGACGGCGAACACGAACTCGACCTCGACCAGCTCGGGCTCGACCAGGGCGGTGGCGTGTTGCTGCGGCTGTGCCTCGCCGAGCTGCCGATCGGCGCGCGGCTGCACGTCGCCGGCCACGCCGCGGAGCTGGCGGTGCACCTGCGCGCGTTCGCGCGCGGCGAAGGCCACGAGTTCGTGCTCGTCGACCCGCGGCAGCGGCTGGCCGGCCCACGCGCCGCCTCGGGCGCGCCGTTCGTCGCCGCGCTGGTGCGAGGTCCCGCCAGCAGCGCTCGCTGGCGCGGTGCCGAACGCGCCGGCACCGCGCGCAGCAACGACGGCACCGCCGGCACCGTGCTCGCACCGCCCGCGCACTGGGGTCTCGCGGCGCGCGGCGCCGCGGTCGAAGCCGGCGGACCGGGCTGGCAGTTCCCGCTCGCCCACCGCGACGAGCTGTGGAGCGACGACGCCGGCGCGCTCTATGCCGAAGCCGCCGCGGCGCAGTGGAACCCGGCCACGGCGATCCCGTGGCACGCCGAGCGCAGCCATCCCGCGTTCGTCGAGGACGCGCTGGTGCAGGTGCTCACCTACCTGATCGAGAACGAGACCGCGGCGCTGCTGGTGCCGGCGCGCTTCTGCGCGCAGGTGCACCCGCACTTCCGCGAGATCCTGCAGCTGCTGGCGATCCAGGCCGCCGACGAGGCGCGGCACCTCGAGGTGTTCACGCGCCGCGCGCTGGTGGCGCGCCGCGAACTCGGCCTGTCGACCGGCGGCGGCCAGGCGTCGCTGCGCACGCTGGTCGACGAGCCCGACTTCGCGCTGGCGAGCTTCCTGCTCAGTGTGCTCGGCGAGGGCTCGTTCCTGCACCTGCTGGGCTTCCTGCACGTGCACGCGCCGGACGCCTGCACCGCCGAGATCATGCGTCTCGCGGCGCAGGACGAAGCGCGCCACGTCGCGTTCGGCATGTCGCACCTGCGGCGCCACGCCGCCCACGACCCGACGCTGCTCGGCCGGCTGCGGCTGGCGATCGAGCGCCGGCACGAAGCGCTGCGCCACACCGCCGGGCTCAACGCCGAGGTGTTCGATGCGCTGGTCGTGCTGGCCGCCGGCGAACGCTCGCCGGCCGGCATCGCCCGCGGCCACCAGGCGGTCGCCGAACTGCAGCAGCAGATGCACGCGGGGCGACAGGCGCGGCTGAAGAAGCTCGGCTTTGGCGGCGACGACGCCGCGCAGCTCAGCGCGCTGCACACCCGCAACTTCATGTGAGCGCGACCGGCGTCACTTCGCCGGCAGTTTCTTCAGCGGTGGCAGCTCGGTCGCGGCCTCGATCTTGGCGATCGTGTCGCGCACGCACTTCGCCTTCCGTTGCATCAGCTCCGGCGGGAAGTCCTTCTCGTCGTTCGCGAACCAATCGGCGAGCTTCTGCAGCTCCGGCACCACGCGTTTGCCGTGCGCACCGTAGAGCAGCAGGATCTCCATCACCTGCGGCGTGCGCTCCTCGCTGGCCCACTGGTTCTGCTCGCGCGCGTACCGCACGCAGGCGGCGATGCCTTCCTCGATCCGGTTCTTGGCCAGCACCCGCAGCCCCTCGAGGCGCACGCCATCGGCGAACATCTCGCCGCTCGGTGCCGGCACCATGACCGCCTGGTAGATCGCCGGCAACAGCGGTGCGATGGCCTCCGCGGACAGGTTGCGATAGACCGAGCCGAGGCTGCTGCGCGCCCGCCCGTCCTGGTTCTGCAGGCCCGCCACCACGGCCTTCTGCAGGGCCGCCGGATCGACGCCGTCGAGCGAACGGTTCAACATGCCGCCCGAATCGAACAGCGCGAACGACAGGAAGCGCTGCTGCATGTTGCGGGGATCGCGCTCGACCTCGGCCTTCGCCAGCAGCTCGAGCAGCTGCGGCACCGCCGCCATCGCGGGCTGGCCGATCTGCGCCAGTGCCTCCGCCGCCTTGACGCGCAACCACAGGTCGTCGCTGCCGAGCGTTCGCCGCAAGGCCTCGACCGCCGGGGCCGAACGGCCGCGCAGTTCGGCCAGCGCCTGGCAGGCACCGCAGCGGGCCGACAGCGCGGGCGCCTCGAGCATCTTCACCAGCTGCGGCACCGCTGCCGCGGCGACTTGCTCCGGCCGGCGCCCGAGTGCCATCGCCGCGCGCTCGCGGACCACGGGGGACCAGCTGGCGAGTCGCTCGAGCAACTGTTCGAGCGTCATGGCGTCGTAGGCACTGTGCCGGTCCTTGTTGTCCCACCCACGCCCGTCGGCGATCAGGCTCGCAGCCGCGGCGGCGTCGAGCGGCCGCACGATCGAAGGCCGCTTGCCGGCCAACATCAGCTTCGCCCGCGGCAGCGCCAGCGCGAGCAGGTAGCCGCCGGTCGCGTCCCAGTCGCCGTAGCTGTCGCGGTCGCGTTCGGGCGGCCCCTGATGCGCGAACGTGCCGTCGTGCCGCCGCGCCAGGTCGAAGTACCAGCCACCGAACTCCTGCATCCAGGCGCCGGTCGCCAGCGGCCCGCAGCGCGCCACACCGGGCAGCGCCCACAACAGGTTGAAGTAGTTGCCGGTGTGCCCGGTGTCGCGTTCGGGGCCGTGCGACGCGGTGCTCATGCGAGCGAAGAACGTCGCGCCATCGACCTCACCGAGCAGGTCGAACAGCACTGCCGACATGCCGCACTTGCCGTTGTCGTCGTGGTTCTCGATCCACGGGTGGTGATCGCCGTACGGGACGGCGCCCTTGCCGATGTAGAACCGCAGCAGCTTGGCGCTGCGCTCGATCGCGACCGGCAGCGACGGATCCTCGACGCCGGCCTGCCAGGCGAGCACCAACCCGATCGTCAGCGGCACGCCCGGCGAGTTCATCATGCCGTAGCCGCCGAGCCGCCCGTCGGGCCGCGCGAAGCCGTGCCCCCACGAACCGACCGCGCTCTGGCCCATCGCGGCGGCCTTCGCCAGCCGGGTCAGCCCCGGCAGCACCGCGCGGTCGCCGGTCGCGAGCACGTACTCGGCGAGGAACATCATCACGTAGCCGTAGTGCCACGTCTGCATCGAGTCGCTGTCGAACTCGGCCGCCCAACGCGCCTCGCGCCGCAGCACCTCGCGATACTTCGCCTCGCCGCTCGCCAGCAGCGCCAGCGCATTCAGCGAGCGGGGAATCGCATCGAGGTGCCGGCCGTAGTCGGGCGCCGCGAGGCGTTCGGCGAGCGCTTCGCAGCCGCGCTCGAGCAGGCGTTCGGACTTCGCACACTGGAACGGTGCCGTCGCCGACCAGCTGCCGAGCACCGGCACCTTCACCACCACCTCCTGCTGCTTGCCGGCGCGCCAACGGAGCAGGCGCAGCTTGCCGCCGCCGGCCTTGGACTCGGCGGCGGTGATCGCCTGGCCGAGTTCGGTGCGCGGATCGCGCGCGAACGGTGCCCCGCCGGCCCCGAGCAGCACGTCGCCGACGGCGAGCACACCGTCCGCCGGCGAGCCCTTCGCCACCGCGGTGATCGCGATCTGCCGCGCGTCGGTCGTCACCAGGTGGTCACAGAACATCCAGCCGCGGGCCCCGGTCGGCCCGAGGTTCCAGTCGTGCTCGGCACCCTTCGGGATCGGATCGCCGTTGGTCAGGTCGGGGATTCGCGGCGGCTGCTTGCCCTGCGCCGCGAGTGGCGCCAGCAACGCCGCGGCGAGCAACAGCGAGGAGAACCCTGTGGCAGATGACACCATCGGCACGACGGTAACCGAAGCGATGGGTTGTGGGAGCGGTCTCCACGTCGCATCCTGGCCCCCCTCATGACGCCATCGCCAGCCCTGCCCTCGACCCTCGGCGCCCTGAAGTCGTCCGGCTACCGCAGCAAGAGCGTCAAGCAGGAACTGCGCGACAACCTGATGGCGGCGCTGGCGGCGCAGCGGCCGCTGTTCCCCGGCATCGTCGGCTACGACGGCACCGTGCTGCGCGACGTGCAGAACGCGATCCTGTCGCGCCACGACTTCATCCTGCTCGGCCTGCGCGGCCAGGCCAAGACCCGCATCCTGCGCAGCCTGACCTCGCTGCTCGACGAGTGGGTCCCGTTCGTCGCCGGCTGTGAGCTCCGCGACGACCCGCTGCGGCCGCTGTGTTCGGCATGCCGAGCCCGCATCGCCCGCGACGGCGACCGCACCGAGATCGCCTGGCTCGGCCGCGCCGAACGCTACCACGAGAAGCTGGCGACGCCGGACGTCACCATCGCCGACCTGATCGGCGACCTCGACCCGATCAAGGCCGCCGCCCGCGGCACCAGCCTCGCCGATCCGGAGGTCGTGCACTACGGCCTGCTGCCGCGCGCCAACCGCGGCATCTTCGCGATCAACGAGCTGCCCGACCTGCCGCCGCGCATCCAGGTCGGTCTGCTGAACATCCTCGAGGAGGGCGACGTGCAGATCCGCGGCTTCCCGCTGCGGCTCGAACTCGACCTCGCCCTCTGCTTCTCCGCCAACCCCGAGGACTACACCCACCGCGGTTCGATCATCACGCCGCTGCGCGATCGCATCGCCGCGCAGATCCTGACCCACTATCCGCGCTCGCTCGAACTCGCGTTGGCGATCACCGACCAGGAGAGCTGGACGCGGCGCGCCGCCGGCATCGACGTGCGCATGCCGCCGTGGCTGCGGCGCGCGATCGAGCAGGTGGCCGTCCAGGGCCGCGAGAGCGAGTTCGTCGACCAGGGCTCGGGCATCAGTGCGCGCCTGCCGATCGCGCTGCTCGAGACCGTGGTGTCGAACGCCGAGCGGCGGGCGCTGGTGCATCGCAGCGCGGTCGCCACCGCACGCCTGGGCGACCTGCTGGGCGCCGGCAGCGCGATCCACGGCAAGGTCGAGCTGGTCTACGAAGGCGAGCGCGAGGGCCCCAACAAGGTCGCACAGCACCTGATCGGCAAGGCGATCAAGGTGGTGTTCGACGAACTGGCGCCGGCGCCGAGTCGGGTCGAGAAGTCCAACCGCAAGGCGCTCGAGCGCTTCGACGGCGTGGTCGCGTTCTTCAAGCAGGGCACCACCGTCGACCTGCGCGACGAACTGAGCGACGCCGAACTGCTGCAGCGGCTGCAGGCGATCCCGGGTCTCGAGTCGCTGACCACCGAACTGCTGCAACCGGACGGCGCGGGGGAACTCGCCGCGGCGATGGAGTTCGTGCTCGAGGGCCTGTGCCAGAACGCGATGCTGTCGCGCCAGACGATCGACGGCGGGCGCGCCTATCGCGATCCGTTCGAGGACATGGTGCGCGGCCTCAAGAAGAAGGGCTGAGAGGCCGTTCCACGATGGACTACCGCTACACCGCGTTCGATCTCGAGGCCGCGCGCCTGCGCGAGCTGCTGCCGCGGCTCGAGCGGATCTTCCACGAGCTGCTGCTGGTCACCGACGGCGACGTCGAGGCGGCGCTGCAGCACCTGGAGCGCATCGGCGAACGCTACGGCTGGTTCGACGAACGGTTCACGGTCCAGGACTTCCACCAGTGGCTCGAACGCCGCGGCCTGATCCGCACCGAGCCGGGCGCCGCCGGACCGAAGGCCGTGCTGTCCGCGGCCGGCGAACGCGCGCTGCGCAACCAGGCGCTGGAGACGATCTTCCAGGGCCTGCGGCCGGATGCGCGCGGCGACCACCGCACCCGCCACGCCGGCGACCACGGCGAGCGCACCAGCGAGACGCGGCCGTGGCAGTTCGGTGACCCGACGCAGTCGATCGACTTCGGTTCGAGCCTGCGCAACGCGTATGCGCGCAGCGGATCGTTCGGCCTGTCGCAGGACGATCTCGAGGTGTACGAGACCGAGCACAACACGTCGTGTGCGACCGTGCTGCTGCTCGACATCTCGCACAGCATGATCCTGTACGGCGAGGATCGCATCACCCCGGCCAAACGCGTGGCGCTGGCGCTGTGCGAGCTGGTCAAGAGCCGCTATCCGAAGGACACGCTCGACGTCGTGCTGTTCGGCGACGAGGCCTGGCAGGTGCCGCTCGCCGAGCTGCCGTACGTCGGCGTCGGCCCCTACCACACCAACACCCGCGACGGGGTGCGCCGGGCCCGCGAGATCCTGCGCCGGTCGAAGACCTGGAACCGCCAGATCCTGATGATCACCGACGGCAAGCCGTCGGCGCTGACCGAGCCGGACGGCACCATCTACAAGAACCCGAACGGACTCGACCGCCGCATCGTCAACAAGACGCTCGAGGAGGCCGGCCAGTGCCGGCGACTCGGCATCCCGATCACGACGTTCATGCTGACCAAGGACCCGAGCCTGGTCAGCTTCGTCGAGCAGTTCACCGCCGAGAACCACGGCCGCGCCTACTACTCGAGCCCCGACGACATCAGCTCGTTCGTGCTGGTCGACTACGTGCGCAATCGGCGCAGCCGGAGCTGAGCCGCCGTCGCGCCACGGCCGCTGGTGCCCGGACCGCGCCGAGGTGCTACACCGTTGCCCACGATGCTCCCGATCGTCCTCGCCAGCACGTCGTCCTACCGCCGCGACCTGCTCGCGCGCCTGTGTGTGCCGTTCACCTGCGACCGCCCCGGCGTCGACGAGGATGTCGTCAAACGAGCCATCCGCGACCCCCTCGCGATCGTGCAGGAACTCGCGCGGCAGAAGGCGCGCGCGGTCGCGCAGCGCCACCCCGAGGCGATCGTGATCGGCAGCGACCAGGCCGCGACGATCGACGGTGCCGTGCTCGACAAACCCGGCACCACCGCCAACGCCATCGCCCAGCTCGGCCGCCTGCAGGGCCGCGCGCACCGCTTGCTGACCGCGGTCGCGATCGTGCACCCGGGCGGCATCGCCGAGTTCGTCGACACCACCACCCTGCACATGCGCACGCTGTCGCCGGCCGAGATCGAACGCTACGTGCACACCGAACGGCCGCTCGACTGCGCCGGCAGCTACCAGATCGAGAAGCTCGGCATCACGTTGTTCGAACGCATCGACGGCGGCGACCAGACCGCGATCATCGGCCTGCCCTTGCTGCGCCTCTGCCACGAGTTGCGCCGGCTCGGTGTGCCGCTGCCGTGACCGCGGCGGTTACGCTGGCCGGATGCGCCACCTCCCGCTGCTGCTCTGCTCGCTGCCACTGTTCGCCGCGCCGTCGCGCGCTCAGGAATCCAAGCCGGCCGCGCCGCTGCAGCCGGCCCCGGCCGCCACCGCGCCGGCACCGGCCAAGAAGCCGGCCGCCGACCCGGCCGCACTGATCGGCAAGCCGCCGCCGCCGTTCACGGTCGCCAAGTGGGTCAAGGGCGAGCCGGTGGCGAAGCTCGAGGCGGGCAAGGTCTACCTGGTCGACTTCTGGGCGACCTGGTGCGGGCCGTGCAAGGCCGCGATCCCGCACCTGACCAAGCTGCAGCACGAGCACGCGGGCAAGCTCGTGGTGATCGGGGTCAGCATCAGCGAACGGCAGAAGACGCCCGACGACGTCGACTACCTCGACCGCGTACAGAAGTTCGTCGACGGCCAGGGCGAGCGCATGGACTACCGCGTCGCGGTCGACACCGCGGACAAGCAGATGCACGCCGCGTGGTTCCAGCCGACCGGCACCGGCGGCATCCCGACCGCCTACGTGATCGACCAGAAGGGCCTGGTCGC
>JALORC010000232.1 GCA_025459175.1 Planctomycetota bacterium | reverse complement strand
CACGTTCGACCGCGGCTTGTCGAAGCTGGTCGCCGTGGAGACGGTGCTGGCCGTGCTGCTGGCATGGCTGTTCACGCCGCAGACCTGGGCGGGCACCGGTGTGAGTCCGCACGCACACCTGCTGGCGGCGCTGCTGATCGGCGGCGGTTGTACCGGTGCCGGCCTGTGGCTCGCGCGCACCTGCCCCGGCCAACCGCTGACCCGGCACGTGATGGCGGCGGCAGTGATGCTGATGAGCGCGCTGTTCATCCATGTCGGCGGCGGCCGCATCGAAGTGCACTTCACCGTGTTCGTGTCGCTCGCCTACCTGGCCTCGTATCGCGACTGGCGCGTGCTGCTGACCGCCACCGTGGTGGTCGCCGGCGACCACCTGCTGCGCGGCCTGCTGTTGCCGCGGTCGGTGTTCGGCACCGACCAGGTCGATGTGCTGCGCGTGCTCGAGCACGCCGGCTACGTCGTCGTCGAGGTCGCGGTGCTCTGCTACATGTGCGTGCTGGCGATGCGGGAGATGCGCCGCGGGGCGATGCAGATGCTCGATGCGCAGGAGGCCCAGCAGGAGGTCGAGGCGGCGCGGCAGGAACTCACCACCAAGGTCGAGGCCGCCCGCACCGAGGCCGAGGCCCGGTTGCGCGACATCGTGCAAGGCTTCCAGACGATCGGCAGCAGCATCGGCCAGAACGCCGATCGCACCCGCCAGCTCGAGGCGATCGGCCGCACCAACCAGGAACACGCGCAGCAGGGCAGCGAGGTGCTGGCGCAGACGATGCGGCGGTTCCAGCAGCTGGCGGCGTCGGTGCAGGCGAGCCAGGCCAACATCCAGGCGCTGGTCGATGCCGGCGGCCAGATCGCACAGGTCACCGGCATGATCAGCTCGGTCGCGTTCCAGACCAACCTGCTGGCGCTGAACGCGGCGGTCGAGGCGGCCCGCGCCGGCGAACACGGCAAGGGCTTCGCCGTGGTCGCCGAGGAAGTGCGGGCGCTGTCGGCGCGCAGCAGCGAGGCCGCGCAGCGCATCGAGGCCTTCGCGCGCAACGTGCAGCAGCGCGGCGCCGAACTGGCGACCGCGACCGAACGCGCCAACCAGGAAGCGAAGCAGGGTCTGCAGCTGATCGACGGCGCCGAGGCCTCGATCCGTTCGATCCAGACCAGCGCCTCGACGCTCGGCGGTGCGGTGGCCGAAGCGCTCGAGGCGAACGCGCAGCTGCTCGAACAGAGCAACCAGCTCGAGCAGGAAGTGCAGCAGCTGCTGGCCTGACGGTGGCGGCGGGAGCCGCGGGGCGCCAACATGATGGTCCGGGAAGTCCCCGTCCAACCACCATGCCGAGTCGCTCCATGTCCGTGCTCGCCGCGCTGTGGCTGTCCACAGCGCTGCTCTGCCAGGCGCCAGTCGTCACCGAGACCACCGAGTTCTATCCGGCCGACGTCGAACAGCAGCACGGCGACGAGCGCTGGCTGACGCATCGCATCGTCGATGCGATGACCGGCCTGCCGATCGCCGGCGCCGAGTTGATGTTGCTCGCGAGCAAGGAACACCCGCTGCGCGGCGAGACCTGGACCGGCCAGCGCGCCGCCGCCGACGGCGACGGGTTCGTGCGCCTGCGCGTCGACGAGCAAAAGCCCGGCGAGCCGAAGCCGGACTGCTTCGTGATCCGGGCGCGCGGCTACGGCGCGGTGATGTGGAAGGACCGCGTGCCGTTGCCGATCGTGCCGCTCTCACCCGCGGTGCCGCTGCCGGTGCAGCTCGCCGACTGGCAGGGCCAGCCGGTCGCCGGCGCGCTGGTCTGCTTCGCCGGGGTCACCGGCCCGGTGCCGGATCTCGCCAGCGCCCGCACCGACGCCAAGGGTCTGGTCACGCTGACCGAGATCGACCCGCAGAACCCGACCGCCGACCTGTGCCTCGAGCACCCGGGGCTCGCCCTCGGCGTGCGCTGGCAGCCGTGGTTCCCCGGCATGGGGCCGCTGCGTCTGCAGGTCGAGGCCTCGCCGAGCATTCGCGGCGTCGTGCTGGATCCGGCCGGCAAACCGATCGCCGAGGCGTTCGTCGGCACCACGTCACAGCCGCGCGGCCCGTGGACGAAGACCGGCGCCGACGGCAGCTTCGCGCTGCACGGCGGCGATCCGCTCGGCGAACTGCACGTGCACACCGGCAAGCGCCACGTGGTGTTCCCGGCCTGGTCGCAGGACGCGCCGTGCACGCTGCAGTTGCCGAAGCCGAACGGCAAGAAGCCGCAGGTAGTCGAGGCGACCGCGGCAGCGGCGGCGGGCGGCGAGGAGCCGGTGCTGGTCAAGGTCAGCATCGTCGACGCCGCACAGCAAGCACTCGGCAACGGCCGGTTCCGCTTCCAAGGTCCGCTACCGGCGCGCAGCGAGGCCCGCGGCACCGCCGATCGCGACGACGCGCGCGCGTTCCTGCGGCCCGGCAAGTACGAGCTGTGGGTCACGGGCGACGATCACGACGAAACCCGCTCGGAGGTCACCGTGACCGCCGACGGCGACAACGACGTGGTGGCTCGCCCGACGGCGCTGCCGACGCGGTTGGTGCAGGCGCCCGAACTGCCGGAAGCCGGCAGCATCTGGCTGCGCACGGCGACCGGCAGCCGCGACGTCAGCGACCCGGTGCGCGCCGGCACGCCGATCGGCATCCCGGCCGGCCCGTGCTGGTTCGTGCTGCGCGGCGAGCGCGAGCAGCAGCGGGTGTTCGCCTTCGATCGCAAGCAGGCGAAGGCGGACGCACCGCTGCTGTTGCCGTGGTGGCCGGCTACCCGCGTCACCGGCAAGCTGGTCGATGCCAACGGGGCACCGACCGGCGCCGCGCTCGCGCTGCTGCCCGTCGATCGCACGGTGGTCGACTTCGATGCCGAAGCGACCGTCGAGACCACCGCCTGCGAAGGAGCGTTCGATCTGCCGACGCAGCTCGCCGGGCTGTGCCTCGTGCTGGTGCGCGACCCGAGCGGCCAGCGCGCCCCGCAGATGCTGGCCATCACGCTGCCCGAACGCGGCGAAGGCGTTCGTCACGACGTCGGCACGATCGCGCTCGGGGCACCGGCCGCGCTGACGCTGCGTGCCGGCGACGGCGCGGCGCTGACCGGCACCGCCGGGCTGGTGCGGCAGGGCTGGCACGATGTGCGGGCGACCCCGCCGCAGTTTCCGCTCGGTGCCGACGGCGCCTTCCTCGGCCCGCGGCCGCAGGCCGGCGACTGCATCGTGGTGCCGGAGATCCGCACCGGCGAGAACGGGCTCACCAACGTCATCGATCTGCCGGTGCGCTTCCCGCTCTCCGGCCAGGGGCCGTGGCAGCTGACGCTGCCGCAGGGTGCGGTGCGCCTCGATGTGCGCGATGCGGCCGGCAACGAACTGCCGGTCGGCATCACACGAACGCATCGAAGGGCCGATGCTGCTGCGCCGGCTGCCGGCCGGCAAGCTGCGGCTCCACGTCGCGGCCGAGGACTACCTGACCGCGCTGGTCGACGTGGTGGTGCCGGCCACCGGCACCGTCGAGGCGAAGGTCGTGCTGAAGCCGCGTTGAACGACCGCACTACGCCGCGTCGCCGACCAGCGCCGGCTGCGACGCACCCGCCACCACCGCGCCCTGCTCGTCGACGGCGAGCCGGCAGCTGGCGACCTGCGGGTCATGGGTGAAGAACAACCGGCCACCGCG
>JALORC010000062.1 GCA_025459175.1 Planctomycetota bacterium | reverse complement strand
TGACGACGATGGCGACGCAGGCGCTGGCGCGCGGCCACCGCCCAAGATTCCGGCGCTGAACGGCCGATGACACGGCCATGAAGAAGCTGCGCGTGCTGGTCGCGATGCACGACGTGCTGGTGCCGCCGCCGGACGCGGAGTCGCTGCCCGCGAAGGAAACCTGGGACTACCAGATGGAGCTCGACGTACTGCGCGGACTGCGCACGCTCGGCCACGACGTACACGTGCTCGGCGTCGGCGAGGAGCTGAAGCCGGTGCGCGACGCGATCGCCGACTTCGTGCCGCACATCACGTTCAACATCCTCAGCGACTTCCACGACGTCGTCACCTACGAGGCGCACTTCGTCAGCTTCCTCGAACTCTGCAAGCAGCCGTACACCGGCTGCAATCCGCGCGGGATCACGCTGGCCGGCGACAAGGCGCTCAGCAAGCAGATCCTCGCCTGGCACCGCATCCCGGTGCCGGCCTTCGCGGTGTTCCCGCTGCGCAGCAAGACGGCCAAGCTGCCGCGCAAGATGACGTTCCCGGTGATCGTCAAGTCGGCGGTGCAGCACGGCAGCGCCGGCATCGCCCAGGCCTCGGTCGTGCACGACGACCGGGAGCTCGCCGAGCGCGTCGAGTTCCTGCACCGCACGCTGCAGACCGACGTCGTCGTCGAACAGTTCCTCGCCGGCCGCGAGTTCACGGTCAGCGTGCTCGGCAACGAGCGGCTCGAGTCGTTCCCGATCTGGGAGCTGTGGTTCGACAAGCTGCCCGAGGGCAACGAGTCGATCGCGACCTCGCGCGTGAAGTGGGACGAGGCCTACCAGCAGCGGGTCGGGCTGCGCACCGGCCGCGCCCGCGACCTGCCGGCCGACGTCGAGCAGCGCATCCACACGATCGCCAAGCGCACCTACCGCGCGCTGCACCTGTCCGGCTACGCCCGCATCGACCTGCGCATGGACGCGGAAGGGCGCGTCTACGTGATCGAGGCGAACGTCAACAACGACCTGACGCCGGGCGAGGACTTCCCGGAGTCGGCGCAGAGCACCGGGCTGGACTACCCGGCCCTGCTGCAGCGTGTGCTCGGTGCGGGCCTCGCCTACAAGCCGGCCTGGAAGGTCGACTGAGCCTCGCAACGTCGAGTCGGGGAAATCCTGACGGGTGCCGGCACGGATTCCCGTGTGGGTGGCAGAGCGGTCCTCCTCGCGACCGCACCGACACCTGACCATGATGCACTCTCTCGTTTCCCGTTCCGCCCTTCTCACCGCGTTCCTGCTCGCCGGCTCCGCGCTCGCCCAGGGTGCGGTGATCAAGGACAACCACCTGAAGTTCAACGGCAAGTCCTACTTCCGCGCCGGCTCCGAGTCGGTCGAACTCGGCTCCTACGGCGAGAAGAAGACGCCGATCGCCAAGGCCAACTACCTCGAGGTGCAGGGCCACGTGGCGCGCCCGAAGCTAGAGGTGCGCACCGCGACGATCGTCGACATCGACTTCAAGCAGTCGACCGAGAAGGACTTCAAGGCCAACGTGCTGGCCGGCGCGGTCGGCGGCAGCGTCGACACCGCCTACAAGCGCCTCGACAAGGGCGAGCTGAAGCTGGTGAAGTTCGAGGTCGAACTGGTCGACATGAAGAAGGCGCTCAACGACTCGCCGGTCGTGCGCGACAACCTCGACAAGTACGGCGGTGACGCGCGCGTCTGCCACCAGATCTTCGTCGTGCTCGAGGCCTCGATCGCGACCAAGATCAGCAGCAGCACCTCGCTGGCCGCGGCTGCCACCAACGGCAACCTGACGGTGACCGCGAAGGGCAAGACCAAGGACGAGAAGGACACCACGGTCACGCTGTCCAAGGGCACCACGTTCGCCTACCTGCTGGCGAAGATGGACTGGGACAAGAAGAACGGCGACAAGGTGGTCGAGAAGCTCACCGACGACCAGTTCAGCATGAACTGAGCGGCCCCACCTCACTCCCCGGCTGTCACTCTTCCGTTGGCCCCCACGGCGTGGTGCGGCGGCGCTCGCCGCCGTGGCGCACCGAGTCCTCGCCGTGGCGGTCGCGGATCGCGTCCATCGCCTGCAGCAGCCGGTCGCGATTCTTCGGCGCCGGCGCGAACAGCGAGCCCTGCGCCGGCGCCGCCCGTTCGCAGAGCCCGGCCGCGGTGACGCCAAGCAGCCGCACGCCGCGGCCGCGGTCCCAGACGGCGGTCAGCAGCGTGCGCGCGACCCGGTAGAGCTCCAGGTCGTCGGCCGTCGCGGCGACCTTCTGCTGACGCACCATCGTCGTGAAGTCGCCGTAGCGCAGCTTGAGCCGCACCACCGTGCCGTAGAGGCCACCGCGTCGCAGTCGCCGTCCGACCATCTCGGCCAGCTGCAGCAGGATCGAGTGGACCTGGTCCGGATCCCGCAGGTCGTCGGCGAACGTCAGCTCGTGGCCGATCGACTTCGCCTGCCGATCCGGTTCGACCTCACGCGGATCGAGGCCGTTGCCGAGCACGTACAGGTGCGGTCCGAGGCTGTCGCCGAACGCCTGCCGCAGCTCCGCTTCACTGCGCCCCTGCACGTCACCGATCGTGCGCAGCCCCGCCCGTTCGAGCTGCTGCTGGGTGACCGGGCCGACGCCCCACAGCTTCGCCACCGGCAACGGGGCGAGGAACGAGCGTTCGTCACCGGGCTCGACCACCACCAGCCCGTCGGGCTTGCGCAGATCGCTGGCGACCTTGGCGACGTACTTCGAGGTCGCCACGCCGACCGAGACCGTCAGCTGCGTGCGTTCGCGCACCTCGGCCTTGATGCGCGCCGCGATCGCCGGCCCGTCGCCGAACAACGCACGGCTGCCGGTGACGTCGAGGAACGCCTCGTCGAGCGACAGCGGTTCGACCTGATCGGTGAAGCGCTCGAACACCTCGCGCACCTGCGCCGAGACCTGTTCGTAGACCTCCATGCGCGGCACCACGAAGATGCCCTGCGGACACAGCTGCTTGGCCCGCACGCCCGGCATCGCCGAGTGCACGCCGAACTTGCGCGCCTCGTAGCTGCACGTGCTGACCACCTGCCGCGAACCGCTGCCGCCGACGATGACGGGCTTGCCGCGCCATTCCGGGTGATCGCGCTGCTCGATGGCCGCGTAGAACGCGTCCATGTCGGCATGCAGGATCGTGCGTGGCGCGGTCACCGAGGCATGGTAGCCGGGCCGGGAGGCGAGGGCAGCAGCGGGACGGCGACCGCCAGGCCGAGGCGATGCGAACGTCGCGGTTGCCGATGGACGGGGTCTGTCGGTGTCTGCCGCCCCCGCACGCCGCCTCGTCCGCACCGGCACCGGAACACCGGGGCTGTCGCAGCAGCTGGTGCCCGGATCTCGAGCTCTGGCTCGAGGCACCGGGTGCCAGGATGCCGCGGGATCCGGGCACGATCACGCTGCGGCCCTTGCGCCGCACACCTCTCGACCATATCATTGCGAAATCAACATGGCGACCGGGAAGAAAGCGCAGCGGAGCAAAGAGGCCAAGCGTGCAGGCGCCGGACTGCTGCCGTTCCGCGCGCTCCACGGCGGCCGCCGCGCCGGTGCCGGCCGCAAGCCGAACGGCGATCGCGCCGGGGTGCCACACGACACCCGCAGCGCACTCGCCGCCCGCTTCCCGGTGCACGTGACCGTCAAGCTGCGCGAGCACCTGCCGCCGCTGCGCCGGCGCGATGCCTACCAGGCGCTGCGCACGGCCTTCGCCGCCGGCTGCGACCGCAACGGCTTCCGGCTGATCCACTACGCGGTGCTCAACGACCACCTGCACTTCGTCGTCGAGGCCACCGGCCGCACCGCACTCTCGCGCGGCGTGCAGGGCTTGCTGGTCCGCATCGCGCGCACCCTCAATCGGCTGTGGCAGCGCCGCGGCAGGGTGTTCGCCGACCGCTACCACGACCACATCCTGCGTTCCCCGCGCGAGGTGCGGAACGCGCTGCGCTACGTGCTGGGCAATGCGCACCACCATGCGGCCGAGGGCCGCATCGTGACGGTGCCGCAGGCCATCGACACCTACACGTCAGCCCCGTGGTTCGACGGCTTTCGCGAGACGATCGTCGTGCGCGGCATCGAAGCCATCGTGCGCCCGGTCACCGAGGCGCACACGTGGCTGTTGACGATCGGCTGGCGCCGCCATGGGCTGCTGGCGGTCGGCGAACGCCCGGCCTGATCGCCGACGCAGCGGGCCTGAGGGCGTCGATTCGCCTCGTTGGCGCGTCCCGCGTTGCGGCGGCCGGCAATCTCTGATCGGTCTCGCTCCGGCGAGCCCGCTTCCGAATCGCCGACGCAGCGGGCCTGAGGGCGTCGATCCGCCTCGTTGGCGCGTCCCGCGTCGCGGCGGCCGGCAATCTCTGATCGGTCTCGCCTCTGGCGAGCCCGATCAGAACCACTCCGGAACCATCTCCGGATCGAGCCCCATCGCCTGCAGGATCAGCGACTGCACATACTCGGGATCGATCGCGAACTCCTTCAGCGTCTCGTAGCACGACCCGGACTTCACCGACAGCAGCGCCAGCGCGAGGTGCTCCGGCTCGACCTTCTTGCTGCCGAGCTGCTGCGCCGCGTCCTTCGCCCGCTCGAACACCGTGCGCACGTGGCGATTGAAGGGCCCGTTCGGCACCCCCGGCTCGCGCGGCAAGCTGTTCACGTAACCCGAGAACATCTCCGGGTCGACGTTGAGGTCGTGGAAGATGTGGTGCAGGCAGACGCTGCGATCGACGCAGAGGCCGTAGATGACGTGACCGGTCGCGACGGATTCGTCCTTGAGCTGCACGGCCAGCTCTTCGGCCTTCTTGATGGCCACGACGGTCTTCTCGGCGAAGTCCTCGAACATGAGGCGGAACAGCGTAGCGACGGCGGGCCCGCGAAGCCACCCGCGTGGCGGCAGTGGGCCACAAAGAAGCGCCGCGGGCCGGAACGGCCGGGCCGCGTCTACTTGCGCTGCGCCAAGCGGTGCGCGCGCCGGGCCTGGGCGCTCTGGTAGCGGCGCTTCTCGTCGTCGGTCTCGGGCAGCACCGGCGGCACCGGCCGCGGCGTGCGACTCTCCGGATCCAGCGACACGAAGGTCAGGTAGGCCGACGCGACGTGCTTGCGGTTGCCGGTCGAACGCTCCTCCTGCCAGACCTTGACGCCGACCTCCATCGAGGTGCGGCCGGCGAAGTTCACCGACGCCAGCAGCACGACGATGCCACCGACCGGGATCGGGTTGTGGAAGTCGATGTTGTCGACGTTCGCGGTCACGACCGGCGTGCGGGCGTGGCGGCCCGCCGACAGCGCCGCGCAGATGTCGATCCAGTGCATGACGCGCCCGCCCATGCAGTTGCCGAGCGGATTGGCGTCGTTGGGGAACACCATCTCGGTCATCTCGACCTTGCTCAGGGAGGCGGGACGGGCGGGAAGCGGCGGCTCGGCGGCAGTCATCGGGGCGGCACAATATGCCGGCCACGCCACGGACCAAGCGCGCTTCTGGCCCGGTTCAGCGCGAACGTCGCGCGTCCGCCTCGACCGGCATCGCCCGCAGCTCGAGCGGCGCCGCGGCCTCGAGCAGCTTGGCCACGCCTTGCTCCAGCGACCAGACGCCGAGATCCTGCTCCTCGCTCTGGAACGGCACGCGACGCGAGAACCGCCCGTTGGCGGTGGCGTGGCCGAGCCAGCGCCCGCTCAGGTCCTCGATCCGGTAGTAGGGCACCGGCCCCTTCGGATCGCGGATCTCGAGCTGACGCACGACACCGACCGCGGCGCCGTCCTGGACGATCTGCCAGCGCTGCAGCTCGACCACTTCGCGCGCCGCGTGCGGCAGGGCCGGCGGCGGCGGCGTGCCGGTGCAGGCGGCCAGCAGGGCGATGGCAACGGTGGTTCCGGAGGGGGATCTCATCTGTGGCGCGACCGAGGTTCTAGCCGCAGAATGGTCGGCTCGCCATGGCGCTGCCCCACCAACCCCGGATGACATCGAAGACAGCGCCGCCGATCTCGCCCAGCCCTGACCGGGGCTGCCGCCGAACCACCTGGGCTGGATGAGCACCGCAGTGATTCCGCTGAGTTCACCTCATGGTGGCATCGCGACTCGGATCGAGGCCCTCGGCTACCGGTCTCTCCGCTACGTGAATCAAGAACTGGGACCGCTGCACGTCCTGGTCGGACCGAACGGCAGTGGCAAGTCCACGTTCCTCGACGTGCTCGCGTTCCTCGGCGACATCGTCAAGGCGGGCGCACAGGCGGCCATCGAAGGCGACGCGCGACTGGGAATCCCGCATCGTGCTCCGGACGGCAAGCACCTGACCTGGAAGCGCCAAGGCACCCGCATCGAACTGGCCGTCGAGTTCACGATTCCCGCCGCGCGCCTGGCTCGACTGCGGAATGGCAACAACAAGGTCTGTCGCTACGAAATCGCTCTCGACGTCGACGGGCAGCTGCAGATCGTCGCCGAGACCCTGTGGCTGTGCCCGGCCACGCAGCACCTGGTGACCCAGCCGACCCAGCGAAGCCTGTTCCCTGCCAGCTCGGAGCCGCCCGCGAACATCGTGCACTTGCCCCGCAAGCACGCGCCGAACGGCTGGCGGAAGGTCCTGTGGCGCGGCGAAGAGCCTGGCAGCGTCACGTTCTCGTCGGAGACCGGCAACTGGAACAGCCCTTTCCGTATCGCACTCGACAGGGCTGCCCTCACGAGCCTGCCCGAGGACGAGGACAAGTTCCCGGTGGCGACCTGGTTCCGGAAGATGCTGCAGACCGGAGTGCAACGGCTGGCTCTCTCCGGCGACGCGATGCGACGACCGTGCCCACCGGGACGAGCTCGTGGCTTCCTGACCGACGGATCCAACCTGCCGCTGGTCGTGCACCAATTGGAGTCGACCCACGGCGAACGCTTCGAGGCGTGGATCGCCCACGTGCGTGAAGCCCTGCCGGAACTCCGCACGGTGACCACCCGGGAACGCGACGAGGATCGCCACCGCTATCTCGTCGTCCAACACCAGAACGGACTCGAAGCCCCCTCATGGCTCGTCTCCGACGGCACGCTGCGATTGCTCGCGCTGACACTGCTGGCCTATCTGCCCGAAGTGAACGGCATCTACCTCATCGAGGAGCCGGAGAACGGCATCCATCCCAGGGCCGTGGAGACGGTGTTCCAGTCCCTCAGCTCGATCTACGGAGCCCAGGTGCTGGTGGCCACTCACTCGCCCGTGGTGCTCAGCATGGCCAACTTGGATCAAGTGCTCTGCTTCGCTCGAACCGCCGAGGGCGAGACCGACATCGTCCCGGGCCGCCGCCACCCGAAGCTCAGGGACTGGAAGGGCGGCATCGATCTCGGCACCCTGTTGGCGAGCGGGGTGCTGGCATGATCGACCTCGTGTGCCTTGTCGCCGACAAGAACATGGAGTCGGTGGTCGGTGCGGTGCTGGACCGGCACGAGGCACTCGGCACGCGAAAGATCGAGAAGTTGATGCTGGTTCATCCGCAGCGAGACTCGGCCTGCTACCACGATCCGACCAGCCTGTTGCGCGGCCACCTCGGCGCGGCACGACACGCGCTCGTGATTCTCGACCGGGCATGGGAGGGCGTCCCGGACCTGAGTGCGGAGGACCTCGAAGCCGACGTCGACCGACGCTTGCAGCAGTTCGGCAATGGCTGGGCGAGAGCCGTGGTCATCGAGCCCGAGCTGGAGGTCTGGCTCTTCCGCCGCTCACCGCGCCTCGACGAAGCCCTGGGTTGGCGCAATCGGCAACCCGGCCTTCGAGAGCAGTTGGCGGGCATCGGCCTGTGGCCGCTGGAAGCAGCCAAGCCGACCGATCCGAAACAGGCGATGGAGTGGGCGCTGTGGGAAGCACGGAAACCCCGCTCCTCGTCGATCTACCGAACCATCGCTTCCACGGTCGGGATGAAGGAATGCGTCGACCCTTCCTTTCTGCGCTTCCAATCGACGCTGCGCCACTGGTTCCCGCCAGTCTAGCATCCGCCACGACCCGACGGTCCGACCAGCCACCGAACCCATGTACGAACAAGACCGCGCCCGCTTCCAGCAAGAACTCGACGACATCCGGACGGCCGGCCTGTGGAAGGACGAACGAGTGATCCAGAGCCCACAGGGCGCGTGGATCACCGTGAACGGCAAACAGGTGCTGTGCCTGTGCGCCAACAACTACCTCGGCCTCGCCAACGACCCGGGCCTGAAGTCCGCCGCGAAGGCGGCGATCGACAGCCACGGCCTCGGGCTCGCCAGCGTGCGCTTCATCTGCGGCACGCAGGACCAGCACAAGGTGCTCGAACGGAAGATCAGCGGCTTCCTCGGCACCGAGGACACGATCCTCTACAGCTCGTGCTGGGACGCCAACGGCGGCCTGTTCGAGATCCTGATGGGCGAACAGGACGCGATCCTCAGCGACGCGCTCAACCACGCCTCGATCATCGACGGCATCCGGCTCAGCAAGGCGCAGCGGTTCCGCTACGCCAACAACGACATGCAGGAGCTCGAGCATCACCTGAAGGCATCGCAGGGCTGCCGCAGCCGCATGATCGTCACCGACGGCGTGTTCTCGATGGACGGCTACATCGCGAAGCTGCCCGACATCTGCGAACTCGCCGACAAGTACAAGGCGATGGTCGTCGTCGACGACAGCCACGCGACCGGCTTCTTCGGCCCGACCGGCCGCGGCACCCCGGAACACTTCGGCGTGCAGGACCGCGTCGACATCGTCGACTCGACGTTCGGCAAGGCGCTCGGCGGCGCCTCGGGCGGCTTCACCAGCGGCAAGCGCGAGGTCATCGACCTGCTGCGCAACCGGGCGCGGCCGTATCTGTTCTCCAACACACTGGCGCCCGCGATCGTCGGGTCGACCATCGCCTGCATCGACCGGCTGTCGGCGACCACCGCGCTGCGCGACAAGCTCGCCGCCAACACGAAGTTCTTCCGCGAGGCGATGACCAAGGCCGGCTTCGCGATCGTGCCCGGCGAGCACCCGATCTGCCCGATCATGCTCGGCGACGCGAAGCTCGCCGTCGACATGGCGGCGCGCATGCTGCAGGAAGGCATCTACGTGATCGGCTTCTGCTTCCCGGTGGTGCCGAAGGGCAAGGCCCGCATCCGCGTGCAGGTCAGCGCCGCGCACGAAATCGCCCAATTGGAAACCGCGGTGGCCGCCTTCACGAAGGTCGGCAAGCAACTCGGTGTGATCGCTTGAACCTCGACCTCGACAAACTGCGTCAGTCCGGCCGCATCTCGGCCACCGCCCTCGCCCACGGCCGCAAGATGATCGTGCCCGGAGCGCGCATCGAGGCGATCCAGCTCGCGGTCGAGGCGAAGATCCGCGAACTCGGCGGCTCGCCGGCGTTCCCGGCCCAGGTGTCGCGCAACCACATCGCCGCGCACTACTGCTCGCCGCCGGGCGATCCGACCGTGCTCGGCCCGCAGGACATCGTCAAGCTCGACTGCGGCACGCACGTCGACGGCTACGTCACCGACAACGCCACCACGGTCGACCTGCGCGACGGCGAGGGTTCGCTGCTGTGCGCGGCGAGCAAGATGGCGCTCGAGAACGCGATCGCGGTGATGGGCCCCGGCGTGTCGCTGACCGAGGTCGGCCGTCAGGTCGAGACCACGATCCAGTCGCTCGGCTTCAAGCCGGTGCGGAACCTGTGCGGGCACGGCGTGGCGCGTTACACGATCCACTGCGCGCCGTCGGTGCCGAACTACGCCGACGCCAAGGCGGCGAAGCTGCGGCCGAACATGACCATCGCCTGCGAACCGTTCGCCAGCGACGGCAAGGGCTTCATCGACGTCGACGGCGCGCCCGAGGTGTTCATGCTCAAGCGCGACGTGCGGCCGAAGGACAACCTCGCCGCCGCCCTGCAGCAGGCGATGGAACAGAGCGAAGGCCTGCCGTTCGCACGGCGCGACCTCGAGCGCTGGCTCGGCAACCAGCGCGCCGCCGACGACGGCCTGAAGGTGCTGCGCAAGAAGGACCTGGTCGACGAGTACCCGCCGCTGTGCGAGAAGAGCGGCGTGCGCATCGCCCAGTTCGAGCACACGATCTTCATCTCCGAGTCCGGCGCCGAGGTCATGACCCGGTTGCCCGGGTAGTCGACGACATGCGGATCGGCATCGACGCGCGCGAGGCGTTCCGCCCCGAGCCACGGGGCATCGGCACCTACATCCGCCATCTGGTGGAGCAGTTCGGTCGCCACGGCAACAACCACGACTTCCTGCTCTACCACCAGCTGCAGCTGCCGCCGGGCAGCTTCCCGCTCGGCACCAACATGCGCGCGGTGCACACCGACCTGCCGGGCGGTCGCCTGCACAGCTGGGAACGCGTGCAGATGCCGTGGCGCATGCGGCGCGACCGGCTCGACGTCTACCACGGCACCTACAACACGCTGCCGCCGCGCTGGCGACTGTGGGGCGGCCCGCCGATGGTGGTGACGCTCCACGACCTGATCGTCACCTATTGGCCCGATGACCTGCAGGACTCGTTCGTGCGCTATGCGCGCGCGGTGACCCGCCGCGTGGTGCGCGACGCCCGCCTGATCCTGACCGTCAGCGACTGGAGCCGGCGCGACATCCTCGAACGCACCGGCTGCAGTCCCGACAAGGTGATCATCGTGCACAACGGCCTGCCGCCGGCGATGCTCGCCGGGGCGCCGGCAGGCGCTGGCGATGCAGCCCGTGCCCGCTTCGCCGAGGGCCGGCCATACTTGTTCGCGATCGGCGCGTCGCTCGAACGCAAGAACACCGGCCGATTGCTGCAGGCGTTCGGCATCGCGCGCCGGGCCCGCCCCGACCTGCCGCACCTGCTGCTGATCTCGGGGCTCGGCAAGAGCATCGATCGTTTCCGCGAACGCGCCGCCAGCGCCGGCGTGCTCGAGCACGTGCGGTTCCTGCCCTACCTGTCGACCGCCGATCTGGTCGGTGTCTATGCCGGCGCGGAGCTGTCGGTGTATCCGAGCCTGATCGAGGGCTGGGGGCTGCCGGTCGGCGAGTCGCTCGCGCTCGGCACGCCGGTGCTGACCAGCAACAGCTCGGCGATGCCGGAGGCCGGCGGCGAGTTCGCGCACTACTTCGATCCGCAACAGGTCGAGTCGATGGCCACCGGCCTGATCGAGGGGATCGAACGCTACGTGCCGGCCTTCGCCGCCCGCCGCGAGGCCGCGATCGCCCGCGCCCGCACGTTCACGTGGCAGCGCGCCGCCGAAGGCACGCTGGCCGCCTACGCACTCGCGGCCAGCCGGCGCTGAAACCGATGCCATCGCGGCGGCGGCGCGCACCTCGCGCGGCATTCGCGCGCGCAGTGGGAGCCTGAGCATCGGTGCCGTTGCCGTGGCCTGCCGACGCCCCGGCTCGTGAAACCATGAAGCACCTGCTGTTGATCCTCGCTCTCTTCCTCACCGTGTTGCCCGCTCAACAGCGCGACCGTGGCGCTCGCGATCGCGCTCCTAGCGACCGCGCCCCGGCGCGGGCCGAACTGCAGGCTCGCCTCGACGCGGCGCAGCAGCGACTGCAAGGGCTGCGCGAACGACTGCAACAGCGCCGTGCCGAACTCGGCGACCGCGCCCGCCGCGCTGACCACGACGCCGGCGAACGTCGCCCCGCCGGCCGCCAGGACCGCCGCCGCGGCCCGCAGCAGGATCGAGCGGCGCCCGGCCAACGGCGCGGTCCGGCGCACCGCGGTCCGCTGCAGCAGCGCCTGCGTCACGGCCAGCGGGGCCAGCAGCGCGAGCCGGCGAACGATCGCCGCGATCCCCGCGAAGCGGGCGATCGCCGCTCCGCCCCGCGCCACCGCGGCGGCAAGCGCGACACCTCGGTCTGAGCGAACCGACCGCGACACGCGCGGTCGATCTACGCCTATCAGCCGCCGCCGGTGCGCTTCTTCGGCACCTCGCACGCGGCCGCCTTCTTGGCGCCGCGGGCATCGGCGACGATGCGCTCGGCGAGCCGGTCGGCGGCATCGCTCGGCGGAATGCGCTCGTCCCTGGCGATGGTCCAGAGTTCCTTCAGCGCCTGCGGGATGCGCTCGATCTTGGTCAGCGACACCTTCTCGTCGTAGCCACCCGGGTGGAACTCGACCGAGACGTTGATGATGCCGCCGGCGTTGATCACGTAGTCGGGCGCGTAGAGCACCTTGCGATCGGCGAGCACCTTGCCGTGCCGCGGCTCGAGCAGCAGGTTGTTGGCGGCGCCGGCGATGATCGGCGTGTTCAGCTTCGGGATCGACTCGTCGTTGAGGATGGCGCCGAGGGCGCACGGTGCGAACACGTCGCACTTCATCGTCATGATCTCGCTCTCGCTGGTCGGCACGAGGCCGATCTCCTTCTCAAGCTGCTTGAGCCGCTCGGTGTTCTTGTCGGCGCCGTAGACCTTGGCGCCGGCCTCGACCAGGCGCTTGGCGAGCGCCGAACCGACCGCGCCGGTGCCCTGGATCGCGACCGTCTTGCCCTTCGGCGAGTCGCTGCCGAACACCCAACCGAGTGCGGCCTTGATGCCGAGGAACACGCCGATGGCGGTGTACGGCGACGGGTTGCCGCTGCCGCCGTCCTTCTTCTCGAGGCCGGTCACGTGCTTCGTGGCGCGGCGGATGATCTCGAGGTCCTGGACCGACGTGTTGACGTCCTCGGCGGTGATGTACTTGCCGCCCAGCGCGTCGACGAAGCGACCCATCGCCAGGTAGAGCGCCTCGGACTTGATCTTCTTCGGGTCGCCGATCATCACCGCCTTGCCGCCGCCGAGGCCGGTCTGGGCGACGGCCGACTTGAAGGTCATGCCGCGGCTCAGGCGCTTCACGTCGAACAGTGCTTCGTCCTCGGAGGCGTAGGGCCACATGCGCAGGCCGCCGAGGGCCGGGCCCAGGGTGGTGTCGTGCACGGCGATGATCGCGTGCAGGCCACAGGAGGAGTCGACGCCGCGGACGACCCGCTCATAGCCGGGAACGGAGAGATCGGTGATCTTGAGAGAGTTGCTCACTGGTCCTTGGGGCGGTTGCCCGCACTTCTAGGGCGGAACATGATAGCGACCGGGTCGGGCCGCGCCACCGCAGCGGCCCGCGGTGAGCCAACCACATGGCCGGCCCGCAGTTCGGCCGACCGAGCCCCTGCCGGGACCACCCGCGATCACCGCGCCGGGCGCGACCCGACCACGACCGGCAGCTCGACCTCGACGCCCGAACGGCGCACACGCACCATGATCGTCGAGCCGATCTTCTGCGCATCCAGCGCCTCGGTGTACGACTCGACATCGGCGACCTCGACGCCACCGACCTTGATGATCAGGTCGCCGGCTTCGATGCCGGCCTTGTCCGCCGCGCCGCCCTCCCGCACCTGCCCGACCAGCACGCCCTGCGCGCTCTCGGCGTAGTCCGGCATCAGGCCGAGCGCCGGCCGCAGGCCCGACTCGTTCGCTGCCGGCGCCGGCGGCGCCGCCGGGCTCGCGGCGGCGGGCGGCGTCACCACCGGCACGGCGACCGCTGCCGGCGCGGCAGCGACCGGCACCGCCTTCTCCTCCTCCACCGCCGCCGGCGCCGCCCCCGGCACCACCACGACGTAATCGGCGACCGTGCGCGCCGACGCATAGACGCCGCTGCCGATGTCGGCCACCGCTTCCGCCGACAGCACCCGCACGTCGAGATCCGGCATGCGGCTCCGGATCCGCGCCACCGTGCCGCGGCCGTGATCGCTGTGCATCGAACCGCAGATCACCACCACCAGCGGCTTGCCGCCCTGCAGCCGCCGCTGCTGCAGGTGGTCACACACCGACTCGGCCATCGTGTCGTCCTTCAGACACTGCGCCGCGTAGAAGTTCTTCACCTGCGCCGGCGTGACGCCAGGGTGCGACAACATCTGCTCCTGGAACGCGTGCCAGTAGTCGTCCTCGGGCGCCGTCGTCTCGCGCGCCACGTGCGGATTGCCGGCCACCGCGGCGATGCCTTCCTTGGCGACCCGGCTCGCCAGCGGCCGCGGCGCGTTGGCCGCCAGCACCACCAGCCCGTGCCGCTTCGCGAACTCGACCACCGGGCGGTAGTCGCGCTCGTAGTTCGGCCACGGCCGCGCCTGCTCGAGGAACGTGCGTTCGTCGACGAAGCCGTTCAGGTACTTCAGCAGCACCGTCTGCACGTCGCGCTCGAACATCTCCATCGCGATCACCATGTCGCCGCGGCGCTGGTGCAGCGCCGTCAACAGCGCGTGGTGCATCGTGTGCACCGGCGGCGTGTCGTGCATCTCACCGAACGAGACCACGTCGGCGGTGGCGAGCTGATCGGCGACCTCGGGCACCGTCATCACCGTGTCCGAACCGGTGGCGACGAGGTGCGGCGGCGTGGCGCAGGCCACCGGGAGCAACAACAGGGGCAGGATCCTCAACAAGCGCATGGGGCCAATCTGACCCCGGCGCCGCGGCCCGGGCAAGGCGCCGTGCCTCGGCGTGAGACCGAATGCGCACGCCGATGTCATCGCAGTTTCCCACCGGCCACCCTTCCGCCGCCTCCCCGGCCGCGCTTCCATGGCCGTCCGCGAACCGCGCCGGCATGAAGATCACCACCTGGAACGTCAACGGCATCCGCGCCCGGCTCACCCACGTGCAAGACTTCCTGCGCCAGCACGGCCCCGACGTGCTGTGCCTGCAGGAGACCAAGGTCACCGACGACCAGTTCCCGCGCGAGGCGCTCGAGGACGAGGGCTACGAAGTCAGCTGGTACGGCCAGAAGGGCTACAACGGCATGGCGATCCTGTCGCTGCACCCGCAGACCGAGCCGATCCGCGGCCTGCCCGGCGATCCCGCGGATGGCGAACGGCGCGTGCTCGGCGCCACCATCGCCGGCTATCGCGTGCTCGATCTCTACGTGCCGAACGGTCAGGACGTCGGCACCGACAAGTACCACTACAAGCTCGCCTGGCTGGCGCGGCTGCGCGAACTGCTGACGACCCGGTATGCGCCGACCGACAAGCTGGTCGTGGTCGGCGACTTCAACGTAGCGCTCGACGACCGCGACGTGCACGACCCGGTCTGGTGGCACGAACGCATCCTGTGCTCGACGCCCGAACGGCAGGCGATGCGCGCAGTGCTCGAGCTCGGCCTGCACGACCTGCTGCGCCGGCACCACGAGGGCGGCGGCATCTACACGTGGTGGCACTACCGCGCCGGCGCCGCGTTCAAGGACGACGGCCTGCGCATCGACTACGTGCTCGGCTCGGCGAGCGCCGCGGCCGCCTGCACCGAGGTCATCGTGCACAAGGACGAACGACTGCGCCCGAGCCCGAGCGATCACGTGCCGGTGACCGCGGTGTTCGCCGACGAGGGCCCGTCCTCATGACCGCACCGGCGATCCTGACCAGCGGTCTCGGCCGCGAGTTCCACGGCAAGTGGGCAGTGCGCGACCTCGAGCTGGCGGTGCAACCGGGCGAGATCTACGGCTTCCTCGGCCAGAACGGCGCCGGCAAGACCACCACGCTGCGCCTGCTGACCGGCCTGCTGCGGCCGAGCTGCGGCACGGTGCACATCGCCGGCCTCGATCCGATCCAGGACGGCCGCGCCGTCAAGCAACAGCTCGGCTTCGTGCCCGACACGCCGCCGCTCTACGACTACCTGACCGGCCACCAGTACATCGCGCTGGTCGCCAGCCTGTGGGGCACGCCGCGCGCCGAACGCGATGCGCGCAGCGAGCGCCTGCTCGACCTGCTGGGGCTCGCCGAGCACGCCGCGGCCCTGTGCAAGGGCTACTCGCACGGCACGCGCAAGAAGATCCACATCGCCGCCGTGCTCTGCACCCGGCCGTCGGTGCTGCTGCTCGACGAACCGTCGAGCGGCCTCGACCCGCTGTCGGTGCGGCGACTGAAGGACCTGCTGCTCGAGGAAGCGACGCGCGGCACCACGATCCTGCTGAGCACGCACGGGCTCGAGCTCGCCGAACAGATCTGCCACCGCATCGGCATCATCGCCGGCGGCCGGCTGCGCGCCGAAGGCACCGCCGCCGAACTGCGCGGCAGCCACGACAACCGCTCGCTCGAGGACGTGTTCCTGTCCACCACCGGCGCCGGCGGATGAGCCTGCTCCGCGCCGATCTGCGGGTGCTGGGCAACCTGGTTGCCACCGCCGCCGGCCGCCGGCTGGCCCTCGGCGTGCTGTTCGGCCACGCGCTGCTGGCCGCGATCTCGTGGCTGTTCGCTCTGCAGCTGCTCGGGCATCGCCCTCTGCTGGTGACGATCCACCGCCAGAGCGGCGGCGACTCGCTGCACGGACTGCTCGGCTATGGCCTGATGGCGTGCCCCTTGGTCGCGACCTGGCTCGGGCTCGCGCTCGCGCAGCGACAGCTGTTCGAGGCGCCGGAGCTGCCGCTGTGGCGAACGGCGCCGATCGCGGCCTTTCGCGGCCCGCTGCAGGCGCTGCTGCGCGCGATCTTCCTGTCCACCACGTGGGCGCTGGCGCTCGCCGGTCCGTTCGTGATGGCGGTGCTGCACGCGCGTGCGGCGCCGGGCTGGGCCTACGCGCTGGTGCCGGTCGCGGTGGTCGGCGCCACCGCGCCGCTGCTGGCGACGCTGCTGGCGACGCAGATCGTGCTGGTGCGCTTCTTCGCCGGCCGCTGGTTGCGGCTGTGCTTCGTCGTGATCAGCGCGCTGGCCTCGGTCGGGTTCATGACCTGGTTGCTGCTGACGCTGTTCGCGTCGGGGCCGCAACGCATGCAGAACGCGATCGCCACCGCCGCGGCGCCGCACGAACTGCCGTGGGCGGTCGCCAGCGCGGCGCGGCTGCTCACCGACGCCGCCGGCGGCACGTTCGAACCGACCGCGCTGCTGCGGCTGCTCGCGTGGCTCGGTGGCAGCGTGCTCGCGTTCGTCGCCGTGGCGCTGCTGCACCCGCGCGCCTGCGAACGCCATCTCGCCGCCGAACCGCCGCTGTGGCGCGGCCGCGGCCGCCGCTGGCCGAGCGCGCCGAGCGCCGCCGTGCGCAAGAAGGAGTTCGCGCAGGTGCTGCAGCAGCCGGGCGCGCTGATCGGGTTCCTGGTGTTCGCGGTGCTGGTGTTCGGCCTGTGCCGCAACCAGGTGCTGGTCGCTGGCCTGCTCGCCGATGCGCGGCTGCCGCGGCCCGTGCAACACCTCGCGGTGTTGCTGGTGCACTGGTTCCTCGCCGTGCTGCTGGTGCTCTATGCACACATGGGGCGACTGGTGCTGTGGGACGGGCCGCAGTGGTCGCTGTACATGGCGTCGCCGGTCGCGCCGCAGTCGCTGCTGCGCGGCAAGCTGCAGGCGGTGTTCGTGTTCCTGTGCTGGCCACTTCTGCTGGTCACCGGGTTCGGCGCGTGGCTGCTCGGTGCCGACGGATCGGTGCTGCTGACCTTCGTCGGCATCGGCCTCGGCGGCAACTGCACGGCGCTCGGCGTGCTGGCGGTGGTCGGCACGTGGCCGCGCCTGATGCAGCCCGACCAGGGCGGGCAGGTGCTGCAGGGTGGCCGCAGCTTCCTCGCCGCGCTGCTGCTGGTGGCCGGCTTCGAACTCGCCTGCGCGCCGGTGGTGATCGCGTGGTGGCGCTGGCACCCCGAACTGCTGGTCTGGCGGCCGGACCCGGCCGAGCTCGGTGACGCGGCGCTGCTGGTGGTCGGCGCGGCGATGCTCTACGGCAGTATCACAGCCACGCTCGGCAACTGGATCGGCACCGCCAACGTGCGCCGGCTGCTGCGGCCGCGCTGAACCGACCCGTGGCCACCTTCCCCGGCTACGCTGTGCGCATGGGTCCGCTGTCGCGTCACTGGCTGCTCTCGCTCGCCCTGGCTGTCGTGCCCGCGCTGCCGGCGCAGGACGATCTGCGCGACCGCGTGACCCGCACCGACGGCCGCATCGTCACCGGCCGCGTCGTCGATCCGTTCGCCGCCGGCGAGCTCGTGCTGCTGCAGGGCGGCAAGCGGGTGCGCGTCGCGCGCAGCGAGCTGAAGGCGATCGACCGCGTCGGCGATCGCGTGCGCACCTTCCTGCTCCGCCGCGCGCAGATGCAGGACCGGCCGAAGGCGCAGGAATACCTGATCGACGAAGCGCAGCAGGCGGAGCTGCCCGGCCTCGCGCGGCTGCAGGCGCTGTGGGTCGTGCTGCACGACGCCGACAACGTGAAGGCGCACGAGTTCCTGGGCCACCAGCGCGGCCCGAAGGGATGGCTGTGGCTGCACGAGGGCAAGCGCCTGAGCTTCGAGCAACTCGAGGCGGAGCTCGCCGAGCACCCGCTGCGGCTGGTCGGCGAACGCTTCGCGCTGCGCTGTTCGGCCGGGCTGCGCGCGAACACCGCGGCGCTGTTCGATCTCGAACGGCTCGCCGTCGAGTGGCACGACGCGTTCGGGGCGGACCTCGGCCTGCGCGAGGTGCTGCGACCGATCGAGGTGATCACCTACCGGCGGCCCGAGGAGTTCCCGAAGTGGGGTTTCCGGCCGCGGCCGTACCACGAGCCGGCGCCGCACGGCGACGTCGCGCGCACCTTCTACCGCGGCCCGGCGCCCGAACGCCCCGAGCAGCTGTTCTTCGTCGGCACCCACGCGCTGCTCTACCACACGCTGATCGGCGAGGTCAGCCGCCAGGACCCACGCGATCGCGTCTGCTCGTGGCTCGAGATCGGCCTGTCGATGCGCATGGAGCTGTCGATGCAGGGCCCGCCCGGCTTCGCCGCGCCGGGGTCGCTGCGGGCGCAGGACATGCAGGCGCTCGGTGCGCTCGGCCGTAGCTACCGGCTCACGCACCTGCTGCACCTGCCGATGTACGGCAGCTTCTATCTGACCGACGATCTCGCCACCGCGGTGAACTGGTCGGCGGCGACGATGTTCACCGCGTGGCTGCTCGAGCCCGACAACCAGCCGGCGACCCGCGCGCCGTTCCTGGACTTCGTGCGGCAGGCGCTCGGCGAACGCAAGGGCGACAGCAGTTCGTTGTTCGACCGCGTGATGGGCCGCGCGGTCGAGGACCTCGACGAGCCGTTCCGGGTCTGGCTCGAGAAGGTCGCCAACAACTGAGCGCACAGCGGCGGCGGCGACCGGTCGGGTGGTTGCGGGTTCGATCGGCCTCGGTATCGTTCCCGCTCCAAGGAGACCCCCGATGATTCCAGTCTTGCACTTCATCAGCGCAATTGCCCTCGCGAGCATCGCCTCGGCGCAGGTTCCACAAACCGCTGAACGCTCGTACTTCGCCTATGGCACCGGTATCGGCAGCGCCGGTTTCCGGATCAGCGCCGTCAACGGCAACACCGAGCTGCTGGTGCCGTGCGGCGCCACCGGCTTCAGCAGTGCGGCCCGATACTGGATCCTCCACCGATTCAATCCGACCACGAACGGTTACGACCAAGTGTTCACGAGTCCGGTCTACACCGAGACCAACCCCGTCGTCCGCACCGCGGTCGCCGACGTGTTGCCGGCGAACGGCCCCGAGATCGTGATCGCGACCAGGAACGGCGGGGTGGAGATCTGGAACCAGGCCAACCGCCAACTGCTGACCTCGTTCGCCACGGCGCAGGCTGATCTGCGCGGCCTGGCGCTGGCCGACGTCGACAACGACGGCGACACCGACGTCGTCGTGTGCACGGCGACCACGTTGCAGGCGCGCACCTCGGCCGGAGCCCTGTTGTGGACCGTCGCGGGCGCCGGTGGCAACGACCTGACGATCGCGCAGATGGACAATGATCCGGCGCTCGAGATCGCCCTGACCAGCGGCCGCGTCGTCGACTGCGCCACTCGCCTCGTGCAGTTCCAGTGGCAGAACGGCTTCGGCATGGACATCGACAGCGCCGACATCGACGGCGACGGCCGCGCGGAGCTGGTGTTCGCCGAGGACTGGAATTGGGCCTGGGCGTTCGACATCGACACGCAGCTGCCGAAGTGGTCCTTGCCGCTGGGCGACATCGACTGCCTCACCATCGCCAACGTCGACGGCGATGCCAATCTCGAGATCCTGATCGGCGAGGGCCAGTGGGGCGACGTGCGCGTCTTCGACAGCGTCACCCAACAACAGCAGTTCTTCGTCAACAACCAGGAACACGGCGTCACCAACGTCGCGGCCGGCGACATCGACGGCGACGGGCAGGTCGAGATCGTGTTCGGCGCCGGTCTGACCTCGACCGGACCCGACTACTTCTACGTGGCGAACGCCGCCACGCAGGCGATCGAGTGGACCAGCCCCAACATCGCGGGCAACTTCATCGGCCCGGTGCGCGGTGACATCGACGGCGACGGCACCCAGGAGTTGATCTGCGCCACCGTCAACCAGAGCTGGAGCAACGGCCCGGTGCTGCTGACGTTCGACGCCGCGACGCTGGCCCTCGAACACGTGTCACCGCCGCTCCCCAACACCTCCTCCTCGTCGCCGTTCGACCTCGAGCTGGCGGACGTGAACGGGGACGGCGACATGGAGCTGTTCGTCGCCAGCGGTGCCATCACGTGCGTCAACCGGACCACGACCGGCTGGAGCCAGCTGTGGCAGGTCAATGCGGGCGGGTTCAGCGGCCCGAGCTACCGCGAGGTGAAGGTCGCCGATCTGGACGGCAACGGCAGCCTCGAGGTCATCGCCGGCAGCACGCAGTTCGCCCACGTCTTCAACTACGGCTCGACGACCGAGGTCTGGCGCTCGTTCTTCCTCGGCGGCGAGGTGCGCGAGATCGCCATCGGCAACACCGACACGGCGACGGGCGTGGAGATCCACGCGTTGTCGAACGACGGCAACATCTACGTGTTCGACGGCCCGACGCGCGCGGCGAAGGCGATCATCCAGGACGGCGGCGTCGATCGGAAGTCGATCGCCTGCGTCGACGGGGTGCCGGCCTTCATCACCGGCGACAACGTCGGCAACCTCTTCATCTACGTCAACGGCGGCAGCGGCTACGCGCCGATCGGTCCGCTGCCGGTAGCCACCGGACCGATCTACTCGATCAGCTGGCTGTCCACCCTGGGCCTGCTGCGCGTCTCGGCGAGCGACCGGTTCTCGCTGCAGTTCGGCCTGGCTCCGGACTGGATCACCGCCAACTACGGCCCTGGCTTCGGCGAAGACGTGTCGATCGACTTCACGAGCGCGCAGATCGCCAGCGCCGGCCAGTTCGGGCTCTCGATCTTCTATCCCTGAGCCCGCGCCGTCGACGCCGCGGAGCTGCCCTCCTGGCGACGGAGCGGGCCGTGCAGCAGGTGATGCGCTCAGCCCCGCCGCAGTCGCCGCTCCGCCCGCGCCGCGAGTTCGGCCTCGACCAGCGGATGGCCCGCCATCACCGCGACCCGGGCCCGCGCCTCTGCATCGAGCTGCGGCAGGAACGCGCAGCCATCGGCGACCGCCTCGTCCTCGCAGTCCCACAGCGCCTCGCGCAACACCTGCTGCGCGACCTCCAGTTCCGGCATCGCCGACAACGCGTGCACCGCGCGCCGCCGCGCATGGCTGTAGGCCGCGTCGCGCGCGACCTCGACCAGCAACGGGGCCGAGCGTGGATCGCCGAGCTTGCCGAGGGCGTCGAGTTCGCAGATCACGTCGATGCCGCCCTCGTCGCGCCGGCGCGCCGCGACCGCCGCCTCGAGGGCATCGCGATCGGCCGTCGTCGCATGCTCCTGGAACACGCAGCCGGCGACGGTCGTGAAGTAGCCACCGCGGCGGTGGTAGTCGCGCGCCAACGCCAGCGCCATCGGCGGCGGCAGGTATTGCACGTACTCGGCGAGGCAGCTGCGCCGCATGCGCACGTCCCCGCGCAGCCGCCGCTTGCTGTCCGCGAACACGTCCTCGCGCGCGAAGTGATCCTCGGCCAGCGGCAGCAGGCGTTCGTCGCCGAGCAGGCCGAGCGCGCGCGCCGCCAGCAGCACTCGTTCGTAGACGAACTCCTCGTGCACGACCGCGGCGAGCCGCGCGCGCGTCACCTCGTCGCCACGGGCGCACAGCTCGCCGAGCAGCCGATCGCGGCGCACCGATCGGGGCCCGCGCGCCGCCTCGAGCAGTTCGTCGAACGACAGCGTCGACAGCTCGGACAGCGCCGCCGGCGGCAGCAGCGCCCGCGCGCAGTCGGCGTGCCGCAGATCGAAGCGCCGCCAGATCGCCCGCGCGCGCACCGGCAGCTGCACGGCCGTGGCCCGGCCGGTGGCCCACAGGCACTCGACGATGCCGGCCAGCACCGGCTCGGCGGTGCGTTCGCCGGCCACCACGTCGCGCGCCGGCACGTGCTCGAGCCGCCACAGCGCGGCGAGCACTTCGTGGCCGAGCTGCACGGTCTCGACCGCGTGCAGGGCGGTCAGCACCGGGTCGAGCGGCAGCGTCAGGGCCACCACCAGCTCGGCGTAGTAGCGGGCGCGTGCCTCGAGTTCGTGATCGACGCGCGGGTCGTGCAGCACGCAGTGCAGCAGGTCGTCGCGGGCCTCCGGGCCGTCGCGCAGGGCCATGAGGAAGCCGGCACCGCGACCGCGCTGCAGCAGCCCCAGCCGCGTCGACGACGGCGCGATCTCGGCCGGGTTCTCGAGCTTGTCCGCACTCAACGCGCGCAGCGTAGGCGGTGCCGGGCCTCGTTCCAGTGCCGGTCTTGCACGGGCCGGCCCCCGGCCGATGATCCGGCCATGCCGACCGTGCATCCCCCCGTCGACCCGCGGCTCGACCTGTTCGCCGAGATCGATCGCCTGCGCCGCGAACGCAAGGCGGTGATCCTCGCGCACTACTACCAGGACCCCGACATCCAGGACCTGGCCGACCATCTCGGCGACTCGCTCGAGCTGGCCAAGCGCGCGCGCGACGCGAAGGACGCCGAGGTGATCCTGTTCTGTGGCGTGCACTTCATGGCGGAGACGGCGAAGATCGTCAATCCGAGCAAGGTCGTGATCATCCCCGACCTCGAGGCCGGCTGTTCGCTGGCCGAACAGTGCCCCGCCGACCGGCTGCGCGCGTGGAAGCAGAAGCATCCCGAGCACCACGTCGTGATGTACATCAACTGCAGCGCGGCGACCAAGGCCGAGAGCGACATCATCTGCACGTCGAGCAATGCCGAACGCGTGATCCGTTCGGTGCCGGCCGGCAAGCCGATCCTGTTCGGGCCGGACAAGAACCTCGGCGCGTTCCTGATCAAGAAGACCGGGCGGCAGATGGACCTGTGGCCGGGTGCGTGCATGGTGCACGAGACGTTCAGCTCGCAGAAGATCGCGGCGCTGAAGGCGCGCAACCCGGACGCGAAGTTCATCGCCCACCCGGAGTGCGAGGAGCACGTGCTGCAGCTCGCCGACTTCGTGGGTTCGACCAGCAAGCTGCTCGAGTTCGTGCAGAAGGACGCCGGCAAGCGCTACATCGTCGGCACCGAGACCGGGATCCTGCACACGATGAAGAAGCACGCACCGCACAAGGAGCTGATCGAGGTGCCGTACGAGGATCGCACCGCGGCGTGCCAGGGCTGCAATGCGTGTCCGCACATGAAGCGGAACACGCTGGAGAAGATCTACCTGGCGCTGCGCGACCTGCAGCCGCGCATCGAGATGGCAGAGGAGTTGCGCAAGCGCGCGCTGCTGCCGTTGGAGCGGATGCTGGCGCTGGGATAGAGGTCGCATTCCGGGACGCACCTCGCGTGCCACCCTCAAGCCACCCCCGGACAATCCCGATGCCGGTGGCGAAGATGCGTACACCACTCTCGATCGCGGGTCGCGTCGCCGCCGGCGCCGCCGCCGCCACCGCCCTCGGTGGCACCGCGGTCGCGGCCGTCGTCGCCGGCCAGACCCGCGGCGATCCGCAGCAGTCGTTCGGGATCGTGGTCGGCGTCAGCTTCTTCGCGGCCGGCCTGGTGTTCGTCGTGTGCCGCTGGCTGCTGCGGCGCGAACTGATGGCGCTGCACCAACTGTCGGCGGCGATCGACGGCGTCGAACTCGACGGCAGCCCGCTGTATCGCAGCCTGCCCGCGCGCGGGCCCGTCGAGGTGGAGCGCATCGTCGGCGCGTGGAACGGCTTCGCGCTGCGGTTCGACCTGTTCGTGCACGGCCTGCGCGAACACTCGGCCAGCCTGAACGCGGGCACCCAGCGCCTCGGTGACTGCGGCGCCGAGGCCGAGCGGGCGACGCAGACGCAGGCGAGCCTGGTGCACAGCATGCTGCAGCAGACCCGGGTCGCCGCCGCCGACGCGACCGCGGCCCGCGCCCTGCTCGACAGCACCACCGCCGGCGCCGAGGCCGCCCTGCACACCCTCGAGACCGTGCTCGCCACGCTGCCGGTGATCAGCGCCACGCTGCTGGAAGTGGACGCCGCCAATGCGACCACGCGGCAGGTGATGGCCGCGATCGACCAGGTCGCGTTCCAGACCAACCTGTTGGCCCTGAACGCCACCATCGAGGCCGCCCACGCCGGCGACCAGGGTAACGGCTTCGCCGTGGTCGCCGACGAGGTCCGCGCCATGTCCCGGCGCAGCGCCGAGGCGGCGCGGGGCAACGCCGAGGCCGTGACCCGGGCCGAACAGGCGGCGGGCCGCGGTCGCGAACTGGTGCAGGCGCTCGGCGACACCATCACCTCGCTGCAGGCGGCCGTGCAGCAGCTGCGCAGCGACAGCGCCCAGCTGCGGCTGCAGACCAGCGACCAGGCGGCGGCGATCCAGCAGCTGCGGGCGCGCGGGGAAGAACTGATCGACGAGGCGAACGGCACGGCCACCAAGGTCGCCGAGCTCGCCGCCACCGCGGCCGACATCGCCGGCGCCGCGGCGGCGGTCGAGGCCTGCATCTGGCCGCCGCCGGACATCGACGACCGCGACATCGTCGCCATCGAGGAAGCGGAAGCCCCGGTCGCATCGGCCTGAGGCGCGTGCATCGCGGGGCCGCGGGTGGCAACATGCGCCGCCAATGGCGACCCCCACGGCTCCCTCGGCCAGCGGCCATCCCAATCCCCTCGGCGACGAGCTGCGCGCCGGCCGCACCGCCAAACCGTGCGTGCTGGTGATCTTCGGCGCCACCGGCGACCTGACCAAGCGCAAGCTGGTGCCGTCGCTGATGGGCCTGGCCAAGGACGGCCTGCTGCCGCCCGGCTTCGCCGTGGTCGGCTTCGCGCGAAGGCCGTGGACCGACCAGGGCTTCCGCACCGAGCTCGCCTCGGGCGTCAAGCAGTTCGGCCGTTCGGAGACCACGGCGTGCTTCGAGGCGCTGGCCGACGCCTTCACGTTCCACCAGGCCGACTTCGCCGACCCGGCCGGCTACGAGAGCCTCAAGCAGAAGCTCGATCAGCTCGACAAGGCGCGCGGCACCGGCGGCAACCGCATCTTCTACCTGGCGACGCCGCCGAGCTCGTATTCGAGCATCCTGCAGAACCTCGCCGCCACCGGGCTGTCGAAGGAGCAGCCGGGCCGCTTCGCGCGCGTCATCGTCGAGAAGCCGTTCGGCCGCGACATCGAGACCGCGCGCGCCCTCAACGACCAGGTGCGGGCCGCGTTCAAGGAGCGGCAGGTGTTCCGCATCGACCACTATCTCGGCAAGGAGACGGTGCAGAACATCCTCGCCCTGCGGTTCGCGAACGGCATCTTCGAGCCGCTGTGGAACGAGAAGTTCATCGACCACGTGCAGATCACCGTCGCCGAGTCGATCGGCGTCGGCAGCCGCGGCGGTTACTTCGAGGAGAGCGGCATCATCCGCGACATGATCCAGAACCACCTGATGCAGGTGCTGACGCTGGTGGCGATGGAACCGCCGGCGTCGTTGACCGCCGACGCGGTGCGCGATGAGAAGGTCAAGGTGCTGAAGGCGATCCGCAGCTTCCGCCCCGAAGAGGTCGACAGCGCGACGGTGCGGGCCCAGTACACGCGCGGCTCGTTCGGCGGCGAGAACGTCAACGGCTACCGCGACGAGGAAGGGGTGCCGAAGGACTCGGTGACCGAGACCTATGCCGCGCTGCGGCTGCAGGTCGACAACTGGCGCTGGGCGCGCACGCCGTTCTACCTGCGCTCGGGCAAGCGGCTGCCGCGCCGCGTCACCGAGGTCGCGATCCAGTTCAAGCAACCGCCGCTGTCGCTGTTCGAGGGCGGCAAGCCGATGCAGCCGAACGTGCTGCTGCTGCGCATCCAGCCCGACGAGGGCGTGGCGCTGCGCTTCGGTGCCAAGGTGCCCGGCCCGGACGTGCGGATCCGCGACGTGCGCATGGACTTCCGCTACGGCACCGCGTTCGCCGGCGAGACCGCCGACGCCTACGAACGGCTGCTGCTCGACTCGATCCTCGGCGACGGCACGCTGTTCGCGCGCGGCGACGAGGTCGAAGAGGCGTGGCGCATCGTCGATTCGATCGTCGCTGGCTGGAAGCAGAGCCCGCGGCGCCCCGAGGAATACGTCGCCGGCACCTGGGGTCCCGACCGCGCACTCGAGCTGCTCGGTGACGGCCGTTCGTGGAGGAAGCCGTGAGCGCCGCGGCCCTGATCCGCACGCCGAGCCAGCGCGCCGAGTGGAAGCGCATCCACGACGGGCTGCGCTCGCTGTGGCGCGCGTGCCTGCCGGAGCCGAACGGCGGCGACGTCGCCCGCTCGCTGACGATCAACTTCGTCGGCATCGCCGACGCCGCCGAGGCCGAGGCGCTGCGCGAGGCGACCGACCGGCTGCAGCGGCGCACGCCGTGCCGCGCGTTCCTGCTGCTGCTCGACGAGGGTGCCGAACCGGGCCAGGCCGAACTGGCGGCGACCACGCGCGGCCAGGGCAGCATGCGCGACATCGTGCTCGAGGAGATCACGATCCGCGCGCCATCGAGCGCGTTCGGCCAGCTGCCGGGCCTGGTCCGGCCGCTGCTGATGAACGACCTGCCCAACCACCTGTTCTGGGCGCGGCCGTGGCAACACGGGGCCGCCGATTTCGAAGCGCTGGCGAGCCTGTGCGAACACGTGGTCGTCGACTCGCGCCGCTTCGCCGCGCCGGCCAAGGACCTCGCAGCGCTGGCCGCCCGCCGCGGCAAGGGCGCCAACATCACCGACCTCGCTTGGCTGCGGCTGCGGCCGCTGCGGCGGGCGCTGGCGGAAGGGTTCGAACGCGTGACCTGGCAGCCGGGCACCGCGGTCACCGGCCACATCCGCCACGGGGCCCAGAGCGCCTCCGCGTCGCTGTTGCTGGCCGACTGGCTGCGCCAACGGCTGGGCGCCAACCTGCAGCTCGAGGCGACCGCGACCGCCACCGGCACCCTGCCCGAGCACGTGCTGCTGCGCACCGGCGAGTTCGAGCTCGAGCTGCTGGCGGGCCCGCAGCAGATCCGCGTGCACGTGACGACGAAGGCCCATTGCTACCTGCCGTTCCTGGTGCCGACCTCGCGCGGCAGCGATGCCGACCTGCTGGCGGCGGCGATCGATCTCGGCTGACTCATTGCGAGATAGGCGGAACCGCCGGCCGCGGCGTCCTGTTCCGCCACGCCGCATCACCATGCCACAACGTGCGGTGTACCATTCCTTTGTCACCGGACATTGGTCGTTGGCCGCGGCGGACTGCCGCTACTCTCCTACCGCCTGTCTGCCCTCCCTTTCCCCACCATGAATCGATCCTCTTCTGCATTGCTGGCGATCGCTGCGATCTGCAGCAGCCTGATGGCCCAGTCCAACGAGCGCGGCGCCGGCTACGACGCGTCGCTGACCGACATCTACGGCGCGACCGACTGGGGTCGTCGCGGCCCCGCTTACCCGGGTGGTGAGGTCGGCATCTCGATCGCGAACCAGCTCTGCAACCCCGGCAACGTGCCGGTCGAGTGGCGCAGCCCAGGTGGCAACATCGGCTCGACGATCCAGAGCGACCACCCGAAGTTCGGCTTCCTGGTCGCGCGCGAGATCGACGGCCGCTTGGTGCAGATCTCGGACTGGTCCTACTGCAAGCACGCGTTCTTCGCGCTGGCCAGCCCGTCGACCTGCGGCGGGACCTGCGTGCCGCCCGCGGTCGCCGGCACCCAGCTCGGCGTCAGCTGCTCGGACATCTACTCGGCGTCGAACAACGCGAGCCGCACCTACCTCGGCCCGCCCGCCCAGATCAACCCGTGGCTCGGCACCTGGCCGGCCGTCGGCAACTACTTCGACATCGGCCACCCGGGCCAGGCCGGCTACCCGCTGGCCGCCGACGGCGTGCGCAGCCTGAGCACGACCGGCTTCGACGCGGTGCAGAACCGCGTGACGATCAAGGAAGCCGACATCACCAACGGCGCGACGATGTTCTACCAGGTGCACGTGGTGATCGAGGGCGAACGCGTCGAGAACCGCGCCAACAACACGATGTCGCGCCCGTTCTCGATGACCTACGTCGGCGGCACCGGGCAATCGGCCTGGAGCACCTCGACCTCGGGCACCGCGACGCTCGGCTCGATCCTGACCCGGTGGCCGGGCGCGACGGTGACCAGCGGCAGCAACGGCAACGGCACCCGGTTCGACGCCGACGGCCGCTTCTTCGTCGCCGTCAAGGTCACCGGCCCGACCAACGGCAAGTGGCGCTACGAATACGTGGTGCAGAACCTCGACAACCACCGCGGTGGCGCCTCGTTCCGCCTGCCGGTCTGCCCGGGTGCGCAGGTCAGCAACATCGGCTTCCGCGACATCGATGCGGACCCGCTGAACAACTGGACCGGCGTCTACGCCGGCGGTGAGCTCGCCTGGACGGCTCCCGCGAACAACCCGCAGAACTGGAACATGCTGTTCAACTTCTGGTTCGATTGCGACGTCGCGCCGGGCAGCGGCACGGCGACGATCGACCAGGCGCGCGTCGGTCCGGGTGCGCTGACCGTCTCGGTGCCGACCACGGTGCCGAACCTGCAGCCGGCGGTCAATCTCGCCGGTGGCTGCGGCACCCCGGCGTTCGACCTGTTCCCCAACGGCGTGCCGTCGGCCGGCAACGCGTCGTTCACGATGGGCGTGAGCGGTGCGGCCAACACGTTCGGCGTGCTCTACTACTCGTCGCCGGCGGCCCCGACCGTGCTCGGCCCGGGCTGCACCACGCACCTGGACCTGAACGCGTTCGGCACCATCGACCTGTTCCTGACCAACGGCAGCGGTGTGGCCTCGGTGCCGCTCGGCATCGCCGCTGGCCAGCTGCCGCTCGACCTGCACCTGCAGGCCATCACGCTGGTCCCGTCGCCGCCGCTGTTCAGCCTGTTCGGCCTCAGCAACGGCACCAAGCTCCGCGTCGCCGGCCTCGGCTGCAACTGAGCCGATCCGCCAGCTGACCGCGCGCGAATGCGCGCCGCGAACGCGCCTCGCCGACCCAGGTCGGCGGGGCGCGCTCGTTTCCGCGGCGCCACGCGATGCCGAGGATGCGCGGCCCAGCGGCGGCGCCTATCGTGCGCCGATGCCACGCCGCCACCCATCCACCGTCGCCGCGTTCGCACTCGCACTCCTCGGCGGCTGCGCCGCGAGCCGCAACGAACTGAGCGCCCGGCTGCTCGTGCCGCCCCCCGTCCCGCTCGGCGAACTGGTGCAACCAGCCGACTTCGGCCTCGCGGCCGAACCGGTCGAGATCATGCTGCACAGCAACGCATCGCTGACCGGCTGGTGGCTGCCGCATCCGGATGCACGACGCCGCACCGTGGTGCTGTTCCACGACGGCGACACCGACACCGGCTGCGTGCATCCGTACTACCGCTTCCTGCACGACGCCGGATTCCAGGTGCTGGCGTTCGATCCGCGCGGCTTTGGCCGCAGCCGCGGTGAAGCGACGCTGCAGGCCTGGCTGCACGACCTGCCGGCGCTGTTCGACTGGCTGCGCGCGCGCGCCGACGTGGACCCGCAGCGCATCGCCCTGTTCGGCACCGGCATGGGCAGCGTCGCCGCGCTGTGGGCCGCACGGACCCAGGGCTGCCAGGCGCTGGTGCTCGAACACCTGCCGAGCGTGCGCGCGCTCGCGGCACCGACTCACGACGGCAGCTCGGCGCTGGCGGCGCTGGGGTCCGGATTCGCCGAGTTCACGAGCCTGCCGGAGGAGATCGAACCCGACGACAACGCGCCGGCGGTCAAGGTGCCGGCGCTGTTCGTCGCCAGCGACGGCGAACCCGTCCGCGACCGGCTCGCGCTGGCGCGCACCTTCGCGCGCTACGGTGGCGCGGCCGAGCTGTGGCTGCTGGCGGGCACCGGACGCGCGCCGCACGGCATGCTGACCCACGACGGTGAGTACCAGCAGCGCTGCCGGGCGTTCCTCGACCGGACGCTCGAGGCTCCGACCGACAGCCGCACGGTGCCGCTGCGCACCACCTGGCGCGCGGGCAACGAACGCCGCGATGGCACGTCGTCGTTCGAGGTCGAGGTCACAGGCGTCACCGAGGGCGACACGCGGCACGCGGTGGAAGTGGCCGCCGTGCTGCCCGACGGCAGCTGCGCGTTCGCTCGCACCTGGCTGCAGAACGGCCGCGCTCGCACCCGCCTGTCGCTCGCCCAGGCTCCGCTGCTGGTCACCGCGAGCACCGTGCCGAACGCCGTTCCCGACGACGCCCGGTTCTGGCGCCGCGAGCCGACCGCACTGGCGCGCGCGGGCGCCAGCATCGATCCGCTGTGGGCGCGCATCGACGCGCTGCGCAACGACGCGCTACCGCCGGCGGAGATCACCCCGCTCGCCGATGCCCTGGCCGCGGCCGAGGCGACGACACCGTTCCCGCCGTTGCTCGAGGCCGAGCTCGCCGACGTCTGGTCGCGGCTCGGTCAGCAGCTGCGCCAGAGCCAGGATCCGGCGCTCGCGGCCCGCGGCACCAGCCTGCTGCAGCGCGCGGTCGCGGCGGCACCTGCGGCCGCCCAGCTGCACAGCTGGCCCGGCCCGATCGCGACCTACGGCTACCCCCAGGCCGATGCGGTCGAAGCGGCGCGCCAGCTGCTCGCGGCGACGCCGAAGTGAGCGACGGCGCGGGTCACTTGGGCGGGTGGCTCGGCGTCGGGGCGCCGTGGCCCGGCTCGACGGGACCGTGGCTCGCCGGTGGCGCCTTCGGATCGTGCTTCGGTGCGTGTGGGTGCCAGCCGAGCAGGAAGAACATCGCGAAGAAGCCGAGGAAGTAGCCGACCGCGACGTGCCAGCCGTTGACCACCCAGTTCTTCGCCGACTTCGCTTCCGGGAACAGGCCCGAGATCGCGACGCCGGCCGAGCTGCCGAACCACAGCATCGAGCCACCGTAGCCGACGCAGTAGGCGAGGTAGCCCCAGTCGTAGCCGCCCTGCTTGATCGCCAGCGCGGTCAGCGGGATGTTGTCGAAGAACGCCGACACGACGCCGAGCCCGAGCGCCGACCACGGCGTCGCCGCCGGCAGGTCGTCGACCGGCATCATCGAAGCCGACAACACCAGACTCAGCAGGAAGCAGGCGCCGACCGCGGCGCTCGGCACGACCTTCCAGTCCGGTTGCCGCACCAGCGCACCGAGCAGGATCGCACCCCAGACGCCTGCGGCCGGGAACCCGAACGCGATGTTGGTCCAGATCGCGCCAGCGAGGATCAACAGCACGATGCCGACGCTCGGCAGATCGACCCGCTTGCCCTCGTCGTGACCGCGCACCAGCGGCTGCAGGCCCTGCTGCTGGCCGGCGGCGAACCAGCCGAAGAACATCAAGGCCACCGCGGCACCGACGGCTGCCTCAAGCACGTCGAGCGGCGACACGCCGGCGAGCCAGATCATCGTCGTCGTGGTGTCGCCGACCACCGAGCCGGCCCCACCGGCGTTGCTGGCGGCGACGATCGCGGCGAGGTAACCGATGTGGACCTTGCGCCGGAACAACGTGATCGCGGCCGAACCGCCGATCAGCGCCGCGGCAATGTTGTCGAGCACCGACGACATGATCGCCACCAGCACCAGCAGCAGGAACGCACCGACGCGCCCGCCCGGCAGCACCTGGGTCAGTTTGTCGGGCAGGTGGCTCTTCTCGAAGTAGTTCGCCAGCACCGAGAAGCCGAGCAGCAGGCCACCGAGGTTGACGATCGTCATCCACTCGTGGTGCAGGTGCGCGCCGAGGTCGAACCGGGTCATCGTCAACTTGACGATCAGCACGCTGACCAGGCCACCGAGCGCGATCGGCAGGGCTTGCTTGTGGAACTTCGCGATGCCCAACAGGGTCGCGGCGAACAGACCGAACAGCAGGTATGTCGTATTCACGAACTCACGGCTCCGCGCAGAGGGGTCGACGCATCTTCCGGTTGCAGGCCCCCGGAAGCTCGCACGATCCCATCGGCCGAAGGGCCCATCGCGCCGGAGCCGCCGGCGCTGCACCACGTCATGGGATCTTGACTTGCAACGCGCGCATCGCGTGAGCCGTCGGTGACAACGGGGGCGCCGCTCAGCGCGAGGACAGCACCACGTCGACCCACACGGCGCGGTGATCGCTGGCCGCCACCGACTTCGCGCCGGCCTCGAACGCCAGCGGCCAGAACACGCCGCTCCGGCCCAGCTCCAGGTCGCGCGACGGCAGCACGTAGTCGACGCGCAGGTTGCCGGGGCCCGTGCCCACCGTGTCGTCGAAGTCGCCGGTGTCGCGGTCGGCCGGCCCGAGGTGCTTGCTGTTCTGCCCGAACTGCCGCTTGCTCGCGTCCTCACCACCGCGGCTCTGCGGCGCGGGATCCTGCACCCGCGGGTGCGCCAGCAACGCGTGCAGCGAAGCGCGCTGCGCGTCGCCGTCGACCGGATCGCAGTTGAGGTCGCCGAGCACGACGAACGCCTCGCCCTCGGCCAGCCCCCCCGCCACCCCGCGGTCGTCGACGATCCAGCCGGCCTGCGCCGGCGTCAGGTAGTCGACCCAGAACCGGATCTCGTCGTGGTTGCGGCAGCCGTTGTGATCGGCCGGGCCGTCGAACGCCGGCGGCGTCGGGTGCGAGCACAGCGCATGCACGACGCGACCGCCGCGGGCCGGGTCGCCGATGCCGATCGGCACGTCCCAGTGACTCTTCGACGACAGCCGTAGCGCCGCCCACGCCGCATCCTGGTAGTGACCGTCGGGACGCAGCGCGCCGGGCATCGCGCTCCAGCGCAGCTCGCGGAACGTGCGCACCTGCTCGCGCAGGATCGGGTGCCGCGACAGCAGCACCATGCCGTACTGCCCCGGGAACGCGCCGTAGCCGAACGCGTCGGCGGGTCCGTCGCTGCGCCCGTCGCCGTCGAGGTCGAAGCCGCTCGCACTGCCGGTGTTGACCGGCGCCGTGAACACGAAGCCGAACTCGATGCCGCGCAGCCCGTCCTGGCCCTTGGCGAAGTACTCGCGCTGCAGCACCTCGACCACCGCCCCCGCGTCGTCGTGGTCGACCTCGTTGAGCAGCACCACATCGAGCTGCAGTCGCTGCACGATCGCCGCGATCTGCCGCGCGGCCTCCGAACCACCGCCGCGCAGTTCCTGCAGTAGCGCGCCCGGCTGCGGCCGGTTCAGCGCCACGTTGAAGCTGCCGAACCGCACCACCGGCGGCCCGCCGCCGCGGCGATTCGCGAGGTGCAGCACGAACGGGACGCTGGCCAGCAGGCACAGCAACGAACCGAGCCAGTAGTAGCGCTTCACGATGCCTCCGGACGCGGGCCGACCGACGGTTGTGCGAACATCGCCGCAGCGTCGGCGAGGCGTGCCTTCGGCCCGATCACCACCACGGTGTCGCCGACCGCGAGCGTCGTCTCCGGCGTGATCGCCGGCAGGTTCTGGTTGCCGCGCCGCACCGCGACCACGCTGCACGAGGTCAGGCGCCGCACCCCGACCTCGGCCAGCGTGCGACCGACGCAGGCCGCGCCGTCGTGCACGCGCCAGACCGCGAAACCGATGCCCGGCACGAAGTCGGTGACGTCGGGCGCGTCCCCTGCCCCCTGCGGCGCGCTGCGGCCGCTGCCGGCGCGCCGCCGCACGTCGTGCACCTGCCGCCCGATCTCGTCGTCGGCGACCAGGAACCGGCGCAGCACGCGCGCCAGCATCTCGACCGATGCCTCGAGTTCCTGCGGCACCACCTCGTGCGCGCCGGCGCGCCGCAGGCCGTCGACCTCGGCGGTGTAGACCGCGCGCACCAGCACGTGCGTCTCCGGCGCCACCTGGCGGCACAGCTGCGCGATGCGCGACGTCGCCGCGGTGTCGTTGACGGCCAGCACCAGCATGCGCGCGCGCTCGAGCCCGAGCGCCTGCAGCGAACTCAGTCGCGTGCAGTCGCTGAGCACGATCGGCACCCCACGTTCGCGTTCGGTGCGCACGGTGTCGGCGTTCATCTCCGACACCACGAACGGCACCCCGGCCGCCTGCAGGCCGGCCGCGATCGTGCGCCCGGTCGGGCCGTAGCCGACGATGATCGCGTGGTCCTCGCGCTGCAGGTCGCCGCGGCGCACCGGGGCCTCGCCGCCGGCGGCGCGGGTGCGGGCCGCGATGCGATGGCCGAGCCCGTACAACATCGGCGTGATCGCGATCGACAGCACCGCGACCACCAGGAACACCTTCTCGTTGGAGCCGGACAACAACTCGGAACGCTTGCCGAGCTGCACCAGCACGAACGAGAACTCGCCGACCTGCGCCAGCGTCAGCGCCGCACGCACCCGCACCCAGGCCGGCTGCCCGAGCTGCCAGGCCGCCAGCATGATCACCAGGGCCTTGCCGACCACGACAGCCAGCAGACACAGACCGACCGTTCCGGGCGCCTCGACGATCGCGCGCCAGTCGAACAGCATGCCGATCGAGACGAAGAACAGGCTCGCGAACGCGTCGCGGAACGGTTCGATCTCGGCCGCCGCCTGGCTGTGGTAGTCGGAGTCCGCGAGCAGGATGCCGGCCAGGAACGCACCGAGCGCCAGCGACAGCCCTTCGTGCGCGGTGACCACCGCCAGCGACAGGCACCAGGTCGCCAGGAACAGCACGAACAGTTCGCGGTTGCGGGTGCGCGCGACCAGCGACAGGATCGGCCGCACCAGCAGCCGCGCGATCACGACGACGACCGCCAGCATGCCGAGCTTGCCGAGCGACGACCACACCGAGGCGCCGCCGTCGGCGCCGGCCCCACCGAGCATCGGGATCAGCAGGATCATCGGCACCACCGCGAGGTCCTGCGCGATGTTGATGCCCAGGACGAGCCGACCGTGCGGCGCGCTGAGTTCGCCGTGGTCGACCAGGATCTTGGTCGACGCCGCGGTGCTCGACAGGCTGAGCAGGAAGCCTAGGAACACCGCCGAGGCCCACGGCACGCCCGCCACCGCACACACCAGCGCCGCCGCCAGCACGGTGCCGACCACCTGCAGGCCGCCGCCGACCAGGATCGTACGCTTCATGCGTGCGATCTGGCCGAGCGGCACCTCGAGGCCGACCGCGAACAGCAGCACGACGATGCCGACCTCGGCCAGTTCGCGGACCATCTCCTCGTGGCGCACGAGCCCGAGGGCGTTGGGGCCGACGAAGACGCCCGCGACCAGGAAGCCGACGATCGGTGGCAGCCGCAGCCGGTGGAACGTCACCGCGACGGCGACGCACAGGGCGAACAGCAGGGCGAGTTCGAGCAGGGCCTGTTCGAGCACGAAGGCGTCAGTAGCACCCGCGGCGGGCGGCGGGAAGCGTCGAGCGGCGCATCCATGACAACCCGGAGGAGTCCCATCCCGGGATCGTGCAACGGCCCGTGTCACCGGCCCCGCCGACGGCGCCATCCGCGCCGGCGGCGGCACGCTTCTGGCGCGCAGTATCGTCAATCACCGGAGCGCGCCGCGTGGTGCGTCCGGGCCCCGAACGACCCGAACGACCAACATGCTGCGCACCCACCTCCTCGTCCTCGCTTCCGCGACCCTGCTGGCCACCACGGCCGCCGCCCAGAACTGCAGTTTCAACCTGTTCCCGCTGCAGGTCGTCGACCAGGTCGGCACCGCATTCCCGCGCGGCTTCGACCAGGCCACCGGCGAACCGCAGTTCCTGGCGCCGAACGAGAACGTGTACGTCGCCTTCGATCCGAACACGCCGTCCGGCACCTACTACCTGCACGTGACCGACACGCCGTTCGACGGCCAGGACGAGGTGCTGTCGACGAACGACCCGATGGACCGCTTCGTCGGCATCACCAACACCGCCGGTGTCATCACGCTGACGCTGCCGTTCAGCACCAACCCCGATCCGCAGCTGTTCGGCACCGCGCCCGGCGGCGGCCAGACGCTGCGCCTGGCGCCGTTCCGGATCTCGCAGTTCCCGCTGTCGCGCTGCCACTTCAAGGTCTGGCTCGGCAACAACTGGAACCTCGACGGCGGCCCCCAGAATCCGTACTTGCTGAGCGGCGGCCTGCACCCGGTCACCGGCCAGTGCTCGGTGCTGTCGTTCGAGAAGTTCGTGATCGGTGACGGCACCGGTGGCGACGTGCTCGGCAACGTGTTCGCCGACCAGGACCGCGACGGCGTGCGCGACCCCGGCGAGAACGGGTTCGCCGGCCAGCAGGTCCGCCTCGTGACCGGCACCGACGCCCGGCTGGCGGTCACCGACCAGGACGGCAACTACCGCTTCGACGCGGTCGCGGCCGGCAGCTACACGGTCGAGTTCACGGTGCCGAGCGGCAACCTCGCGACCACGGCGACCGCGTTCGCGATCGAGGCCTGCGGCTGCGCCGACCTCACGGTGCCGTCGTTCGGCGCCGCCCAGCAGATCCTGCCGTGCAACGCGCGCACGATCGGCTACTGGCGCAACTGCCACGGCCTGCAGCGCGTGCACCAGTTCGGCATCCTGTCGACGCTGCCGATGCTGCACCTGCGCAACACGTTCGGCTGGCAGGTGGCGCCGGGCTCGCTGTGGCACTTCAAGTTCTACCTGCAGGCCGCGAACGCCTGGAACATGGCCTACATGCTGTCGGCGCAGCTGGTGGCGATGCACTGCAACGTGCTGGTCGGCTTCGTGCACCCGAACTGCGTGATCAACGACCCGTGCCTCGGCGAGATGACGATCGCGCAGCTGATGCAGCGTTCGGTCGCGAGCCTGATCGCGCACCCCTGCACGCCGCCCGGCAGCCAGCACCGCCAGGCACAGACGCTGCTGAAGAACGCGCTCGACCGCGCCAACAACAACCAGATCTGGCGCTGAACGCGCGCGCCGGCGCGGACCGTCAGCCGTTCGCATCGAAGGTGACGCGCGCGGTGCCGGCCGGTCGGATCACGACCTTGGCCTCGAGCACCTGGTCGCCGCGGGCGGTGCGGAACACGTAGTCGCCCGGCGGCAGCGTCAGCGAGTCGCCGAACTTGCCGCGGCCGACCTCGGCGCCGGCCGCATCGAGCAGCACCCAGCCCGACGGCACATCGAGCGCCGCCAGCCGCAGCGCCTCCAGCAGCGACTGCGTGCGCAGCGCCGGCACGTAGCGGCCGTTGCCGGCGGCGGTCATGGCCGCCAGCTGCTTCTGCCAGGTCTCGCGCTCGATGTCGAAACCGACCACGCGGAAACGCAGGTTGGCGATCTTCGCCAACTGCTTCGCCGCGGCGACCGGATCGCGCCGCGCCTTGGTGTCCTCGCCCCCGTCGGTCAACAGCAGCAGCGTCAGCGGCTCCTTGCCGGTGCCGACGGTGACCTGGCCGAGCGACTGCTCGATGCTGAGGGCGAGCGGCGTCTTGCCGCGCGGCCGCAGCGCCGCGAGCACCTTCGCGAACTTCGCCTTGTCGAGCCGCCCCATCGGCAGCACCAGCTCGCAGTCCTCGTCGGCACCGTCTTCGATCGCGCGCTTGCGATGGCCGTAGACGCGCAGCGCCACCTCGGTGGCGTCGGGCAGGCCCTGGACCAGTTCACCGAGTGCGGCCCGCGCGATGTCGAACTTGGTGCGCCCGGCGACCTCCTCGAGCATCGAACCCGACGCGTCGAGGATCACGTACAGCTTGCGACCCGGCGGCTGGATCACCTTCGTCAGCAGCTGACCGGGACCGGTCGGCGCCTCGGCCTTCAGCTTCGGCGTCGCACGGGTCAGGAACAGCAGCGCGAACGGCGTCGCCAGCGCCTCGTACTCGCTCGGCGACTTCCACAGCCCGCCGGGCTGCTGCGCGTCGATCAAGTGCCGCGCCCCGAGCGGATACCACTCGTGCGGCCCGACGAACTCGATGTCGAGCAGTCGACCGACGCGCTCCATCGAGTAGAGCCAGTAGTAGATCCAGCTGCTGCTGTCCGGATTCGCCGTGACCGAGAACTTGCCGGCCAGCCACGCCAGTCCCTGCTCGATCTGCACGTCGGCGGCGAGCGGCTGCTCGAGGTAGTGATCGGCGAACGCGAGCGCGCACACCGCCGCCGCCGTCATGCTGCCGTAGCCGCGCGCATTGCTGCTGTTGTAGTCCCAGCCGCCGCCGCGGCACTGCCGCGCCCGCGTCAACTGCATCGCCTGCCGCCATACCGACTCGGGCACGCGCAGCCCGAGTCGCGCCGCCGCATCGAGCCCGAGCAGCGCATACTGCGTCACCGAGTTGTCGCCGCCGCCCGGATGCGCCGGCATGTCCGGATGTCGCACGACCGGCGCCAGCAACGCGCTGCGGTCGGCGCTGCTCTCGCTGCGCAGCACGGCCGGAGCCGGCGCTTCGATCGGCGTGAAGAACGGCGGCAGCTTGCCCTCGCCGGGCTGGTGATAGCCCCAACTGCCGTCCTCGAGCTGGCAGTTGACCAGCCACTCGGTGTTGAGGCGCAGCAGCGGCAGGAACTCCGGGTCGCCGTAGGCCTCGATCAACATGCCGATCAGGCCGGCGACGTAGACCTCGTTCCACGGTTCGCGGCGCGCCAGGAAGTTGCGCACCGTCGCGTCGAACTCGGCGTCCTTCTTGTGGAAGCCGGCGTGCACCAGCGCCAGCGCCGCGAGCACGGCGGGACCGCTGGTCAGGTCGATGCGCTGGCGGCGATCGGAGGTCAGGTAGTTCCACAACGCGACGCAGCCGCGGTCGATGCTCGCGTTGACCTGCGCGGCGGTGAGGCCGACCCCTTCGATGCCGCGCGGGGTGCGATCGCTGCGGATCGGCAGCCGCGGCAGTTCGTCGGGCTGCCCCTTCGCCTTCGTGGCCACGGGCGGAGTCGGCGGCGGCGGCGATGCGGGCGCCGCTGCGGGCTCCGTGGCGGGCGGCGGCAGCACCGGCGCGACGGGTGGCGCCGGCTCCGTTGCCGTCCCCGGAGCCGCGACCGCCGGCAGCGCGAGGATGCGGCTGCCGTTCGGATCCGAGGACCGGAAGGCGAGCCGCAGTGGTGGTGCCACGACCGGCCATGCGAGCACGAAGCGGCGACTCGCGGCCGGCGGCACCAGCAGTCGCTCCGGCGCGCCCGGTGCAGTGGACGGTGCAGTGGCATCCGCGGACGACTGCTCACCCTTCGCATCGACCAGCAACAACTGCTCGCGCGGCCGGAACACTTCGTAGCCCGGGGGCTTGGCGACCAACCGGAACTCCCCGACCAACCGCGGACCGGCGGCAGTCGACTGCGTGGTCAGCGACCGCAGCTCCAGCTGGCAGTACTGATCCTCCCACTGCAACAGCGGCGGCGTCGCGTCGGCAGCAGGCACGGCGCCGGCGAGCGACAGCTGCAGCACCTCGGGCCGCAGCCGCCCGCCGTCGCTCGGCAGCTCCGGACACGTCAGCACGAGCGTCAGCGCCTGGCGCTGCCGCGGCACGACGAAGTGCAGTTCGCCGCCGATGCCGAGTTCGGGCAGGAACCGCGGATCCTTCGGCAACGGCAACACCGATGGCGACACGACCCGGTCGCCGTCGACGAGCAACAGCACGTGGTCGTGGAAGGCCGGCCAGTCGACGAGGCTCGCGCACTTCGCCGTGTCGTTGCGACGGCGCACGCTGCGAACGCGCAGATCCACCGCGATCGTCTCCAGCTGCGGGTCCACGGCCATGCCCTCGCCCGGCTCGACCCCGCGCATGCCGAGCACGCTCGCCTCGACCAGTTCGTTGCGCACCGGCCCCGCCAGCGGCGCACTCGCAGCCTCGTTGCCGAGCAACGGCACCGTGAACGCGCCGTGCACGTCATCGGCGAACAACAGCGTCGCCACCCGCGCGTTCGCGGCGACCTCGAACACCAGGTTGCCGCGGGTCGGCAGGTCGGGATCCGGCACCAGGAACTTCTTCTGCGGCACCACCCCGGGTCGGCCCGCGGTCCTGTTCGCGAACGGCACCACCATGCCGTCTACGACCAGGAACAGCTGCTGCGCGAGATCCGGTACGAGATACGGCACCGGCAGCACCTTGCCGTCGACGACCGCGGTCGGGATCCGGTTGCGCCACTCGGTCGCGACGATCAGGAATCTGGTGCCGGCGGTGGCCGCGATCGGGCCGTAGGAAGCGGCCCGACGCTGGCCCGTCACCACGAATTCGACAGCATCGTTGCCGTGTGTTTCACCGCCGGGCACTTCGACAGGTGCTTGGGCCGAGAGGCTGCAGACGAACGCAGCCGTGAGGATGTGGCGCATCGGGATCATTGCGAGATGGCCAGGTCGTGGCGTGGAACGGCCCGGACGAGGGCCAAAGCGAGCAGCGACGGCATGGAGAGACGAGGCATGGGGATGACTTCGTTGGCAGCGGCAGACCGGACCGAACGACACCGCGGAATCGCGGCCGGCGCAGCCGGCGCGCTCGACGCGCTCCCCCATGCTACCGACTCGTCGACGCGAACTCGTCAGCGCGGCGCCCGCAGCACCGAACGCCGCCGCAGCCAGGCGCGCCGCAGCATCCATCCCACCCCGAACGGCAGCATCACCAGCAGCGCGGCGGCCTGGCCACCGCGCGCCCCGCTGGCCGAACCGCCGAACAGGCCCCAGATCGCCACCACCGCCAACGCCACGCTGCACAGCAGCAGCACGACCAACAAGCAGAGCCCGCTCGGGCGATTCCAGAAGCCGAGGCCCGGCAACAGCGGCGGCGGCGTCACCCCGGCCGCGAGCAAGGTGGCCTGCACCTGGGCGGCGAACGCGGTCAGTCCTTCGTGGTCGATCGCCCGGATCGCCCCCTGCAGCGTGTGATCGGCGGGCTTGCGCGACGTCGGCCCGAGCCGGAACCGCTGGCCCTGTCGCGTCGCGAGCTCGATCACGTCATGCGGGCCGTTCTGCACGGTGGCCAGCCCGGCGACGTCGGCGAACGCGATCTCGGCCCGCCGCGAGCGCCCGAGGAACCCCAGCGTGGCCCGCTCCTCGATCACGACCGCGGTGGTGGTCAGCGTCCAGCGGTGGCGGCGCAGGCTGAAGCAAACCAGCAGGACGAAGCCGCCGATGAAGCCACCGAGCACCCAGAACACCAACGGCAGCAGTTCGTCGCCGTTCGCGGCCGTGTGCAGCGCCGCGGCGATGCCGCCGACCATGCCCGCGATCAGCAGCAGCAGTCCGCCGAGCAGCAGCGCCACGTTGCGATGGACGGAAGCGTAGGT
>JALORC010000158.1 GCA_025459175.1 Planctomycetota bacterium | reverse complement strand
GTGGTCGTGGTCACGGTGGTCTCTTCGTCGAAGGGTTGGTGCCGCGGTCGACGCTGTTGCTGGCGGCGGGCGTCGATGGCGGTGTTCCAGGTGATGACGAAGATCCATGCCACCGGGTCGGCGGGGCGCGTGCCTTGTTGCCATTGGCGCCAGCACTTGAGAAAGGCGTCCTGCAGCAACTCGGCGGCGTCGACGGTCGGCCCCAGCACGCTGCGAACGGCTCCGGCCAGCCCGTGGCGATGGGCTTGGAAGAGCTGCTGCAGGTCGGGTTCCGGCGCGGTCATGGATCGATCGTGCCGCTGAAGACGCTCGGCTCCCGCGATGGATTGGATGTCACCAAGGAAATTCTTGGCGGCAACTCTCGGCAAAGCATGGTGCAAATTCCCACATTTCAATGTCGACTGATATTGACATTGTCGAGTCAGGCTGTCACAGTCTTGGTATGTCAGAAGCTAAAAAGAAGCGCGGTCGTCAACCCGACGCATCCTCGAAGTCTGGTCAGATCCGTGAGTTGCTCGGCACCGGCATGGCGGTCGGTGAGATCGCCAAGAAGGTCGGTTGCACCCCGGCCCTGGTCTACAATGTGAAAGCTCGTGCTGCTGGTGGTGGCGCCAAGAAGCGTGGCCCGGGTCGCCCGCCGAAGGCGCAGTCCTCGAGCCAGGCGAAGGCCTCGTCCGGCGGCAGTTTCGATGGTCTCGCCGGTATCCTCGATGCGGTCAAGGGTGCGGAGCGCGAGCGGGCCCAGCTGCGCGCGGCTCTGGAGAAGATCCAGGCCGTGATCGCCGACGCGCTCGGCTGATCGGAGATGTGCTGATCGCAGATGTTCGGGCGCCGCGGGTGCCGACGATCGTCCGTCGGCATCCGTGAGCGGGTCGATGCCGAACATTGCGCGTATGACCCGTTCCGAGCCCGCTGCAAAGAGTTGCGTGACCTGTGGGCGCCGTATCTCGTGGCGCAAGAAGTGGGCGCGCGACTGGGATGCGATTCGCTATTGCAGTGATGGTTGTCGGGGCGGCCTCGATGCCACCGATCGTGCGCTCGAAGCGGCGATCGAGTCGCTGTTGGCAAGGTGCGCTGCCGGAGCCTCGATCTGCCCGTCCGAGGCAGCGCGCGCCGTGTCCGTCGACTGGCGTCCGCTGATGGAGCCGGCCCGCCGGGCGGCGCGTCGCCTGGTGGCCGCTGGCACCGCCGAGATCACCCAAGGTGGCCATGTGGTCGACCCGTCGACCGCCAAGGGGCCGATCCGGATCCGGCGCCGATCGTCCGATCGCAACGCCGCCAGGTGATCCCACCGGGGCGATCCGGGAGTGACTGCGGCACGGCGCCTGCGCCGGTCGCGCTGAGTCGCGCATGCCCACTCGTTTCGCCCGGCGTGCAGTTCTGCTCGTTCTGCTGTCGACCACGACGGGGTGCACGCTGGCGAAGCCGCTGATCGGCGCGGTCACCGGACCCGTGGTGGCGCTGGGCAACTCCAGCGGCTTCGGCTGCGGTTGCGACGGGGATGCGCGCGGGATCGTCGTCGTGCTGGGCGCGATGTCGGTGGCCGGGGCCGTGTGTGGGCTCGTCACCGGCGTCGTCAGCGACATACACGCACTGTCGGGCCAGTGTGAGGACCCGTACGAGAACTGGTGGGATCCGTTCGCGACCAACTGAATCGCGCCGGTGTGACGCCGGCCTTGCTGCGAGCGTGAAACCCTCAGCCGAGCCACTCGAACGTGATGCTCGCGTCGATGTCGGGGTGCAGGCTCTTGTGCACCGGGCAGTGGTGGGCGGCGTGTTCGAGCACTTGCTTCTGCTCGTCGGTGTAGGTGCCGCGGATCTTCAGCACGACCGGCAGCCGGCCGATGCGACGAGGCGTCGCGTTCATGTGTTTCTCGACCACGGCGCTGGCGCCCTTCAGGTCGATGCCGCGGCGCCGCGCGACGATGCCCATCGTCGTCAGGATGCAGGTGGCGAGCGCCGTGGCGACCAGATCGGTCGGCGAGAAGAAGCGACCGAGGCCTTCGTTGTCCTTCGGCGCGTCGGTCTGCAATTGCGCGGACGACGGGCCGTGCACCGCGGTGCAGCAGAGGTCGCCCTGGTAGGTGGCGTTGATCGTGACCATCGGCGCAGCGTAGCTGGCGAGCCGGCCGCGTCACGCGGTCAGCGTTTCGTAGGCGCGCTGGATCGCGGTGAAGCGTTCGGTCGCCTCGCGTTGCGCGACCGGACCGAGGCTCGGTTGGGCGTCCGGGTGGAACTTGCGCACCAGCTCGCGGTGGCGTTTGCGGATCTGGTCCGCCGTCGCATCGGCGGGCAGGCCGAGCACCTCGAGCGCCTGCATCCGCGTCGGCGCGCCGGCGTTGCCGGCCGGCGCCGCGCGTTCGCCGCGGCGATCGCCGCGCACGAACTGCGAACGCGCCAGATGGAACAGCATGCGCGCGCGTGCCCCCGGGATGCCGAGGCCTTTCTGTACGTCGTGCAGCGCCGCGTGTTCGCCGTCCTGGAAGCGCCCGTCGGCGAAGGCGACCAGGCAGCACCAGCAGAACAGCGAGTCGAGCTCGCTCTCGCCGAGACCGGTGGCGATGCGGGCGGCGAGGCCGACCCGGTCGACGATCGGCAGCGGCTGCGCCTCCCAGGTCTGCAGTTCCGCCACTTGCACCGGGTCGCCGAAGCGCTCGAGCACGAAGTGGCGCACGGTCTCGCGCTCGGCCGCGGTCATCGGTCCGTCGGCTTCGGCCACCGACGCCAGCAGGTAGTAGACGCGGCGCGGCAACGAGGCGCGCGCGAACGCGGCGGTGGCGGCTTCGCTCCAGTTGCCGCGCAGCTGACGATCGCGGATCACGATGCGCACCATCGGGGTGACCGCGTTCCACGCCATGAAGAAGCCGGTCAGGCCGAGCAGCAGCGTCAGCAACCCCATCGAGTCCGGCACGTGAAGCACGCGTGGCACGATGCGGAAGCCGGCCGCAGCGATCAGGCCGAGGCCGAGCAGGAAGCGCGTGGCCCAATACTGCAGCGACGAGCGGTCGAACATGTCGGCGGCCGACAGGCTAGCCGCCCGCGGCGGTCCGTCGCCAGCGTGTGGCGAGCAACAGACTGCCGACGATGGTGGCCATGCCGGCCCAGCTCCATGCCTCCGGCCACGCCTGGAAGGCAACGGCGCCGAACACGGTCGCGAACGCGACCTGCAGATAGCCGACCGCCGTCGCGCGTCCCGCCGTCTCGCGCGCCAGCGCCTTGGTCAGCAGCAGCTGGGCGAGTTGCGTGGTGGCGCCGATGCCGAGCAGCAGCAGCCATTCACCCCGATCCGGCGCGACCCAGACCGGCAGTGCGAACGGGGCCGTCAGCGGCACCGTCACCACCGGGAACCAGAACACCACCACGAGCGGGTTCTCGGTGCGGCCCAGGCGCCGCACGGTGACGTAGGCCACGGCCGAGAGGATCGCACCGAGCAGCGCGACGAACGCGAACTGCCACGGCAGTGACGCCGCCGCCGCGTCGGCGCCGAACAGTGCGGCCGGCCGCGCGATCATCACCACACCGCCGAACGCCCCGAGCAGGCCGATCACGACGGCGGCGGTGAGACGTTCGCGCAGCCACGCGGCGGCCAGCAGCGCGGTGAACAGCGGCGCCGTCTGGTGGATCACGGTCGCCTCCGCGAGCGGCAGGTGCACGACAGCCGCGTAGAAGCAGACCATCGCGCACGAACCGATGGTGCCGCGCAGCAACAGCAGCGGCAGGCGGCCGCCGAGCGGCGACACGCGGTGGTACCACAGCATCGCCGCCGCGATCGCCATCGTGATGACGCCGCGCGCGAAGACGATCTGCATCGTCGGCAGTCTGGCGCCGGCCAGCTTCACCAGCAGGCTCATCACCGCGAACAGGAAGGCGGCCTGCACCATGAAGCCGATGCCGCCGCCCTGGAGCCCGGCGTTCTTCACTACTCGATCCCCGATGGTCGCGTGCTCACCGTGGCGCGGGCACCGCGAGGGCTGCCGCGAGGCCGCGCAGCTGCATCCCCATCAGCGTGCGGTCGGCGGTGGCGTGCACGGGTACGACTTCACCACCGAGCGGCAACAGCGTGCGCAGCGTCTCGCCGAGCGCGCGACCGCAGGTCTCGGCATCGCCGCCGATCACGCAGTCGGCATCGGCGCCGCCGCTCGGATCGAGCGCCAGCACCGCGAGCCGGTGCGGCTTCGCCGCGGCATGCAGCGCTGCGAGCGAGGGTGCTGCGGTCGCCGGCAGCGCGACGACGATCGCACGCGCACCGAGGCGAACGAATTCTTCGGCAGCGGTAGCGAGCGCGGTCGGATTCGCCGCGCGGACCATCGTCTGCAGCGCCAGCTGCGGAAAGCGCTTCGCGGCGGCGGCGAGCGATCCGGCGAGTTCCTGCACCTCCGGATCGTCGCCGCAGCGCACACAACCGATCGTGAACACCACGTCGTTGGTGGGGGCCGTGGTGAGCAGTTCGGCGTGCTGGTTGCGAAGCATCTGCAGCGCGAAGTCGCCGGCGAACGGCCGCGCGGTGCCACCGGCGGCCTCGGTCGCGGGCGTCAGCACTCGTCCGCCGAGCGGCATTCGCGCCGGCAACGGGATGCCGTGACAGTGGAGCAACGCCAGTTCGACCGCGGCCCGCGCGCCGTCGTCGGCGACCACCATCGCGTCGATGTCGGCGGGCAGCTTCGCACCGCGGCCGAACGCGAGCACGCGCCGCGGTCGGGCCGTCGCCGGCAGCCGTCCGGCGAGGTCCGCCGACTGCAACACCAGCGCGGCCGGGTTGCCGTCACGTCCGGCGAGGGCGTCGATCGCGATCGGTTCCGCGAGTGGCCAGGCCGGCCCTGCCGGGCGCTTGCCACCGCACGCGGTCAGCACCGCGACCGCGGTCAGCAGCAGGCGGCAAGGTGTCGACATGTCCGCATGATGGCGAGGCCACCGGCTACGCGCCAGCGACGCCGCGGTCGTTCACGGCGCGCCGGCGCGAGCGAAGAACGCGACGCAGGCGGCTTCGACCCGTTCGACCGGTAGCTGGCTCGGGCGCAGGTCGCGCGTCAGCTGGCCATACTCCTGTGCACTCGGCACGCCGAAGTAGAGCTCGGGAATCGGTTCGCTCGGCGGATCAGCCTGCCACGACGCGCCGTCGTGGGGCGGTTCGAGTCTGGCCAGGTGCTCCGCGAGCGGCCGCAGATCGAGTCGCGGCAGGGGCCGGAACGTCACCAGCTCGAACCAGCTCTCGGTGCGATCGTGGTAGCGGTAGCGCACACCGTCCGGATCGTGCCGTGCGTGCAGCACGCGATAAGCCCCCGCCAACGTGTTCAGCGTCAGCCGGTGCAGCGGCCCTTGGCTGTGCACGACCGCGAAGCCGAGGCCGTCGTGGTGGCGGCGGTCGATGGCGCCGCCGAGGCCGCGTTCGATCTCGTGCTGCACGCGCGCCAGCTCGTCGGCGTAGATCGCCTGGAACTGGCCGGTGCCGTTCAGCACCGCTTCGGCGTGGTCGAGCAGCCACTGGTAGCGGCGCAGCGACAGCTCGGTCGGGTCGGTGATGCCGGCGAACGCGGCGCGCACCGGCGAGGCCGGCCCGGCTAGGCCGACGACGATGCGGTCGATCGCGAAGCCGCGCCAGGTCTGCCAGCAGCCGAAGTCGCCGGTCGCCGCCGCCGCCAGCAGCAGTTCTTCCTTGGCGGTCGCCAGGTCGGGCCGCAGCACCGCGAGCAGCGCGCCGAATCCGTCGGTGTCGTAGTGGTCGTTCAGGACCAGTTCGGCGTCGCCCAGGAACTCCGCCCGCTCCGCCGCCGGCGCCCGGCAGAACCGCAGTGCGATGCCGGTGCTGAGGTCGGCCTTCCAGCGCGGTGGGGTGCGGTTGCCCGGCCAGTGGGACAGGTTCGGTCCCACCGGGGTCATGCCGTCGACCGACAGGTGGGGCAGCGGGCAGCCACCGGGGCCGGCGAAGCCGAGTCGGAGCTCGGGAAGGGGCGTGGCGTGCATGTCGTGAGCAGGACCCTTGGGTCGCGAAAACGGCCGTCCTAGAAGTTGGGGCAAGCGAGACGGTCGCTCGCGGTGCGGGTCGCAAGGCTCGAGCCCGGGTGGCCGGTTCGACACGAGAGAGCGAAGAGTGGCTTCGGCCGCCGGGGTGTGAGCCCGGCGGCCGATTTTTTTTGGCGCCCGAAGTGCCGCTGGCCTGGGGCCGCTGCCCAGAGTGTCGCCGCTCGCTGTCCCCTGCAAGCATCGAGCTGCGCGTCGCTACTCCCCAGGATCTCCACCGGGGGCCGCGGTCGCCGGCAGAAGAAGCTTGCAAAGCCCGGTGTGCTGGCTAGCATCTCCGTCCCCCAAGGCGTGGGGGCGTAGCTCAATTGGTTAGAGTACCGGACTGTCGATCCGGTGGTTGCCGGTTCGATCCCGGTCGCCCTCGCCACTTCAAAAGCCTCGGTAGTCGCGCGAAATCGCGACTGCCGAGGCTTTTGTGTTGGATCTGTTGACCTCCACAGCCGCGACCGACCGACACCTGGACCGACCGGCGCCTACTTCCTGACCGCCACCAGCCGCAGACCCGCCGCCAGCCACAGCGTCGGCGCCAACTGCAGCATCAGCCGGTCGAAGGTCGAGCCAACGTGCCAACGCACATCCACTCCCGTGCCGACGTAGACGAGCACCACGACCGGCAGGAACACCAGCGCCGGCCAGGGCGCGAGCGGGCGCGGCCAGGGCCGCGGCACCAGCAGCACCAGCGACACCAGCACCAGGAAGCCGGCGAAACTCGGCCCGTCGTAGCTCGGCCCTGACACGAGGGCTTTGCCCATCTGCTCGACGCTGGCAACGGTGCGGGTGAGCAGGATGTCCGGTTCTTGCAGCAGGGTCGGCAGCGCTTCGAGGCGGGTCGCGCGTTCGCCGCGGCTGGCGAGCCAGAACGGGACCAGCACGACCGGCGCGCTGCCGAGCAGCAGCAGTCGGCGCCACGGCAGGCGCCCGCGGCAGCAATCGAGCAGCGCCGTCCCGGCGACGACGGCGAGCACCAGCTTGCCTTCTTCCTTCAGCGAACAGGCGCCGATGCCGGCGAGCACGGCGAGGGCGAGACCGCAGGGGCGTTCGTGGCGCCAGCTGAGTCCGATCGCCGCCAACAGGATCGCGCCCGCCATCGCGCCGTCGGCCAAGCCGAGGCTCGCGTAGTAGGCGGCGTCGGGCAGCACCACGAACGTCAGCGCCAGCAGCAGGCCCCCGCCGTAGGCGCCGCGCTGGCGTGCGAACGCGAGCATCGCCACGGCCACCAGCCACGCCGGCGCCCAGGCGACCACATGCATCACCGCCGGCGTCGGTCCCCACGGGCAGGCGAGGTTGGTCAGCCACGCCATGCCGCGCGGGTAGCCCGGGTTCGTGTGCACGGTGGTGGCCACGTGCAGTTCGGGCCAGCGACCGGCGGCGACCTCGGCGACCTTCGGCCACCACACCAGCGCCGCATCCTCGGCCAGCGTCGGCAGCGCGACCGCGGCCAGCAGGGGACCGAGCAATGGCAGCAGCAGCAGCGCCGTCGCCGCCAGCGTCCGGCGGTCGGGCCGCAGCAGTCCGCTGCGGGCCCATCGCCACCAGCCGACGGCCGCCAACGCATAGGTTGCGCCGAGCACCGCGGGGCGCGGCAGGCCGAGCAGGAACAGTGCTGGCAGCAGCGCGGCGGCGGTGCAGGCGCCAGCCAGCGCCAGCAGCGAGATCGGCAGCGGGGCCGCCTCGGGCGCCGCCAGGGCCGCGCGTACGACGAGACCGATGCCGATCGCCGTCGTCAGCAGCAGCAGCAGCGCCAGTCCGGGTTCCCACATGGTCACTGGGCTCCCAGGCGCCACAGCACCGCGACCTTCGTCGTGCACAGGGCGCGGCCGGCCGGAACATGGGGAACGAGCGGGGAGCTGGCCTCGGTGGTGGCCCCCAGCACGATGCCGAGGCCCGTCGTCGGCAGCGCCGAAGGGGCGGTGACGACGACGGTGCCGGGCAGCAGTCGGACCAGGTGTGCGGCCAGCGATTGTTGTTCGACGACGCGGTCGGCGGCGACCAGCACCGTGATCCGTTCGTCGGCGCGGCGTTGGGTGCGGGCGGCCCGGACCAGTTCCGCGAGGCCCTCGCCGTAGTGTCGTTCGAGCGCGAGCAGCTCGTCCGGCGGCGGCCACGTGGCCCCGCGCGACCAGCCGGCGCCGGTGAGCAGGTGGGCGACGATCGCCGCCGCGGTCAGCCCCGGCAGCAGCCAGCGCGGGGCAGGGCGCCGCCAACCGAGGCGCAATCCGACCACGAGTGCGATCGGCAACGCCACGAACCAGAGCAGCGATGGCCAGCAGGCCGCGAGGCCGTGCCACGCCGTGAACGGCACCAGCACCGGTCCCGCGGGCCCGCGCTCGAACGCGAACGCGTTGCTGAGCGACATGCGGTTGTCGCCGTGGCTCTGGTCGACGGCGACCGCCTGGAGCACGCCGGGCGATGGCAGCGATCGCAGTCGTTCCGGAGGCAACGTGGTGCGCAGTGGCTGGTCGCCGAGCACGCCGATCAGTTGGTGGCCTGCTCCGGCCGCGCGTTCGGCGGTATCCGGCTCGGGGGCGCAGCGCATGCCGGCGAGGCCGGCGTAGAGCGGCTCCTCACCGCGCCAGGGTCGATTGGCGACCACCGCGACCTGCCGACCTGCGGGGCCCGCGACCGAGATCGTGGCGCTGCCGTCCGGCTGCATGGCGACATCGAGCGCGACCTCGGGCGCCGCCCGATGGCAGGCCGACAGCCAGGCGGTTGCGACCAGCGCGGCGAGCCGGCCGGGGCGGTGGCGGCGATTCTGCCAGTGGCGCGCAGGGACCATCTCGGCCGGCCTTCAGTGCTTCAGCGCCAGCTCGATGGCGTCGAGCTTGAAGCGGCTGATCAGGTCGTACCACTCACGCGTGGTGATCTTGCGCCGCTTCGACAGTCGGTGGCGTTCGAGGATCATGCGCGGCAGGCGGAACAGCGCCGCGGTGTAGGCGCGCAGCAGGATCCAGATCAGCTGGAACCAGGAGTATTCCTTGACGAAGTCGCTGCTGATGCCGACGTGCGTCGCGGCGGCGTAGCCCTGCATCAGGTAGCGATTGACGGTGAACATCGGGCTCATGAACAGGATGAAGCGCGGCAGCAGCTTGACCGCGTTCCAGATCCGGTTGCGCTCGACGTGGTAGGCCTTGAACTTCGAGTAGTTGCCGGCGCTCGCCGACTTGTGGTGGCGCACCACGGCGTCGGGCACGTACCAGCACTTCCAGCCGGCCAGCTGGGCCCGCATGCCGAGGTCGAGGTCCTCGAGGTAACAGAAGTAGACTTCGTCGAAGTTGCCGACGTCGTCGAGCATCGTGCGGCGGTAGGCGCAGGCGCAGCCGTGGGCGGCGAGCACTTCCTCGGGGCGGTCGTACTGGCCGAGGTCCTTCTCCTGCCAGCCGCGAGGGCGGCAGACGCCGTCGGGGTAGATCAGCAGCCCGGCGGAGTCGAACACGTTCGCCTCCTCGTAGCGGATCACGCGGCAGGCCAGGTGGCCGACATCGGGGCGGTCGGCGACGAAGCGCATCAGGTTGGCGATGGCCTCGGGCGCCATCACCGCGTCGTTGTTGAGCAGGAACACCCAGTCGCCGGTCGCGATCGCGAACGCGAGGTTGTTGCCGCGGGCGAAGCCCTCGTTGCGCGGGTTGCGCAGCACCTTCAGGCGCGGGCCCCAGGTGGCCTCGGCGCGCTCGAGGCTGCCGTCGGTGCTGGCGTTGTCGGAGACGATCACCTCGGTGTCGGTCCAGGTCTGGGCGAACGCGGACTGCAGGCATTCGTCGAGCATCGCCCCGCCGTTCCAGTTGACGACGATGATGCTGACGCGAGGTGGTTTCGACATGGATGCTCGAGGCGGCCGAAGAGTGTAGCATTGCCCCGTGGACTCGGCCTCGATCCACGTCACTACCGATGTCCGCCGCCTCGCTCGCCTCACCCGCCACCTGTCCTGTCTGCCATGGTCAGCGCACCGCCGTGCGTTGGTCGCAGCGTCCCGATCGGCTGTTCCGCGCCACCTCCGGCCGGTTCGACCTGCACGCATGTGCCGACTGTCGCACCGCGTTCGTGCACCCGGTCCCGAACGGGGCCGAACTCGCCGCGTTCTATCCCGAGACGTACTGGGTCGGGCCGACCGATCGCGAACAGGGCGCCGGGGTGCCGGGCGGCCTGCTCGAGCGCTACCGCCGCTTCGTGCTGCGCGACCACGTGCGCTTCACCGGCAAGGTGGTCGCCGACCAGCGCGCCGCCGGCATGGCCGTGCGCGTGCTCGACGTCGGGTGTGGCGACGGTTCGTTCCTCGAGGCGCTGGGGGTGCCCGGCAGTCTCGGCATGGACCTGTCGAAGACCGCGCTGCGCGCCGTGCGCGCGCGTGGTTTCGGCGCCGTGCGCGGTGTGCTCGACGACTGCCCGATCCGCCCCGGCAGCTGCTCGCTGGTGACCTCGTTCCACTTCCTGGAGCACGTGCACCCGATCGAGCCGGTGCTCGCTTCGATGCGGCGGTTGCTGGCGCCCGGCGGCGAGATCGTGGTCCAGGTGCCCAACGCCGACTGCCTGCAGGCGAAGATCCTCGGTCGTCACTGGGCGGGCTACGACGTGCCGCGCCACCTCGTCAACTACACCGCGCGCACGCTGCGGCAGGTCGTCGAGCGCTGCGGCTTCGAGGTGCTGGCCGAGAACCAGCAGTGCCTGCGCGACAACCCGACCACGCTGTCGAACAGCCTCGTGCCGGGTCTCTACCCACCGAGCCGGATGTCGCGCGCCGGTGGCCACGGCGGCCTGCTCGGCGCGCTGGCGAACATGGTCTACCTCGGCTTCACGGTGGCCAGCATGCCGTTCAGCTGGTTCGAGGCGGCGCTGGGTCGCGGCGCCTCGGTGATGCTGCGCGCGCGGCCGCGCGACGGCGCGCGCTGACCGCCGCGATCGTCAGCGCTTCTTCCGCTTGCGCCGCTTCTGCGGCTCCGACACACCGCCCTCCGGCGTCGATTCGGGCTGCTTCATCGTCATCTCCAGCAGCAGGTGCTGGCTGCGCAGGGCCGCGTCGCCGCTGCCGCGCACGATGCGCTCGCTGGTCCCGTTCGGCAGCACGGTGCGCGCCTTGACGTTGTCGTGCAGCGCCATGCCGAGCACCTCGTCGACGACGCGCTTCTTGAGCTCCGGATCGAGGATCGGAGCCGACACCTCGACCCGGCGGTCGAGATTGCGGGTCATCCAGTCGGCCGAGGACAGGTAGACCAGCGGGTTGCCGCCGTTCTCGAAGTAGTAGACACGGCTGTGCTCGAGGAAGCGGTCGACGATCGCCACCACCGTGATGTTGTCGCTCATGCCGGGCACGCCCGGGCGCAGGCAGCAGACGCTGCGCACGCACAGCTGCACCTTCACGCCGGCGCGCGAGGCCTCGTAGAGCGCGGTGATGATCTGCGGGTCGGCCAGGTTGTTCAGCTTGGCGCGGATCGCCGCCGGCTTGCCGGCCCGCTTGTTGTCGATCTCGACCCGGATCATCTGCAGCAGCTTGTCGCGCAGCGTGAACGGAGCCACCAGCAGGTGCTCCATCTGCGGCACCCGCGTGTAGCCGGTGATCATGTTGAAGGTCTCGGCGACCTCCTCGCCGACATCGGCGCGCGCGGTCAACAGACCGACGTCGGTGTAGAGGCGCGCGGTCGACGGGTTGTAGTTGCCGGTGCCGAGGTGGCAGTAGCGGCGCAGGCTGCCGTCCTCCTCGCGGCGCACCAGCAGCGTGCACTTGGCGTGCGTCTTCATGCCGACGATGCCGTACACGACGTGCACGCCGGCCTGTTCCATGCGCCGGGCCCACTGGATGTTGGCCTCCTCGTCGAAGCGAGCCTTGAGCTCGATGATCGCCGTGACCTGCTTCTTCTGGTGCGCGGCCTCGATCAGCGACTCCACCATCGGGTTCTTGCTGCCGGCCCGGTAGATCGTCTGCTTGATCGCCAGCACGCGAGGGTCGCGCGCGGCGAGCCGCACGAAGTCCTCGACGGTCGCGAACGACTCGTACGGGTGGTGCAGCAGGATGTCGCCGTCGCGCAGGTCGGCGAACATCTCGTCAGCGGTGGCCCAGCTCCACTGGCGCCGCGGCGCCGACGGCGGGTCCTTCAGGTCGGGCTGCTCGACCATCTGATGCAGCTCGAGGATGCGCCCCATGTTGACCGGGCCGTCGCAGAAGTAGATGTCGTCGGTCTCGATGCCGAACGCCTTCTGGAAGCGGTCCAGCACCTCGGGATGGGCGCCGGTGTCGATCTCGAGCCGCACCGGTTCGCCGCGGCGCCGCTTGATCAGCTCCTTCTCGATCGAGCTCATCAGGTCGGTGCCCTGCACCTCGTCGAGGTCCATGTTGCTGTCGCGCGTGACCCGGAACGTGCTGGCGTGCACGACCTCGAGGCCCGGGAACAGTTCGCGCAGGTTCGCCTGCACCACGTCGGCGGTGAACACCCAGGCGCGTTGGCCGTCGATCTCCGGTAGGCGCAGGATGCGCGGCAGCGCGCGCGGCACCTGCACGACGGCCATGCGATGGGTGCGGCGCGCCTGGCGCGGATCGAGCAGCAGCACGACCAGGTTCAGCGACTTGTTCAGCAGCACCGGAAACGGGTGGGCCGGGTCGACCGCCAGCGGCGTCAGGATCGGGTAGACCTCGCGGTGGAACCAGGTGTCGAGCCACTTCTGCTGCGTCGGCGACAGCTGCTTGATCTCGCGGAACTCGATGCCTGCCTTGGCGAGTTCGGGCAGCAGCTGGTCCTGCCACGTC
>JALORC010000157.1 GCA_025459175.1 Planctomycetota bacterium | reverse complement strand
GAGTCGCAGCTGGTCGCCAAGGTGCTCGACGACACGCAGTGGAACATCAGCCGGGCCGCGGCCATCCTCGGCATCAACCGGACCACGCTCTACAACAAGATCCGCCTCTACGAGCTCGGCAAGCGGCCGCTGCGCGCCAAGGTGATCGTGTGAACGGTTCCGGCGCGGAGGCTCTCGCCGCCGAACGGCTGCCTGGCCTGCTCGGCCACGAGCTGCGCAACCCGCTCGCCTCGGCGATGACCGGGGCGATGCTGGTGCGCGAGATGGTCGACGGCGACGATCCGCGGGCGGCGGTGCTCGACGGCGTGCTGCGCGACCTCGACCGCATGACGCGGCTGGTCGACGGCTGGCTCGCCTTGGCGCGCACCGGCAATCCCGTGCGCTCGACGTTCGCCGTCGACGGGCTGGTGCGCGACGTCGCCACCCGCCACGACGCCGAGGTCGTGGTCAGCCCGGTCGAGCCGGTGCTGCAGGGCGATCGTGCGCTGCTGGAACGCGCGCTCGACAATCTGTGCGAGAACGCCCGTCACGCCGGGGCGCGCACCATCCGCATCGCCGTGCAGCGGATCGGCGACCAGGTCGCGATCCACGTCGAGGACGACGGGCGCGGGGTCCCCGCCGAGCACTGCGAACGCATCTTCACGCCGGGTTGGTCGAGTCGCGGTGGGGCCGGACTCGGTCTCTACGCGGTCGCCACCACGGTCGCCTCGCACCGCGGCACCGTGCGTTGCGTGCCGCTGGCGCGCGGCACCCGCTTCACGCTCACGCTGCCGAGCCCGCGGACGCGAGCCGCACTGGCATGAAGTGCCTGCTGGTCGACGACGAGCCGGGCATCCGCGAGGGCCTGGCGGCGCTGCTGCGTCGCAAGGGCCACGACGTGCGAACGGCGGCCGACTGCGCCGGCGCCGCGGCCGCGCTGGCCGGCGACACGTTCGACGTCGTCGTCAGCGACTGGCGACTGCCCGACGGACTCGCTGCTGCGTTCGTCGCCGACTGCGGCACGCCGGTGCTGGCGGTCAGCGGCCATCCCGAGGAAGTGCAGCCCTTGCCGTCGATCCACGCGGTGCTGACCAAGCCGGTTTCGCCGACCCGACTGCTCGAGGCGATGACGAGCGCCAGTGCGATGGGCCCGGCGCGCGCGGTGGCCACGCCGAGTTCGCTGGCCCCGGCCGTGCAGGCGGTCGTCGACATCTTCGTGGCGGCGTTGCCGCGCGACGCCGTGGTCGATCTGCACGACGACGGCACGTTCGTCACGGTGAGCGCGGCACTGCCGCCCGGCCCCGAACCGGTGCTGCCGCCGTTCGACGGCGATCTCCGCCGCACGCGGCGCGGCGCGCAGCGTGGGCTCGAACTCCGACTGTGGCGCGAACTGACACCGCGGCGGCCCGGTCCCGCTTCGAGTCAGGGAACGGCCCATGACATGCCGATGAGGGATCCGGTCGGACCCTGCGTCCAGGCAGAACTTGCCGACCTCTGGAGCCAGCCGTGAGCGACGATCCGAAGACAGTGGAGACGACCAAGGGTGCGCCCGCCCCGACCGCGACCCCGATCGGTGCGGCGCCGGCCGCGGAGCATCCGCCCGGCGGCGCGCTGACCGATCTGATGGCGAGCGGCAGCAAGGGCAGCACCAGGCCCGGCCCCGACCTCGAAGCGCAGGCGCTGCGCGCGGCCGAACGCGCGCTGGCCGAGGGCGAGCAGGCGCTGGCGCAGGCGCGGGCCCAGCTCGCCAGGCCGGAACGTTCGCCGGTGGTCGAGAAGTCCGGTCGCCGGCGCGAACTGGCGCTGCGCGGCCTGCTGGCGTTCAACGTGCTGGCGATGGTGGTGGTGGCGATGCTGCCATCGCCTGCCCAGCCGGCCGCTCCGGCTGCCGATCCGCACCCGGTGGTGGCGCACCCGAGCCCGAGCAAGGCCGGCCCCGATCGCCGCTTCAACGAGCGCTACGTCGCCGCGCAGCAGGCCGCCGACCGCGGTGAGTTCCACGAGGCGATCGCGCAGCTGCAGGCGCACCTCGACGAGTCGCCGCGCATGGCGCCCGGCCAGCAGCTGAACGTGCTGATGGCGTTGGCCTACTATGCGCACCGCGCCAACGACTTCACCAAGGCCGACGAGTTCCGGCGCCGCGCCGACGCGCTCGAGAAGAGCCACGCGCTGCCCGACGATCTCGTCGCCGAGGCGAAGGCCGCGCAGCAGAGCGGTGACCAGGAGCGCCTGCGCCGCATCTGGGCGCGCTTCCTGCTGCAGCAGCGGCAGATCCCGAGCTCGCTCTACAAGCACGTGGCCGAGGCCTATCTGCAGCTCGGCGACAGCTACCGCCAGCAGGCCGACCTCGGGGCCGAACAGGCGCGTCTGCAGGAACTGCGGCTGACCAGCGAGAAGCTGCGCGCCGAGGCCGTGCAGGCCGAAGGCAAGGGCAAATGATCCGCGCCTTCGCGTTCTGGTCGTGCCTCTGCACGGCGGCCGCGCAGGCGCCTGCGCCGCCGGCCCCCGGCGGCATGTTCACGCTCGGCACGCTCGACGCCCGCGACGGCACCCCGGCCCGCACCGTGGTCGACGCCGATGCGCGCGCGGTGTCGTGCCGCGATGCACTCGGCGAACTCGCCAAGGTCAATGGCTGGAACCTCGCGTTCGCCACCGGCCCGCTCGAGAACGACCTGCGGTTCGCCACCGTCGACCTCAACCTGGCCCTGCAGGACCCGCGCATGGTGGCGCAGCTGATCGCGGTGGCCGGCGGAGCGGACTGCGTGTTCGACGAACCGGCGGCCGTGGACGGCGCCCGCGTCACCCTGCACGTCGTGCGCACGCCGTCGCCCGAGACCGAGTCGGGTCGCCAGCGGCTGCGCACGATCGCGGGCCAGTGGTATCGCTCGTTCCTGCGCGACGAGCTGCAGTACGAACCGACGGTCCGCAGCGAGGGCCTGCAGGTGCGCCTGCACCTCGCCGAACTGCTCGCCGACAGCGGCGACCTCGAGGCCGCGATCACGTTCTTCACCGATGTCTACGAACAGCGGCCGCACGACCACGTCGCGACCGCGGTGCTGCGGCTCGGCAACTGCCACCTCGATCTCGCCCGCGGTGCGAGCGATCGCACGGTGCGCAAGGCCCAGTTCGGCAAGGCCGAGGAATGGGCGCGGCGCGTGCTCGAGCGCATGCCGAACGCCCCCGAGGTCAGCGCCGCCGTGATCCTGCTCGGCCGCGCGCTGCTCGGTCAGGCGACCACCGAGACCGAGCCCGACCTGGTCCGGCGCCAGGCCGAACGCTGCCAGGACGAACTGCGCGCCCGCATCATCCGGCTGCTCGACTCGGTCGAGTTGCTCGACGTCTGGTTGCTCGCCGGCGAGGCGCAGTTCCTGATGGAGCGCCCCGATCGTGTGCAGGAGACGATGCTGACGCTGCGGGAGTCGCCCTACTTCGGCGACATGTCGCCGCGGCAGTTCCTCGACTACCACTTCCTGCTCGGCTACGGCGCGCTCGGCGCCGGCAAGGCCGAGTTGGCGATGCGCTCGCTGGAGTGGTTCCTGATCAACGCCGAGAACGACCCGCGCCGCGGCCTCGCCCACGTGATGCTCGCCGAGTCGTACCTCGCGCAGCAGCGCTTCGTGCAGGCGCGTGCGGCCGCCGTCGAGGCGCGGGCGCGGCACCTCGGCACGCTGTCCGCCGACTGGCGCGAACGTGCGTTGCGCGGCTGGGCCCGCACCGCGCTGGCGCTCGGCGAGAAGGAGAGCGCCTTCCTCGAACTCGAACAGATGGTGCTGCGCGGCGAGGAGCCGGAACTGGCGCTGTTCCTGGTCGACGAGATGCTGGCCGACCGGCAGTGGCAGCGCGCGATCGCGGTCGCCCGGCCGATGCTCGAACGCGAGAACGCGGTCGGCGACCGGGCCCGCTTCAAGACCATCACCGCGCTCTACGAGCAGGCGATGGCGAGCCGACACTACGACGACTTCCCGGCCCAGGCGATCCACCTGGCGCCGCGGATCCAGAGCGCCGATCTGCGCAGTCGCACCGCGACGATGATCGGCGACGTCTACACGCGGCTCGGCAAGCTCGAGCACGCCGCCGATGCCTACCGGGGGATCCTGCGATGAAGCGCTGGCACGCACCGGTGGTCGTGTTCACCTGCCTCGGCCTCGGCTTCGCGCAAGGCGGCGACGCCGAGCGCGCGCAGGCCGAGATCGCCCGCGCGCGGCGCCAGCTGCAGCAGGCGCGCGGCGAGACCGAGCGGCTGCACGATCTGCGGCTGCGCCACGATCTCGGGCTGCCCGGCGACGACGGCGAGCGCACGTTCAAGCCGACCGCGCCGGCCGACACCGAGACCATGGAGCGCATGCATCAGGAGCTGCGCGACCAGGACGCCCAGACCGCGACCATCCTCGAGCGCTACAACAAGCTGCGCGCCGCCGTCGACCAACTGCGGGCCGATGCCGAGGCCAGGGCGCAGCGCGAGGCGGCCGAGCGGCCGTCGTTCACGGTGCCGACCGCCGGTTCGGCGCAGCCGACGCCGATCGACAGCCCGGTCCGAAGCACCGAGTCGCCGCCGGCGCCGGTGGCGAACCCGGCCCCGGCCGGCGAGACCGTGCGGGCCACGACGATGGAGCCGGTCGCGGTGTCGAGCCTCGACCCGATGCGCGCGACGATCACCGGTTCGACCGATCACCAGCGGGTCGCGCAGGCGCTGTTCCGCGCCGGCCAGGCGCTGCTCGAACGGGGCGCCGCCGCGCGCGAGCAGGCGCAGCTGACGATCGCCAAGGACCTCGACGATCGCGGCAAGGAGAAGCTGCAGCGCGCGCTCGACGAACTCGCGCCGTTGTTGAAGGCCAAGGAGCCGCCGTTCGAGGCGCTGTTCTACCAAGGTCGTTGCCTCGAGCTGCTGTTCCGCCACGCCGAGCTCCACGACGGCCTGTCGATGGTGACCAGGGCGCGCGACTACCAGAAGCGCGAACAGGAAGTGCGCGACCCGTTCCTGCGCATCACCGCTCGCGACGTGCGCAAGACCGGTCAGCGCAACGAGGTCGAGGTGCTGGGGCCGTGGGGCATGGCGGCGCAGGCGGCGATGGAGCACTTCCGCTGGATGAACCTGAACGCGAGCTATGACGCCACCGCGGCGATCCAGGCGTTGACCTGGCCCGGGGAGAAGGATCGGTGAGCGCCGATCACGAGTTCCTGCAGCGCAGCTTCGCCGAGTTCACGGCGGCGGCGCGCGAGCTCGAGTCCGGCTACGCGGCGCTCAAGGCCCGCGCCGAGGCCGTCGACCACGAGCTGCAGTGCAGCAACCGCGCGCTGCAGCAGGCGCTGCAGGAACGCGACGCGGTGTTCACGGCGCTGCCGGCGGGCTTGTGCGTGCAGCGCGATGGGGCGACCGTGCGGCGCAATCCCGAGGCCGAACGGCTGTGTGCGCTGGCGGCCGCGGCCGGCGTCGACCTGACCGCGGCCGCCGTCGGTGACGTCGTGATCGGCAGCATCGCCGTGCGCGTACAGCGCGTGCCGCTGGCCGATGGCGAGCTGGTATTGCTCGAGGACCGTTCGCAGGTGCAGCAGCTCGAACGCGCGGTGCACCGGCTGGATCGCCTCGCCGGTCTGTCCGAGCTCGCGCTCGGCATCGCCCACGAGATCAAGAACCCGCTGAACGGTGTCATGGGCTTCGCCGCGTTGCTGGTGCGCAGCGACGACCCGGCGACGATGCGCCGCTTCGCCGGCAAGGTCGTGCAGGGCGTGCAGCAGGTCGACGACATCGTCAAGGCGCTGCTCGGCTTCGCGCGGCCGGAGCGGCACCGCGGCCGCGCCGGGACGCTGGCCGAGATCGCCGCCGAGGCCGCGCACGCGGCCGGGCTGCCGCTGGCACGCTTGCAGCTGGCGGGGGCGCGCGAGTCGCGCGCCGATGCCGACGCGCTGGTGCGCGTGCTGACCAATCTGTTCCGCAACGCGATCGAGGCCGCGCCCGCGGTGCGGATCGAGCTGCATGCCGCGGTGCGCGGCGACCGGCTCGAACTGATCGTGCAGGACGACGGGCCCGGGGTGCCGGCCGAGGTCGGCGCGCGCGTGCTCGAACCGTTCGTGTCGACCAAGGAACGTGGCACCGGGCTCGGCCTGCCGTTGTGTCTGCGCGTGCTGGCGTTCCTCGGCGGCGACCTCGAGTTGCTGAATCCGGGCCAGCTCGGCGCGCGCTTCCGGATCCGGCTGCCGCTGCTCGAGTCGGCCGCCGGCCAGGTCACCAGCCAGGCCGCGCCGGTCACCGCCGCTGCCGTGCAGGGGTCGGCATGAGCCATCGCGAGACGGTGCTGCTCGCCGACGACGAACCTTTGTCGCGCGAGTTCCTGCAGGAGGCGCTGCAGGCGTTCGGCTGCGAGGTGATCGCGGTCGCCGACGGTCGCGAGGCGATCGCGGCGCTCGGGCAGAAGCCGTTCGATCTGGTCGTCACCGACTGGAAGATGCCGCACGCCGACGGCTTCGCGGTGCTGACCGCGAGCAAGCAAGCGGATCCGGACCGGCCGGTGGTGCTGGTCACCGCCCACGGCACCATGCACACCGCCGTGCAGGCGATGCGGCAGGGCGCCGACGACATCCTCGAGAAGCCGGTCGTGCTCGACGAACTCGAACTGCTGCTCGAACGCATGCGCGAGAAGCGGCGGCTGCTGCGCGAGAACACGTTCCTGCGCGGCGAGGCGCTCGGCGGCGAGATGGTGGTGGCGTCGCCGGTGATGCAGGCCGTCGTGGAGCTGGTCGTGCGCGTCGCCCGGAGCCGCGCCACCGTGCTGGTGTGCGGCGAGAGCGGCACCGGCAAGGAGCGCATCGCCGCGCTGGTGCACGAGCGCAGCGACCGCGCGCAGCGCGCGTTCGTCAAGCTCAACTGCGCGGCGATCCCCGAGGCGCTGCTCGAGAGCGAACTGTTCGGCCACGAGGCCGGCTCGTTCACCGGCGCGGCGCGGCGTCGCGAGGGCCGCTTCGAGCTCGCCGACGGCGGCACGCTGTTCCTCGACGAGATCGGCGAGATGTCGCCGGCGATGCAGAGCAAGCTGCTACGTGTGCTGCAGGAGGGCGAGTTCGAGCGCGTCGGCGGCAACCGCACGCTGCGTGTCGACGTGCGTATCGTCGCCGCGACCAACCGCGATCTCGAGGCCGAGGTGCGCGCCGGACGGTTCCGCCAGGACCTGCTCTATCGCCTCGCGGTGGTGCCGGTGACGCTGCCACCGCTGCGCGAACGCCGCGACGAGATCGTGCCGCTGGCGCGCCACTTCCTGCGCCCTGGCATGAGCTTCGACGCCGGCGCCGAGGCGGCGCTGCGCGACTGGCCGTGGCCCGGCAACGTGCGCGAACTGCAGAACGTCGTGCAGCGGCTGGCGATCCTGTGCGACGGCGAGGTCGTCGACGGGGCGGCCGTACAGCGCTGGCTGCAACCCGGTGGTGACGCGAACCGCACCGCGAGCTCGACCGCGGGCGGCGAGCCGATCCACGTGCTGCCGGCGGTCGATCCGGTCGCGCGACTGGTCGGTCGTTCGCTCGCCGAAGTCGAACGCGAACTGGTGCAGCGCACGCTGGTCGCGAACGGCGGCAATCGCACCCGCACCGCCGAGGTGCTCGGCATCGGTGTGCGCACGTTGTTCAACAAGCTGCAGGGATCCCCCGCCGCGGCCGCGAGTGGCGACTGAACGATGACGCAGTCGCGAATCAGTGAGCGCCGGGCGCCGGCCCCGCGCGGTCCCCTGTCGGGCCGACGGACGCCGCTGCGGCGCGCGTTCGCGTCGCTGGTGGCCGCGTTCAATCGTGGCCTCGACCGGTTGCCGACGAGTCGCTGGCTGCACCGCCGGATCCACCGCCGCTTCGAGCTGCCCGAACTGGAGCTGCCGCTGCGGCCGGGCCAGCACTGCCTCGACGGGCTGCGCATCGCGTTCGTGTCGGACGTGCACGCCGGCAGCTTCTGCGACGTCGACGACCTGTGTCGGATCTTCGAGCGCATCCAGGCGGCGGCGCCGGACCTGGTGCTGTTCGGCGGCGACCTGATCAACACCCGCGACCGCGAAATCCTGCTGTTCGAGCGCCCGCTGCAGCTGCTGCGGCCGCGCTACGGCATGTTCGCGGTGCCCGGCAACCACGACCACTTCTTCGGTTCGGACATCGGGCTGTGGCGCGCGTTCCTGCAGCAGCACGGGGTCGAGGTGCTGATGAACCGCGGGCACCGGATCGAACACGGCGGCAGCTCGCTGTGGCTGTGCGGCGTCGATGACCTGACCGAGGGCACGCCGGATCTGCAGCAGGCGCTGGTCGGCCGGCGGCACGGCGAGACGGCGGTGCTGCTGAGCCATCACCCGGACTTCTTCTTCGAGGCGGCGGCGGTCGACGTCGACCTGCAGCTGTCCGGGCACACGCACGGCGGCCAGATCCGGATCGCCGGTTGGGCACCGATCCACCACAGCCGGTTCGGCTACGAACGCGGCTGGTTCGTCGAGAACGATTGCCGGCTCTACGTCGGTCGCGGGGTCGGGGTCACGGTGCTGCCGCTGCGCATCGACGCCCCGCCCGAGGTGCCGATCGTGACGCTGCGTTGCGTGCCGACCGGCCTGCCCGGCTATGCTGCGGCGCTCGCCGATGCAGACCCGCGTCCACACCTTGCGCCGTTGCCGTGATCTCGGCGGCGGCTCGTTCGCCATCGAAGTCGACGGTCCGATCCCCGTCACCACGCCCGGCCAGTTCTACATGCTGCGCACCGAGCGCCGCTGGCCGGTGCAGCTGCCGCGGCCGTTCTCGTTGTACGACCGCGCCGCCGACGGTTCGTGGGGCAGCTTCCTGGTCAAGCCGGTCGGCGAGGGCACGCGCGCGCTGTGCGACGCGCGGCCCGGCGATGGCATCGTGCTGAACGGGCCGCTCGGCATGCCGTTCCCGCTCGAGCACCACGACCCGATCTGTATCGCGGGCGGCGTCGGGCTCGCGCCGTTCCTGCTGCTCGCGAAGCACGCGAAGGCGCAGGGCCGCGAGCTGCGGCTGCTGTTCGGCGGCCGCACGCGCGCGCTGCTGTCGGGCATGGAGGACTTCGCCGGGCTGGTGCGCCTGCACACGTCGACCGACGACGGCAGCCACGGGTTCTCGGGGCGGGTCACGGCGCTGCTCGAGGATCTGCTCGCGCGCGGCGTGGTCAAGGCCGGCGAGATCGTGTTCTGCTGTGGCCCGGATCCGATGATGGAAGCGGTGGCGAAGGTCTGCGAGCAGCGCGGGCTGCGCTGTTTCCTGAGCCTCGAGACCTACATGGCGTGCGGCTACGGGGTCTGCAACGGCTGCACGGTGAAGGTGCAGGGCCCGCGCTTCAAGGGCTGGCCGTACTCGCGCACCTGCATGGAAGGGCCGGTCTACGAGACCTGCGAGCTCGTGCACGAGCACTGAGGGCGTCCTCGGCGGGAGGCGCAGACCTCGCCGACCGGCCGTGTGCCGACGAAACTGGCCGTCCGGGGTAGCATTCGCGGCCCAATGCACATCCCTTGCGTCTGTCGTCGCGCGCGTGTGCTGCCGGCAGCAATCTGCCTCTTGCTCGCGGTCCCAGGTGTTGCTCAATGCGCGTCCGAATGGGCATCCTTCGGCGGCGTGGATGGTGCGGACAACAGCGTGTCGGCCGCGACGGCGTGGGATCCCGATGGCCCCGGCCCGGCGAACGCGATGCTCGTGCTCGGGGGCGTGTTCCAGGCCGTGGGCGACGTGATCGGCAACGGCATCGCCGCCTTCGATCCCGCCACCGGTGACTGGTCGACGTTCGGCTCGGGCATGAACGGCCAGGTCACGGCCCTCGCCGCGATGCCCAACGGGGATCTGGTCGCCGGCGGCGCTTTCTCGTCCGCCGGCGGTGTGCCGAGTGCGTTCCTCGCGCGCTGGAACGGCAGCGTGTGGTCGCCGCTCGGCTCGGGCCCGAACGGCGGCGTCAAAGCCCTGGCGGTGATGCCCAATGGCGACCTGATCGCGGCGGGCAACTTCACCGAGGCCGGCGGCGTCCTGGTGAACGGCATCGCGCGCTGGAACGGTTCGATTTGGTCGGCTCTCGGTGCAGGTTTGGGACCGGTGACCGCGCTCGCGGTGCTCGGCAACGGTGATATCGCAGCTGGAGGTGTGTTCTTCACGGCCGGTGGCGTTTTGTCTGCATCGAACCTCGCGCGGTGGAATGGCAGCGTCTGGAGTCCGCTCGGCGGCGGCGTCAGCGGGCAGGTCAACGCGATCACCGCGATGCCGAACGGCGACGTCATAGTCGCCGGCATGTTGACCGCGGCGGGTGGCACCGCCGTGTCGCGCATCGCGCGCTGGGACGGCTCGGTGTGGTCGTCGCTGCAAGGTGGCATGGGCGGCACGGTCTGGGCGACCGCGCTCGCGGCGAATGGCGATCTGGTCGCCGGTGGGGACTTCACGTCGGCGGGCAGCGTGTCGACGCAGGGCGTGGCGCGCTGGAATGGCACGACCTGGTCGGCCTTCGGTGGCGGCCTCCGGCCGGGTGTGCAGGCGCTGGCGGCCATGCCGGGCGGCGACGTCGTCGCGGCGGGCTCGTTCATCGGCGTTCCCGGCCTCGCCGCGAGTCGGGTCGCGCGTTGGACCGGCACGGCGTGGACCCCGCTGGCGAGCGCCGGGTTCGACGGGCCGGTGCACGCCCTCGTGCGCATGCAGAACGGCGATCTCGTCGCCGGCGGCGCATTCTCGACCGTGGGTGGTGTGCCCGTCGCTCGCATCGCGCGCTGGAACGGCAGAACGTGGTCGCCGCTCGGTTCGGGGCTGAACGGCGACTGCCTCGCCCTGGTGGTGTTGCCCAACGGCGACCTGATCGCCGGCGGCACGTTCTGGTCCGCGGGTGGTGTGCTGGCGAATGTCGTCGCCCGCTGGGACGGCAGCACGTGGTCGTCGATCGGCGGGGGTATCCCGTGGTTCGAGCAGGATGTGCGCGCGTTCGCGGTGCTGCCGAACGGCGACATCGTCGCCGGCGGCAACATCACGGTGCTGTCCCCGGGTGTGCTCGCCAACAACATCGTGCGCTGGAACGGCTCGTCGTGGGCGCCACTCGGCGCCGGCGTCAACGGCGTCGTTGGCGCGCTGCAGGCGATGCCGAATGGCGACGTGGTCGTCGGCGGTGCGTTCACGAGCGCCGGCGGCGTGAGCGCCGGGGGCATTGCGCGCTGGGACGGGCAGACGTGGTCGTCGGTGGGGGGCAGCTTCAGCTTCGGCTCCGCATCGGCGTTCGCGTTGCTCGACAACGGCGACCTGTTGGTCGGTGGTGCCTTCGCCAATGCCGGTGGCACAGCCGCGGCCAACCTCGCGCGCTGGGACGGCACTGCGTGGTCGACGTTCGGCGGCAGTGCGTTCAACCAGCCGGTCCGGAGTCTGCTCGTGCTGCCCGACGGCGACGTCGTCGCCGGCGGCGACTTCTGGCTGATCGGCGGCAACCTGCTGCCGCGCATCGCCCGTTGGAACGGCACGTCGTGGTCGCCGTTCACCTGGGGCGTCACGGCCACCGTGCGCTCGATGGCGTGGTTGCCTTCGGGTCGCCTTGCGGTCGCCGGTCCGTTCACCGTCGCCGGCGGCCTGGTGTCGTCGTATGCAGCGTTGCTGTCGACGCCGTGCCCGGCGAGTGCCCCGGCGGTCGGCAGCGGTTGTGCGAGCAGTGGCGGCGCCAACTCGCTCGTCGCGACGTCGCCACCGTGGACCGGTGGGGTTTTCCGCGCGGTCGGCAGCGGACTGCCGACGCTCGCCGCGGTGTTCGGGGTCACCGGTGCTTCGGCGCTGCCAGCCGGGCTCGCGCCGCTGAGCCTGCTGGTGCCGCAGTTCGGAGTCACCGGTTGTGACCTGCTGACGACGCCCGACCACCTGTCGCTGCAGCTCACCGCGAACGGGTCCGCCGAGACCGTCGCGGCCGTTCCCGATTCGGCGGCACTCGTCGGTTCGGTGCTCTTCCACCAGATGGTGCCGCTCGAACTGTCGCCGTCGCTCGCGCCGGTTGCGCTGACGTCGACGAACGCGCTGCGACTCGTGGTCGGGACGTTTTGACCCGCCGCAGCGGTCGCCGTCGTGGCGACGAAGAGGCCGACGCCGCGTTCAGCCAGGGATCGCGTGCCGCTGCAGCACCGCGAGCGGCGCGTAGTCGAGCGTGCGTTCGTGCGTCGATTCGAGCACCAGCCGCGGCGCCTTGCCGGCTTCGAGCGCTTCGACCCAGCGCGATGCGCACAGGCACCAGCGGTCGCCGGGCTTCAGGCCGGGGAAGCCGTATTCCGGCCGCGGCGTCGACAGGTCGTTGCCCATCTGCTTGCTGTAACCGAGGAAGTCCTCGGTCACCTCGGCGCACACAGTATGGGCGCCGAAGTCTTCCTCCGTCGTGTTGCAGCAGCCGTCGCGGAAGAAGCCGGTCTTCGGCTGGTCGCTGCAGCCCTTGAGCTCGGTGCCGAGCACGTTCTTGGCCTTCGGGGTCTTGGTCTTCATGCCGCGACCATGCTACGCCAACGCGGGTGGATCCGGCTATCGCGGCACGGCGACCTCGGTGCGTTCGCCGGCCTTGACCGTGAAGCGTTGCGCGCGTGGCGAACCGTCGGCGTGGCGATACAGCAGCGCATGGTCGCCGGCGGGGAGGTGCACGGGGCGGTCGGTCGGGATCTCGTCGAGTGCGACGAACACGTCGGCATCGGCGCGCAGCGAGACCAGCTCGAGCACCCGCTGCGCGGCGTCCGCACCCTCGGCGATCGAGAACTGCACGGTGCCGCCGAGCGGCAGTTCGACGCGGCCTAGGTCGACCGGTGTGGTGCCGTCGATGCAGTGCCGACCGAGCGAGTGGTGTCCGGCGCCGGGCACCCACGCGTCGAGCTCGTAGAAGCCCGCTGGAAGGTCCGTGAGTCGCCAACTGCCACCGTCCCACGCTGCTTCCATGCGAGTCCCGAGTCCGGTGTCCTGGTTCCAGAGGCGCAGCACCGGCCATTCGCTCAGTTCGTCGACCCGACACGGCTGTAGCGTCAGTGTGCTGCCGGAAGGCGATTGCGCGCGCAGAATCAGATCGCCGCTGTCTGCCATGACATTCGACGCAACCGCGAGCGCCTGTTGCCAGGTTCGTCCGGGCGGCAGCACCGTGACCGTGCCCGGCCCCGGTGGCAGGTTGGCCAGCACGAACGTGCCGTTGCTGTCGGCACGGGTGCAGTCGGCCCACCGATCGTCGAGCGAGCGCCACTCGATGACACTTTGTGCGATCGGCTTGCCATCCGCGGTGAGTGCCTGGCCGCGCACCGTCGCCCCCGGGTGCAGTTGCAGCGTGGTCGATGTCATGCCGGACGAAGCGACGATGTTGGTGACCGCCAGGCCGTCGCGATCACCGCCTGCGCGCACGACGTAGTCGCCGGCTGCCAGCCCTTCGAACCGGAAGCTGCCGTCAGCTTCGGTGTTGGTCCCGCGGAACGGCTGAGGGCTGTTGCCGAACAATCGGACGGGGATGTCGGCAAGGGCGCGGCCATCGTGCCCGAGCACAGTGCCAACGATCGCTGCCGCCGAGCCAGAGGGCGTTTCGTGCCTCCAGCGGTTCGGGTCCACGTCCTGGTCTTCGCGCCTGCTTGCCGTGGTCGACTGCTCCGCGTCGACCGCCGTTGGTTGGGCGAAGCGCGCGAAAGGATGCAGTCCTGATCGCATCCGTACCACCTCGCCTCCTCGCACTCGGAAGGGCTCCGGGACCATGCGACGCTCGGGATTCGGGATCAGCGCTGCGGACGTGAACTTCATCCTCTGGTCAGGCACATACGCTTCCTCGAGCAGCTCCATGGCGACAGGTGCACCACTGCGCATTCGCACGCGACGCGCTTGCTCACGCGGTTCTTCGATCTCGACGGTCATCTCCTGCTGTCGGCCGTGCCAGCGGATCGTCGCGTGCCCATCCGCATCGGTGCTGACGTCGGCGAGGTTGCGGGAGCATCCGACCGGACAGAGCTTCACCGTGTGGCCTTCCACCGGGATGCCCAGCGAGTCGATCACGCGGATGTCGAACTCGTATGCGAAGGGGTGCACGAGCCAGTCCGCCAGCAGAACGGTGGGAGGTTCTGCTTCGTCAGGCAACGTCGTGCGCGTCGAGGTGGGAGGCGCGCTGCTGTCTGTGCTCGCTACGCGACTGTCATTGACAGGCGCGCCGAAGCGAACCCCCGGCGACGCATCGTCGTTGTGGCTCAGCAGCCACAGCAGAGCTGCACCCAGGGCGGTTGTGGCGAGCAGGACTTTGGTCGAAGCAGGCATGGCAAGGACGCAGAGGGGCGCATTCCGAGCCTAGCTGTTAAGCACCGTCGAAGCTGCACGTCACCGCGACGTCAGGGTGGCAACCCGCGGAGCCTTCAGCGCGCCACAGTGACCTCGGTCCGTTCGCCGGCCTTCACGGTGAAGCGCAGCGCGCGTGGCGAACCGTCGGAGTGGCGATACAGCAGCGCATGCTCGCCGGCGGGCAGGTGCACGATGCTATCGTCGGCGATCTCGTCGATCGCCACGAACACGTCGGCATCCTCGCGCAGCGAGACCAGCTCGAGCACCCGTTGCGCGGTGTCTTGCGGCAGCGCACCCTCCGCGATCGAGAACTGCAAGGTGCCGCCGCGCGGCAGTTCGACGCGGCCGAGGTCGACCGTTGTGGTGCCCTCGATCCAGTGGCGACTGAGCAAGCGCACGCGATGGCCGTCGCCAGGCACCCAGGCCTCGAGGTCGTAGAAGCCCGCCGGCAGGTGCCCGATGGGCCAGCTGTCGCCTTCGCCGCGGGGCGGAATGCTCCTGCCGAGGCCTGTCTCGAGGTGCCAGACCTGGAGGCGAGGTCCGGTGGAAGCCGCGTCGCGGGGAGCTGTCTGGAGTTGCAGAGTGCTGCCCGGCCCGGCTGGACAGCGCAGGATCAGTTCGCCGTGGTTCGGCCTCACTCCGGTCAGCACGACCTCCGGGAGTCCCAGTTGATCGCCCAGAGACCACATCATCACGGAGCCGGTTCCGTCGGGCACATTCGCGATCACGAAGGTGCCTTGCCAGTCGGTTGCGGTCGAGTCGACCCAGCTGCCGTCGTCCGAACGCCATTCGATCGTCCGCAGGCCTCGCGGTCTGCCATCGGCCCCGACTACGCGGCCTCGTACCGATCTGCCAGGGTTCAGTCGGAGGGACGCCGTGGTGGCGCCGGTGGTGACGACCACCGGCAGTGTCGCCAGGCCATCGCGGTCACCGCCCGCGCGCACGAGGAAGTTGCCGGCGTCGAGCTGCGTGAACCGGAAGGTGCCCTGCTCGTCGGTGATGGTGCGGCGCCGCGGCTGCGGTTCACTGCCGAGCAGTACGACGTGTACGTCGGCGCACGGCTGGCCCTCGGTGTCGTAGACTGTTCCTGCAATCGCGGCCGTGGCGTCGGATTCGGCGATGAGCCCATCGAGAGTCTCGCGCATGGCGTCAGCCAGGAGGTCGTTGCTGAGGTTCAGGGGCGCAGCCTCGGCTGCGGTGTCGGAGAAGCGAGCGAACGGATGCAGGCCGGATCGCATCGGTCGCCGGACCGACAGCTGGTCGAACCGCGCTTCCCCGTGGGGCGGCAACTCGATCGGCATCCTCCTACCGGGCGGCCGGGTCAGGCCGAGCAACAGCAGTCGAACCGGTTCGCCGCTCGTCATCCGTACACGCCGCCGTTGTCGTCGTGGATCCTCGATCTCGACCATCATCTGAGGCTGTCGGCCATGCCATCGAATCGCCGCGTTTCCCTCGGCGTCGGTGTCGACGTCGGCGAGGTTGGGGGTGCAGCCGATCGGCCCCAGCCTCACCGTGTGGCCGCTCACCGGCAGACCCAGGGAGTCGATCACGCACACGTCGAGCTCGTACGCGAAGGGATGCACCAGCCAGCTCGGCAACCAATCGATCGCCGGCGATGGCGGCGCAGCCATCGGGGTGCGGTGATTTGGCAGGGCGGCCGTGACCCCGGCGCTCGCGATGCTGGGTGCGTCGGTGTTGCCGCGGCCAGGCATCGGTGGCGGCGCATCGTCGCCGCGACCGAACCACCAGAGGATGGTGGCGCTCAGGATTGCGGTCGCGAGCAGAACCTTGATCGAAGCAGGCATGAAGCAGGCGGCGACGGGCTCGGGCAGAGTTGCAGATGGCGTGCGAACCGGATCGCCGTCGACTTCGTGAGTCTAGCCATCGTCGGATCCATCAAGGCACTGCCGCGACCTCGGTCCGTTCGCCGGCTTTGACCGTGAAGCGTTGCACTCGCGGCGAACCGTCGGCGTGGCGATACAGCAGCGCATGGTCGCCGGCGGGCAGGTGCGAGACCAGCTCGAGCACCCGCTGCGCGGCGTCGCTCGGCAGCGCACCCTCGGCGATCGAGAACTGCACGGTGCCGCCGAGCGGCAGTTCGACGCGGCCGAGATCGACCGGTGTGGTGCCGTCGATCCAGTGCCGACCGAGCGCCCGATGGCCGCCGCCGGACGCCCACGCATCGAGGTCGTAGAAGCCCGCCGGCAGGTCTCTGAGCGACCAGACATCGCCGATGTTCGGCGGCTGGATACGCGTGCCGAGACCGGTCTCGGTGTGCCAGACCCGCAGCGTCGGCTTCGTGGTCTCACCGTCGAAGCCGAGTGGTACCAGCTGCAGGGTGCTGCCGGATCCGGTCGGGCGGCGCAGGATCAGTTCCCCGTTGTCGGGCAGCACACTCGCCGCCACCGCGCAGGCCTGCTGCATGATTCCCGGCGCCAACAGCAGCACCGTGCCGGGCCCGCTCGGCAGATTGGCGAGCACGAACGAGCCGTCGCGCTCGGTCTCGGTCGAGTCGACCCAGCTGCCGTCGAGCGAGCGCCATTCGACGGTGTGCTCGAAGGCGGGGTGGCCGTCGGTCGTGAGCGCGCGGCCGCGCACGGCCGCCCCGGGATGCAACTGCAGCGAGGTCGGTGTAGTGCCGGTGGTGACGACGACCGGTGCGGTCGCGAGGCCATGGCGATCGCCGCCGGCGCGCACGGTGAAGTTGCCGGCGACGACGTTCTCGAAGCGGAAGTCGCCGTGCTCGTCGGTGACGGTGCGCTGCAGCGGTTGTGGATCGCTGCCGAGCAGCACCACCGGGATCGCGCCGCGCGCCATGCCGTCGGCGTCGACCACGGTGCCGGCGATCGCCGGGCTCTTGCTCGGTGTGGGCGGCGGGTCGGGAGTGAACTCGATTTCACTCGAGAACGAGACGCTGGCAGGCGCGGGCTCCGCCCCGCTGGCTTCTCGGGTGGGTGCGGCGATGGCGCTCGGGTCGGTGAAGCGTGCGAACGGGTGCAGGCCCAGGTGCATCGCCGGACCGCGGCTGCTCGTCTTCCGAGAGTACGACGTGGCCACCAGTTGCAGGGTCTGGCCGCTCAGCTGGAGCGTTGGCCCTTGCGTCCGGTTCGTCGTGCGTCCCAGCAGGAGCAGGCGATTCGTGGCATCGGCGCGCACGACGACGCGACGCGCCTGAAAGCGGGTGTCCTCGACCTCGACGGTCATCTGTGGCTGCCGTCCGTGCCAGCGGATCACCGCGCGCCCGTCGGCATCGGTACTGACGTCGGCGAAGTTGCGCGAGCAGCCGACCGGGCACAGCTTCAACGTGTGGCCGGCGATCGGCAGACCGAGCGAGTCGATCATGCGTACGTCGAGTTCGTACGCGAACGGGTGCACGAGCCAGTCCGCCTGCAGCGCGGTCGTCGGCGCCGCGGTGTCGTTGACCGCGGCACGATCGGCGGGCAGGGACGCATCGGCTGCCGCGTTCGCTTCGCGCTTGCCGGTCGAGGCGCTCGCCGCCGCGGCGGCAGGCACCGGATCCTCACCGCGGCCGAGCCACCAGAGACCGCCGGCGCACAGGACGCCGGCCGCGAGCAGGATCTTGGTCGATGCAGTCATGACGAGGGCCGCGATGGGCAGCGGGATCAGGGTCGTGGTGTAGAGGCCGAACGCGAACACCGCCGCCTGACGCCAGTCGCCGCGTTGGCCGTGCTGCTGGTCGAGGCGCGCGCGCAGCATCACGAGGCCGCGCGCGAGCCGGCTCTTCACGGTGGCTGTGTTGGTGGCGGTAGCGCGCGCGATCGCGCGCGGCGGCAGGTCCTCGAAGTAGCGCAGGAAGACGGTGGTCTGGTACGGCTCGTCGAGTCGCAGCACGGCGTCGGTAACGGCGCGCAGCAGTTCGCGGCGCGCGAGCTGGTCGGCCATCGCCGGCGCCGGTTCGGGGATCGGCAGTGATGCTTCGCGCGCGAGCCGGCGCCGTTCGCCGCGGCGCCACTGGTGCACGAAGTTGACCAGCGTGCGGTGCAGCCAGCCGCCGCGCGGGCCTTGGCGCAGCTGGCGATGGGCCAGCGCCTGGTGCATGGTCGCCTGCACCACGTCGTCGGCGGCGTGCGGGTCGCGCAGCAGGTCGCGCGCGAGGCCGCGCAGGCCGGCGGCGTGCTGGCTCAGTTCGTGGTGCAGGTCGTCGGCCATGCCGACGGTATTCATGCCATGGCGGGCGAATCGATGGCGGGGGCGGGGAATTCGCGGAGGAGGGCCGGGCCGGGTCGGGGGCTCTGGCCTCCCCCTGTGCGCCACCGCCGCCACTGGAAGTCAGTTGAGGCAGGATCCCCGAGTGCTCACTATCCTCTCCCCAGGCCCTGCCCCGACTCCACGCGAATGCTCGAACGGCTCCATGTGCGCGGCTTCAAGTCCCTCGCCGACGTGCAGATCGACCTGCCACGGTTGACCGTTCTGTTCGGCTCGAACGCAGCAGGCAAGAGCAACGTCCTCGATGCCATCCAGGCGCTGTCCCGCGTCGGAACCATGCGAACGCTTGCCGATGCACTGACCGAA
>JALORC010000156.1 GCA_025459175.1 Planctomycetota bacterium | reverse complement strand
TCGACGGTCCTTGTCACGCGCCTTCACCTCATCCGAGATCGCCGTCTTAAACCTGTTGATCGCTGACATGAGGCCTCCGCTCTGGCCAACTTCAACTTCGGTCGAACCACCGACTTCCGGCTCGCGACATCCTCCGCAGCCTAACCCCAGCCGTCAGCCACGCAACCCTCGCGCATACCCGCGCCGCCCGCAGCCCCTCGTGCTTCGGCAGAACGGCCTAACTCCGGGCGGCTGGGCCAGCGGCCGATGGCACTCCACGGCAGCAGCACACGCGCATCGCGCCGCCGATCACACGGCACCCTACAGCGCGCAGCGCCATCATCCGTCCACCGCCGACGCAACCGCGGCAGGGCGAGACGCTGCACACGAGCGACCGATTCCCGATCGCGGACGAGCACCATCGCTCGTTTAGCGGCATCGGCGGCGCCCCATCAGGGAGCGCCGCCGAGCGCGCGGTTCACGGCGTCTGCGTGAACAGGTTGATGTGCGGGTTCGACACGACGAAGGTCGTGAACGCCGCGTCGAGCGTCAGCACCTGGCTGTAGTAGAACTCGCCGATCGTCGACGGAATGTTCGGCGCCGTGAACGAGCTGGTGTAGAGGCCCGCGGCGTCCGTGTTGGCCGGGAAGCCGGCGATCGAGGCGCCGCCGACCAGCAGGGTCGGGAAGCCGGGGATCGGCGTCGGGCCGGCGGTGTCACCCAGGACCAGGATGAACGGCCGCGAGTTGCTCGGCGTGCGGACGTCGAGGTTCATGGTCGTGCCCTGCGCCGCCTGCTCCGGCAGCATGCGCAGCTCGGCCGGGAGCTGGGCGATCGTCTTGGTGCCGAGCTCGACGTTGTCGATGTTCCAGCCGCCGAGGCTGAGCGCACTGTCCGTCGTCAGCCGGAACTCGATGACGACCGAGGCATTGTTGTCCGCCATCGGGATCGCGTACTCGACGTTCTGCCACGCGGTGTCGAGCAGGTTGCCCGACTGCGGGTTCTGCCAGACCTGCACGCCGTTGACGAAGATCGTCGCCTGGTCGTAGAGCGCCTCCTCGACGGTCAGCCAGCGCTTGAAGCGCAGGAAGGTGCCGAAGCGCCCGGTGCAGTTGATGGCCGGCGAGCGCAGCCAGTAGTTGGTGCTGCCCGGATAGCGACCGTTGCTGGTGCCGGCGCCGAGGTCGGTGCCGAAGACCGCGCCGGTGCTGGCGGCGGCGCTCGGATCGCTCCACGGCACACCGCTCTGCGTGCCGAACTTGCCGTTCGGCGCGCCGCGCTGCCAGTCGTTGATGGTGCCGCTGATCAGGCCCGAGGTCCAGCCGCCGGCGCTGGCGTCGAAGTTCTCCAGGTAGAAGCCCGTGAACGGCCCTGACGTCGTGACCGTCGTGAGATAGGTGTATTCACCGGTCTGCGGCAGCCGCACCACCGTGCCCGAGCTGTGCAGGGCCTCGAAGTGGTAGGTCACCGAGCCGCTGATCTGGCCGGGCAGCATGGCGGTGAAGCCGTTGGTGTTGCCGTTCGGCTTCATGTTGCGGACCACGTTGCCGGCGCCGGCGTTGTAGTGCAGGCGCAGCTGGTTGATCGTGCCGCCGCTGACGACGGCAGCCGTGCAGTCGACGCGGCGCGGGGCCAGCTGGTTGGGCGTGTTGCCCAGCGCGGTGTGGCTGATCGAGACCAGCTGCAGCTCGGGATACGGGATGCCCTTGGTGATCGCCGCCGCGCTCAGCTGCGCGTAGTGCGGCGTGCCGTTGAGCAGGTTGCCGTCGTCGTCATCGGCGATGAACACCTCGCGCACCCCGTCGACGCGGGTGGTCGGGCTGGCGACCACCGTGCCGATCACGATGTCGTTGCTGATCGCGATCGCCTGCGGCGTGCCGAGCGCAGCGCGCAGATTCTCGCGCAGGCGCCACGCGAAGCCCATCCAGACCTGGCCGGCGCCGTGCGGCGACGTGGTCGAGTACGGGTAGACGAACGTGTTGTTGCCGTTGCGGATGCCGACGCCGGTGGTCTGGAAGCCGCTGCCGAGGATCGGGCTGTCGACCAGGTAGAGGCCGATGATGTCACCCAGGCCCTCGCTCATGCCTTCGGCGTTGGTGTTGCTGATGCCGCCGTAGCGGTCGTCGATGCCGTGGCCCCATTCATGGGCGACGACGGTCGAGAAGGCGGTGTTCGAGCAGCTGCCGCCGGCCGAGTAGAAGTTGATCGAGTTGCCGGTGTAGTACGCGTTGCAGGTCGACGCGATGTTGACCGTGACCGCGATGTTGCTGGCGGTGGCCAGCTGCGCCGTGTTGCCGAGGATCGAGCGGCAGAACTCGTTGGTCTTGTCCACCCAGTAGCTGGTGGTCGGGTGCGCGGCCTCGTCGGTGCTCGCGGCCGCCGACGACAGCTGCATCGTGGTGGCGACCCCGGGGTTGACCAGGAACGAGCCGGTCGGGGCGGCGGCGCCGCTGATGACCCCGTGGTGGCGGCCGTCGAGCTGGCCGATGGTGATCGTCACCGGTGCTGTGATGTCGATCGTGAACTCGCCGTTGGCGTCCGTCGTCACGTTGCCGACGCCGGGCACCGACAGCACGACGCCGGGCAGCGGCACGTTGGTCAGGGCGCTGAACGCGTCGTTGCCGGTGCGGGTCCAGCTCTGCAGCGTGACCGTGGTCGGGATCGGCGGCATCGCCAGCGCGCTCGGCGCGATCGGCGGCACGTGCGCGGCGGCACCGGTACACGAGGCGAAGCCGCAGTCGTGCTTGTCACTGCGGTACTGCAGCACGGCGCCGGTCTTGGCGTCGATGTAGTAGCGGCCGACGGGGCCCTGGCCCTGCGCGTCGACGTTGCTGATCGGGATCTCCCACGCGAGGTGCGGGGTCGCGATGACCTTGGCTTCGGCATCGGCCCAGATCACGAGGCGCGGGGCGCGCTGGGCGCCCGGCTGCGGCACCTTGTTCTTGTCGCTGCCGACGGCGACCCACGCGGCGGCCTCGGCGACTTCCTGCGCCAGCGCCGGCGCGGTGTCGAAGTCGGCGGGGATCTGCACGGCGCGCGAGCCGAGCATCGCGACGACGCCCTTCATGTTGATGCGCACGTCGGCGCGACCGTCGATGACCGGCAGGCCGGCGAAGAACTGGTCGAACACGAACGACCAGGTGCGGCCCATGCGGGCGCCGGTGTTCTCCTGGAACGTCGACGTGCCGGTGCCGAGCAGCTCGCGGTGTTGCTCGAGCTGCATCAGCGCGTGGCGGCGCGCCTCGACCAGCGTGTTCTCGCGCCAGTCGGCGAGCTGCAGGCCGGTGCCGTAGACGGCGTTGGGGGTGCCGGTGGCCGGGTTCCACTGGGCGACCCAGTCACCGCCGTGCAGGCGGCGGAACGACTCGAAGGCCGCCGTCGGCTTCTGTCCGTGGAACTCTGGCTCTTGGGCGGCGGCGGAAACGGCGAGCGCTAGGCTCGCACTGATCGCAATCAATCGCATGGGGGACCGTTTGACCTTGGGGCTGGCGTCCGGGCACTGGGTGCTCGGTTGGTGCAGCGCGCCGCGTGGGGAGCGCGGCGTACAGGCGAGGCAGGCTCGAGGATTATGGCCCGGGTCCGGCATCGGTCAACCGCCAGGGACGCCAATGTCCTGACCCGGTCTTGCCCTGGCGGCGCACCGCATCGTCGGGCGGCGGCGGGCGGCGCCGTTTGCCAGACGTGTTGCGACCGGTGCGAAGGGCACCACTGCTGCCGTCGCACACCCGTCCCGTTGCGGGACTTCGCCGGCGCGCGGATTTCCGTGCACCCGCAGCGATGCGGGCAGGATTCTGGGGCCGTGACCGAGCTGCGCACCATCTCCGCCGACTCCGTGCAAGCGCTGGTGCGCGCGCACCAGGTCGAGGTCTGGCGCTACCTGCGCTATCTCGGCGCCTCGGCGGAGCTCGCCGACGACCTGGTGCAGGAGACGTTCCTGCAGCTGCTGCGAGCGCCGTTCGAGGACCGCTCGCCTGCGGCGACCGCCGCGTGGCTGCGCACCGTGGCGCGCAACTTCTACGTCAAGTCGTTCCGGCGCCCGCCGTTCGCGCAGGCCGAACTCGACACGATCGAGGCCACCTGGAACGGCTTCGCCGGCGATGACGGCGGCGACGAGACGCTGGTGCGGCTGCGCGGCTGCCTCGATCAGCTCGACGGCCGTGCGCGCCAGGCGGTGCGCATGCACTACGAAGAACGCCGCTCGCGCGCCGACATCGGCGCCCGGCTCGGCATCGGCGAGGACGGCGTCAAGTCGCTGCTGCGGCGCGTGCGCGCCGTGTTGCGCGCCTGCATCGACCGCGGCCGCACGGAGGGAGCATGAGCGACTGGGACGATCGCGCGATCGATGCCGCGCTGCACGAGCTGCACGGCAGCAGGCCGCCGGATCTGTCGGCGCGGGTGCTGCTGGCGCTGCAGGAGCAGGCGCCGGCGGCGCTGCCGAGCTTGTCGCCGGCGAAGCCGGGGCTGCCGTGGCCGCAGTTGCTCGTGGTGCTGGCGGCGTCGCTCTTGCTCGGTCTCGGCGCCGCGCTGCTGGTCGTGTACCGGTCGGCCCCGCCGGCCGAGGTGCTCGAGGTGGCGCTTTCGGTCGAAGTGCTGGCCGGCGAGGTCGCGTGCGAGAGCGCGGGGGTGCTTGCCGACGATCGCGCCAGGTCGGGCGCGGCGGTCGCGCACACGGGTACTGCCGGCAGCACGCTCGCGTTCGCGGCGGCGCCGGGGCGACGGATGTGGTGTCCACGCGCGAGCACGTTCCGGATCGGGACGTTCGGCGTGCTCACCGCGATGCAGGACACGGAACTCGAGGTCAAGGACATGGCAATCGGCAAGCTGCAGGGTGTGGTCGTGGCGTCGTCGCTGACGCTGGCGGTGGTCGCCGGCGTGGTCACCTGGCACTCGTTGAGGGGTCGCCGGGGTGAGCGTGACGTTGTCGGCGGGCTCTGCCCCGGCGCCGACGCTGGCGGCGGAGAACGCCGACCTGCGGCGGCGCATCGACGAGCTGGAGCGGCAGAATCGCGCGCTGCGCACTGTCGATGCGGAGCGGCAGCCGGCGCCGGAGCCGGCTGCGGTCGCGCTCGCGGCGACGGTGCCGGCGGAGGCCCCGGCGCCGGCGGTGCCCGGGATGGTGTTCTCCGATCCGCGCTTCGCCGAGGCGCTGGCGAAGATCGACTGGGCCAAGATGGGTGAGGTCACGCACGAGATGAGTCCGGTGCTGGCCGAACTGGTCGCGGCGATGACCAAGGAGGGCGCCGAGCTGCCGATGGAGCTCGCGATCAAGGTGCAGCAGCTCAACTCGAAGCTGCTCGAGCAGGTGCCGGCGTTGCTGGCGGCGAAGGTGCCGGGGTTCGGCGCCAACGGCAGCTACACGCATCCGCTGGTGGCCGCCAACACGTTGGCGACCACGCTGCAGGCGGCCGGCCAGGCGATGACCCCGTCCCAGCAGCAGAAGCTGGCGGGCCTGGTGAACGCGTTCTCGAACGAGGCCCAGTCGATCGCCGACTCGCAGCACGACCTGGCGCTGGACCAGCTGTTGGCCGAGACCGAGATGAAGGACCGCTTCTTCGCCGAGATGGGGGGCGCGCTGACGCCGGAGCAGAGCAAGGCGATCTATCCGGGCGGTGCGAACGGCTACGACGGCCAGAGCTTGTTCGACACCGGGGTCACGATGCGAGCGCACATGCAGCCGATCGAGGCCAGCAACGCCGGCGAGTTCGCCCGCACCGTGTCGCAGAACCTGAGCCAGCAGCTCGGCCTCGACGAGGCGACCGCGCAGCAGGTCCGCGACATCATCGCCCGCGGCGCCGCGGCCGATGAGCTGTGGCGCGATCGTGCGGCCCCGGCCGAGACCTCGCAGGCGCACTTCCTGCGCTCGGGGCGCACCAAGATGGCGCTGCGCCATCAGGTCGAGTGGATGCGGCAGATCCGGCAGCACGTGCAGCTGTCGCCCGAGCAGCTGCAGAAGCTCGGCAAGATGTCGCGCGTGCTGGTGCCGCTACCCCGCTGAACCGCCGCGTTCGGTCACGGCGGCGATCAGGTCCGCCGGCCACGGCGCGCGCAGATCGAGCGGCGTGCCATCGCTCGGCTGCTGCAGCTGCAGCCGTTCGGCGTGCAGCAGCTGCCGGCCGGGCACCGCGCCCGAAGGCCAACGCGGGTCGCCGTCGCGCTTGAGATGGGCCGTGTAGTCGAGCCAGACCGCGTCGCTCTGGCCGTACAGCTTGTCGCCGAGCAACGGGTGGCCGAGATGTTCGAGGTGCACCCGGATCTGGTGGGTGCGCCCGGTGTGTGGCACGCAGCGCACCAGCGAGGCCCCGTCGAGGTGCTGCAGCAACGCGAACGTGGTGCGCGCGGCCCGCGCACCGCGACTGCCGGCGGCGACCACCGCCCGCCGGGCGGCGATCCGGCTGTGCACCGCCGGGCCGATCGACGCCTCGACCAGCGAGCTGCCCGCCGGGAACGTGCCGTGCACGACGGCGACATACTCCTTGTGCACGGTGCCGGCTTCGAACTGGCGCTGGCAGGCGCGCGCGGCCGCCGGATGGCGGGCGAACACCAGCGTGCCGCTGGTCTCCCGATCGAGCCGATGCACCGGCTCGAGCGGACCCGGCACGACTTCGCCCCACTGCCGGGCGATCGCGAGTGGCAACGAGATGCCGGGGAACGCGGTGTCCGCCTGCACGACGAGGTGCGGCGGCTTGTCGACCGCGAGCAGGTCCGGATCGCAGTGCAGCAAGGGGATCGGCACCGCCGCCGGTGGGGCAGCCGGCGGTCGATAGGCGATCGAGTCGCCGGTCGCGAGCACGTCGTCCGGAAGCGCCCGGGCATCGTTCCGCTGCAGCTGGTTCTGGTGGATCGCCGCGCTCCAGCCGTCGGCATCGAGATAGCGGAAGCGGGCCACCAGCCAATCGAGCAGCGTCCGGCCGTGGGCGGTCGCCGGAACGATGGAGCGCAATGGGGCGACCATATGGAGGCAGGCTACGGGCTCGACGCCGCCGCCGCCGCACATAGCATCTCCGCCTCAACCCCAGAGGTCCATTCATGCTCCGACTCTCCTGCCTCGGCGCGCTGTTCGCCGCCGCCGTCACTGCCCAGTCGCCGGTCCAATCGACGTTCGTCGGTGGGCTGGTGCTCACCAACACCAATCCGCCGCCGGCCACCGCGCTGTTCGACGTCAACATCACCGACCCGGCCGGTGTCGTCGTGCGTCAGATCGACATCAACTGCAACACCGCGGCCGGCACCACCGGCACGCTCGGTGTCTTCATCACCGCCAACGGCGGCACGCTGGTCGGCAACGAACTGGTGGCCGCAGCGTGGACGCAAGTGGCCACGGCAACGCGCGCGCACACGGGTGGCCGCACGGTGTTCGTGCTGCCGACGCCGTTCTATCTCGCGCCCGGCACCTACGGCATGGCGCTGCATCACGTCGGCGCCAACCCGGTCTACACCAACCCGGTGACCGCCAGCCTGCCGTCGAGCTACAGCACCGCGGAAGCGACGCTCAACATGATCTCGGCGCGCGTGCGCGCCTCGACGCTGGCCGACGCGTTCGGCGGGGCCGGTCTCGGCAACCTGCGCCACCCGAACATCGCGCTGCACTACGTCTCCGGCGCGATCGCCGCCGACTTCGTCGGCACGCCGATCCGCGGCTCCTCGCCGCTGACCGTCAACTTCACCAGCTTCGCGGTCTCGGGCAACCCCGGTGGCATCCTCGCCTACGCGTGGGACTTCAACGGCGACTCGGTCGTCGATTCGAGCCTGCCGAACCCGACGTTCACCTACACGACCTGCGGCAACTACACGGTCTCGTTGACGATCGTCGACTCGGTCGGGCCGTTCACGGTCACCAAGAACAACTACGTCGTCACCGACCTGATCGTGCCGTCCTTCACGAGCGCCCTGATCGGCGTCAACACGGTGCAGTTCACCGACACCTCGTCGCCGACCCCGCAGACCTGGGCCTGGGACCTCGACGGTGACGGCCTCACCGACTCGACGCAGCAGAACCCGGTCTTCACCTACCCGAGCAGCTGCGCCGAGGTCAACGTCACCATGACGACCACGCGCGCCTGCCAGCCGCCGGTCGTGCTGCAGAAGCGCATCGCCGTCGCGACCACGTTCGAGACCACGTTCGCCAGCGGCCTGATCATCTCGGCGACCGCGCCGGGTGGCACCAACTTCGTCGACGTCAACGTCACCAACCCGTTCGGCGTCACCGTCTGCGGCATCCACCTCAACAGCAACGTCGCCGTGGCCAGCCCGCTGACGGTCAACGTGTGGCAGAAGTCCGGCACCTACGTCGGCAGCGTCGAGAACGCGTCGCTGTGGCGCCAGGTCGGCACCGCCAGCACCACGTCGCGCGGCATCGGCCAGCGCACGTTCGTGTCGTTCAACCCGCCGATCCACCTCGCGTTCGGTGTGCACGGCCTCGGCATCGAGAGCGTCGGCGGCTCGCCGGTCTACACCAACCTCGGCGCGCTGACGACCTACACCTCGCCCGACCTGACGCTGACCGCGGGTCTGGTGCAGCTGTCGCCGATCTTCGGCCCGGCCGCGACCTCGACCCAGTTCACGCCCCGCGTGTGGAACGGCGCGCTGCAGTTCGGCACCACGCAGACCAACGGTGCGGCCGGCTACGGCTACATCGGTGCGGGCTGCGCCGGCACCCTCGGCGTCCCGGGCAACGTGTCGACGACGGTCCCGGTGGTCGGTGGCGGGGCGACGATCGTCGTCGATCGCCTGCCGTTCGGCATCGGCGTGATGGCGCTCGGCGTCAGCAACACGTTCTCCGGCATCGGTCCGTTGCCGGTCGACCTCGGCCTGATCGGCATGCCGGGCTGCCCGCTGCGCGTCTCGTTCGAGGCGACGCTGACGCTGGTCGGCGCCGGCACCTCGGCGACGCTGGCGTTCCCGGTGCCGCTGACCCCGGCGCTGGTCGGCACGCAGATCTACACCCAGGCCTTGAGCCTGGACCCGACGCTGAACGCGTTCGGGTTCGCGATCTCCGACGCGGCCGTGCTGCTCGTCGGTCAGTGAGTGGAGCGATCGGCGCGGGGCGACCCGCGCCGATGGGGCGCGCGGGTGCTCGCGGCGAGCGCGCGGCCCCGTAGCATCGCGCGCCGATGCGCGCCCCCGTCCACGCCGTTGCGGCCATCGCCGCGTTCGCTGCTGCCCTCGCCGCCCAGGTGCCGGATCCGGCGCCGCTGCCGGACCGGCCGTTCGCGCCGGGCGTCACCTACGACCCGGCGATCCCGACCCTCGATCGCGTCACCGGTCACGACTTCGGGCACGAGGTCTCGGCGCACGCCGAGGTCGAGCGCTACCTGCAGGCTCTGGCCGCGGCGGCGCCGGGCCGGCTGCGGCTGGTCGAGTACGGCACCAGCTGGCAGGGTCGCAAGCTGTGGTACGCCGTGGTCGGCAGCGAACGCAATCTCGGCCGGCTCGAGGCGATCCAGGCCGGCATGCAGCGGCTGGCCGATCCGCGCGGTGCTGCCGAGGCCGAGCTCGAACCGCTGCTGCGCGACCTGCCGGCGGTCGGTTGGCTCGCCAACTGCGTGCACGGCGACGAGCCGTCCGGCACCGACGCGGCGCTGCTGGTGCTCTACCACCTGCTGGCGGCGCAGAACGACCCGGTCGTCACCAAGGTGCTCGCCGAGTGCGTGATCGGTGTCGACCCGCTGCAGAACCCCGACGGCCGCGATCGCTTCGTGCACAGCACGCGCGCGGCGCGCGGCCGGTGGGCCGATGCCACGCCGCTCGGCGCCGAGCACAGCCAGCCGTGGCCCGGTGGTCGCGTCAACCACGCGCTGTTCGACATGAACCGGGACTGGTTCGCGCTGTCGCAGCCGGAGACGCAGGCGCGCGTGCGCACGTTCCAGCAGTGGTGGCCGCTGCTCTACGTCGACCTGCACGAGATGGGCGGCAACTCGAGCTACTACTTCCCGCCGCCGGCCGAACCGGTGCACGGCGAGATCACGCCGCTGCAGCGCCAGTGGCTGCAGCGCTACGGCCGCAACAACGCGCGCTGGTTCGACCGCTTCGGCTTCGACTACTTCACGCGCGAGGCCTACGACAGCTTCTATCCGGGCTACGGCGAGGGCTGGCCGACGTTCCACGGCAGCATCGGCATGACCTTCGAGATGGCGAGCGCGCGCGGCCTGGTGTTCCGCCGCCGCGACGACCGGCTGCTGCACTACCGCGACGGCGTGCACCGCCACTTCGTGGCCTCGCTGGCGACGCTGGAGACGCTGGCGAGCGACCGCTCCGGGGCGCTGCGCGCGTTCCTGCAGCATCGGCGCGCCGGCATCGCGCGCGGCGAGAACGGACCCGTCAAGGCCTACGTGTTCCCCGATCGCGGCGACCGCACCCGGCTCGCCCGGCTGGTCAACCTCTTGCTCGCGCAGGGCATCGAGGTGCAGCGCACGACGGCCGCCTGGACGCCGGGCGCCGCCACCGCGCTGCGCGACGGTGCGAGTGCGGCGGTCGAGCTGCCGGCCGGCAGCTACGTGGTGCCGATGGCGCAGCCGGCGAGCACGCTGGCGCTGTTGCTGCTGCAGCCGCACTTCGACATGGAGCCGGCGTTCGTGGCCGAACAACTGCGGCGCGAGCAGAAGCGCCGCGACCTCGAGTTCTACGATCTGACCGCGTGGTCGCTGCCGCTGCTGTTCGGCGTCGAGGCGTGGTCGGTGCCGGACGCGCCGCCGGCCGGTCTGCCGCGGTTGCGGGCCGGTGAGGGCACGGCGGGTGCAACGCCGCTGCGCGCCGAACCGCCGCAGGTCGCCTACGTGGTGGCCTGGGGCCAGAACGGCGCCGCGGCGCTGTTGGCCGAGCTGCTGCGGCTCGGGGTCCGGGCGCGCTGCCTCGACGAGGCGTTCACGCTGGACGGCGTCGAGTACCCGGCCGGTTCGTACGTGGTGCCGGTGCACGAGCAACTGGCCGATCTGCACGCGCGCATGGCGGCGCTGGCGGCGTCGCACGGGGTCACGCCGTTCTGCGCCGACAGTTCGTGGGTCGATCGCGGCCCGAACTTCGGCAGCAACGACGGGCTGACGCTGAAGGTACCGCGGGTGGCGATGGCGTGGGATCGACCGGTCAACGCCAACAGTGCGGGCTGGCTGCGTTATCTGCTCGAGCAGCGCTACGGCGTGCCGGTGACGCCGCTGCGCACGCACGAGCTGGGCCGCGTCGAACTCGATCGCTTCACGGTGCTGGTATTGCCGGAGGGCAACAACTACGGGCCGATCCTCGGCGCGAACGGCGCCGAGGCCATCAAGGGCTTCGTCGAGCGCGGTGGCGTGCTGGTCACGCTGGGTTCGGCGTCGCGCTGGCTGATGGAGAAGGAGGTCGGGCTGTTGGCCAGCGAGGCCGAGTCGCGGCAGGGGCCGAAGGACGACAAGGGCAAGGACGACAAGGGCAAGGACGAGAAGGGCAAGGACGCCAAGCCGCCGGCCGACGCGAAGCCGGACGGCGCCGAAGCAGGCAAGGACGTGCCCGCGCCGAGCAAGCCGTTCGACTACGCGGCGGCGATCCGCCCCGACAAGGAATCGCCGCCGAGCACACCGGGTGCGATCCTCGAGGTGCAGGTCGATCGCGACCACTGGCTCGGCTTCGGCTACCCCGGCACCGCCCACGTCGTGCACGACAGCGCGCACATCTTCACGCCGGTCAAACTCGATCGCGGCACCAACGTCGCGATCTACGCGCCGGCCGAGCGACTGGTGCGCGCCGGCTTCGTCTGGGACGACAGCAAGCGGCAGCTGCCGCAGAAGGCGTATCTGGTGCACCAGCCGAAGGGCCGCGGCCACGTGGTCGCGTTCGCCGAGGACCCGAACGTGCGCGCGTTCGCCGACGGCCTCAATCTGCTGCTGCTGAACGCGGTGCTGCTGACCGCCGGCCGCTGAGCGCGACGGCGCAGAACGGTGGTCGCCGCTGGTGCGGGCGCGCGCCGGCGCCGGCATGATGTGGCGGTGACCGCTGCCCCCGCTCCCGTCCGCTCGCACCTCGGCATCGCCGTGATGTCCCTGGCCATCGCGGTGGCGCTGCTGGCGGTCAAGTTCTGGGCCTACGCGATCACCGGTTCGCAAGCGATCTTCAGCGACGCGCTGGAGTCGATCGTCAACGTGATCGCCGCCGCGTTCGCGCTCGGCGTGCTCGCCTATGCCGGTCGGCCGGCCGACCGCGACCATCCGTTCGGTCACGGCAAGGTCGAGTTCTTCTCGGCCGCGTTCGAAGGCGGGCTGATCTTCTGCGCCGCGCTGGTGATCCTGTGGCAGGCCGGCGAGGCGTTCTGGCGCGGGGTCGCGCCGCAGCAGCTCGACCTCGGCCTGCTGCTGACGATCGGCGCCGGGCTCGCCAACGGCGCGCTCGGCTGGTTCCTGATCCGCTACGGCCGCCGGCACCACTCGGCGGCGATCGAGGCCGACGGGCATCACGTCTTGTCCGACTTCTTCACCAGCCTCGGCGTCGTGATCGGCCTGCTGGCGGTGCGCGTCACCGGTCTCAGCTGGCTCGATCCGCTGGCAGCGGCGCTGATGGGGCTGCTGCTGCTGGTCACCGGCTGGCACCTGGTGCGGCGTGCGATCGGTGGCCTGCTCGATGCCGAGGATCCCGAACTGCTGCGCCAGCTGGTGGCGATGCTGCAACCGCTGGTGCGCGACGGCGTGATCCGCGTGCACCACCTGCGCGCGATCCGCGCCGGCAGCTTCCGCCACGTCAGCGCGCACCTGGTGGTGCCCGAGTTCTGGACCGTCGAGAAGGCGCACGACACCGCCGAGGCGCTGGCGGCGAAGCTGGTCCGGCAGCTGCCCGGTCACGCCGACGTCGACTTCCACACCGATCCTTGCGAGCGCTCCTATTGCCAGACCTGCGACCTCGACGCCTGTTCGGTGCGGCGCCAGCCGTTCGTCCGCCTCGAACCGCTGACCGTCGACGAAGCGGTGGCACCGGACCCGGACGTGCATCGCGGCGGAACGATGACTCGGGCATAGCGGCTCGCCGCGCGTCCAAATAAAACGACGCCGTCGCCGTCGAAGGTCCCCGCCGCATGCCACTCTCGCCCGGTTCTGCCGTCCATGCGTTCACGCGCCGGGTTGCGGCGTCGTCGTTCGTGCTCGGCGCGCTGCAGGCCACGGCCGTGCTGGCGACCGCGGCCGCCGCATCGCTGCTGATCGCCCGGCTCACCGGCACCGCGATCGCGCCGAGCCGGTGGTGGGCGCTGGCCGCGCTGCCGGTGCTCGCCTGCGGCTGGTGGCGCGCGCGGCGCGAACGCATCGCCCCGGCCGAGGCGGCGGTGCATCTCGACCGGCGCTTGCAGCTCGGTGGTCTGTTGTTGGCGGCCCACGAAGGCATCGCGCTCGAGCCAGCCTGGCGGCAGCAGCTCGATGCCGGTCTCGCCGCGTTGCCGCAGGCGCTGCCGCCGCTGCGCTGGCGGCAGTGGGCGCGCTGGCCCGCGCTGGCCGCGCTGCTGCTGGCCGCCATCGCGTGGTTGCCACAACCCGGTCCCGCGCCCGCCGCACCGCCGTCGTTCGCCGCCGCGGCCGCGCTCGAGCAGCTGCAGGACGAGCTCGACGAATTGCTGCAGAACCCCGAGTTGCCGCCCGAGGTGGCCAAGGAACTCACGCAGCAGCTCGAGCGCCTGCAGCAGCAGAATCGCGATGCCGCGCCGACCGACTGGCGCGAGCTCGATGCGCTGCAGCAGCGACTGCAGCGCGAGCAGCTGCTGGCGGCCGCCGCCGAGGCCGCGGCGGCAGCGGCGAGCGGTGCGGCGGCCGGCGCGTTCGATCCGGCGGCGCTCGCGAAGGCCGCCGCGGCGCTGCGGGACGCGGGCGCGCTCGACGCGTTGTCGCCGCTGGCGAAGGGGCTGTTGCAGCGGGCGATGGACGCGGCCGGTCGCATCGACCCGAGCCAGCTGCCGCTCGATGCCGAGTCGCTGCAGCAGCTCGCCGAGGCGATGCAGGGGGCGGTCGAACAGCTGGCCGCGGCCGCGGGGCAAGCGGGCGCGGGCGCGGGCGCGGGCGAGGCCGGGGCGGCCGGCAAGCTGACCCGCGAGCAGCTCGCCGATCTGCGCGAACTGGTGGCCGGCGCGTGCAACGGCGCGGGCAAGCAGGGGGCTGCGGGCCAAGGTCGCGGCAATGGCAATGGCAACGGCAATGGCGCCGGCGAAGGCGGCGCCGCCGGTGGTCCGGGCAGTCGCGCTGGTGGCCTGGGCAACGAAGGGGATGGTGCGGTCGGCAGCGGCGGTATCGCGCGCGGCCCCGGTCGCGCGGCGCTGCACCTGACCCAGGACACGCAGGGGGATGCCGACCAGTCGTTGGTGCTGCCGCCCGGCGCCGCGGTGCCGGACCAGTGGGTGCCGATCGGCAGCCAGATCGCGGTGCCCGACGTGCAGCCGGTCGCCAACCAAGGTGCCGGTGGCCAAGGCCAGCAAGGTCAGGGCGGCGCGTCATGGCAACTGCAGCTGGCGCCGCGCCACCGCCAGGTGGTGCAGCGCTACTTCCCGGCCGGTGGCGGTGCGGGCAACGGGGACAAACGATGACGACGATGTTGAGCGCGGCCCAGGTCGCGCGCGGTCGCGAGCTGCTCGGCGCGGTGCAGCGCGGCTGCAACGCGGTGTTGTTCGGTCAGCAGGAGCTGATCGACCTGTGCGTGATCGCGCTGTGCGCGCGCGGCCACCTGCTGCTCGAAGGTCTGCCGGGGCTCGGCAAGACCGAACTGGTGAAGGCGCTCGGTCGCCTGCTCGGGCTGCAGTTCCGCCGTCTGCAGTTCACGCCGGACCTGCTGCCCGGCGACATCACCGGCGGGCCGGTGCTGCAGGAACGCGGCGGCGAGCGACAGTTCGTGTTCCGGCCCGGGCCGCTGTTCGCGAACGTCGTGCTCGCCGACGAGATCAACCGCAGTTCGCCGAAGACGCAGTCGGCGCTGCTCGAGGCGATGCAGGAGCGCTGCGTCACCGTGCTCGGCGAGACGCACCCGCTGCCGCGGCCGTTCTTCGTGCTGGCGACGCAGAACCCGATCGAACTCGAAGGCACGTATCCGCTGCCGGAGGCGCAGCTCGATCGCTTCCTGTTCAAGGTCGATGTGCCCGGCGTGTCCGCCGACGTGATGGCGAAGATCCTCACCGACCGCCGCCGCGGCGAGCCGCCGGTGCAGGACCACGCGCTGCGGCCCGGCGAGCTCGACGAACTGTTCGCGCTGGTCGACGGCGTGTTCCTGCCGCAGGCGGTCGCGCACTACATCGCGCGGCTGGTGCAGGCGACCCACGGCACGCACGCCGACAGCCCGGCCGCGGTGCGGCAGCACGTGCGCTACGGCGCCTCGCCGCGCGCGGCGATCGCGATCGGCGAGGCGGCGCGGGCGTCGGCGCTGCTGGCCGGCCGCCCGAACGTCGACTTCGCCGACGTGCAGCGGGTCGCGGTGCCGGCCCTCGCGCATCGCCTGGTGCTGCAGCACGGCGCCGTGGTCGCCGGCGTCACCGCGCGGGCGCTGGTGGCGGTGGTGCTGGCCGAGGTGCCGGCCGTGGCCCGCGCGCTGCCCGAGGCGGTGCGATGAGGTGGCGCGGTCGGTGGTCGGCGCTGGCGGGCGCGCTGGTGATGGTCGCCGCGGCGCCGGCGCAGGAGGTGGTGCAGACGCACGTGGTCGGCGACCGCCAGCTCGTCACCGTGCGCACCCGGGTCGTGGCCGGGGCGCCGGTGCCCGGCGGGGCGGGCTTCGTCCGGCTCGAGGCCAGCAATCTCGACGATCGCGGCCATGCGGTGGCGGTCGACATCCGGACCATGCGTTGGAGCGGCGGTGGCGACGCCGCGGTGCGCCAGGTGTTCGCGCTGGCCGCCAACGAACGCGCGGTGGCGTTCCTGCCGTTGCCGACGCCGTTCCCCGACGGCGAGATTCGGCTCGAGGTCGACGGCCACGCGCAGAGCAATCACCTGAGCGTGCAGCACGGCGCCGCGGTGCACGGCCTGCTGATCACCGATCGCACCGACGCGGCGGCCGATGGGCTCGCGATGCTGCAGGCGCTGCCGTCCGCCGCCAGTGATCCGCCCGCCCAGGCGCTGGTCCGCGGTGACGAGGTCCCGGCCGACTGGCGGCTGTTCACCGGCTTCCATGCCGTCGTCGTCGACGGCCGCGCTGCGCTGCCCGGGGCGCCACAGGAAGCGCTGCGCCGCTACACGTTCGCCGGCGGCACGATCCTGGTCGCTGCCGCCGACCTGCTGCCGGCCGGGCCGCTGCGCGAACTCGCCACCGGGGCGACCGAGCAGGGGCGGATCCGCCACGGCCTCGGCGTCGTCGTCGTCACCGATCAGCTCGGCGGGGAGTCGACGGCGCTGCGCGCGCTGCTGGCGCCGCTGCCGCAGGTGCAGGACGGACCGTGGCCGGCCAATCGTTGGCTCGGCGCCGAGCAGCCGATCCCCGGCCTCGGCCGCGCGCCGGTGACGCTGTTCCTGGTCATCATCCTGGTGTTCGCGGCGGTGGCGGGCCCGATGAACTTCGCCTGGCTGCGCCGCCGGCGGCAGCCGCAGCTCGCGCTGCTGACGCTGCCGGTGCTCGGCTTCGGCACCACGCTGGTGATCCTCGGCTTCGGCCTGCTGAACGACGGCTTCGGCGTGCGCGGCGTCGTGCAGAGCTGGACGCTGCTCGACCAGGGGCGGCGCGAGTTCGCTGCCGTGGCCGCGCGCACGCTGTTCGCCGGTCTCGCGCCGGCCGCGAGCACGATGGGCCCCGACACGTTGTTGCTGGCACCGCGGGTGGTCGATGCCTACGACCGGCGACCCGATCGTTGGCACTACGACCACGGCACGCAGCGGCTGGACGGCGTGCTGCCGTCGCGCGTGGCGACGCCGCTGGTGACGGTGCAGCAGGCGGTGGCGCGGCAGCGGGTGCGGGTGCAGCTGCAGGCCGATGGTGCCTTGCAGGTGAGCGCCGAAGGTGGCATCGCGCCGGTCGGCACCATCGTGCTGCGCGACTTCGACGGCGAGTTCTGGGTCGGCACGGCGCCGCAGCTGCAGAAGGTCACCGCCGCGGTGGCGGCGCGGGAGGCGGGCACGCTGCGTCGAGCGGGCCAGGCGATGACGGTGCGCGCCGGTGGCAGTGAACCATCCGCCGTCCCGGCGTACTACCGGGGCTACGTCGAAGAGGAATCGCCGGTGCTCGCCGCTCCGCGCGACCCGGGCCCGCTCGCCGAACGCGCGACGGCCGAACCGGAGCTGCCGCCCGGCAGCTACCTGATGCGCGTCGGCACGGCGCCCTGGCTCGACGAACACGGCTTCGGGGTCGACTACGACGAACAGCGCCACTTCCTGTTCGGCCGGCTGCAGCGCGAGGACTTCGTCCGATGACCGGCACCCTGCTCGAAGTGCGCAACCTCTGGCGCGCCTACGGCGCGGTACAGGCGGTGCGCGACCTGTCGTTCACGCTGCAGCGCGGTCAGATCACCGGCTTCGTCGGGCCCAACGGGGCCGGCAAGACGACGACGATGCGCATCGCCGCGACGCTCGACGTGCCCGATGCGGGCGACGTGTTCGTCGACGGCTTGTCGGTGCTGGTCGAGCCGCGCGCGGTGCGCGCCCGGATCGGCTACATGGCCGACCAGTTCCATCCGTACCCGAACCTCGACGTGCTGCAGTACCTCGACTTCTTCGCCCGCGCGCACGGCCTGCGCGGCGAACGGCGGCTCGCGGTGGTGCAGCAGGTGGCGGCGTTCTGCGGCCTGCTCGACTTCGCCGACCGCCCGGCGACCGGGTTGTCGAAGGGCA
>JALORC010000155.1 GCA_025459175.1 Planctomycetota bacterium | reverse complement strand
GAGCCGCTGCAGCCGGTGCCGAGCGAGCTGCCGGCCGGCGCGCACGAGCTCTGCAGCTGCGCGATGCGGCCGGCGGCCGTGCCGCCGGCGTTGGCGAACTCACCGCCGGCGATGACATCGCCGAGCGGGCGCTGCAGCAGCGTGTTCACGGTGCCGTCGGCGCCGGCACCGAAGGCCGACCAGACGGTGCCGTTCCAGCGCGCGATGCGATTGGCCGCGACGCCGCCGATGGTGGTGAACTGGCCGCCGGCCAGCAGCTCGCCGTTCGGCAGCGCGAGCAGGCTGGTCACCGCGGCGTTGGCGCCGGTGCCGAGCGCGCTCCAGGTGCTGCCGTTCCAGCGCGCGACGCGCACCGCGCTGCCGCCGCCGGCGGTCAGGAAGGTGCCGCCGACGAACAGATCGCCGTTGCCGGCGACCGCCAGGGCGGCCCCGCCGAACAAGCCGAGGCCGGTGCCGAGGGCGCTCCACGCGCTGCCGTTCCAGCGCGCGATGTGGTTGACGGTGACGCCGCCCGCGGTGGCGAACGTGCCGGTCGCGACCAGATCGCCGTTGCCGAGCACCACCAGCGCGCGCACCGGGCCGGCGGTGCCGCCACCGAGTGCGCTCCAGGCCGCGCCGTTCCAGCGCGCGATGTTGTTGCACACCACGCCGCCGGCACCCGTGAAGGCGCCGCCGACCACGAGGTCGCCGTTTTGCAGCACGGCCAGCGCTTGCGCCGACGGGCCGAGCGGCACCAGCGGGTCTAGGCCGGTGCCGAGTGCGCTCCACGCACTGCCGTTCCAGCGCGCGACGCCGTTGGCCGGTGTGCCACCCGCGCTCGTGAAGCTGCCGCCGGCGATCAGGTCGCCGCTCGGCAGCGTCAGCAGCGCGTTGCAGTCGAGGTTCAGGCCGCTGCCGAGGGCGCTCCACGCGGTGCCGTTCCACTGCGCGATGCGATCGGCGGCGGTGCCGCTGACGGTGGTGAAGCGGCCGGCCAGCACCAGCGCGCCGCCGGCGGTGCTCGCACTCGCGCGCACGGTGTCATTGCCGCCGCTGCCGAACGGTGCGGCGGGCCAGCTGATGGTGCACTGGGCCGCCAGCGTGGTGGCGGTACCGAGCAGGGCGAGAACGAACGGCGAGTAGGGCATCGACATGGTGCGGGGAACTGCGTTGCGTAGGGGCATGACCGCGCGGAGCGGCGAGGGCGAGCAGCGTAGCTGCTGGCCGCCGGCCGCGCAGCGGGGCGGTGCCGCCGCGCCTCCGGCCGGTGCCATCGGGGGCGCCGGCGCGTTCAGCGCCCGGTCGGCCACGGGGCGGTGCTGCCGTCCGGCAGGCGTCGCTCGACGGTAGCCCCGGCGGGCACCAGCACCGGGCCCTGGCTCAGGTAGCCGCTGCCGCACGCGACTTCGACCGCGCGCGTGCGGTCGCCGTGCCGGACCAGCACCCGGGTGCCGGGCGGTGGCGGCGGCAGAAGCTGCTGCAGCGGGCTGCCGGGCACCGACCAGCGGTGGCTGTGCAGCGGTCCGTCGTTGCGCGCGAACAGCAGCTCGACGCCGGCCGCGGTCGGCCGCGCCACCAGCGCCTTGTGGTCGCCGAACTCGGCGAGCCCGTGCTCGATTGCCGGCACCACCTGCAGCTCGCCGCTGGCCGCGCGCAGCACCAGCCCGGTGCCGCCATCGGCGCGCCCGGTCTCGGGCTCCGGCGCGAAGCTGTTCTGCGCACACACCAGCAGGTCCCCGAGCGCCACCATGCCGAAGATCGGCGCCACCTGCGCCGCGCGCGGCAGTTCCTCGAGCGTGAACTGGCCCTTGCCGTCGTTGCGCAGCAGACAGCTGGCCAGCGTGGTCGCCTGCAGCTGGCCGCAGCTCGCCAGTTTCGGCGCCGTGTAGATGTCCTGCAGCAGCGAGTTGGCGAACTTCTCGTAGGTCGGGAACTTGTCGACCAGGAACGGCATCGCCTGGCTGCTGCAGCTGCGGCCGCGCACCGGCAGCAGCTGATCGCCCTGGTACTTGGCCTCGATGAGGTCGCGCGTGCCGTTGTCGTCGAAGTCGCCGAAGTAGAGTTGCGCCGGATGCTGCGCATCGGCCTTGTATTTGCTGTTGCGGCCGTGGTTGCCAGCGACGTAGTCGAGGTCGCCATCGGCATCGACGTCCCACGCGCAGAGGCTGTTCCACCAGCCGGTGTGGGCAGCGAGCCCGGCCGCTGTGGTGGCGTCGACGAACCGCTGCCCGCGCTCGTTGCGCAACAGGCGAACGGGTTGCCAGTGCGCGGCGAGCAGCAGATCGACGAAGCCGTCGGCGTCGACATCGGTGAACAGCGCGCTCGTCACCATGCCGGCCTGCAGCAGCGCGGGCGCGAGTTCCGCGGTGACGTCCACGAAGCGGCCGCCGTCGTTGCGCAGCAGCCGGCTCGGCGGCGCTTCGGGATAGGCGCCGGGCACCAGCCGCCCGGCCAACAGCAGGTCGAGGTCGCCATCGCCATCGAAGTCGGCGGCGACGAGCTGACCGCTCGAGGTGCGCAGGTCGGGCAGTACGGCGTCGTCGCGCGCGAACGCGAGCTTGCCGTCGTTGCGGTAGCAGACCGGGCGCAGCAACGGGTCGCCGGCCGGTCGTTCGGCGCCGCCGCGGGCGACGAACAGGTCGAGGTCGCCGTCGCCGTCGTGGTCGAGCCACAACACGCCGAGGTCCTCGCCGGCCGCGTCCTGCTGCCAAGGGCCCGGCTGCAGCCGCCAGCCGTCGCCGGCGGCGAGAAGGAGCGCGCCGCTCTGGCCACTGGCGCCGCCGACGAACAGATCGAGCGCGCCGTCGCCGTCGGCATCGCCGAGCGCCATGCCAGGGCCCGAACGTGAGACCTCGGCGGGCAACAGCGGCTGGCTCGCGTACTCGTCGAAGTCGTTCTCGCGATGCGCGAACGGCGGCGGCGTGGTGGGGCTGGTCCAGCCCGCTGGTGGTGCGGGACGCGCGCGCTGTGGTGCCGGGCCCGGCGGTTCGGTGATCGTGTAGCGCTGGCCGGCGGCGAGCGCCTGGAAACGCTGCTCGTGGCCGGACGGCCACTGCACGTGCAGCTCGGCGACGGCGCTCGCCGCACCGAGGCCGAAGTGCAGCTCCGGCGCCTGGCCCGACAGATAGCCGCGCGACAGCCAGTTCTCGCGCACCAGGACCTTGCCATCGGCGAGCTTCGCGGCGACGCGGGCGCCGATGCCGAAGCGTTCGCTGGCCTGGCCGCGCAGCCGCACGACGATCGCCGCGCCGTCGGTGGTGCGGTTCTCGTACAGCGCCGCCGGCTCGTTCCAGTTGTTGACCAGCACGTCGAGGTCGCCGTCGCCGTCGAAGTCGCACAGCGCGGCGCCGTGCGACACCGCCTCGAGGTCGAGCCCCCAGTCGCCGCCGGTCTTGGTGAACCGCAGCTCGCCGGCATTGCGCAGCGCGAGGTTCCGCTCGGCGACCTTGCGCACGTTCTGGATCAGCTCGATCGCGGCCTGCTGGCGTTTTTCCGCCCACAGTTGCTTGACGCGCAGGTCGAGGTCCGGATCGGTGTCGAAGCGGGCGATGCCGTTGGTCGCGAACACGTCGAGGCGGCCGTCCTGGTCGAGGTCGCCGAACAACACGCTCCAGGTCCAGTCGGTGCTGGCGAGGCCGGCCAGGTGGCCGATCTCCTCGAAGCGGCCGCGGCCGGTGTTGCGGAACAGGGCGTTGCGCATGCACTGCGGCGGCTCGGCGTGCATCAGCACGGCGCGCTCCTCGTTCATGTCGCCCATCAGCACCTTCGCCTTCTGGTGCGTCGTCATGCTCATGTCGGCGACCAGGAAGTCGAGCCAGCCGTCGCCGTCGATGTCGCCGGCGTCGCTGCCCATGCCGTAGTAGGCGGTGTGCGGCAGCACGTCCTTGGTCACGGCGCGGAAGGTGCCGTTGCGTTCGTTGTGGTAGAGCACGTCGGGCGACTCGAGGTCGTTGGCGACGTACAGATCCGGATAACCGTCGGCGTCGTAGTCCCACCAGGTCGCCGACAGGCCCATGCCGGTGCCGTGGATGCCGCTGCTGTGCGACACATCGACGAAGCGGCCGCCGACCGAACGCAGCAGCCGGTCGGGTTCGCCGGTCATGAAGCGCTGGCCGCGGAACACCAGGAACTGCTCGCGCAGCTCCGGCGGCAGATCGGCGTCGCTGCCGAGCTTGCCGGCGCGTGCTGCTGCGTCGAGCCGCTGCAGCTGGGCCAGCGTCGGCACCATGGCCGCCGGCGCCCGCGTCGTGTCGGCGCCGGGCCGCAGGCCGTGCAGTACCTCGGGCGTCGCCGCCCAACCGGCGTGCAGCGTGCGGTTGGTCAACAGGTAGCAGTCGAGCGAGCCGTCGCGGTCGTAGTCGGCGAACGCCGCCATCGTCGACGCGGCGACCAGATCGAGCCCGAACGCGGCCGCGTTCTCGCGGAAGGTGCCGTCGCCCTGGTTCTGGTAGAGCAGGTTCTTCGCTTCCAGGTTGCAGACGTAGAGGTCGAGATCGCCGTCGCCGTCGACATCGGCGAAGGTCGCGCCGGTGCCCCACGCATCGCCGCCGTCGACCTGACCGGCTGTGGCGGTGACGTTCTCGAAGCGCAGCGGCGCGGTTTGCCGGAACAGCTGGTTCGGGCCGTCCTGCGACACCAGGTAGGCGTCGACCAGCCCGTCGCCGTCGTAGTCGCCGACCGCGAGGCCAGCCCCGTTGGTCAGGTAGGTGTAGCTGTTCTCGCGCCGCAGCAGGTTGGTGAAGTCGAGGCCGCTCTCGGTGGCCGGCACGCGGCGGAAGCGCGGGGTCTCGCCGCCCTTGGCCGCTCGCAGCGGCGCCGCGGCGATGCCCCCGGGCAGGCTCGGGCGGCTCGGAGCCGGCTTGCTGCAGCCGGCGGCCAGGCTCAGCACCGACAATGCGCCGCTGGCGAGGACTGGAAAACGGCGGGGGGCGCGCGATGCTGGCGCTGCGACCGGGGTCATCGGCACACTATGGCGCGGCGGCGGCGGTCGGCCAGTCCGGCGTGCGATCGGCGCCGGAACCGGAAAAAGTGCCACCGCGGCGGCCGTGCGTGCCACTGAGCATCATGGCGTCGGCGAACAAAGTGTTTGGCTTTTGTTCGGGTCGGCGCTAGAGTCCGCAACTTGATCACGAACACGAAGACCCGGGAGGGCACCGCGATGAAACCCAAGGCTGGCGAACCAACCAAAGCACCGTTGAGCGAGGCACTTCTCGATGCCCTCGCCGCGATCCAGAAGTCCCATGGCGAAGGCTCGATCATGCGCATGGGCGATCGGCAGGAGGTGCCAATCGAAGGCATTTCGACCGGCTCGCTCGGCCTCGACCTCGCGGTCGGTGGCAAGGGCTTCCCGCGCGGTCGCGTGATCGAGGTCTTCGGCCCGGAGTCGTCCGGCAAGACGACGCTGACGCTGCACGTGATCGCCAACGCGCAGAAGCAGGGCGGCGTGTGCGCGTTCATCGATGCCGAGCACGCGCTCGACCCGCAATACGCGCGGCGGCTCGGCGTCGACCTCGACGGGCTGCTGATCTCGCAGCCGGACAACGGCGAGCAGGCGCTCGACATCTGCGAGACGCTGGCCAAGTCGGGCGCGATCGACGTGATCGTCATCGACTCGGTCGCGGCGCTGGTGCCGAAGGCCGAGATCGAGGGTGAGATGGGCGACAGCTTCGTCGGTCTGCAGGCGCGGCTGATGAGCCAGGCGCTGCGCAAGCTGACCGCGCTGACCGCCAAGACCAGGACCACGTTGGTCTTCATCAACCAGATCCGCGAGAAGATCGGCGTGATGTTCGGCAGCCCGGAGACGACCACCGGCGGCCGCGCGCTGAAGTTCTACAGCTCGGTCCGCATCGACATCCGGCGCATCGGCCAGATCAAGGACGGCGAGGAGCCGATCGGTGCGCGCACCAAGGCGACCGTGGTCAAGAACAAGGTCGCGCCGCCGTTCAAGAAGTGCGAGTTCGACATCCTGTTCGCGGAAGGCATCAACCGCCTCGGCGAAGTGCTCGACCTCGGCGTCGAGAGCAACTTCCTGAAGCGCTCGGGCACCTGGATCAGCTACGGCGAGACCCGCCTCGGCCAGGGCCGCGAGAAGGCGCGCGACTTCCTGAAGGAGAATCCGCAACTCGCCAAGGACGTCGAAGAGGGCCTGATGAGCTTCCTGCTGAAGCGCCAGGCGGCGGTGTTCACCGGCGGCGTCAGCGCCGGCGCGGCGATGGTGCCGGATGCGCCGGTGCGCTCGGAAGCGGCGCGCGCCGAGGCGGCGGCCCGCGACGGCAGCAAGCTGGCGGAGGCCAAGGCTGGCGACAGCAGCAAGTCGGCGGATGCCAGCAAGTCGGGCGACGCGCCGAAGGGCGCGGTGCCGGCGCGGCCGGCCGCGCCGAACCGGCAGCAGTCCGCCGGTTCCTGACCGGCGCGCGCGCTAGCGCCCGGCGGTTCCTCGCGCCGGTTTCCTGCCGACGGCGTCGCCGCGGCGCTTCCCGCAGTTGGGGCGGCTGGCTACAACCTCCGCCCCCAATCGCCGATCTCATGAAGCCGCTCAGCGCCGCCGAAATCCGTTCCCGCTATCTGAAGTTCTTCGAGCAGAACGGCCACCAGGTGATGGCCTCCGACTCGCTCGTGCCGGCCAACGACCCGACGCTGCTGTTCACGGGTGCTGGCATGAACCAGTTCAAGGACATGTTCCTCGGCAAAGGAACGTTGCCGTACAAGCGCATCACCACGTCGCAGAAGTGCCTGCGCGTGCCGGACCTCGACAACGTCGGGTTCACGGCGCGGCATCACACGTTCTTCGAGATGCTCGGCAACTTCTCGTTCGGCGACTACTTCAAGAAGGAGTGCATCCCGTGGATCTGGGCGTTCTTCAAGGACGTCTGCGGTATACCGGCCGAGCAGATGGTGGTGACCATCTACCAGGACGACGACGAGGCGTTCGCCATCTGGACCAAGCAGGTCGGCCTGCACCCGGACAAGGTGTTCCGCTTCGGTGAGAAGGAGAACTTCTGGCCGGCCGAAGCGCCGAGCAAGGGCCCGAACGGCCCGTGCGGCCCGTGCAGCGAGATCTACTTCGACAGCAAGCCCGGCCAGCCGTACCCGGACAAGAAGGGGCTGCAGTCGCTGCCCGACGACCGCTTCACCGAGGTCGGCAACTGCGTGTTCACGCAGTTCGACCGGCAGGCCGATGGCACGCTGAAGCCGCTGCCGCAGCAGAACATCGACGTCGGCCTCGGCCTCGAGCGCATCGCCGCGGTGCTGCAGGGCGCGAAGAACAACTTCGAGACCGAACTGTTCCGACCCTACCTCGAGCACCTCGGCCATCGCACCGGCGTGCCGTACGGCAAGGACAGCAAGCGCGACATCCGCATGCGGCGCATCGCCGACCATGCCCGCGCGGTGACGTTCTGCATCGCCGACGGCGCGCTGCCGAGCAACGAGGGCCGCGGTTACGTGGTGCGCAAGATCCTGCGCCGCGCCGCGCGCGACGGCTACGAGCTCGGCCTGCAGCAGCCGTTCCTGTTCGAGCTGGTCGACGTCGTCGGCAAGCTGATGGGGGACGCGTATCCCGAGCTGCGCGACAACGCCGGCCAGTGCCGCGCGGTGATCAAGGGCGAGGAAGAGAACTTCCTGGTCGTCTACCGCCAGGGCATGGCGCGGCTCGACGAGTTCCTGGCGACAGCTACGAAGCCGGCCGGTGGTGCGCACACCGCCGGCAGCGGCGAGTTCGCGTTCCAGCTGCACGACACCTACGGCTTCCCGATCGACATCACGCAGAAGGTGATGGAGGAGCGCGGCCATCGGCTCGACGAAGCCGGCTTCGAGACCGCGATGGAAGCGCAGCGCCAGCGCGCGCGCGCCAGCATGGCGACCGCCGACGCAGTGTTCACCGCCAGCGTCGCCGTCAAGTTGCGCGACCAGCGGCTGCAGCCGGGGCCGTTCACCGGCTACCACGACCGCCGCGCCGAGACCAAGCTGCAGGCGATCGTCGGCGACGGCGACGTGCTGCTGCCGCGCGCGCAGGCCGGCCAGAAGGTCGTGCTGGTCGCCGCAACGACGCCGTTCTACGCGCAAGGTGGTGGCCAGGTCGGCGACCGCGGCACCATCACCACGGCGACCGGCAGCGCCGAGGTCACCAACACCACCGCGCTCGACGGCTTCCATCTGCACCATGCACTCGTGCAGCACGGCCAGCTCGAGGCCGGCCAGCCGGCGGTGCTGCAGGTCGACGAGGCGGCGCGCGCGGCGACCGAACGCAATCACACCGCGACCCACCTGCTGCACGCGGCGCTCAAGCGCGTGCTCGGCGATCACGTCAGCCAGGCCGGTTCGGAAGTGGCGCCGGAGCGACTGCGCTTCGACTACACGCAGCCGGAGAAGCCGACCGTCGAGCAGCTGCAGCGGGTCGAGGACCTCGTCAACGGCGAGATCCTGCGCGCGACCGAGGCGCTGGCCGTGGTGCGCAAGCTCGATGACGCCCGCGCCGCCGGCTTCATGGCGCTGTTCGGCGAGAAATACGGCGAACAGGTCCGCACGCTGCAGCTCGGCGAGTTCAGCAAGGAGCTGTGCGGTGGCACCCACGTGCGCAACACCGGCAACATCGGCTCGTTCCGGATCACCAGCGAGACCGCGGTGGCCGCCGGCACCCGCCGGCTCGAAGCGGTGACCGGGCTCGGGGCGCTCGAACTGGCGCGCCAGGAGCGGCAGCAGTTGGCCGCACTGTCGACGGCGCTCAAGGTGCCGGCCGCGAAGGTCGTCGATCGCGTCAGCGAACTGGGCGACGAGCTGAAGAAGGTGCGGCGCGAACTCGAGAAGGCGCTGGCGCCGGATCTCGACGTCGAGCTCGGCAAGCTGCGTCCGCTCGTGAGCAGCAAGGACGGCGTGCACAGCGTCATCTACCAGCGCCCCGGCCTGCAGTCCAAGGACGCCCAGGAACTGCTGCGGCGGGCCCAGAAGGCGCACGAGCCGCTGGTTGGCATCGTGTTCAGCATCATCGATGGCGAGGTCCACATCATCGTCGCGGTGAGTCCGGCGTTGACCGGCCGCATCAAGGCCGGGGATCTGGTCAAGAACCTGGCCGGCCTGCTCGGCGGCGGCGGCGGCGGTCGGCCGGACTCCGCGCAGGGCAAGGGCCGCTCTGCCGAGCGCCTGGCCGAAGCCGTGGCCGCCGCCGAAACCGCGTTGCGCGCGGCGGGCCTGCGCGCGTGAAGCGCTGGCTCGGCCCGGCCGCGACGACAGTTCTTGCTGCAGCCGGCGCATGCAACCAGTTGCGTCGTTGACTTCCCCCGCACCAAACGTAATCTACCTCGCCCTCCGAATCGGCCGTGGGCCCCGGGCTCGACCCCGGGACGTCGCGCGGCCCGGCAACGCATCCGAACATGGCAAATCCGAAGCGAAAACTGAGTCGCGCCAGCAAGGGCCACCGCCGCGCGCACTTGGCCCTCACCCGCGCCCAACTCGTCCGCTGCACCCACTGCGGCGCGATGATCCGTCCGCACACGATCTGCAAGGCGTGTGGCCACTACCGGGGACGGCAGATCGTCGTCGCCGAGAACGGCTGATCGCGCGCTGCGCGGTGCCGCGGGTAGTCGTCAAGGTCGCCGTGACGCCCCCGTCGACCGCAGGCGGCGCCGCATCGCGCGGCCCGGTTGCAGTGGTTCGCGGTGCGGTTCCTCACGGTTCCCTGGCTGCGGAGTAGTGCCATGACCAAGGTAGTGCTCGATGCGTTCGGTGGCGATCACGCGCCCAAGGAATGTGTTGCCGGCGTCGCGCTGGCGATGCAGCGGGGCTACGTGCGCGCCGACCAGCTGATCCTGACCGGCCCGATCGAGGCGCTGCGCAGCGCCTTGCGCGAGCAGGGTGTGCCATTCGACGGCCTGACCCTGGTCGATGCACCGGACGTGCTGACGGACCAGGATTCGCCGACCGATGCGATGCGCAAGAAGCCGCGCAACAGCATCGCGCTCGGCCTGCAGCAGGTGAAGGAAGGTCGCGCCGGCGCGTTCGTCAGCGCCGGCTCGACCGGCACCGTGGTAGCCGCCGCGACGCTTGGCCTGGGCTGCCTCGAGGGCATCAAGCGGCCGGCGATCGGCGCGATCATCGAGGGCGAGAAGCACCCGTTCCTGGTCGTCGACGTCGGCGCCAACCCGCAGCCCAAGGCCTATCACCTCGCGCAGTACGCGCTGATGGGTTCGGCCTACTACGGCGGCACGTTCGGCATCGCCGAGCCCAAGGTCGGCATCCTCAACATCGGCAGCGAGGAGCTGAAGGGCAACCCGCTGGTGCGCGAAGCGCGCGGCATGATGAAGCAGCTGCCGATCGCGTTCCACGGCAACGTCGAAGGGCTCGAGGTGTTCTCCGGCGACTGCCACGTGGTCGTCACCGACGGCTTCACCGGCAACGTGCTGCTGAAGGTCAGCGAGGGCGTCGCCGAGTACCTGCTGCGGGTGATGTTCGGCCTGATGCAGAAGGCCGGCGTCGAGCCGGCGAAGATGAAGCAGGTGCAGGCCGGCATCATGCCGCGGGTCGATTTCGCCGAGTATGGCGGTGCCCTGTTGCTCGGCGTGCAGGGTGTGGTGACGATCTGCCACGGTCGTTCGCGCGCACCGGCGTTCGCCAACGCGATCCGCTTCGCGATGAAGGCGATGGCTGCCGAGGTCAACCGCCACATCGTGCAGGCGGCGAAGGCGTTGGTGGTTCCCGGCGCGGAGCCCAACGGCTGATCCCCTGGTCCGGTCGGCCGCTGGCGCCTCGGCGCGGCGGTCGGTCAGCAAACCGCATCCACTCTCAGGAGCGCTCACGATGGTTGGCCTCACTCCCGTTGGTATCGCCGGTCTCGGTCGCTACGTGCCCGAGCGGCGGCTCACCAACCAGGACCTGGAGAAGGTCGTCGACACCAGCGACGAGTGGATCGTGCAGCGCACCGGGATCCGCGAACGCCGCATCGCCGCCACGGATCAGGTCACCAGTTCGCTCGCGCTCGAGGCCGCTCGCCAGGCGCTCGCGGACGCGAAGATGGATGCGTCCGAACTCGACCTGGTGATCTGCGCGACGGTCACCGGCGACCAGCCGTTTCCCGCCACCGCCTGCCGTCTCGGTTTCGACCTCGGCGCCAAGCAGGCCGGGGGCTTCGACCTCGCGGCCGCCTGCAGCGGGTTCGTGTTCGCGTCGCAGGTCGCCGCCGGCATGATCCAGTCCGGGCAGTATCGCAACATCCTGGTGGTCGGCGCCGAGATCCTGAGCCGCATCCTCGACTACAGCGACCGCAACACCTGCGTGCTGTTCGGCGACGGTGCCGGCGCCGCGGTCTACACCTCGCTCGAACGCGCCGGCCGCGGCGAGTTCCTCGGCGGTTCGATCAGCATGGAAGGGGGCGCCGAAGGGGTGCTCGCCCAACCCGCCGGTGGCAGTCGGCACCCGGCCAGCAACAGCACTGTCGAACAGCGGCAGCACTTCATGAAGATGGGCGGCACCAAGGTGTTCCGCTTCGCGGTCCGGGTGTTCGCCGAGCTCGTCAACAACGTGCTCGAGAAGTACGGACGCGATCAGGTCGGGGTCATCGTCCCGCACCAGGTCAACCAGCGCATCATCGAGTCGGCGATGGAGCAGATCGGGCTGCCGATGGACATGGTGTTCAGCAACATCGACCGCTATGGCAACACCTCGGCGGCGTCGGTGCCGATCGCACTGCGTGAGGCGTTCGAGGCCGGCCGGCTGCAGAAGGGCAAGCTGGTCGTGATGCCCGCCTTCGGCGCCGGCATGGCCTGGGGCCATCTGCTGCTGCGTTGGTGAGCGTTGCCTTGGTGATCCTGGCCCCGATCCCGTAATCTCCCGCCCTCTTGTCTCCCGCATCCATGCAGTTCTCCGGCAAGACCGCACTGGTCACTGGCGCTTCGCGCGGCATCGGCCGCGCCATCGCAGTTGCACTCGCCAAGGGCGGTGCGACCGTGTTCTGCACGTCGACCAAGGAGGGCGGCTGCGCCGACACCCTGGCGGCGGTGGCGGCACTCGGTGCCGGCAGCGCGCACGCGCTGGTCGTCGACGTCGCATCGGCGCCCGCGGTGGAGGCGCTTGCCAAGACGGTGCTCGAGCGCGCCGGCAAGCTCGACTTCCTGGTCAACAACGCCGGCATCACGCGCGACGGGTTGTTCCTGCGCATGGACGCCGACGACTTCGACGCCGTGCTCGCCACCAACCTGCGCGGTTCGTTCCTGGTCTGCAAGGCGTTCGCGCGAGCGATGGCCAAGGCGCGCGGCGGCCGCATCGTCAACATCGGCTCGGTGGTGGGGCTGACCGGCAATGCCGGCCAGGCCAACTACGCGGCCAGCAAGGCCGGACTGATCGGCTTGTCGAAGTCGCTGGCCCAGGAGTTCGGCGGCCGCGGCATCACCGTCAACACCATCGCGCCCGGCTTCATCGACACCGACATGACCGCGGTGCTGACTGCCGAGGTCAAGGACGCGATGCTCAAGCAGATCCCGCTGGCCCGGTTCGGCACGCCGGAGGACATCGCCCAGGCGGTGAGCTTCCTGTGCAGCGACGCGGGTTCCTACATCACCGGGCAAACACTCGTGGTGGACGGCGGCATGACCATGTAGCTACGCTACCGGTTTCCGTTCGCTCCGAACCGACCTCCTTCTGAATCCCCCAGTGCCGGGACGTCCCGGCACAGCACCGAATCTCCCATAGTCCGTACGAGGCAAGAACGTGTCGAAGGCTGACAACATCGAAGAGCGCGTCCACAACATCGTCTGCGAGCAGCTCGGTACCACCCGGGACACTGGTGATGGAGTTCGAGGACGAGTTCGAGATCAACATCCCGGACGAGGACGCCGAGAAGATCCAGACCGTCGGCGACGCGGTGAAGTACATCAGCGGCAAGCTGAGCTGAACCGTACTCCGGGTAGCCCCTGCCAGCGATCCGGTGCGACGAGTCGTCGTCCTGGCCCGGTGGGGCATCGACTTGGCGCCACCGGGCTCTGGCCCGATGGCCGGCGGTAGGAGACCGCCACCCTGGCAAGCCGACCCGGCCCTAGCTGCCACCCTCTAGCTGCAGTAGCACCATGACCAGACGTCGCGTCGTCATCACCGGTGTCGGAGCGGTTTCGTCGCTCGGCCTCGACATGGCCACCAACTGGGACCAGATGCTGCGCGGCGCCTCGGGCGCCGGGCCGATCACCCGGTTCGACACCAGCAAGCACACCTGCAAGTTCGCTTGCGATGTGTGGGCCTGGCAAACCGAGAAGTTCTTCCCCGTCAAGGAGTCGAAGAAGCTCGAGAAGTTCACCATGTTCTACCTGGTCGCCGCCGACGAGGCGATGAAGGCGGCCGGGATCGACATGGGCAAGATGGCGCGCGATCGCGCGGGCTGCATCACCGGCACCGGCATCGGCGGCATCGACGAGATCGAGGCCAGCAAGAAGCTGCAGATCGAGCGCGGCGCCGACCGCATCAGCCCGTTCTTCATCCCGAAGATCATGGCCAACGCGATGGCGGGCCAAGCCGCGATCCGCTTCGGGCTGATGGGCACCTGCTACGTGACCTCGTCGGCGTGCGCCAGTTCGAGCCACGCGATCGGCCTCGCGCTGCGCACGATCCAGTGGGGCGAAGCCGACGTGATGCTGACCGGCGGTTCCGAGGCGGCGACCACCGAGCTCGGCCTCGGCGGATTCTGTGCGCTGAAGGCGGTGTCGACTCGCAACGACGACCCCAAGCGGGCCTCGCGCCCGTTCGACAAGGACCGCGATGGCTTCGTGATGGGCGAGGGCGCGGCGGCGCTGGTGCTCGAGGAATACGAGCACGCCAGGCGCCGCGGGGCCAACATCCTGTGCGAGGTCAAGGGCTATGGCTCGACCGACGACGCGTTCCACATCACCGCGCCCAACGAGGACGCCGACGGCCCGAGCCGCGCGATGCGGCAGGCGCTGCACGACGGCGGCGTGAACCCGGACCAGGTGCAGTACATCAACGCGCACGGCACCAGCACCTTCCTCAACGACAAGATCGAGACCGCGGCGATCAAGCGGGTGTTCGGCGACCACAGCAAGCGGCTGTCGGTGTCGTCGACCAAGTCGATGGTCGGCCATCTGCTCGGCGCGTCGGGTGCGATCGAGCTCGCGGCCTGCGCGATGTCGATCCGCCACGGCCAGGTGCACCCGACGATCAACTACACGACGCCGGATCCCGATTGCGATCTGGACTACGTGCCGAACGTCGCGCGCGATCTGCGCGTCGACCACTGCCTGAGCAACTCGCTCGGCTTCGGCGGCCACAACACGAGCCTGCTGCTGGGCCGGATCTGACTCGGGTCGCCAGAGGCGAGCCGAAGCAGGCACGGAAGCAGGCACTGAAGCAGGCGTTGCCGAGATGCCGAAGTTGCTCGACGAGCGGATGGAAGTTCTCTCGGAGGATTGATGCGCACTGTTCTCGCTGGCGACCTCGGCGGCACCAAGTGCCGATTCGCGCTGATCAGCGCCGACTTCGGCGTGCACGGCGTGCAACACGTGCCAACGGTGCGCGAGCGAGGACCGTTCCTGGCGGCGCTCGAACGCGCCATCGAGACGATCCTGTCCGCTGTGCCGGCCGGGCTCGAACGCCCGACTGCAGCCGGATTCGGCACTGCGGGCGTGATCCCGCGCGACGGCCGCTCGATCGAGGTCGCGCCCAACCTGCCGCTCGACGGCTTCCCGCTGGCGCAGCACGTCGAAGCGCGGTTCGGGCTGCGCACGACGCTGCTCAACGACGGCCGCGCCTCGGCGTGGGGCGAGTTCCTGCGCGGGCACGCGGCCGGTCGCGATCCGCTGCTGTGCCTGTTCTTCGGCACCGGCATCGGCATCGGCCTGATCGTCGACGGCAAGCCGTTCGCGGGGGCGACCAACGCCGCCGGCGAGATCGGGCATACCACGTTCCGGCCCGGTGGCCGCCGCTGTCCGTGCGGGGGCCTCGGCCACTTCGAGGCCTACTGCGGCGGGCGCGCGATCACCGAACGGGCGCTGGCCGAGATCGGCCCGCCCCCGGCCACCGCGGCATCGGCGCCGTCGGCGACCGGCTGGACCGTCGGCGCGGTGGTGCGCGCCGCGGCGACACCCGGTCCTGGTCAGGCGGCGGCGCAGGCGATCCTGGCCGAAGCCGAAGCGGCCGCCTGCGCGCTGGTCGCCAACGCCTGCACGCTGCTGAACCCCGGCGCTGTCGTGCTCGGCGGCGGCGTGTTGTCCGGCTGGCCTTTGCTGCAGGAACGCATCGTCGCGCACGTGCCGACCGCGACCAGCCGGCCGATCCACCGCGACCTGCAGTTCGTGCCGACCCTCGGCGGCTCGGACGCGATCCTGTGGGGGGCCGCGGCGGCGACCTGCTCGCTGTGGTCGGCTGGCTGACCGCCGGGCCAGCTGACGGCGACAGTCGGCCTGTCGCAGTGCGCGCTTCGCTGCGCCGCGGTGCCTGCCTATGCTGGCGCGCCTCACCGCGGAGGGTGATGCGATGGATGTTGCGGTTCTCGCCGGCGGACGCTCGCCGGAACATGATGTCTCGTTGGCGTCGACGGCGCAGGTGCTGCAGCACCTCGATCGCCGCCGGTATCGCGTGTGGCCGGTCTACCTCGACCGACAAGGTGGCTGGTGGCCGAGCCAGGCGCCCGTGCCAGCCGGCCAGCCGCTGCAGCCGCAGGATCGCCGCCTGTTCCCGGTCGCCCGTCGCCCCGGCGCGGCGCTCGATTGGCTGCTCGATCACGCCAAGGTGAAGGTCGTGCTGCCGGTGTTGCACGGTCCGTTCGGTGAGGACGGCACCGTGCAGGGCCTGTGCGAACTCTACGATCTGCCGTGCGTCGGCTCCGGCTGTGCCGCCTCGGCGGTGGCGATGGACAAGCTGCGCACCCGCCAGGTGCTGCAGAGCTGCGGCATCCCGTTGGCCAAGGCCTACGAACCGAGCACGCCGCTGGCCCGGGCCGATGCCGGGTCCGAGTTCGCCGCGATGCAGGCCAGCGTCGGCACGCCGGCCTTCGTCAAGGTGGATGCGTCGGGCAGCACCGTCGGCGTGCAGCGCATCACCAGCGAGCCGGAGCTGGCGGCGTTCTTCACCGCCTTCCGCGGCCGCTTCCGTCGCTGGTTCGCCGAACAGGCGCTGCAAGGCGAGGAGATCACGGTGCCGGTGCTCGGCAACACCGGCGACCGGCTG
>JALORC010000061.1 GCA_025459175.1 Planctomycetota bacterium | reverse complement strand
GCTTCGCGCTTGGTGTGGATTAGCGGGGTGAACACATTGAGTACGGAACGATGGTCCTTCTCCTTCGTCGCATCGACCGCGCGGGCGTCGGCTCGGGCGACCGGGGCGACCGCCTCGGCCGGCTTGGGCGATAGTCCCGCCGACTTCGCGTCGTAGTCGGGGCAACCGACCACCAGGGCCGCCGGCTCCGCAGAGGGAGCGCCCGGTGCTTCGAGTAGAGCGCGCAGCGACCAGACCGACCGCACCGAGAAGGCGTCGCCGAGCAGCTTGCCGGGCGCGAGGGGGATGTCGTCCAGCGGCAGAAGGTGCATCCCGTCGGTAAGCGAGAGGACCAGCGACCTGGTGCCCGAAGGAATGGCGGCAAGGACCGGATCGAGGAGGAGCTTGCGCAGATCGCTGAGGCGTGAGGCAATGACCGACGCCGGCCGGGAAGCGGTGATCAGTTGGCGGATGTCCGCGACGAGGGCGTCTACTTCGGCCGAGGGTGCAAGCGAGTGCCAGGAGACTTCGCCGGACGACGTGAGCACGAAGGCCCCGTAGCGGGATTGCGATGTACTGACCCACGGCTTGTCACGGTCGTTCGTCCAGCGCGTGTAGGTGCAGAACGAGATCGCCACTTCGCCAGGCGCCAAGGCCTTGGCCAGAGTCGCCGCGTCGGGACTGGTGCGCGCGTCCGGTGGGATCAGCGCCAGCCATTCGCGCTCGAGCCGCTCCTTGGAGTTGATCGCCTCGAGGATCGCATCTTCGCGCGAGACCCGCTTGCCATCGGGGTCGAGACGGCCGTCTTTGAGCAGACCAACAGCCTCCTCCAGACGACGGTTCGCCAACCCGAGCTGCGGCAGAAGACGGGCAGAGGCCTCGGGGTGTTGAGTACGGATGCGTTGCCGCAGGCGCGAGAGGTGAACAGGGGCACTGCGCGTCGCTTCGAGCAAGTAGAGACCGTCGATGCGGAGGGCCGCGGCGACCTCCGCGGAAAGCGCGGGTCCAAGGTCGAGCAGGCTGGCGATGTGTGAGAGTGGCCCTGCGGCCGCTTTTGCGACCTCCACGATGTCTCGAAGCGAGGCTATTTGGGCCGACAATCGGCCCACTGCACCGGACACCCCTTCGCGGTGCAGCTGCGCAGCAGCAGCCAAGTCGCCCAGCGCATAGTTGGTCAAGGCTAGGTTGCTGCGCGACGCCTGCAGGTCGGGGTGGGTGTCCGGCAGCGTCGCCGAGCGCAACGCCAGCACCTGCTCCTGCAGCGCCAGCGCGCCTCGCAGGTCGCCCAGCGCAAACTTGGTCAAAGCTAGGTTGTGGCGCGCCCCCTGCAGGTCGGGGTGGGTGTCCGGCAGCGTCGCCGAGCGCAGCGCCAGCGCCTGCTCCTGCAGCGCCAGCGCGCCTCGCAGGTCGCCCAGCGCAAACTTGGTCGCGGCCAGGTTGCCACGCGCCGTCTGCAGGTCGGGGTGGGTGTCCGGCAGCGTCGCCGAGCACAACGCCAGCACCTGCTCCTCCAGCGCCAGCGCGCCCTGCAGGTCGCCCAGCGAACGCTTCGCGTTGGCCAGGCTGAGGCGCACAATCTGCATGTCAGGGTGGGTGTCCGGCAGCATCGTCGAGCACACCCCCAGCACCTGCTCCAGCAGCGCCAGCGCGCCCGGCAGGTCGCCCAGCGCAAACTTCGTGTTGGCCAGGCTGCCGCGCGCCGCCTGCAGGTCGGGGTGGGTGTCCGGCAGCGTCGCCGAGCGCACCGCCAGCACCCGCTCCCTAAGCGCCAGCGCGCCCGGCAGGTCGCCTAGATCAAACTTGGTGTTGGCCAAGTTGTGGCGCGCCGCCTGCAGGTCAGGGTGGGTGTCCGGCAGCGTCGCCGAGCACACCGCCAGCACCTGCTCCTACAGCGCCAGCGCGCCTCGCAGGTCGCCCAGCGCATACTTGGTCTCGGCTAGGTTGCCGCGCGCCGTCTGCAGGTCGGGGTGGGTGTCCGGCAGCGTCGCCGAGCACACCGCCAGCACCTGCTCCTCCAGCGCCAGCGCGCCCCGCAGGTCGCCGAGCGCGAACTTCGTGTTGGCCAGACTGCGGCGCGCCGCCTGCAGGTCGGGGTGGGTGTCCGGCAGCGTCGCCGAGCACACCGCCAGCACCTGCTCCCTCAGCACCAGCGCGCCCCGCAGGTCGCCCAGCGCAGACTTGGTCACGGCCAGGTTGCCGCGCGCTGCCTGCAAGTCGGGGTGGGTATCCGGCAGCGTCGCCGAGCACACCGCAAGCACCTGCTCCTGCAGCGCCAGCGCGCCTCGCAGGTCGCCCAGCTTGAACTTGGTCGCGGCCAGGTTGCCGCGCGCCGTCTGCAGGTCGGGGTGGGTGTCTGGCAGCGTCGCCGAGCGCACCGCCAGCACCTGCTCCTCCAGCGCCAGCGCGCCCGGCAGGTCGCCCAGCGAACGCTTCGTGTTGGCCAGGCTGAGGCGCGCACTCTGCAGGTCAGGGTGGGTGTCCGGCAACGTCGCCGAGCACACCGCCAGCACCTGCTCCTGCAGCGCCAACGCGCCTAGCAGGTCGCCCAGCGCACGCTTGGTCAAGGCCAGGTTGCCGCGCGCCGTCTGCAGGTCGGGATGGGTGTCCGGCAGCGTCGCCGAGCACACCGCCAGCACCTGCTCCTCCAGCGCCAGCGCGCCTCGCAGGTCGCCCAGCGCAAACTTGGTTGAGGCCAGGTTGTTGCGCGCAGCCTGCAGGTCGGGGTGGTCATCCGGCAGCGTCGCCTGCCGGTGCCGGTGAACCGCTTGCAATGCGGCGTGCGCAACATGAAGGTCACCGGCTTGATACGCCACCCACGCTAACCGCAACAGCACCCCATCCGCAGCCGCCTGCCACTCCGGAGTCGCCTTGTCCAGGTCCGCCAACGCGAGCGCCTCCTTACAGGCCGCGCGCGCCCCCGCCTGGTCGCCAGCTTTCAGCGACGCCTCCGCTTTCGCGACAAGCTCCTCGATCTGCGCGACCGCTGGTCGGGGCACTTCCTGTGCCGGCGCTGCAGGAGCCAGCGCCGCCAAGGTGGCGACCCAGACAAGGGGCATGACAACCCACGCTGCCGAAACTCGCAGCCACGATGGCGATTCACTGTTCTTCATGACGGACTACCCTCGCGGGCGCACTGCGACCGCACACTTGTGGGAGACAGCTCGCGACCCTCGCGCGACGCGTATGCTGCATCTACGACCACGATCATCGGTACAGGACATGTGAAGCCCGGCCCCGCCACAAAGGGACGACACCTACTGCGGGACGATCTCCTCACTCGACACCTGCCAACCCGGCCGCCCACGCCGAGCTACTGCCTCGACACGTCCGACATGCGCCACCCGGTCGGGATGCCCAGCCGGCAACCGCAGGCTCTCACTCAGCCCGGCGCTGACGCCTCTGAGGTCGTTGCGCAACTGCTTGATCGCAGCTGGATCGAATGCCCCGTCAACCTTGGCGCAGATGACGACCAGCCCTCGATCGGAGATGACCAGCAGCGACTCTCGCTCGCCCGGCGGCAGCAGCACGTCTTGCCCCGCGGAAAACGGGGATTTCGGCCAGTCCGACCTGTCGCCGCCGAAGGGATCGGGCTCTGGCGGATACCGAACCTCAACATCGAGCGAGCACACCGTCAGCACGAGCACGTGACACGATCGACTGACCCGAACGCGCACACCGAACTTGAGGCTGGGGTCGGAGTCGCCGCGAGTCGTGCCCCGCTCGAGGTGGGCCACCTGGATGACCGCGAGCGGCTGGGGATCCGGCCGCCACAGCAAGGCAGCAGCCACCACCGCAGCCGCAGCCAGCGCAAGCCAGGGACCGATCTGCCACCGACGCGGCGGCTGCCCGGCGGGACGCAGCAGACCACGCTGCCCGAGCTGCCAGCCGAACTCGTCGGCATCCAGAAACTTGTGCAGAGCTGCCTCGAGTGCGGGCTCCGTAGCCAGCCTGGCCTCGAACTGTGCCAGCTCCTCGGGCGAGAGATCATCGTCGACATAGGCGACGATCAGTGCTTCATCCGCGGGTTCAAGTTGAGAATCAGGCAACTGCGTACCCTCGACTCTTCATGCAATCGCGGAGTGAGTTCAGACCGCGAAGGGTCCAGACACGCTGGGTCGTCGGATTGCAATCGCCCAGGCTGGTAGCCGACGCCGCAATCGACAGCATCTGACCATGCCTTGCAAGAACTGCTGCACGGTGCTTTTCCGGCAACTTGCCGAGGCACTCGTCCAAGGCCAATCGCATCTCGCCGACCTCCGCTCCGTGAATCGGAGCTGGCCCAGGACCAGCGACATGCTCGTCGAGCACCACCAGTCGATGCTTGCGCCGATCGTGGAGCAGATCCTTGCGAACGGCACAGAGCCAGGAGCCCAGCCAGCCACGCAGGCTCGTGCGCACGACGTCGACTTCCTTGTTGTGCAGCCGCTTCATCACGACCTCCTTGAGTCGACTTGCAAGCTCCTCGACGTCGTCGATCGAGAAGCTGCGACACCGTGCTCGCACGATCTCGTCTGCCAGCTGCATCACCGCATCCACCGACGCAGGATCCCCAGTTGCGGCGCGCCTCCATAGCTCGAGATCACTCGTCGATGGCGACATGGTCATATTCGTTCAAGATCGCCAACACTCCTACTTGGAGCATCTGCCGCAGGGGCCTGTACACAACAAGAACCAGAGCCGACGATGCCTCCTTGATAGCCGATTCTCGGCAAGGCAGTTCGGGGGCTGTACATCGTGAAGGCAAGACTCCTTCCGCCGACCACGAATCACGTCACCGAAGTCGGGAATTTTCGCGACCGCTTCCTCAGGTCGGTTGCGGGCCTTCGTTGCAAACAGGGGAACCTGACCGGTTGCGCACCCACATGACGCGCTGGCACGCCGGGGGCCCGGGATCGCCAACCATGCCGGTGTGCCCTCGCCAGCACCAACCCCGTCGTGTCCGGAAACTACGCCGAGCTGGCACGACCGGCGGCGCGCACGAGAGCGGCAGCCGGTGTTCGAGCCTGCGGCGCGGCACCACGCTCGATCGTGGTGCCACCTTCCTTGATGGCAGTCGCGATGCCCTTCCACGTGGCGAGCTGATCCCGGCCGATGTCCTCTTCGCCGGCAACGTCGATCGCGGCCAGGATCGCCCCCCGGGTCGCGCCGCGGCAAGCCGACGAGTCGCGCCCCCGCCCCTCTCCCACCACCACTTCCCCGCTACGCGTTGATCGGCACGGGCTCGCGGACACCGACCGTCGTGATCCCCCACACCAGCGCCCCCATCGCGAGACCGACCGGGAAGAACAGCAGCGGCGCGGCGACACACGCCACGGGCCCCGCGCACCCGAGCACCAGCGTGCTGATGTGGCCGCCCATCACCAGCTCGATCGGCAGCAACAGCACCCCCGCCACGATGCAGAGCAGCGAGCACACCATGGGTGACAGCAGCCCCACCACCAGCGCACTCATCAGCGCACTCCTCAACGGCCGCCGACAGCGACCCCGCAGCAACCACACGGCGACGACTCCCCAGTGCACCGCCGACAGCACAACCAGCCGCATGGCCTGCTGCGTGGGCCCCGGAGCACCCCCACCGATCGATGGCCAGTCGTTCCAGGCCGACCAGAGCAGCGGCACCGCGACCGCGGCGACCACGACGGCGAACAGGCGAAGAGGATCGGGCAGCGAGAGTGGTCGCATGGGATTCGAGAGCGCTTCCTGGCCAATACCCACAACCTTAGTTGAACGCGTTCAATTTCGTCTGACGACTTCGGGGAAGTGGTGAGAGGAAGCAAGGACACCCAGCTGCCAGCCGACTCCCCGAACACCCCACCCCATCGCCCCCACCACCCCCGACTCCACCCACCCGCCCACCAAGCCGATGCAGGCGCGTGGTGCACCCAGAGCCAGCCGCGACCCCGAGCTTCCAGATCACCGCCCGCGGCCTGATCGCCGACCGCGCCAAGGACGCGCTGTACCAGCTGCTGAAAGTGCACCCGAGCGAACCGCGCGGCCTCGACGCGGCCGCCGTGGTCGACCAGCTGGTCCGTTCGTTGTGCATCATGCACGACTACCGGCTCGAGCAGGTGAACTCGGCGCACAACGCCAACTCGTTCCTGTTCGAACAGATGCAGGAACTGCTCGACGCGCTGATCGAACGCGACGCGAGCCGCGCCGCGCCGCCCCCGACCACCCGGGCCTGAGCCGGAAGCGCCGGTGCCAGCGCCCGCCCCGCCGGGCCTCCCCGCTCCAGCCGCCAGCGCTACATTGACCCCGCGGTCCCGGAACGAGCCTGCCACTGCGGTTCCCGGGTGACCTGTTCGATAGCGCGACAGACTGCTCGACACCCGGTGGCGACACCGGCGAACGGGAGACCTGCCATGCACCTCACCCTCTGCCATTCCCTGCCCGCCACCCTGCTGACGGTGGCCATGCTCGCGGCCCAGTCGCCGCCGCCGACCGGCGCGGTGGCGAACGTCGGCACCGTGAATCAGACCCAGCTCGGCGGCCCGCTCGGCGATCAGCGCATCGGCGCGATCTGCGCCGCGCAGTTCTACGGCGCCAACCCGAGCATCGGCATCGGCGGCGTGGTCCCCGGCGGCTCGATCGCGTGGTGGAGCGAGGCAATCCATCCGACGACCCAACCGGCCACCTACCACCAGGCCGGCACCACACCGGTGTTCTTCCTGGTGGCGCCGTTCGCCGCCGCGTCGCTGCAGCTGCCGTTCGCAGCACCGCTGCACAACCGCCTGTTCCTGCCGCCGCTCGGCACCGTGATCCTGGCCGCCCCCTGGACGCAGACGCTGCAGACCGGCGGCGGCGGGCAGGTGCCCGCCGGCGGCTTCGATCGGTGGTTCCTGACCGTCGACGTGCCGAACTCACCGGCCTTCCTCGGTTCGGTGTGGGCGTCGCAAGCGGTGCGCATCGACCCGAGCGATCTGCGCCTCTACTTCTCCGACGAGCACCTCGTGCAGGTTTCGAACTAGCGCGCGCCGCCGGGCGCGGCGGCGGCGAGGGGCGCCGCGCGACAACCTGGAGAAGCCAGTTGCGCCGGCAACGCCCAGCGGCTTTACTGCTCGCCCGCCGCCGGAGAGGTGGCAGAGTGGCCGATTGCGTCACCTTGCTAAGGTGATGTACCGGTAACGGTACCGGGGGTTCGAATCCCCCCCTCTCCGCCAGCTTTCCCCTCGGGAAGCTGGAGCCAGCCGCCGAGCGCGTGCCGTCGCGCGCCCGGCGGCGGCGGTGGCTGCGGCACGGCGCGGTGCCTGCCGCGGATCAGAGCCGCCACGTGGCGTCGTCGTTGGCGCGCCGTCGTCGGCGCGCCGTCTCGTAGGTGCCGATGCGCCAAATCCGAATCCTGCTGCTCGCAGCCATCGCCGCTGGCGCCTGCCACGGCCCGTCGCTGCACCTCGACAACCCCGACGCCCACCCCGTGTTCGTCGACGGCGTGCGCCTGCCGGCCGCCGACGACGGCGTGCACACGCTGCCCTTCCGCTACTACGGCACGACCCGCTGGGACGCGATGCCGAAGGACCTCGACGGCGATGCCGACTGGAAGCTGGCCCCGGCCAGCGCCGCGGTCGTGGTGGCGCCGCCGGCATCCCCGCTGTGGTTCCCGCTCGACCTGCCGCTCGAGATCGGCAGCTGGCTGCTGCACGGCCAGCCGGCGACCCGCGCCGCGGTCGCGCTGCCGCCGTCGAACGCGGCCGAACTGGCGACCACCGCCGAGGCCGACCGCGAGCTCGCCGCGGTGCGGCAGCGCGCGGACGAGGCACGGATCCAGCGATGAACACTCCCGCGAAGAACGCGAACGCGCCGCTGCCGGAACCCGGCGCCATGGTGCTGGTGCACGGCCTCGGGCGCTTCGGTGGCGGCCGCGAAGCGGTGCGGTTCCTGGCCCGTTCCGGCTACCGCGTGCGGATCGCCGACCGCAGTGCCGGCGCCGACCTGCAAGCCGTCAGCACCGCACTCGCCGACCTGCGCGAGCTCGACTGGCAGCTCGGGCGCGAGGACGAGAGCCTGCTCGACGGCATCGCCCTGATGGTCGCCAACCCGGGCGTGCCGGACGACAACCCGCTGCTGCAGGCGGCGCGCCGCCGCGGCCTGCCGATCACGCAGGAAGTCGACCTGTTCCTCGGCGCCTACCCCGGCCGCGTCGTCGCGGTGACCGGCACCAACGGCAAGTCGACGACGTCGACGCTGTTGCACCGCGCGCTGCAGCAGTGCGGCGTGCCGGCGCTGCTCGGCGGCAACATCGGCCACAGCCTGCTCGCCGACGTCGCCCAGTGGCGCGCCGACCAGATCGCGGTGCTCGAGATCTCGAGCTTCCAGCTCGAACGGCTCGGCCCGGACCGCAGCGTGCACGGCGCCGTGTTCACGCGGATCGGCAAGGACCACATCGATCGCCACGGCTCGCTGCAGGCCTACCAGCAGGCCAAGGCCCGGCTCGCCGCCGTGGCCCGCGGCTTCGTCGTGCACGCCGCTGAGGACCCGGTCGCCAGCGACTACCCGAGCCCGGCCGCGCTGCGGCTGCGCTACACGGCGACCGCGGCCCCGGCCCCGCACAGCGGTGGCGTCATCGACGGCTACCTCGCGCTGCGCACCGATCGCGGCCCGGCCGAACCGCTCGTGCACCAGGACGCGCTGCGCCTGCTCGGCGCGTTCCAGGTCGAGAACGCGCTTGCCGCCGGCCTCGCCGCGCGCCTGTGCGGCGGCACCCCACACGGCATCGGGCTCGCGCTCGCGAGTGCGATGCCGCTGCCGTTCCGGCTGCAGCTGGTCGCCAACCACGGCGGCGTGTCGATCTACGACAACGGCGTGTCGACCGAGATCGAGTCGACGCGGTCGGCGCTGGCGTCGCTGCGCGGCCGCGTGCACTGGCTCGGCGGCGGCAAGAGCAAGGACGGCGACTACGCGACTGTCGCCGCCGCGGTGCGCGAACGGGTCGCCTCCGCGCACCTGTTCGGGGCCGCGGCCGCGCCGCTGGCGCAGGCGCTCGCCGGCGCGGTGCCGACCACGGTCGCGACCACGCTGCGCGAAGCGCTGCGGCACGCGCTGGCGGCCGCGGCGCCCGGCGACGCCATCCTGTGGAGCCCGGCGTTCGCGTCGTTCGATCAGTACCCGAACTTCCGCGCCCGCGCGCTCGAGTTCCACGCGCTGCTCGCCGAGTTGCGTGCGGACGCAACGACGGCTCGCTAGGATCGCCGTCGATGCACTACTGCACGGCCTGCCAGAAGGCGATCGCGACGATCGTCATCATGGACCTCGAGCAAGGGGCCGTCACCGGATCGCAGCACGTCTGCCAGGCCTGTGCCGAACTGCTCGGCATCGGCCCGCCGAAGACGCCGAAGTATCCGCCGGAACTGCTCGAGGACCTGCTGACGGCGAAAGGCGGCCGCGGCCGCGGCAAGGTGCAGGAAGTCTGCCCCGGCTGCGGCATGTCGCCGGCCGACTTCCGCAGCAAGGGGCGGCTCGGTTGCCCGCGCTGCTACGAGTCCTTCCGCGGCGAGCTGATGCCGCTGCTGCAACGCATCCACGAAGCCCAAGCACATCGCGGCCGGCTGCCGGCGGTGGTGCCCGAGCCACCCGCCCCCGCCGACCAGCGCACGCTCACCGACGTCCGCCGCCGCCTCGAGGATGCGGTGCGCGGCGAACGCTACGAGGAAGCCGCGCGCCTGCGCGACGAACTGCGCCAGCTCGAGCGCGGCGAGACATCGTGATGCAGCCTGCCCTCTGCCAGACCGTCCTCGGCCAGCCCATCCTCAGCCAGCGCACTTCCAGCCAGCGAGCCCGCCCGTGAGCAAGTCCCGCCGCCCCGACAAGCAACCCGAGTTCCGGCCCGGAACCTGGCTCGCCGGCAACGGCCCGGAGTCCGACATCGCGATCTGCACGCGGGTCCGACTCGCGCGCAACCTGCAGGGCTACCCGTTCTCGCCCCGGCTCGGCGACGCCGAGGCCAAGGAGCTGTACGAGTTCGTCGTCAAGCGACTGCAGCAGCCGGGGCTGCCCGGACCGCTGCTGATCACCGATCTCGGCCCGGTCGAAGAACTCGACCGCACGGTGCTGGTCGAACGCCACTTGATCAGCCGCGAGCTCGCCAACGGCAAGCGCCCGAGCGGGGTCGCCGTCGACGCCGACGAGAGCATCGCGATCATGATCAACGAGGAGGATCACCTGCGCGTGCAGGTGTTCGCCGCCGGCCTGCAGCTGGAGGGCGCCTGGCGCCGCGCCGAACGGCTCGACGACGCATTGATGCAGCGCCTGCCGATGGCGTGGTCGGAGGAGTTCGGCTTCCTGACCAGCTGCCCGACCAACACCGGCACCGGGCTGCGGCTGTCGGTGATGCTGCACCTGCCGGGCCTGGTGTGGTCGGAGGACATCGACAAGGCGACCAACGCGGCGCAGAAGATCCACCTCGCCGTGCGCGGCCTCTACGGCGAGGGCAGCCGGGCGCTCGGCGACTTCTACCAGGTCAGCAACCAGGTCACCCTCGGCCGCGACGAAGGCCAGATCCAGAGCGACGTGCTGCTCGCCGTCGGTCGGATCGTGCAATGGGAGCGCGAAGTGCGCACGGCGCTGCTGCAGCGCACGGCCCGCATTCGCACTCTGGACCGGGTCCACCGGGCGTTGGGCACCCTCGAGCGGGCGCAGATCCTGACCAGTGAGGAGGCGCTCGGCTGCCTGTCGGCGGTGCGCTTCGGGGTCGAGGAAGAGCTGGTCAGCGAGTTCGACATCGCCGCCGTCAACCGCGCCCTGCTGCTGTCGCAACCCGGCCACCTGCAACGACACACGCGCGAACTGCTGAAACCGGAAGAGCGCGATCAGCGCCGCGCCCAGCTGCTGCGCGAAGTGCTCGGCCTGCGCCAATGAGCCCCGGCCGCCGCTGCCACCGGCGCGGTGGCGGCGCGCGGCGCGAGCGGCGCCGCTGCGGGAATTTCCGCAGCCGTCCCGAGACCCGAGCTGGATCTACAGGACAGGTAAATCCTATACCGCTGGCATCCGATCAGAGGACCGGTACAGCAACGGGTCCCCGAGGTTCATCCCGCATGTTCGATCGCTTCACCGACCGCGCCAAGAAGGTCATGAGCTTCGCCCGCCAGGAGGCGATGAAGTTCAACCACGAATACATCGGCACCGAGCACATCCTGCTCGGGCTGGTTCAGGAAGGCAGCGGCGTCGCCGCCAACGTCCTGAAGAACATGACGATCGATCTCGAGAAGATCCGGCACGAGGTCGAGAAGATCGTCAAGACCGGCCCCTCGATGGTCACCATGGGCCAGCTGCCGTTCACGCCGCGGGCCAAGAAGGTGCTCGAGCTGTCGCTCGAGGAAGCGAGCCACCTCAGCCACAACTACATCGGCACCGAGCACCTGCTGCTCGGTCTGATCCGCGAGAACGAGGGCATCGCCGCGCAGGTGCTGATGAACCTCGGCATCAAGCTCGAGGAAGTGCGCGAGGAAGTGCTCGAGTTCCTCGGCGCCTCGGAGAACAACAACGAGGACGAGGGCGAGAACAGCGAGCAGCAGGGCAGCTCCGGCGGCGGCGGCGGCAGCAGCCAGCCGAGCGGCAACTCCGGCACGCCGCAGGGCAACAGCAAGAGCAAGACGCCCGCGCTCGACTCGTTCGGCCGCGACCTGACCGACCTCGCCCGCGAGGGCAAGCTGGACCCGGTGATCGGCCGCGACAGCGAGATCGAACGTGTCGTGCAGATCCTGTCGCGCCGGACCAAGAACAACCCGGTGCTGCTCGGCGAGGCCGGCGTCGGCAAGACCGCGATCGTCGAAGGCCTGGCGCAGCGCATCGTCAAGGGCACCGTGCCCGAGATCCTGCGCCGCAAGCGCCTGGTCGTGCTCGACCTCGCGATGATGGTCGCCGGCACCAAGTACCGCGGCCAGTTCGAGGAGCGCATCAAGGCGGTGATGACCGAGGTGCGCCGCGCCAAGGACGTGATGCTGTTCATCGACGAACTGCACACGCTGGTCGGCGCCGGTGGCGCCGAGGGCGCGATCGACGCCAGCAACGTGCTGAAGCCGGCGCTGTCGCGCGGTGAGGTGCAGTGCATCGGCGCCACCACGCTCGACGAGTACCGCAAGTACATCGAGAAGGACGGCGCACTCGAGCGCCGCTTCCAGACCGTCAACGTCGAGCCGCCGACCCCGGAGCAGACGATCGAGATCCTGAAGGGCCTGCGCGACAAGTACGAGGCCCACCACCGGGTCACCTACACCGACGCCGCGTTCCAGTCGGCGGTCGACCTCAGCACCCGCTACATCACCGGCCGCTTCCTGCCCGACAAGGCGATCGACGTGATCGACGAGGCCGGCGCCCGCATCCGCATCAAGTCGATGACGGCGCCGCCGGACCTGCGCGACATGGACACCGAGATCACCCGCCTCAACAAGGAGAAGGAGGAGGCGGTCGCCGGCCAGGACTTCGAACGCGCCGCGGACCTGCGCGACCAGGCGTTCAAGCTCGGCAAGAAGAAGGAAGAGATCCAGCGCGAGTGGCGCGAGCGCGAGAACTCGCGCGAGTCGGGCGGTGTCGTCGACGAGGAAGTGATCGCCGAAACCGTCTCCAAGATGACCGGCATCCCGCTCAACCGCCTCGACCAGGCGGAGGCGGATCGCCTGATCAACATGGAGAAGGAGCTCGGTCGCGACGTGATCCACCAGGATCGCGCGATCACCGCGGTCGCCAAGGCGGTGCGGCGCTCGCGCGCCGGCCTCAAGGACCCGAACCGGCCCGATCATCCAGATCGACATGTCCGAGTACATGGAGAAGTACAACGCCTCCCGCCTGGTCGGCGCGCCCCCGGGCTACGTCGGCTACGAGGAAGGCGGCCAGCTGACCGAGAAGGTCCGCCGGCGTCCGTACTCGGTGGTGCTGCTCGACGAGATCGAGAAGGCCCACCCGGACATCTTCAACATGCTGCTGCAGATCATGGAGGAAGGCCGGCTGACCGACTCGTTCGGGCGGCACATCGACTTCCGCAACGTGGTCCTGATCATGACGTCGAACATCGGCGCCAACCTGATCAAGAACAGCACCGGGCTCGGCTTCGGCAAGGGTGCCAAGGAGTCGGGCGCGGACAAGATGAAGGACATGATCATGGGCGAGGTGGAACGCCACTTCCGGCCCGAGTTCATCAACCGCCTCGACGAGATCGTCATCTTCAACCAGCTCGGCCGCGACGACATGCAGCGCATCGTCGAGAACGAGCTGACCAAGGTGAACAAGCGGATGAAGCAGAAGGGCCACATCCTCGAGGTCGACCAGACCGTCATCGAGTGGCTGATCGAGAAGTCCTTCCACGAGGACTTCGGCGCCCGCCCGCTGAAGCGCGGCATCGAGAAGCTGCTCGAGGACCCGCTGTCCGAGCAGATCCTGAAGGGCCAGCTCGACGTGCCCTACACGATCCGGGCGACCGTGGTGGACGGCGAGATCAAGTACGACATGACGGCGCTGCCGGTCGAGCCGAAGAAGGCCGACGCGGAGACGCCGAAGGTCGGCGAGGCGAAGAAGAAGTAGTCGCTCGTCGATCGCCGTCGCCGCGCGCGACACGCCACTGGCGCCGGGTCCTCGGGGACCACGGCGCCAGTTCGCATTTTCGGGGAATTGCTGCCACCGCGGCGGCCGTGCGTGCCACTGACGGACGTGCACGATTCCTACCTGATGCTGGCCATCGCGGAGGGGTTCGGTGAGACGCCGGTGACGGCGCTGCTGCAGCCCGACCTCGACCCCGCGGCGTGGCTGTCGGCCCCGCCCGAACCACCGCAGATCCCGCCGCGCGTGGCGGCCCGGCTGCGCCGCGCCGACCTCGCCGCCGAGGCCCGCTCGCTCGCGGCGAGCGCAGCGCGCCTCGGGCTCGGCGTGCTGACACCGGCGGCCCCGGACTTCCCGGAACGGCTGCGGGCCATGCCGCTGCGGCCGCTGGTGCTGTTCGTGCGCGGCGACAGGGCGGCGCTCGGGCGCGGTCCGGCGGTCGCGTTCGTCGGCAGCCGCACGCCGACGCCGTACGGCACCGAAGCGGCCGAACTGCTCGCCACCGCCCTCGCCCGCGCCGGCACGCCGCTCTGGAGCGGCCTCGCGCGCGGCATCGACGGCATCGCCCACACTGCCTGCACGGACGCCGGAGTGCCCACGGTCGCGGTGCTGGCCGGTGGCCTCGACACGATCTACCCGCCCGAGCACCAGGACCTCGCCGAACGCATCGTGCGCGGCGGCGGATGCCTGGTCAGCGAACTGCCGCCCGGCCACCGCGCCCGCCGCGGCCACTTCGTGCGCCGCAACCGGATCCTGGCGGCCGGCGCCAGCGCGATCGTCGTCGCCGAGGCGAGCCTGTCGTCCGGCGCGCTGCACACCGCCCGCTTCGGTGCCGAGTGCGGCACCGACGTGTTCGCGCTGCCGGGCCCGTGGCGCAGCGAACGCAGCCAGGGCTGCCACCGGCTGCTGGCCGAAGGGGCGATGCCGATCGAGAACACCGAGACCGTGCTGCAGGCGCTCGGGCTGCGGGCGAGCAATTCGCCGCAGGTGGCGCTGGCGCTGCACTTCGGCGCCGACCAGGAGCGCCTGCTGCGACTGCTCGGCGACGGGCCGCGCCCGACCGACCTGCTGCAGCGCGAGAGTGGCCTCGAGCGGCCGGCATTCGTGCGCGCGATGTTCACGCTGGAACGCGACGGCGCGATCGTGCGCCTGCCCGGCGATCTCTGGCGGCGTGGCGCCGGGAAGCCCGAGAGCCGGGGCACCGGGCCCTCGGCTACCAGCCGATGAACAGCAGCTCGAGCCCGACCATGATCGCGACCAGCTGCAGCGACATCCACAGCCAGCGCAGCGTGCGCGGCCATGCCGCGCGCAAGGTCGCCTGCGCCGTGCTGTGCTGCTGCCCGACGACGACGATCGCGATCAGGAAGAGCACCGGCACGAACACCGCGAAACGGAACAACAGGCTCACGATGTCACCTCCGAGGCGCGGACCGGGAACACCGAACGTTCGGCGACCGTGAACGCGTCCACCATGACGACCAGGTTCATCAGGCCGGCGACCGTGCACAACACGATGCCGAGATCGAGGTGCATCGGCGCTGCCTCCATGCGCAGCGGCCCGGTCACCAGCGCCGCGAACAGCGAGCCGCCGCCGCACAAGTTCTGCGCGATCCACCAAACCGACGCGGTGGCGCGGTCGACCGCGTGGCCGTGCGAGAACAACAGCCCCATCGCGAACACGATCAGCACCGCGGCGCCGAGCAGCATGCCCTTGTCCTTCTGGCCGGCGCGCACGTGGCCGAGCCCGGGCACCAGCCAGCTGAGCCCGGCGCACAGCGCCGGATCGGCGATCGGGGCCGGGCTGTCGTTGCCACCATCGCGACGGCGCCGCATCTCCCAGTGGCCGGCGGCCGACCAGAACGCAGCCAGCATGCCCGAGGCGCCGGACAGGAAGCCGCCGAGGTGCTCCATCGAGCGCGGCAACCGCCACAGCCGCTCCCCGGTCGGCGAGCCGTCCCACGCCAGGATCGCCCCGATCGCGTTGGCCGGCAGGTTCATGATCTCCGGCAAGGTCACCACGAAGCCGAACTGCGCCATGGTCCGCAGCGGCGTGCTGCCGCTGGCCGGCGGCGGCGGCGAGTCCGGGGTCAGCAGCGCCCAGTAGAACAGCCGTTCGCGCACCAGCAGCCAGCCCACGAAGAACAGCGCCGTGCAGCTGGCGAAGGCCAGGATCGCGCGCGGCAGCTGACCGAGGCGGTACTGCAGCAACCCCGGCACGAAGCCGCAGAGGAACGTGCCCCAGCCGAGTCCGCGGGCAGGGTCGCTGAGGGTGCGCATCACCATGGCGGGCGGAGAGGTTAGCGCCCGGGCGGCCAGGATCGAGCCCCGGCTCCCCGCGGCATCACTTCTTCGGCTTCTGCCGCTGGGACGGCCACGGGTCCTTCATCTCGACGACCCACTTCTTCCACGCCGCCTGCAGCGCCGGCATGTCGAGGTCCTTCAGCATCGCCTGCAGCGCCGCCTTGCGAGCCGCGAAGCCCGCCACCTGGCGCTGACCGAGGTCCGGCTCCGGGCCGAGCTTCGCCAGCTCCCTGTCGTAGGCGGCCTTCACGCCATCGAAGTAGAGCTGCAGCAGCTTCGACCACTGCGGGTGCGCGGCGGCCTCCTTGCTGTTCTTCAGGAAGTAGACGAACGACCACGCGCCGGCATAGAAATGGCCGGCCCGCGCCGGGTTGTAGAACACCGCCCGCTCGGCCTCGAGGATCTCCTTCAGCGGGATGAAGCCGATGCCGAACTCGCACATGTCCTTGACGACGTGGATGCGCCACGGACTCGGCTCGATGCGCATCACCTTGCCGCTGCTGTCGCCGACCACCGCGCCGGAGAAGAAGTCGCCGTAGCCCTCGTTGAACCAGTCGTGCGGCGAGAACTCGCCGATCGCGTAGTGGATGTACTGGTGGAACGCCTCGTGGTACAGCACCAGCAGCGAGTCGTCGTCGGTCAGCTTGACCTTCGCCTTGTCGTAGCGCTTGCGCACGTCGTCATCGAGCGTCTTCATCGTGTACGAGTAGTCGTAGAACACGAGTTCCTCGTTGCCCGGGTGCCAGAAGCCGCCGCTGTTCGGCGGGCCGCCGTACTGGTGGTACTCGTCCTTGGTCCGGCACACCCGCACCACGCTGAGCTTGTCGACCGGGCCCTTCGGCGGGAACAGCTCGATGTACAGCAGCCGCATCGCCTCGATGTCGCGACCTATGCGCTTGATCAGCGCCTCGTTCTTGCTGTGGTGCACGATCAGGTAGTTCTCGGTGTCGAGCGCCTTCCACCCGCTCGCCATCGCCGAGCGCGCCTTCTTGCGCCCCTCGACGTCGCGGAACTTGCCGCTCGCGTAGAGCTTGTCGATCGCCGCCTCGGCCTTGTCGCCGAGGTTCTCGGCGGCGAGCTTCATGCCGGCCGCGACCTTGCCGACCCAGGTCTGCAGCGTCTTCTGGCCGAGGTCGTACGAGTAGCCGTAGACGCCGTAGACCGAGCCGCCGTCCTGCTTCTTGATCAGGTAGCCGACCGGCTTCGCCACCGGATAGCGCCATTCCCCCTTCCAGGCGAGCTCGTAGTGGCCGGGCTTCTTGCTGTCCTCGAACAGGCTCCACTGCTCGAAGCGCTTCACGAAGTCGTCCCACGAGTGCACGCGGTTCTGCTCCTCCATCGCCTCGCGCAGCGTGTCGGGCCCCTTCTCCGGCTCCGCCGCGTCGGCGCCGCCGGTCACGGGCGCCGTGGCCGCGTAGCAGAACACCTCGAGCGACGGCGTCATCTGCCGCCACATCCGCACGTCGATCTTCTTCAGCTCCTCGGGCTGGTCCTTCAGCACGTACTTGGCGACCAGGACCTGCTCGGTCGGCGGCAGCGGCAGCTCCTGGAACACCACCGGATAGTAGAACGTGACCCGCTGCAGCTTGTTCTCCCAGGTCTTGTAGCCCGGCGGTGCCTGCGCGGTGGCGACGGCGGCGAGCAGGAACCCGGACAGCACGGCGAGGGCGCGGTGGCGCATGCCCCCGCAGCATATCCAGCTCAGCGGCGAGCGGGCGGCTGCGCCGGAAACACCTGCTCGCGGCCGAGCTCGATGCGGCGGGAGCTCGCCGGTGCGCCGACGATGCCGGCGTCCCCACGCTCGGCGATCCGCAGCTCGAAGCACCACGGCTGGTGGCGGAACACCAGCGAGTGCAGCGTGCCGAACGCATGGCCGCCGCTGCGCTTGACCGAACCCAGCACGTCCCACACCTCGGCCACCGACAGCCGGCGGTCGTCGGCCTGCAGGCACGCGGCGATCCCCCGATCCAGGCGCTGTTCGCGCTGCAAGCTGTCGCCGCTCGCCTCGCGGCCGTCCTGCCGGGTGCGGAAGTGGTTCGTCAGCACGAACGCGCCGGCGCCGCACTCGCCGCGCACGACCTTGTCCGCATCGGTCTCGAACACCGCCACCGGCGGCCCGGCCGTGGGCACGGCCGGCAGCACGACGTGGGTCAGGTAGCCGGCCGGCGGGCTGGTGTAGCCGAGCCGATCGAACGCGAGCTGCCAGGTCGCCGCGGCGTCGGCCTGCACGCCGCCGCCGAGGATCGACCGGGCCGCGATCGCCGACGGCCACGACGACGGCTCCGGCGCGTAGGTGATCTTGGCGCTGCCGACGTGCAGGAACGCCGCCATGCCGTCGTCGCTGATGCCGGTGACGGCGCCGACGTAGCCGGGCCAGGTCACCGACGCGGTGGCGCGGCCCTCGCTCGGGTGCTGCACCAGCAGGATCGTGTGCTCGAGCAGGTGCGGCCCGGTCAGCGGCCAGTCGAAGTTGCGCGCGGTCAGCACGCCGCCGCCCTCGACCTGGTCGCCCCACAGCGTGAAGCTGCTGCAGCCCATCAGGCCGAACACGTCGAGCGCGTTCGCGACCAGCAGATCGGTGAAGTCGAAGCTGCGCTCGAGCTCGGGCAGGCGCAGGTCGACCTTGCTGTCGACGAGCCCCTGCCAGAGCCCCTGCAGTTCCTGCATCACGTCGGGCGGATACTCGATCAGGCGTGCCTGCGCCGCCCGCACCTGCTTCAGCAGCGGCTGCATGCGCGCGAAGCGCTGCACGAACTCGGTCAGCGCCGTCGCGGCGATGCGTTCGGCCAGCAGCCGCCCGTGCGCGTAGCCGCGTTCGTGCGCGGAGCCCCAGACCCGCACCACGGTGAGGCCGGCGTGGTCCTCGATGCGGCCGCGCACATCGGCCAGCGCGGGCGGGGTCGGCGTCGTGGTCGGGGCCGGCACCTGTGCCGGCAGCAGCGCGACCACGGCCGAGAGGCAGAACCAGGATCCCGCGCGGCGGATGTGCATGCGCGCATCGTGCCACGCCGCGCGGCCGCGGCCAACCGCAGTGGATCGCTCGGCGGTTACTTCGCCGCGCGGTAGATGTCCTGCACGCTCTTCAGCAGCTTCAGCGCGTCGGCCTTCGGCCGCTGGAACGCGTTGCGGCCCATGATCGAGCCGAACGAGCCGCCGTCGGCGAGACCCTTGATCTCCGCCAGCACCTCGTCGGTGCCCTTCGCCTCACCACCCGAGAAGATCACGATGCGACGGCCGCCGAACGCGGCCTGCACGACGTGGCGGGTGCGCTCGGCCAGCGTCCCGATCGCGATCTTCTCGCTCTCGTAGACCTTCTTGGCGGCGTCCTGCTCGAGGTGCTCGGTGGCCGGCTTGACCTTGATGATGTGGGCGCCGAGCTGCGCGGCGATCTGCGCCGCGTAGGCGGCGACGTCGATCGCGGTCTCGCCCTTCTTGCTGAGCGAGCTGCCGCGCGGGTAGCTCCAGACCACGACCACGAGGCCGGCTTCCTTGGCCTCCTCGCTGATCTTGCGCAGCTCCATGTACATCGCGTCGCGTTGGTTGCTGCCCGGGTAGATCGTGAAGCCGATCGCCGCACAACCGAGCCGCAGCGCGTCCTTGACCGAACCGGTGACGGCGGGCTTCGGGTCCGGCGAGCTGTACAGCGAGTCGCTGTTGTTCAGCTTCAGGATCAGCGGGATACGGCCCGCATACTTGCGCGCGCCGGCCTCGAGGAAGCCGAGCGGAGCGGCGTAGGCGTTGCAGCCCGATTCGATCGCCAGCTCGAAGTGATAGTGCGGGTCGTAGCCAGGGGCGTTCTTCGCGAACGAGCGCGCCGGGCCGTGTTCGAAACCCTGGTCGACCGGCAGGATGACGAACTTGCCGGTGCCCGCCAGGGCGCCGGTGTCCATCATCCAACGCAGGTTCTTCAGGACGCCGGGGTTGTCGGACTCGTACCAGCCGAGGATCTCGTCTGTGCGCTTGCTCATGGATTCGGGGGCGGCGCAGCGGCCGCGCAGAGGGAAAGGGCGGGGATTGTCACCACCGCCCGGCCCGATGCAAGCGCGCCCGGCCCGGCGAGCCGCCCGGCGCGCAGGCGCCGGTGGCACCAGCCACACTGCGTCACTTCAGCTTCAGTTCGCGGCCCGAGCTGCCGGTGCTGAACTCCCAGAAGAAGTGCAGCGGGTCGGCACCGCCGATCTGCAGCACGCAGCGCACCTGGTAGTGCTTGTTCGCCTCGAGGTGCTCCTTCGGCAGCACGAACAGCACGTCGCGGCGGTCCTGCTTCTTGTTCAGCGGCTGGTTCGGCGTGTGCACCCAGGTCGGCACCTCCTTCTTGCCGCGCGCCATCCACGCGGTGTACTCCTCGCGGCCCTTGGCGCAGAAGTTCTTGGTCGGCTGCTTGCCGCCGCGATTGGCCTCCCACAGCGAGATCGACGCCTCGCCCAGGCGCCGCGACAGTTCGTTGCTGAGCTGCAGGCTGACCGTGTAGCCGCAATCGCGCACGTCGTTCTGCCCCTCGGGCTGGTCGGCGAGCGGGTTCGGGTTCTCGAACGACGGGAACGCGGTCGGCACACCCTGATGGTTGTGCGGCGGCCAGATCACGAAGTTCGGGCTGGTGGCCGGGTCGTAGGGCTCCTCGAGCGAACCCATGTCGAGGATGCCGACCGTGAAGTCGGCGCTGCTCAGGAACGCGTAGCCGAGCCGCTTGATGTTGTGGCGCAACATCGGGAAGCGGTGGTACGGGGTGCCGAGCCACCCGTCGACGGTGTCGCGCGCGTACTCGGTGCTGCGCTGCGTGTTGACGGTGACGATGTTGCCCGAGCCGGCCTGCTGGCCGCGGCGCGTGAAGTCCTCGTGCGCCGGGTCCTCCTCGTGGATGTCCGGCCCGTCCTTGGTGGCGAGCTCGCGGTGGTTGTTGACGTACTTCGCGTGCAGGTCGCAGCCCATCGACGCCTCGGCGTCCATCTCGCACTCGGGCAGCGCGACGAAGGTGCCGTCGGTCATGTTGCCGCCGGCCGGGAACACGAAGCCGATCAGCTGCTTGCGGACCTGGTTGACGCGATCGAGCGCCGCCAGCTCCTCCTTGCTCGGCCGCTCCGGCAGCAGCGGCGGCCCGTAGCCGGTGCCGTAGGCGACACCGGAGTCACCGCGCGCCCACTCGCGCCACTCGGCGTCGATCGCCTCGCTCGACTTGCCGAACACCTTGGTGACGATCGCCTCGACGTCCTCGAGCGTCGGCACCTTCTTGTCGCCGTCCGGCAGCTGCAGGAAGAACTCGAGCCACTTGCCCGGGTAGGCCGCGACCATCCAGGTCATCATGCTCCAGGTCTTCAGCCGGCAGTCGTTGCGGAACCGCGCCAGCTTCTCGCGCGGCACCTGCGCCAGCGGCCAGTCCTGGCTCGACAGCGCCTGGTCGCGCACGGTGCGCATCCACCAGTTGGTGCCCTCCGGCAGCGACAGGCCGTCGTCGCCCATGGTGCCCTCGGGCAGCGCACCCCACCGCGAGATCGAGGTCGACTTCATGTACCAGGTCACCGCGTGCACGATGCCCTGGCCGATGCCGTCGTTGCGCGCGGCCAGCAGGCCGTCGAATGTCACGTAGGCGACGATGCTGTCCTGGATGTAGCGCGGCGCGCCGCCGACCTTCAGCACGGCGACACCCTCCTTGGCCATCCAGGTGTTGTTGGCGAACCGGGTCGCGTCCTCGACGCTGCCCTCGTGCGTGTGCGGGTTCGCCTTCAGGAACTCCTCGCGCTCGCGCTCGGTGGCCAGGAACGCGTGCCATGCATACTGCTTGGTGGCGCGCTCGCGGAAGCGCAGGCGCTTGGCCTGCTCCTCGCCGATCAGGAACTCGCAGAACTCGACCGCGCGCTCGCCCCACTTGACGGCGTTGTCGGCCATCTCCTGGTTGCCGCGCACCCACACCGTGAAGTGCTCCGACCTGGCGCCGTGGATGTCGAAGCTCGGCTTCTTCATCCAGTCCGGCGCCGCGTCGCGCAGCGCCACCAGCTCGGCGGGGATCTGCTGCTCGGTCAGCACCGTGATCGGGTAGTCCTTGCGCGCCAGCTCGACCGCGCGCTTCTCGATCTCCTTCATCTTCGCCGCCATCGCGATCTGCGATTCGGTGCCGAAGAAGCCGGGACCCTCCTTGTAGCCGAGCGCGAGGTTGGCCTCGCGGTCCATCGCGTTGTAGTAGACCGCCTTCTCGAGGTGGTAGGTCGCCCGTTCGGCGGCGCCGCCCTCCTTCATCTTCAGGCCGAGCTTCTTGTGCGCGTCGGCGAGCTTGACCGAGGTCTTCGCCCACTCGTCCATGATCTTGAAGCGGCCCTCGAAGTTGGCCTTGTCGACCCACTTCTTGCGCTTGTCGGGCGGCAGCTCGACCCAGACGCCCTTCTCCTTCTTGAAACCGAGCTCGCCGCGCGCGGTCGAGTTCTCGGGGTCGTACTTCAGCAACAGGTCATAGGCCTGCTTCGCGCGCGGGCCGACCTTCTGCGACTTCGCCGTGCTGGCGAACGTCGACAGGGTGCTGACGCACTGGCGATTGAGGTCCTGCTCCTCCTTGGCGAAGGCGTCCTGGGCCGTGGCGGGACGCGACAGGCCGAGCGCCAACAGGCAGAGAAGGGAATGCAGACGGGGATTCGGGATCATCAGTAGGCGACTCTTGGGCCGTGAACGACGGCGGCAGTCTACGGAGCAGGGCCGCCGGTGGCACGTTCGGACCCACCAGGAAATCCGGCCCGGACAGACCCATCACAGTCCCCCATCGCAGCCGCCCCATCGCTGGCCGCCAGCACTGGCAGCCCGGCCGACGATCGACGCCCCGCCGCGAGCTCAGCGCATCTGCACGTACTTGCCGCCGGAATCGCGCGCCAGCCACTCCAGCACCTCGAGGTTGCCGCCGACGGCGATGGTGTTGACCACCACCTTGCGGTGCTTGTTCCAGAACGCGACCTCCTCGCGGATCCGGTGCGGGTCGATCAGCGCGCCGGCGGTCGGTTCGCCGTCCGACATCACGAAGATCGTGTCGACGTCCGGGTCGTCGAAGGCCAGCTTCAGCGCGTCGTGCAGGTTGGTGCCGCCGCTGGCACCGAGCCGCTCGACCCAGGTCAGCGCGGCCTTGCGATCGGGTGCGGTCGCCACGCCGATGCCACCCGGCTGCCAGCGGTCGACGCCGCTCGAGAACACGAAGATGTTGAACAGCGTGCCCGGCGCCAGCCCCTCGATCGTCGCACTGAGCTGTTGCTTGGCGACGTCGATGCGCGACGCACCGTGCTTGCCGACGTAGCGGCCCTCCATCGACGCCGTCATCGAGCCCGACACGTCGAGCACGAACAGCACCCGCTGCGACTCGACCTGCAGGCCGAAGAACTTCGGCCGGCTGACCGTGCGCGCGGTCAGCCGCTTCTGCTCGCGCGCCGCCTCGGCCTTGTTCAGCTCCGCCTCGGTGGCGACCTTGAAGTCGGCCTTGGCGATCTCCCACCACGCCGTCCACGGCCCCGGCTCGGGCGGCAACGGCTGCGCGGTCAGCTGCCACAGCGCTTCGCCGATGCGCAGCCGCAACCGTTCGCTGTCGACGGCGAGCCGCGCGACCAGCTCGGGCACCGCGGCCGGATCGCGCAGCTGCTGCAGCGCCTCGACCGCCGCCAGCCGGGTCGACCAGTCGTCGTGCCGCAGCGCCGCCAGCAGCGGCTGCAGCTGTCGCTTGTCGCGGGCCGCGCCCAGCGACTCGATCGCGGCGTTGCGCAGCTCGCGGTCGGCGTGCGCCGCGTAGGTGCCGAGTTCCTTGCGCCAGGCCTCGTCGTCGGTGGCGATCGCGGTGATCGCGTCGAAGGCGATGCGCGCGTCCCCGGCCTGCTTGCTCGCGAGCAGCTTGCGCAGCTCAGGCAACGCCTCCTTGCAGCGCCGCTGGGCCAGCACCGCCGCACACGCCCGCCGCACCTCGATCGAGTCGTCGGCGAGGCCCTTCTGCACCAGCGCCACCAGCTTCGGATCGTCGATGCGCGCGGTCGCCAGCAGCGCGAACACCTTCTCGTGCGGCTTGCCCTTGCCGATCAGCTTCGCCATCCGCTTGTCGATCGCGGCGTCGCGCTTGTCGGCGATCAGGGTCGCCATCGCCGCGCGCAGGTCCTCGGGCGTCACGTCGCGCTTCTTCGCCAGCTCGGTGAAACGGGTCGCCGCCTTGTCGGCCTGCCGATCGAACAGGATCCGCGCCGCCACCGCCCGATCGGCGCCCGGCACGTCGACCCGGTCGAGCAGCCAGTCGGCGATCTCGGCCGTCTTCGGCATCGACTGCTTCTCCATGTGCAGCAGGATCGCGCGGCGGATCTTCGGGTCGTACTCGCGCCGGATCGCCTCGGTCAGTTCGGCCTCGGCGGTGAACGGCAGCAGCCCCTGCACGGCGAGCTGGCGGATCGTGTTGAGTTCGAGCGGCATCACCTCGCCCTTGCCGTTCTTGCGCTGCTCCTGCTTCAGGTTCCACAGCTGGCGCAACCAGGCCGCGTCGTCGGCGGTGGCGACCCGCAGCCATGCGCGCAGCGACGCCTCGCGCACCGGATCGGGCAACTGGCCGTCGACGAGCTTCTGCAGCAGGCTCTTGCCGAGCTTCGGCGACGCGGCGAGGCCGTCGATCGCCAGCGGGCGCAGTTCGGCCTCGAGGTCCGGATCGGCCACCAGCGCCGCCAGCCGTTCGAGCACCGGCTGCTCGGCGTCGGGCACGGTCGCGAAGCGCTGCAGTTCGCGCAGGATCGTGCGCCGCAGCAGCAGCGTGGTGCAGACGTCGTAGGCCTGCAGCAGGCCGGTCGCCGCCTCGCGCGTGCCGGCCAGCGCGATCGCCTCGACCAGCTTCGGGTCGGCGTCGTCCTTGTTGCGCAGCAGCTCCTGCAGCTTGGCGTGCACGTCGCCCTGCGCCGACAGCACGTTGACCAGCAACAACACACCGCACCAGACTCGATTGCTTCGCACGAACGACACCTCACCGCCGCAGCGGGATCCGAGAACAGGGCCTTGGCCAGGGCGGGGCATCATCGAAGACGACCGGCGGCGGAGCAAGCGCAGTGGCGCCGCGCCGGACGATCGCCGGCGGCCGGTGCCATGGCCCTCGCGGCGGCGACGGGCGCCGTCACTCGCGACCCGGAGAGCCCGAACCGTGGGTGCGCGCACCGCACCGCGCCACCCTGGGCGAACTCCTGACCACGGCGCGCACCGCGACCGACGATAGGCATCCCGAGGTTCACCGGGCACCAGGGCCCACCGACGCGAGCGCCGCCATGGCCGACACCAGCACAGGAACCAGCGACCGGGCCCCGACCGCCGCAACCAACACGCCCGACACGGTTGCGGCTGCCGTGCCCCCCACCACCCTGGTCGCCGGCATGCTGCTCACGGCGCTGATCGCGATCACGACCTGGAGCGCGGCCCTCGGTGGCGGCGCGGTCAGCCTGGTCGCGGCCGGCGTCTGCTGCGTGCTGGTGACGGCGCAGGCGCGCGCCCTGCGCCACGCCCGGCACATGACCCACGAGCTCGCCGCGGCCAAGGCGAATGCCGAGCGCCTCGCCGACATCGCGCGCCACACCACCAACGTCGTCGTGCTCACCGATGCCGCGCGTCGCATCACCTGGGTCAACGAAGGCTTCACCCGCGTGACCGGCTACACCGCCGCCGAAGTGCTCGGCAAGTCGCCGGGCGCGTTGCTGCAGTTCGAGGCCACCGACCCGTCGACGGTGGCGGCGATCCGCGCGGCGCTGGACGCCGCCCAGCCGTTCGCCGGCAAGATCATGAACCGCGGCAAGACCGGCCGGGTCTACTGGCTGGACCTCAGCATCCAACCGCAGTTCGGTCCCGGCGGCGACCTCGTCGGCTACATGGCGATCGAGACCGACATCACCGAGCACATCGAAGCCCTCGACCACCACCGGACGATCTTCGATGCCGCCGCCGGCGGCATCCTCGAGCTCGATGCCGACGGCCGCATCGTCGCCTGCAACCACGCGTCCGAGTGGATCTTCGGCCTGTCCAGCGACGAACTGCGCGGTCGGACCCCGCACGATCCACGCTGGCAGGCGGTCCGCCCCGACGGCAGCCCGCTGCCCGCCGACGACCACCCGGCGATGCACACGCTGCGCAGCGGGCAGCCGCGTCAGGACTTCGTGCACGGCATCGTGCACGCCGATGGCGGCACCCGCTGGCTCTCGACCAGCACCACCGCGCTGCGCACCATCACCGGCGCGATCCGTGGCGTCGTCGTCAGCGCCGTCGACGTCACCGAGCAGATCCGGGCCAGCGAGGAGGCGCGGCGGGCCATGCGCGAGTTCGAGGCCCTCCAGGCGGCACTCGACGAGCACTCGATCCTGTCGGTCGCCGATCATGCGGGCCGGATCATCCAGGCCAACACCGCGTTCTGTCGGATCAGCGGCTACCCGATCGGCGAACTGCTGGGCCAGGACCACCGCATCCTGAACTCGGGGCACCACCGCAGGCAGTTCTGGATCGACGCCTGGAAGCAGATCGCCGCGGGTCATGCCTGGCGCGGCGAGGTGTGCAATCGCCGCAAGGACGGCAGTCTCTACTGGGTCGACAGCACCATCGTGCCGTCGCGCGGGCGCGACGGCCGGATCGAGAAGTACGTGTCGATCCGCTTCGACATCACCGCGCAGAAGGCGGCCCAGCTCGCGCTGACGACCGCCGAGCGCCGCCTCGACTCGGCGATGCGCGCCTCGCGCATCGGCCTGTGGGACTGGGACGCGGCGGCCGACGCCGTCTACTTCAGCGACACCTGGTACACGATGCTCGGTTACGAGCCGGGCGAACTGCCGATGACGTTCGCCACGTGGCAGCAGCTGTGCCACCCCGACGACCTGCCGTTGGCGATGCAGGCGATCGAACGCCACTTCACCGGCGCGACCGAGCGCTACGAGTGCGAGCAGCGGCTGCGGAAGAAGGACGGCACGTGGCTGTGGATCCGCGACGCCGGCGAGGTGGTCGAGCGCGCCGCCGACGGCCGCGCCCTGCGCATGATCGGGGTGCACGTCGAGATCCAGCAGGTGCGCGACTCCCTGGCGCGCGCGGTCTCGGCGCAGAACGACCTGCGGGACGCGCTGACCGCGCTCGAGGAACGTTCGCAGACGGCGCTCGAACTGGCCGCGCGCGCCGAGGCCGCGACCCGGGCCAAGAGCGAGTTCCTGGCCAACATGAGCCACGAGATCCGCACGCCGATGACCGCCATCCTCGGCTACGCCGATCTGCTCGGCGAGAATCTCGCCGACGGCGGCGAACGCCACGAGGCCGGGGACTTCATCCGCACCATCAAGCGCAACGGCGAACACCTGCTGGCCCTGATCAACGACATCCTCGACATCTCCAAGATCGAGGCCGGCAAGCTGGCGGTCGAGTCGATCGCGATCTCGCCGCTGCAGCTGTTGCGCGACGTGGAGTCGTTGATGCGGGTGCGCGCGACCGAGAAGGGCATCCGGCTCGTCATCGCGCCGGAAACCGCCATCCCGGAGCGGATCCTCAGCGACCCCGTGCGGCTGCGCCAGATCCTCGTCAACCTGATCGGCAACGCGATCAAGTTCACCGAACAGGGCAGCGTCACCGTGCGCGTCCAGTGCGACGCCGCGAACCCGGCCGGGCCACTGCTGCGCTTCGTCGTCGAGGACACCGGCGTCGGCATCCCGGCGGAGCGACTGCCGCGACTGTTCCAGGCGTTCGAGCAGGCCGACGCGAGCACGACCCGCAAGTTCGGCGGCACCGGCCTCGGGCTGCGCATCAGCGCCACGCTGGCGCGCAAGCTCGGTGGCCACATCGTCGCCGCCAGTGAAGTCGGCAAGGGCACGGTGTTCGCGCTCAGCGTCACCACCGGCCCACTCGACGGGGTGCGCATGCTCGACGCCCCGGCGGCACACCTCGAGCAGGAACCGCTGCCGCGCGACGCGGGCACGAGACCGGCCACGTTGCCGCTGGCCGGCCTGCGCGTCTACCTGGCCGAGGACGGCCCGGACAACCAACGGCTGGTCAGCCACCACCTGCGCCGGGCCGGCGCCGAGGTGACCATCTTCGACAACGGCCTGCGCTGCCTGCAAGCGCTGACCAGCGATGGCACGACCGACGGCGCACTGGTGCTCCCGGCGCCGTGTGACCTGGTGCTCACCGACATGCAGATGCCGGAGATGGACGGCTACACGCTGGCGCGCTGCCTGCGCGACAAGGGTTGGCGGGCGCCGATCGTCGCCCTGACCGCCAACGCGATGAGCGGCGACGCCGAGAAGTGCCACGCCGCCGGTTGCGACGGCTATACCAGCAAGCCGATCGTGCGCGACCGGCTGATCGAAGCCTGCCGCGCCGGACTGCACGCGGCACCGGCCCAGGGCTCGTAGCAAATCCGACCGCGTCCCGTTCCGGGCTTCCATCGCGGCGCCCAGCCAGTCGAATGGCGGGTTCGATGAACGTCGACGCGATCTACCTCGGCGCCGTGCTGGCGCTGGCCTTGCTGTCCTTCTGGCTGCACCGGCTGCGCCCCGACGTGACCGCGTTGCTGGTGATGCTGTCGCTGGTGGTGCCGTGGCTGCCCGGCCCCGACGGTCCGCGTGCGATCCTGCGCCCCGCCGAGGCGTTCCACGGCTTCGGCAGCACCGCGGTGATCATGGTCGCCTCGATGTTCGTGCTGTCGGCAGCGATGGTGCGCACCGGCGCGGCACAACTGCTCGGCGGGCGCTTGCTGGCAGCGGGTGCGAGCAGCGAGCTGCGCTTCCAGCTGACGGTGCTGTGCCTGGTGACCGCGTTCAGCGCCTTCGTCAACGACACCACCACGGTGCTGGTGTGGATGCCGCCGGTGATGGCGATCTGCCGCGAACGGGGCTACGCACCGTCGCGGGTGCTGATGCTGCTGGCGTTCGGCTCGCTGCTCGGCGGCCAGTGGACGCTGATCGGAACGCGCAGCAACGTGATCCTGTCCGACTATCTGGCTTCGCGCACCGGCAGCGGGCTCGGCATGTTCGTGTTCACGCCGGTGGCGCTGGTGGTGTTCGCCGCCTGCGCGCTGTGGTTCTTGCTGCTCGGACGGCGCGCGCTGCCGAAGGCGGCCGGGGCGCCGTCGCTCGAGGGTCGCTACGAGATCGCCGAGTTCCTGACCGAGACGATGGCCGCCCCCGACAGCAAGCACGTCGGGCGCACGCTGGCCGAGATCGACCTGCCGGCGCGCGACGTGACGGTGCTGCAGGTGATCCGCGGCAGCCAGATGCTGCCACCCGGGGGCCATCTGCGCATCGAGCCGAACGACGTGCTGATCCTGCAGGGCCGCATCCCGGCGATCACGCAGGCGCTGCAGAGCGGACTGGTGGTCAAGGAAGAGCTGAAGATCAACGACAAGACGCTGCGCTCCGCCGACCTGCGCATGGTCGAGGCGATCCTGCCGCCCGACAGCCCGTTCCTGCACCACAGCCTGCGCGAGCTCGAGTTCCACCGCCGCTACGGCGTCAGTCCGCTGGCGATCAGTCGCGCCGGGCGCTCGCTGCGCGAACGGCCGCTGGCCGAGCCGCTGCGCAGCGGCGACAGCCTGCTGCTGGTCGGCCACGAACCCGAACTGCAGCGGCTGCGGCACAACCCGGCGCTGCTGCTGCTCGAGAGCAAACCACTGCCGACCGCGCGCCGCGCGCAGACCTGGCTGGTGCTCGGGCTGATGCTGGCGATGGTGCTGGCCGGCGCCACGGGGCTGCTGCCGCCGGCGGTGGCGATCCCGCTGGCGGCGATGGCGGCGGTGTTGACCGGCTGCGTCGGCATGCGCTCGGCCTACGAGGCGATCGACCTGCAGGCGATCGTGATCGTCGGCGCGATGATCCCGTTCGGTGAAGCGCTGCAGTCGACCGGCACCGCCACGCTGGTGGCGAACGCGGTCGTCAGCGGCTTCGGCGACGCGCCGCCGCTGGCCCTGTTCGCGCTGGTGATGGCGTTCGCGGTGGCGCTGACGCAGGTGATCGAGAACGCGGCGGTCGCAGTGCTGCTGGCGCCGCTCGCCTACGAGGTGGCGGTCGAGGCGGGTTGCCGGCCGGAGCCGTTCCTGCTCGGCGTCGCGATCTGTGTGTCGGCGGCGTTCGTGACGCCGGTCGCGCACGAGTCGACGATCCTGGTCATGGGCCCGGGCAAGTATCGGTTCGCCGACTACGTGCGCCTCGGGCTGCCGTTCGCGGTGCTGACCTGGCTGATCACGGTGCTGCTGCTGCCGCTGCTGCACCCGCTGCGTTGATCGCCAGCGGCGAGTACGGCGCCCACACGGTGGACGCTCGGCGCGCGCCGCGGCACGCTGCGCCGATGCGCGCCATCGCCGTGACGTTCGCCTGCCTCTGCTCGATCGTGCTGCTGCCGGCCCAGCAGGTGCAGCTGCCCGGTGCCACCGGCAAGCTGGTGCCAGCCGCCGGCTGGACGGTGCTGCAGGCGAACGAACTGGCGGCGCCGTCGCGCGCCAGTGATCCGGCCGCGGAGCCGGCGCGCACGATGCTGCTCGCGATGGTCGGTGAACTGCAGCAGCAGAAGCGCACTGCCGAACACGTGCTGCTGCACCAGCTCGGTGCGGGGGACGCGCTGCGCTGCATCAACGCGTGGTCGGTGCCGGGCAGCGCCACGGCCAAGGCGCTGCTGCAGGCGGACGCGGTGGCGCAGGTCCGCGAGGCAATGCTGACGTCGCTGGCGGCCGCCGGCGCGAAGGTCGCGTTCGCCGGCCACGACGACCCGAAGCTGTTCGGCAATGGCAGTCTGCGGCTGCGCTTCTCGCTGCAGCAAGGCGAACGGCACTGGCTGCTGCAGCACCACGTGGTGCCGGCCGGCGACCGGGTGCAGTACTTCGAGACGGTGGCGCTGCCGGGCGACGCCGGCGCCGCGGACGCGTTCGCGGCGGTGCTGCGCACGTTCGACGGGGCGGTCGACGGCACCCCACCGAGCACGCTCACCAACATGGTGTTGGGTGGTGTCTGCGGTGGGCTCGCCGGCATCGCGACGGCGATGTGGCGGCGGCGGCGCCTGCAGCGGGCGGCGCAGCGCTGAGGTCGATCAGCGCAGCACGCCGCCGACCGGCGGGCTCAGCTGCCACGGCAGCGCTGCCCCCGAGAGCCCCTGCAGCCACAGCTCGCTGTCGAGCAGCGCCGGACTCGCCGGCAGGCTGAAGCTCGTGGGCGCGACGCCGCTCGCGTCGGCGAGCGCGATGGCGGCGACGAACGCCCCGTTCGCATCGATCCAGACCGGTTGCTCGAGCACGCCGGGGACATCGAGGCGGCTGCGGCGGAAGTTCGCGAACACGGCGACGGCGGCGTTCGGATCGGTGCGCCACACCGGCGCGAACGCCGCGCCGAGCAGCGGCGCGGTGAGTTGGTCGACGCCGAGCAGCATCGGGCCCGATGGTGGCACCTGGCAGCCGGTCCCGGTGTCGGTGAACGTGCAGCGATCGGTGCGCATGCCGGCACCGGTCCACGCGATCGCACAACTGCCATCGACGGCGCAGTCGCTGAGCCAGGCCGTGCCGGTGCCGCCGATGCCGACCCCTTGCTGCCCGGGCAGGAGACCGCTGCCGCCCGAGACCAGGCAATCGCTGAGGTGCAGGGTGCCATTGGTGGCGCTGATGCCGGCTCCGACCGGGAGCGAGCTGGACCCCACCGCGCCCTGGATGGTGCAACCGACGGCCGACAGCGAACCGCCGTTCAGAGTCAGGCCGTTCGCGGCGCCGGCACCGCTGTTCGGGACCGAATTGCACGCGCTCAAGTGCACCGCCGCAGCCTGTGCGATCGTCAGCGGCGGCAGCCCGGCTGCCGCGAACTCACAGCCGTCGAAGTGCACCCTGCCGCTGTCGACCTGCACCCGGTGGCGGATCGGCGTGAACAGCGGGCCGTTGACCACGTTGCCGACGAAGCGGATGCCGATCACGTTCGCGTCCTGACCGGCGGGCACCGAGAAGCGCGTGGGTCCTTCGGTGGCGAGGCACAGCGTGCCGCACGTCGGCGGCAGATAGACGGCGTTGAAGGCGATCGAGACCGTGCCCGGCTGCAGGGCGCGGATGGTCACCCCGCGCGTGACGGTGAAGTGGGCGTAGGTGCCGGGTTGCACGTGGATGCGGTCGCCGGGCTGGGACACGGCGAGTGCATCGCGGATCTGCGCGAAGGCACCGGGGCCGACGATGCGCGTGGTCTGGGCGAGCAGGCAGGAGCCGAGCAACAGGGTGGCGATGACGGGGATGGTTCGCATGACGACGAGCGTGGGTGTTGGCTTCGCACCAGCGGGCGAGAAGAACCCGTTCCTCCGCCGGCTGTGCGGGCAACATAGCGGGCGAGGGGCAGCTGCAGAATGCCCCCGGGGCAGCCTCGCGCCGCATGCGGTCGCCGAGCGCGTTCTCAGCCTCGGCGCCGGAGCCAGCAGCACAACAGCGCCAGCAAACCACCGCCGTAGATCGCGACGATCGGCCAGCAGGTCGGGGTGTAGGCCAGTTCGCCGTAGCCTGCCGGATACCAGCCCCGCCCCACCAGCCGCAGCGCCAGCACGGCGCCACCGACGAAGGCGATGGTCGCCACGAGCCGTTGGTGGCGCGGCGCCATCCAGAAGGGCACGAGCACGAACGTCGCGGCGGCGCCGGCGCCGACCCAGGGCCACGTCCACACGCGCAGCAGCTCCGCGACCAGACTGACGAGCAAGCTGACGGCCGCGCACGCGACGTAGGTCACCGGCAGCAACAGCAGCCACCGCCAGAGGTCGTGCCAACGGCGCTCGGCACCCGACGCATCCGCCCGCGGGAGCTCGGCGACAGTTCGCGCCGGCCCCGCCACCATCTCGCCGGTGTCGAGGTCCAGGCGATACTCGTTCGCCGCGAAGTCGGTGACGACGACCTCACGGTCCTCGACCACGCAGCCCCCGGTGAAGATGTCCTTGCCGGCGAACGACCACAGCTGGCGCCCGTCCAAGGTGAACTTGCGGATCGACAGTTCGCCGTGCACGACGACATGGCATTGGTCCGGGGTGCGATGCACCCCGAAGCAGGTGCCTTCGTCGGCCTGGATCTTCCACAGCAATGCCAACCCGGGCAGCGCGAGGGCGACCAGCCAGTCGCCGATCACCACGCAACAGCGATCGTCGAAGACCACGCAAGAGTGCTCGTGTACACCCGTAGCTCCACCGCTCGCACCGAGGATCACCGATGCCTGCGGCTCGCTGCCCAGCAGGCACTGCAGCGCGTGACGGGAGGACGGATGGCCCTCTGCATCGAGCAACAACTCCTGTCCGTAGGGCCGCCGTTGGACCGCCGCGCCGAACCAGTGCTCGGGCGCGTCGGTCATCTCGATCGTGGATTGGCCTCGGGACCAGCGCATCGTCGGTTGCAGGAGAAGGGTGGCGGATCCTGTTCTCAGTCGGGTTCGTGCCGCTGGAACTCGACGCCGGGTGCCAGGTCAACCCCGATCCGGTCGCCAAGGTCCAGCGTCACCTGGTGTCGCAGCCCGATGGCATGACGCAGATGTTCCTCGACCAACTTCAGGCGATCGCCGAACAGGCCGAGGTGGCAGAGCGGCTCCTGACAACAGAACGGCGAACCCGCGCGCAGGAAGCGCAGCGTGGCAAAGACGCGGAGGCGCGTCGGCGGCTGCCCGACCGCCTCGACGGCATCGACATGGAACACGAGGCCGCGCGAACCGAGGTCGTAGAATTCGCCGATGGCGGCCTCGACCAACTGCTTCCACGCGTGGTCGGAGCGTTTGCGGGAACTGCGGGATCGGTCCACGGCTAGGTGCGGGTGCGGGAAGCAGGGGGTTCCATGCTACCCGTGCCGCTGGCGAAGCGACCATCACCAGGCTGGGCGGATCGGCTCTGCGGGCTCGCATGCGCGCGCCCAGCGCCCCGTCGACCCAGCCTCCCTGACCATGGCCCTCGCAGAACGCCCGCTCCGCTTCGCTGCTCTCGCTCGCCCTGTCGACCGCGCTGCTGGCCCAGGCGCCCCCACCCGCGACACCGCCGCCCGCCCCCACCACCGGGCGCGAGCTGCTGCGCACGTCGCTGCAGTTCGTGCAGGCGCAGCCGAGCTACCGCCTGCAGGCGAAGGCGCGGCTGAGGCTGCCGGCGGCGATGGCCGCCGAGCTCGGCGGGCGATCGCGGCGGGCAAGCCGGCGAAGTGAGGGTTCGGCTGCGGGCGGTCTTTCGACCGGTCTAACGCCAAGTGTGCCGGCAGTCCTAGCACCGCGCGGTCGCGCGTGCCCTGCCGATCGGCGCACCCAGCAGCAGGATGGTCAAGAACGCCGAGCGACGGCCGGCGTGATGCATCTGGATCCGATGCGAGCCACAAGCCGGACATGCGGGCTCGTCACAGACCGCCGACGGGCGCGCCAGGAGCTCACGAGCGATGTCGGCATCGGCGGCCGCGACGACGAGCTTGACGCCGCCCATCGCACCGGCGAGCAGCGGGTTCACGGTCAGCAGGTTCTCGTCCAGCAGGAACGTGCGGATGCCTTCGGCTTCGAGGCGCGCACGCGCCACGTGGGCCGCCATGACATCGCTGTAGGTCCCGACCACGGTGGGTTGTTCGGTCATGTTCATTCCCGCAGATGCCGGGCAAAGGCATCTCGCCAGGAGTTCACGAACTCCGGCGCGAAGTCGCGGCGCAACTTCTCCACGTCACTCCAGAAGCGCTGTTCCTCGAACCCGACGAAGTCGTGCTCCACGAAGAATGCGAGGTTGTGAAAACAATCCGCGAGCGACCGCGTCTGCCGCAGTCGGGATGCTGCACGCCACCATGTGACAGGATTCCACCAGTCGGGTGGTGATCCGGATCGCAGCCAGAGAAGGGCTTGATACAGCAGGTGCCGATACGCCATCCGTCGTCCGGCCGACAAAGGCAATGCGCTCGCGGCTGCCGGTGTCTCGGGAGGGTCCTGGTCACGGTGCGCCTCGGCCATCGGCGGAGCATCGCAGCCAGCGAGATAGGCATCCAGGTCGGCGGACCGCGTTGCCTCGGCCAACCAGCCAACGCTCGCAGCTCGGTGCGTCGCGTTCACCGCCTCGTCCCCGCTCGATGCGGGCGCCGCTTCGCTCTGACCGGGCGCACGAACCAGAGCACGACAGCAGCCCCGAGGAGGACCGAGGGCAGCACGGTGACCAGGACCAACAGGCCCGGGGCGTCGAAGCCGCCGTCGCTGGCGGTGATCAGCACGACCACTGCGCTGACACATGCACCCGCCATCAACGCCGGCAGCAGACGAGGTGGACGCGGACGCGACTGCAGCAGGAACAGGCAGGCCCAGCCACCGAACAAGTTCAGCCCGAGCACGACTCCCCAGAACACGATGATCAGGAAGGCGTCACCGCCATGGAGGAGCATCGGATGCGTGGTTGGTGCGACGGAGGTTTGGAACGCAGCGGTGGGCAGTTCAGCAGCCACCGCCGGGGATGGTCCGTGGCCGCCGACCACCGACGTCGTGGTCTGCGGTCCGAGCTCGGGTCCTCAGCGATTACTCCGGTTGCGTCGCAGTGAAAGCCGCAGCACGAAATGCCCGATCAAGACCACGCCGGTGCACACCGCCGCGACCAGCGCGAACAGCAGGATCGGGTCCTGACCGTCACCGGCGATGGAACTCTGTCGCACGACAGGGAAGCGCCAGGTCAGCTTCGGGCTGAGAAACTCGAGCACCTTCATGGTCGCCGTCAGGGCTCGCCTGCGACCTCGTGGAGCGGCACCCTCGCCAAGCGCTGGCGCAGCCAGAACATCGCCATCAGCGGCAGTGGCGTGGCGATCGCCCAATACGGCACCTGGACCGCGAGACCGCGGACGTTCGCGGTGACGATCGCGACGGCGAACGCGACCAGCAGCCCCACCAACAACCACTGCAGGCCCGCGTAGGCGCTCAGGCGCGCGCGGCGGCGCCACAACAGGATGCCCCACAGGCTGGCGGCGACGAAGCTCGCGAACACGAGGCCGGCGGCGGTGCGGTCCTCGCTCAGCGCGCCGACGCCGAGTACGAGCATCCAGATCGTCGAGCCGAACAGGGCACCGAACCAACCACCCGCGTTCCAGACGAACGAACTGCTGTGGAGCTTGGACGACATTGGATCCTGGGTCATGAAGGCTGGCGGCAGGATACCGCGTGCCGGTCGGTAGGGCCTTACCCGGAGACGGTCACGAGTGGATGGCCGACGCGGTGCCCGCTCTCGTTTGGCGAAACCCCAATGCTCCGCAGCCCGGCGGTCAGGAACAGTCGGAACGCGGCGGTCGCGGCGGCGATCGCCGTGAGTGGCGTGTGCCCTGCCCCCTCATGCAGCCGCCAGCGGCGCCAGCACGAAGCGGAGCCCGCACGGCCCCGCACGGCTGCCAGCCTTGGGTGTATCCACCCGCATCCTGCGCAGACGGCGTTTCAGGAACTCGATCATCGGCCGCGGGCTCCCGTGCGATCCCGGCAGCCGGGCAGCAACAGCAGCGCCCACACCGTGCAAAGGACCGATGCTGTGACCATCACGGCGAACGCGAGCATCAGCCACACACAGGCAGTCAGTGCGGGGTGTTGCCACATCGCCTCGGCCACGACGGTCCACGCCACGAACATGGACCACGGCAGGAACCCGGCGCAGCACAGACCACCGAACCACCACGGCGCCGGCGGGAGCGCCGGTGGCAGCCAGCGCTGGCTGCCGCGCCTCGGTCGTTCCCCGCGTGTTGGTTCGCTGGCTGTCACTCGATACCTCGGGCTCAGGATCGCAGATCGGCCGAACCACGCAAGGCCGGGCTCACCGCCGCGTCACCGCGCGCGTCCGCGGCGATCGCCTTCGATCCGTTCTTCACCCAGCGCTTGCACGATCCAGCGTCGCACTTCGAACACCTGATAGCCGCGGCCCTGCAGGAATCGGGCGACGTTCTTGCCCTCGCGCCTCGTGGCTTCGACGGCCGACGCCAGCTCGTGCCACTCGCGTCGTGCGCGCGAAGTCTCGGCCTCGATGGCCCGAACCCGCAGCAGATCGCGGCGCCCCACCGCCGACAGGCCCAGTCCGAGGAGGATCGCGAGCAAGGCCCAGCCGACGATCCAGCCGCGCAGCCAGAGGATCACGCTCGCAGCGAGTCCGCCGACGAGCAGCACGATGCCGACCACGCACTTCGACTTCGGTGACAGGGTGAGCAGCTGTTCGAGTGTGTTCCGGTGGGTGGTCGCCTCCGGATCACCGGTGCCGATCCGCGGGCCCCGCGCTGGTGCGGCCCGCGGTGAAAGCGGCAGCGGCTCGAAGGGTGCGGGCCGGGTGGCAGGCTCGATCCTGCCCCACCTGGCCTCGATCGACTGCATCGCACCCAGGGTCTCAGGATCCTGGGTGACCTCCCGGATGCCGAACCAGGCCCGCCGCGCCGCCTCGACCACGTCGGCCCAGGCGGGATCGGCGAGCACTGATTCCGGCTCCCCCGGCGGCTCCGGATACCTGGCCGCCAGCTGATGGAACTCGCGGCTCGCCTGCGCTTCGGCCGCGGTCATCCAACCACTGCGAACCGCGGCCTCCAACCCTGCCGACAGATTGAGGTCATCGAAGTAGCCGCACATCAGCTCCACGAAGCTGAACATGAGGCCAGGAGGCCCGCCACCGAGCCACCAGTGCTGCACGGGCGGGGCCGCGAACTCGTACAGGGACTCGATCCAGTTCGCTCGCACATGCCGCCGCGTCTCCGGGTCGATGGTCGTCACGAGTATCGGTTCCGGAATGTCTGGCGTGGGGCACAGGGTAGCAAGGTGCTCCGTCCGGTCGCCGACCGCGGATCGACGTTCGCAGCCGGCCGCGCGAGCGATGGTGTATCGGACCTCTTCATCGGAACCAGGTGCGCGGCCCACAAGGCCCGCGATCGCGGAGCACTCTCACAGCTCTGGCCTTGATGCGGTCGTTCGAGATCCGCTCGGCGATCTGCGCGGCCCGGTCCGGCTCGGTGGCGCGCAGCATCGCCAGCGCATCGACGAGGCAGCGAGAGACCCGCCAGAACTGGTCCTGCTCGTGGGTCGCGGCGAGGTCCTCGACGAGCATGCACCGGGTCTCGGACCCGAGCTCCCAGGCCGACTGCAGCAAATTGAACAGTGCCTCGGCTCGCGAACCCGGTGGCGATGCGGTGAGCGCGCGTCGCCGCGCCGCACTCAGGGCACAGGCAGCGGCGGCGGTGCGGCCGCGTTCCAACAGCGCCCGGATGCCCCATGCCGCGACGGCCGCCCGCTGGTAGTCGTCGTGACAGGCCTCTGCCGAGGCCAGCGACTCGGCGGCGAGGAGTTCGAGCTGGGACTCGTCGCTCCAACGGGCAACTGCCGCGAGCGCCTGGGCGCGAAACCACGGGTGCGGATTCTCGCGCGCCAGACGGAGAGCGGCCACGGCATCCGCCATGGCGAGACTCATGGCACGGTCACGCAACTCCGTCGGGGTCATGCGGCCGTGGCCTTCCATGGTGGGAACGAGTCCATCGCGCGATGTGGTGGTCGGTGGTCGAGGATGCGGGGAACGCGGGCACAACCGATCAGTCGAACCACCACTCCACCACACGGCCCGGATCCGAGCGCAGCAGCACGAGCGTCGCGAACCACAGCGTCACGGTTGCCACGACGCGCATCAGCTGCCGCTGCAGCGGCCACGGCTGCGGCTGCACCACCGCGTGCAAGGCGTTCAGCAGCAGCGCCAGACACCCGACCGGCAGGAACCCGACCAACGCAATGCCGGTGACGAAGCTCATCCAACTGGCCCCGCCGATGTACTTCGGATCATCGATGGACGGCACGGGCCGGTGCCCGAGCAGCAGCCACGACAGCAGCCACTGGCCGTACAGCGCCGCGATCAGCAACAGCGGGAAGGCGGCGGTCGCGTTGGCGAGCACCGTGAGCAGGCGAAGCGATGGGCGGTCGCGTCGTAGTTCGCGCGGCATCGTCAGGTTCATGGGGAGTCGGGCACGCAGCACGGGGCGGGAACAGGGCGAGCGGACCGGTCGCTTCACTCGCGACGCAGGCAACTCGCGATGATCGCCTCCGGGGGCATGCTGCTCCAGGCCTCCATGTGATGTTCGAGCTTGGCGAGCTCGGCCGCGGACTGCGGCGTCGGGTGCAACTGCGCCCGGCGCGCCACCAGCTCCCGCAACCGCGCCTGCCGCACCGCCTCGACCGCGTCCGCAATGTCGTCCGCGGGAGCCCCGTGGCCGAGCAGCCGGACCAGCACATGCTCCAGCTGCTCACGGCGGTAACGCCTCTTCTGGTAGTGCGGGACGTAGTTGGCCATCGTCGGGCGAACAGGAACTGGGGGGACAGCGAGCAGGACGGGTCGCGCCATCGCCGTCGTTCGCGGGCGACGACGGCTGCGTTGTGGTCGGCCGGCCAGTCGAAGTGGGCGTGGTACATGCCGAAGCCGACGGTGATCTCGTCCCGATCGGTGCTGATCCAGACCTCGTTGTGCGGCCGCGTAGGTCCTGGCTGAGGACGATCGACAGCACGCCGTGCTCGGCGCGGGCGTGGTCGCGAAGGGTAGGGATCGCCGCGAACAGTGCGTCCGCGAACGAGCGAGAGAAGGGGTCGAGGTCGTGCACGTCCGGTCACCTTTGCAACTCGGAGCCATCGCGAACCTCGGCGAACGAGTCGCAGACGAACGCGATGCCCGCTCCCGATCGATCCTGCACCTGCAGTCGCCACTGTCGTGTCGGCCGGTCCCAGAATCTCTGGGCAATCAGGAAGTCGAAGCGGGGACCGTAGACCAACTCGACATTCGCGCCGAGCATGCGCACGCCGTGGAACCGGAGCATGACGCCGGGTCCGGTGTCCTCTCTGCTCGTGACGAGCTGCAACTCGAGCGCGCCCTGGCCCTCGGGTGCCGCCGACCACGTCAGGTTCCGCGCCGCGCGGCAGGTGCGCCAGGGCCGCAAGGGATCGTCCGCATCCACTCTGCGGGCCCGCCGTCGTTCCACCAGCCAGCCCACCAGCACCACCAGCGGCGCCATCGCGTAGAGACTCCAGCGAGGGATCCCGCCGCCGATGTGCCACCACAGGGCAGCGAGCCAGAGGCCGACCGTGGCCAGCAGGGTTCCGAGTTCGAGGGTGCGCGGTTTCATGGACGGCCGCTGGCGGCGACGCCCATCGCCGCCGCGCTCCTTGTCAGACGGCAGAGGCTACCGCCGGCATCGTCCATGGAAACGGTGGTGCGGCGTGCACCGCGGTGCCGTGAGGGGCGAGCAAACCAGCGAGGTGCAACACCCTGACCGCATCCACGAACTGCCAATCGGGGAACGAACGCCGAAGCAGAGAGCGCCATGGCCAGAGTTCTCGCGACGGCGTGGTTCACGGCTCGCCAGCACCTACGTTCCGCCGGACAACCAGCCGACCACGGCCCGACCGAGCATGATCCACAAGACCAAGAACTTGAGCATCCAGACGGCAATCTTCGCGCCTCGCGTCGGCACTTCGTTGCGCAAGGCATAGCGCTGCCACAACGCCACCGTGACCAGGGCACCGAGCAGCAGCAAGCTCAGCCCGACGAGGGACCATGCCAACTTGGGGACCACGATCCCGGCATAGCCGAGCCCGAGCAGGGACACCGCGACCACTCCCTCATCGCTCCGGCCGAGCGCCTGATCTTCGATACGCTGCATGATGTCTGTCCTTGGCATCGGCCGCCGTCGCGAGCACTGCTGTGGCGCACGTTGGTTGCCTCGTCGTTCCGGGGCATCAGTCTACCGGCTGGTACTGGATGAGCGATGCGAGGCGAGCCGGCATTCGTCGCGCGCGAGGAAGTTCTACCCGGCACCCCGGACCGACCAGTGGAACTCTCGGCGTGAAGCAATGGAGGAAGAAGGCTACTCGGGCCGGCAAGGAGTCCGGCTCATCGAAGAAGAGCCGGCGAACCACGGACTCGCCGTCGCTCGCGAGCAGCGTGACCTGCCATGGAACCTGGACGCCGGCGGTCGCCGTCGCGTGCTCCAGGCGCTGCACGAATGGTCGGGAGACGATCGCCTCGACCAGTACGAGGCCGCTCAGCGCGGCCTCGACCCTGGGCATCGCCAACTCTCGGCGCGCAGACGTCACCCGCCCACCCCAGTGCGCCGAGAGCATCCGACGAAGCAGGCTCTCGGTTCTGGAGACCCGGTAGACACCCGAGGATCTCCAGCGACGAACGCATCCGACGATTCATGCAGCCAAGATCCCTCGCAACGCCGTCGCCGCTCAGCCTTGATCGCCCGCCTGGGAGCGGGCGGCGGCAGCGGTGTGTTGCGCGGCGTGCTTCCGCACACTCATCAACATCAAGGTACCAGCCATCACGTGAAGTCCGCCCGCCAACAGGAACCAAGGAGCCAGGTTCGGCTTGTTGGCCGCAATCAGGAAGAAGCAGGCACCCGCCAGGTAGAACATGATCGCCGCGACCTTCCTCGCAGGCTGCTGCAAAGGCTGCTTCGGTTCGACTGTCATGATACTTGATCCTCAAAGTCCTTGGCGTCGAGCCGCCATCGCCCGCCTGGGAGCGATCGTCGGCCACTACGCCTGTTTGGCCTGCCGGAACGAAATGATTGGCATGACAACGAACAACAGGAACAGCACGGTGCCATGGATGACCCGCGGAATCGGAAGGCCGAACTGTCGCTCGGAAAGATCACCTGCCGCAAGCACCACCACAACGGCGATCGCCGTCAGAGCGGCGCGACCGAGCAGTTGGCTGACTGATGGAATGGTGCGCATGTTCGGGATCTTGGCTCCCCAGACGATCGAAACGAGGACAGAGCAGTGTCATTGGCCATCAGCCGCCGGCCGTTCGGAGCCGGCGGCTGCGTGTTGTTGGCCAGCGACCATACCGGATAACGTCGCAGGTGGCGAGCTGGCTGCGCGCCGCCGGCGCGTCGCGATCAGCCAGATGCCCAACATGCTGCTCGGAGCGGACAGCAGAAAGAGGACCAGGATGGCTCCGTCCCAGTGCCAGACGTTGAGAACGTGGTCGCGGAAGGTGCCACGCTCGTTGCCCACGAATGGTGCAAGGTCCTTGGTGTTGATGATTCCGCGTGCGAGCAGGCCTCGCTCCACCTGGATCATCAGAAGGCTCGCCGGCAGCAGGCAGCACCAGGCGATCCCGGCAACTGTTCGACGGCTCATTCGACGGTCCAACGTCTTCGACCTACGGCCGCGAGCTCCGCTCGGGGCGCACGCCGGCTCCTGCGTCGTGTCGGGCGGCGCTCACCGCCCGATTTGCTTGGGCAAGTCGACAACATAGAGGCCCCACAACTCTTCCAGCGGAACGGGCCGCCGGGAGCGCTCGCCCACCGGAGAGCCCTCTGCGAACGGAAATGGGTAGATGCCGAATGCTCGGTCCCCGGGCAGATGCTGGACATCGACCTGCCAGCTGCCCCAGCGGGTGTCGGCGTAGAACCGCTCGAGATCGCCAAGCATGAGGAACCTGAGCCATTCGGAGTAGGAGGCGGCCACATCCTCCCATTGCAAACTGTCAGGAGCAAAATAGAAGACGTGACCGGACGGGCCAGGAATGCCGCCGCCGTTGAGCGCGAAGAACCCGCCAATGGCGTCGTCCCCGACGAGCAGTGCTCCTGGTAGGCGATGCGGTGGCTGCCCGAGTCGATTCCACTGATCGAGGGATCGGGGCAGGCGACCATGCCCGCCGCCGAGAACACGCACCCAACCGTGGTCGATCAGGATGCCTCCCGACTCCAGCGCAATCGCACCCATCGGCGATCGACTGGTTACCTGCAGCGCGAGCAGCGTGCGGCGACCAGCGGCTGGCTCGACGTCAAGAACATCGACTGTCCTCTTCGCACCGTCTATCCACTCGCGCACCAGAGCCATCCCCGGCTCCGTCGTGTCCACGAGCTGCTCTATCGATTTGGGCGCCATGGTGTCAGAACTCCAGGAGCAGCTGCCGGTGAAAACGACGACAACGACGAAGGCCAAGCGCTCGAATCGCATGCGATGCAGACGGTACGTCCGGCCAACGTCTCTGACCTCGAGCCGGCCAGCGCCGCTGCGGCGCTCGCCGGCTCCAATATCTTGTTGGACGGTCAGGAATCGTGGAGTCAACAAGCAGCAGATGCAATCCGTGATCGACGCACAATCGACATCACTTGGATAGCAGCCAAACCCGGCACGACGATCCAAGGGCACACATGCGGTGGAATCGAATCCGCAAGTGAAGCGACAGCGCTACAGAAGACCGCAACTGCCCACGCCCACCAGAGGAACATCCACTTGCCTGCTGGGGTCCACATTAGCGGGCCCCGCCGCTTTACGACCCGGTGCACCACGTTGGCACAGGCCAAGCAGACAAACGCGAGACCGAGCACCGTCGTAGCGGGCATAGCAGTTAGATCCGTCCAACGTCTTTGCCCATCATCCGCGAGCGCCGCTGCGGCGCTCGCCGGCTGCATGGGCTTGTCAGCCGGCATCATCTCAGCGCCTGTTGAAGACTCAAGGTCGACGGCTTCGGGGAAGCCAGCTCGAAATCTCGACGTGAGATCCGCATCCTCGGTGATCAGAAGCGTCAGGCTGCTGTCGAAGCAAACCAGCTCAACCCTGGCGTTGGGATACTGAATGCGAGGCGCGCCTCGCCAGAAGTCAGGATTCCCATCTGCACCGGGCACCATGTCCAGGTGGGCCAGATCGACAGACGTGCCACGGTCGAAGCCAGTCAGGACGGCCCAGATGAACTGAATGGGAGGATCTTGCCGGCGAACGAGGTCGCTCAGGTCACTACCAGAGAAGAACCAGGCGCCACCGTCCTGCAACTCCGGCGGAAGGAAGTTGCACTCGAGCTCGGTGAGTAGCCAGTCATACTCGAGCTCCCTTCCTCCGAAGACTTCGAAGACAGTCTTGAGGTCGGTGTACCACGGCATGCGCGCACACCGTCCCTCAAGAAGCGATCCAACGGCATTGGCCATGCGTCCGGCTAACGTCTTTGCCCATCAGCCGCGAGCGCCGCTTGGGGCGCTCGCGGCTGCATGGGCTTGTTGGCCAGGCGCTGCGTGCGAAGGCGATTCCGCCTCGACAACGTCAGGACAAGCCACACCGCGGTGAAGGCCATTCCAACTGCGGCATAGGGCCAGTGTGGGGTGCCCTGAATGTAGGCGGCGGGCGCAACCACGAGCGCGAACAGGAAACAGATCCATGCTTCCACTCGACGGTCCTGGTCACGCGCCTTCACCTCATCCGAGATCGCCGTCCTGAACCTGTTGATCGCTGACATAAGGCATCCGCTCTGGCCAACGTCTTTGCCCATCAGGCGCGAGCGGCACGGTCGGTTGCTCTTGAACCTCGGTTGCTTCAGCGTGCCGCTCGTCGCTTGCTTGGGCTTGTTGGCCAGCCTACCGCCCCGGGCCATGCCCGCCAAGCCAGCGGCAGACGCGGGCAGTGCCAACCGCGAGCACGACACCTACAGCGATGTGAAGTAGTGGCCCCATGATGAGCTGGGCTTCGGCGGCGTCGGCACGAGGCCCAGCGGCGATTATCAGTGGCAAGGCGACAAGCCCCTCCGCCAATAGGAACATCCCAAGAAGCCGCACTCCTACGAATACCCAGTCGTTCTTGTCCATGGCGCCGAAGGGTCTGGCCAACTCGTCTTCGACATCCCGGCCGACCTCCGGCAGGCGACGTCCCGCGCAGCCTACCCCCGCCCCGCCTCGCCACAACCCCAGCGGCCGCACCCATCCGCCGGCGACCACCGGAAGTCGGCCGAACGGCCTGACTCCGCGCACCCATCGCCAGCGGAGCAGCTCGCCCCACCGGCCAGCCACCGCCACCCGAGCCACCGCGCCCCCTCCACGCCCCGCGCGAACCTCCCCCGTTGCACCGCGCCCCCATCCCCCTACCCTCCGCACCAGCGCCGTGGTCAGACGGCGCCAACAAGGGATCCCGTGACTGCCACCATCGAATCTCGCATCGCCCAAGAACTGCAGTGCCGCGTCGAACAAGTCGACGCCACCATCAAGCTGCTCGACGAGGGCTCGACCGTCCCGTTCATCGCCCGCTACCGCAAGGAAGCCACCGGCGGCCTCGACGACACCCAGCTGCGCACCCTCGAAGAGCGCCTCACCTACCTGCGCGAACTGGAGGAACGGCGCACCGCGATCGTGGCCAGCATCACCGAGCAGGGCAAGATGACCGACGCCCTGGCGAAGGCGATCGCGCTGGCCGACACCAAGCAGGCGCTCGAGGACCTCTACCTGCCCTACCGCCAGAAGCGCCGCACCAAGGCGATGATCGCGCGCGAGGCGGGCCTGCAGCCGCTGGCCGACCTGCTGCTCGCCGACCCGACCAAGGACCCGCGCACCGCCGCCGCCGCCTACGTCGCCGCCGACAAGGGCGTCGCCGACGTCGAGGCCGCGCTCGAGGGCGCGCGCTTCATCCTGCTGGAGCAGTTCGCCGAGGACGCGCCGCTGATCGGCAAGGTGCGCAAGTGGCTCGAGGACGAGTCGCTGGTGGTCACGAAGGTGGCCAAGGGCAAGGAGACCGATCCCGAGGCCCAGCGCTACCGCGACTACTTCCGCTACGACGAGCCGCTGAGCCGCGTGCCGAGCCATCGCGCGCTGGCGATCTTCCGCGCCCAGAAGGAAGGCTTCCTCGACGGCTTCCTCGGCTTCCCGCCCGAGGGTGCGACGACGGTGGCCAAGGACGGCAGCGACGAAGTGCCGGAGTGCCAGAAGATCGCCGAGGCACCGCGCGGCCAGATGTTCGTCATGGAGCGCTTCGGCCTCGCCGACAAGGGCCGGCCCGCCGACAAGTGGCTCAGCGACACCGCGCGGCTGTGCTGGAAGGCCAAGCTCGCGCTGCACGTCGAGACCGACCTGTTGACCCAGTTGCGCGAACGCGCCGAGACGGCGGCGATCACGGTGTTCGCCGACAACCTGCGCGACCTGCTGCTCGCGGCGCCGGCCGGCCCGAAGACCATCCTCGGCCTCGACCCGGGCCTGCGCACCGGCTGCAAGGTCGCCGTCGTCGATCGCACCGGCAAGGTGCTGGCGACCACGACGATCTACCCGCACGTGCCGAAGGAGGACTGGGACGGTTCGCTGCGCACGCTCGGTGCGCTGTGCAAGGTGCACAAGGTCGACCTGATCTCGATCGGCAACGGCACCGCCTCGCGCGAGACCGACAAGCTCGCCGTCGAGCTCATCAAACAGCATCCCGAACTCGGCATGCAGAAGCTGGTCGTCAGCGAGGCCGGTGCGTCGGTCTACTCGGCCAGCGAACTGGCGGCGAAGGAGTTCCCCGAGCTCGACGTGTCGCTGCGCGGCGCGGTGTCGATCGCGCGCCGGCTGCAGGACCCTCTCGCCGAACTGGTCAAGATCGAGCCGAAGGCGATCGGCGTCGGCCAGTACCAGCACGACGTCAACCAGAGCCAGCTCGGCAAGACGCTGGACGCCGTGGTCGAGGACTGCGTGAACCACGTCGGCGTCGACCTCAACACCGCCAGCGAGGCGCTGCTGAGCCGCGTCGCCGGCCTGTCGAGCACGCTGGCGAAGAACATCGTGCAGCACCGCGATGCGAACGGCCCGTTCCTGACCCGCAAGGAGCTGCTGAAGGTCTCCCGGCTGGGCCCGAAGGCGTTCGAGCAGTGCGCCGGCTTCTTGCGCGTGCCCGGCGGCGAGAACCCGCTCGACCAGAGCGCCGTGCACCCCGAGGCCTACCCGGTCGTCGAACGCATCCTCGAGCGCACCGGCAAGAGCGTGAAGGAACTGCTCGGCAACCGCGACGTGCTGCGCAAGCTGGACCCCAAGCAGTTCACCGACGACCGCTTCGGCCTGCCGACCGTCACCGACATCCTCACCGAGCTCGAGAAGCCCGGACGCGACCCGCGGCCGGAGTTCAAGACCGCGACGTTCCAGGAAGGGGTCGAGGAGCTGAAGGACCTCAAGGAAGGCATGCAGCTCGAGGGTGTGGTGTCCAACGTCACCGCGTTCGGCGCGTTCGTCGACATCGGCGTGCACCAGGACGGCCTCGTGCACATCAGCCAGCTCAGCGACTCGTTCGTCGAGGACCCGCGCGAGGTCGTCAAGGCCGGCCAGGTGGTCAAGGTCAAGGTGCTCAGCATCGACCTCGCCCGCCAGCGCGTCGCGCTGACGATGAAGCTGCACGAGAAGGTCGAGGGCGGGGCGCGCCCGGCCGGCGGCGGCCACGGTGGCGCGCGGCCCGGGGCGCCGATGGGCGGTCGCCCCGGCCAGCGGCCGGGTGGCGGCGGCGGCCGGCCGATGGCGCCGGCACCGCGCGAGTTCGGCCCCAAGCAGGACGCCGCGGCGACCAATCCGCTGGCGGCGCAGCTGGCGAAGCTGAAGCTCAAGCCGCAGTAGCGCGCCGCGCGGCGATCAGAACGTCGTCAGCAGCCAGACCGAGACGATGTGGTTCATGCGGTCCTCGCCGGGCCGGTCGATCCACTGGTTCAGATAGCCGACCTCGAGCGACAGCTTGTGCGCGTCGTCGAGGAACGTGCCGAGGCCGAGGAACGCGCGGTTTTGGCGGAAGCCGGGGCGCTGCCCCCAATCGGTCCGGTTGAGGTCCCAGAACAGCTCGTCCCACACGCTGACGAACCAGCGCTTGTCCTCGACCAGCGGCACCGTCGTCTTCAGGAACTCACGCAGCCGGAAGCCGGTGTCGCCGTCGGTCTCCACGAAGCGCTGCTCGAGTCGCGTGCGCACCTGCAGCGTCGTGCCGGCCACCGGCACCAGCCACGTCACCTGCTCCCAGGCGCGGTGCTCGGCGAACTCCTCGCGCCGCACCGGATCGCTCTCGACCCACGCGTAGCCGGCGTAGGCCGTGATGCGCTCACCGAGCGCGTAACCGAGCCCGGGCCGCACGATGCCGAGGTCGAAGTGCCGCCCCTCGTCGCGCTGCCGATCCTGCACGTCGAGCCACCAGCGCAGCTTGCCCAGGCCGCTGTCGGGCGACCCGAGCCGCCCTTGCGCCACCCACGCGAGCCAGGCGCCGCCGTCATCGCGCGTCTGGGCGGCCACCGGCAACGCCAGAGCCGACAGCAGCGCCACGCCACCGAACGAGCTGCGCAGGTCGAGCTTCATGCCGGCATCGAACGAGCTCGACCCGGCAGCGGCGAGTCAAAATCGCCTGAGCCGGCGGTAGAAACGCGGCCATGCACGCTGCGCCCCGGCACGTCCGGCTCGATCTCGACGGCCCTCTCGCCACCATCACGCTCGATCGCCCCGAGGCCCGCAATGCCTACAGCGAGGCGATGTGCGAGCAGCTGGTCGCGGCACTGCAGACCGCCGAAGCCGATCCGGCCGTGCGCTGCGTCGTGCTGACCGGCAGCGGCACCGCGTTCCACGCCGGTGGTGACATCAAGGCGATGCGCGAACGCAGCGGCATGTTCGCCGGCGACCCGGCCGAACTGCGCGGCCGCTACCAGCGCGGTATCCAGGCGGTACCACGCGCGATCGAAGCAATGCAGAAGCCGCTGCTGGCCGCCGTGAACGGCGCCGCGATCGGCGCCGGCCTCGACCTCGCCTGCATGTGCGACCTGCGCGTGGCGGCCGCCGGCGCCACGTTCGGCTCGACCTTCGTGCGCATCGGCCTCGTGCCCGGCGACGGCGGCGCGTTCTTCCTGGCCCGCACGATCGGTTTCCCGCGCGCACTCGAGCTGATGCTGACCGGCCGCATCGTCGATGCCGACACCGCGCTGCGGCTCGGCCTCGTGCACGAGGTCGTGGCCGCCGAGCAGCTGCTGCCGCGCACGCACGAGCTCGCGCGGTCGATCGCCGCGCACCCGCCGCTGGCCGTGCAGCTGACCAAACGCGCCGCCTACGCGGCGCTGCAGCAGGACATGACGGCGGCGCTCGAACTCGCGGCGACCTACCAGGGCATCGTGCAGAACTCGGCCGACCATCGGCAGGCGCTCGGCGGATGACGCAGCCTCTGCGCACCGTGCACACCGAGGACGCGCTGGTGTGGCTCGCGAACAACGCGCTGCCCGAGCACGCATCGGTGTTCACCTCGCTGCCGGACGCGGTCGAGTTCCGCCATCGTGATGTCGAACGCTGGCGACCGTGGTTCGTGGCCGCCGCCGAACGAGTGCTGCGCAGCACGCCGCCGCACGGCTGCGCGATCTTCTACCAGACCGACCGCAAGCTCGACGGCGTGTGGATCGACAAGGCCTTCCTGGTGCAGCAGGCGGCCGCGAGCTGCGGCAGCGCGCTGCTGTGGCACAAGATCGTCTGCCGCGCGCCGGCGGGGCGCGCGACGTTCGCGCGGCCCGGCTATGCGCACCTGCTGTGCTTCTCGCAGCGACATCGCGATGCGATCGAGGCCGCGACCGCGGACGTGCTGCCCGAACTCGGCCCGATGACGTGGCCGCGGGCGATGGGGCTCGCCGCGGCCGATGCCGCGGTGCGCTGGCTGCGCGAGCGGGCGGCGGCGCGCTGCATCGTCGATCCGTTCTGCGGGGTCGGCACCGCGCTCGCCGTGGCCAACGCCCACGGCCTCGATGCGATCGGCGTCGAGCTGCATGCCGGACGCGCCGAACGGGCGCGCCGACTCACGCTGGCCACCCCGCCCGCTGCCGACCGCGACGGCGCACCGAACCCGTCGGATCGCCAGATTTCTTGAAACATCCACGGCGAGGCCCGACCCGGGCCCGCGCGCCCTGAATACGCACGATCCCCGAGCATTCCTCCGGGGTTACACGGATGGTGGCGCCTCGGCATTTGCCTAGCGTGCTCGCCCTCGCCATGCTGTCCGCTCCTGCTTCGCCAATCTCGACGACGCGGCCAATGACGCCGTTCCTCGATCGAACTGCCAAGCACCTGCAGCTGCCGTATGCGCGGCTGCATCAGGCTGTCTGCACCGTGCTCGATCTGCTGCAACGCCATGGGGCCCCTGGGGATCTGTTCCGGCTGCGGGCGCTGCTGCCGGAGTTCGGCGCGCTGCTGGCAACGCAATCGCAGGCAGCGCGCCGCCGCCAACCGCACTCGGCGCTGCGGCAGCGACTGCGGCGCTGGCTCGATGCCCGCGAGACCCGCGATCGCATCGAACAATCCAGTGTCGGTGAGTTCGCGATCCCGCTGGTGTCGACGTTCTTCGACCACCTCCGCCGACACCTGGGCGTTGCCACCGCGGATCGCCTGCTGGCAAGTGTGCCGGGACTGACGCCATTCGCGCATTGGCCTCGGCGTCGACCGGAAGGTCCGGCCAGCGGTGGCCCCGGCCAGCGGCGAATCGCATGATGCCGCGCGAAGAACCACCCGCATCCATCCGGGAAGCTTCGATCAGGGCAATGGCCTCGCCACTGGATCTGCTCGCCGCACTGCGCGTGCTGCCGCTGCGCCGCACCGGCAGCGACCGCTTCGAATTGATCGGGCCGGTGCCCGCCGCGTTCGCCGCGTGCTTCCCCGCGCTGGCTGCGCAGCGCCCGATCACCGCGGCAACGCTCACCGCCGACTTCCCGTTCCTGACCGGCTTCCTCGATGACGCGGCCCTGCTGTGGAACGGCCGCAGCACCGGCAGCCTGGCGTCGGGCCCGTGGCAGCAGGACGACGCCACCGGCCGACCGGCGGTGCTCGAGGCCAAGGCCCTGCACGCCGGTCCGGACCGCACGCCGTTCCTGCTGCTCGAACTGCTGGGCTCCGAGTTCGCCGAGCTGCAGGAGATCCTGCAGAAGGCGCGCGACCAACGGCTCGAGTACGAACACCTGAGCCGCCTGCACCAGGCGCTGTCGGCGTCGTCGCGGCAGCTGCAGCGCCTCGCCGAGGAACGTCAGGCCGCCAACGCGCTGCTGCGGGCGGCGCGCGAGGAGCTCGAGCAGCGCGTCGCCGAACGCACGGTGGCACTGACCGAGGCCAACGCGCGGCTGCAGCAGGAGAGCGCCGAACGGGCCCGCGCCAACGCGGCGCTGCTGGCGCACCAGGAGCAGCTGCGCACGCTGGCCGAGCAGCTGGTCGGCGCCGAGGAGGCGGAACGGCGGCAGATCGCCGAGTTCCTGCACGATCGCATCGGCCAGAACCTGGCGCTGGTGAAGATGCGGCTGCGCACGCTGGCAGAAAAGCTGCCGGAGGCGCGCGGCCCGCTCGACGAGACCAGCAAGCTGATGGACGAAGTCATCAGCGACACCCGCGGGCTCACCGCCGACCTCGGCACGCCGGCGCTCTACGAACTCGGGCTCGAGGCCGCGCTCGACAGCCTGGTGCGCCGCTTCGGCGAGGTGCACGGCATCCCGGCCCGCTTCGACGACGACGGCAACGAGAAACCGTTGGCCGAGCGGGCCCGTTTGCTCGCCTACCAGTCGGTGCGCGAGCTGCTCCACAACATCGTCAAACACGCCGAGGCCAGCCTCGTCGTCGTGCGCACGGCGCGCGACGGCGCTTCGCTGCTGCTGTCGGTCACCGATCGCGGCCTCGGCTTCGACGCCAGCCGCTTCGAATACCGGGTCACCGCCGCCGGTGGCTTCGGACTGTTCAACATCCGTGAGCGAGTCACCCACCTCGGGGGAACCTGTCGCGTCGTGTCGACGCCGGGCCGTGGAACCGAGGTGACGTTGACGCTGCCGCTCGACGCCGGAACCAGAGGCCAGAAGCAATGAAACTCCTGCTCGCCGACGATCACGCCATCATCCGCGAAGGCTTGTGCAAGCTGCTGCAGCAGTCCGGGCACACCATCCTCGGCGAGGCCGAGGACGGCCGCACCGCGGTCCGGCTCGCGACCGAACTGCAGCCCGACGTCATCGTCATGGACATCGGCATGCCGGGCATGAACGGCATCGAGGCCACCCGGCTGATCCTCGAGAAGACGCCGACGGCGAAGGTGGTCGCACTGTCGATGCACAGCGACGCCACCTACGTCGGGCGCATGCTGCAGGCCGGCGCGCGCGGCTACCTGCTCAAGGAGAGTGCGTTCGACGAGCTGTCGCAGGCGATCGAGAACGTCACCAAGGGCCGCATCTACCTCGGCCGCAAGATCCAGGGCGTCGTGGTCGGCGACTACGTCGAGCGCCTGTCCGGCAACTCGAGCGGGCCGGCGGTGTCGCTGACCAACAAGGAGCGCGAGGTGCTGCAGCTGGTCGCCGAGGGCAAGTCGACCAAGGAAATCGCGCAGGCGCTGACCATCACCGTCAAGACGGTCGAGACCCATCGGCACAACATCATGGACCGGTTGGGCATCCGCTCGATCGCCCAGCTGACCAAGTACGCGATCCGGCAGGGCCTGACCTCGCTCGACTCGTGAACGGCGGCGGCGGCGGCGCTACGCTGCGCCGTCCGCATCGCCGTCCATGGCCGCTCCCAAGCCGAAAACCCGCCGCCCCGCCGCCCGACCGCTCGCCGAGCTGTCCGGTGCGAAGCTGGTCGCGACGTTGCGAGCGCTGCTGCTCGCCGCCGCGGAGCGCCGGCTGCGCGGCGACTTCGCGGCCCAGCTCGCCGCCGCGGAGCAGCGCAGCGAACGCAAACAGAACCGCGCGCTGGCTCGCCTCGAGCGCCAGCAGCGCGAACTCGGCGCGCGCCTGACCCGGCTGCAGCAACGGGTCACCACGCTCGGCCGCCGCACCGATCGCGCGCTGCGCGAGCTGCTGGCGTTCACCGGCGGCGAACGCATCGACGACCGCGTGCTGGCGATCGCCGACACCGAGCGGCTGCGCGACGAGGTCCGCGCCGGGCTCGCCGATGTCGAACGGCGCCTGCTGGCGGCGATCGGCGAACTGCAGCGCGGCAACACCGACCGGCAGCAGCTCGCGCACCTGCTGACCGACGTCGCGCGGCAGGTCAAGCTGCCCCGCGACCGGAGCGCGTGAGCCGATGATCAAACGCAAGGTGGCGATGCTCGGCGCGTTCGCGGTCGGCAAGACCAGCCTGGTGCGGCGCTTCGTCAGCGGCATCTTCTCCGATCGTTATCTGACCACGGTCGGGGTGCGCATCGACAAGCGGGATCTGGTGGTGCAGGGCGCGCCCACCACGCTGCTGCTGTGGGATCTGCAGGGCGAGGACGAGGTGCACCGCGTCAACCTAACGCACCTGCGCAGCAGTTCGGGTTTCCTGCTGGTCGCCGACGGCACCCGCCGGCACACGCTCGACACCGCGCTGCGCCTGCGCGACGAGGCGCTGGCCCTGCTCGGGCCGGTGCCATGGCTGCTGCTGGTCAACAAGACCGACCAGCGCGAGCGTTGGGAGATCCCGGCCGAGCGGCTCGAGGAACTGGCGGCGGCGGGCGGTGTCGTGCACGAGACCAGCGCGCTGATGGGCGAGGGCGTCGAGGAAGCGTTCGCGACGCTCGCGGCGGCGATGCACGTTCGCTGAGCGTATCCACGTGCGACCCGGCAGAACGCCGCTATCCTGCCGCCGCCCTCCAGAGTCTCCCCGATGTCCGCCAAGCCACGCCCCGACACCACGTCCACCGAAACCCCGAGCAGCGATCCGCTCCAGGACCTGCAGCGCGTGCGGGAGATCCTGTTCGGCGCGCAGCAGCGATCGACCGAGCAACAGCTCGCCGAGCTCGAGCAACGCCTGACCGGCCGCATCGACGCGCTCCGCCGCGAACTGATCGCCGCGATCGGCAGCGAGAGCAGCGCCGCGGCGCAGCGGCTGCAGGCAGCCATCGGCGAGCTCGGCGCCGGCGTGCGCGCCGAGCAGGCGGCGCTGGCCACCCGACTGCACGAGCAGCTGCAGCACCTGCAGACCGGCAAACTCGATCGCGACGCGATGGCCGACCTGCTGACCGGGCTGGCGGTGCGGCTCGGCAAGCAAGCGGGTGCCTGATGGTCGCGCTCGACCGCACCGACGCCGAGCTCGACGAACTCTGCCGACTGCTGCTCGGCACCGATCGCGCGCGGCTGCTGGCGGCGCTGGCGCGCATCGAACAGCGCGGCCTGTTCGCCGACTGGCAGAGCCGCACGCTCGCCGATGCGCTGCGCATGGCGCTGGCGCGCGACCCGGTGTTCGCCGAGACCATGGGCACGCTGATCAGCCGCGGCGTGCACACGACCGTGCAGCGCGACAGCGCCGCGTTCGGCCGTGCGCTGGCGCCGGCGATGGGCCCGGCGATCCGCAACGCGGTGACGATGATGCTGCAGGGCCTCGTGCACTCGATCGAGGCCGTGGTCGACCAGCGGCTGTCGCCGAAGAGCCTGCGCTGGCGGTGGCAGGCGTGGCGCACCGGCAAGAGCTTCGCCGAGGTCGCGTTCCTGCAGACGCTGGTGTTCCGCGTCGAACACGTGTTCCTCGTCCATCGCAGCGGCGGCGTGCAGCTGCTGCACGTGGCGAAGAGCGGTGTGTTGACCCGCGAACCCGACCTGATCGCGTCGATGCTGACCGCGATCAGCGACTTCGTGCGCGATGCGTTCGCGGCGCCGAGCGGCGATACGCTGACCAGCTTCGCGGTCGGCGAACTGACCGTGGTCGCCGAGACCGGGTCGAACGCGGTGCTGGCCGCGGTCGTGCGCGGCCAGGCCCGGCCGGCGATCCGGCTGCGCCTGCGCGAACAGCTCGACGCGCTGGAGACGGCGATGGCGCCGCTGCTGGTCGACTTCACCGGCGACGTCGAACCGTTCGAGGCGGCGCGACCGCTGCTCGAGGCGTGCCTGATCGAATCCGAGCGCCCCAAGGCGAAGGGCGAACGCAAGGCGCCGGGGCGCGGCCGCTGGCTGTTCGGACTCGCGGCGCTGGCGCTGTGCGGGTGGCTCGGCTGGAGCTGGTTCACCGGCTGGCGCGCCGAACGTGCGGCGCAGGCGCTGCTGGCCGCGGCGCGGCAGGAACCGGGCTATCTGGTCACCGAGCTGGTG
>JALORC010000231.1 GCA_025459175.1 Planctomycetota bacterium | reverse complement strand
ATCATCGACCTGCGCGGCCGCGCCGACCGCTACTACATGAACTTCTACGGCGAGAACCTCGCCCGCGACGACATGTTCCTGAAGCTCGACGGGGGCATGAAGCAGATCTTCAAGTACGCGCTGTGGTCGGACAGCCTGACCCACAACTTCGGCTTCGGCATGCGCTCGCCGTACAACGGCCTGGGCAGTGCCGATCCGCGCGCGCCGGCCACGTTCAATGCCGCCGGCAACAACTTCTTCATCACCAACGCCGCCAATCCGGCGAGCTGGAACAGCTACGACCTGGCGTACAAGCGCCGCAACGACGGTGCGTCGGTCGAGGTCTCGTTCAACTCGCCGTTCTACGTGCGCGCCGATCTGAGCCAGGTGCGCTTCGACGGCGACAAGCTGCAATCTTTCGCCAACAGCACCAGCCCGGGCGGCGGTTACACCGACTTCTTCGTGCCGGTGGACTACACGACGAAGAACCTGTCGTTCGAAGGCGGCTACAGCAGCAAGCGCATGCACCTCGCGCTGAACTTCCTGTCCAGCAAGTACGAGAACGACGTCGCGCTGTTCCGCTGGAACAACATGGCGTTTGCCAACGGCATCGACGCGCATCCGCTGCCGCCGGACAACGACTACACGCGCTGGAGTGCGAACGCGGTGTTCAAGCAGCTGCCGCTGAATTCAACACTCGGCCTGCGCTACACCACCAGCAAGAGCGAGAGCAACGTCACGCTGCTGTCGACGGCGCTGAACACCGGCACCGGCAATCCGGTGACGCCGACCAATCCCGCGACCAACGCGCTGCCTGGCACGTTCAACGGCGACATCAAGTACGACACGTACTCGCTGACGCTGTCGTCGAACCCGTCACGCATCGTCGACACACGGCTGTACTACAACAACTTCAAGAAGGAAAACGGCTCGACGCGCGTCTCGTTCAACGGCCTGCCTAACGGTCTGAACTGCTCGGACATCTTCAGCCCGACCGCACCGCCGAACTGCGAGCCCGAACTCTTCAGCTACAGCAAGAAGAACTACGGTCTGGATGTCGGCATCAAGCCGTTCGCCGGCAACAAGATCAGCTTGGGCTACGACTTCTCAGATATCGAGCGCGAGCGGTTCGACACCAACCAGACGGACGAGACCCGCTACTCGGTCGAATGGCGCAACAGCAACATCGACTGGCTGACGGCGCGCATCAAGTACACGCGGCTGGAGCGTGAGTCCGACTTCCAGCTGACGCCCGAGTTCGTGCGCGCCCGCGCCGCCGCCGGCACCAACGGCTTCAACGTCAACACGCAGGGCTACATCGAGGCGTTCGTCGGCCGGTTCGACGTGTCCAACATGGACCAGGACCAGTACAAGCTCGGCCTCGATTTCACGCTGTCCGAGAACGCCGACCTGTCGGTCGAGTACGCGCATCGTGAGAGCAAGTACCGCGGCGTGATCCTCGGCCGCACCGGCGACCAGCGCGAAGAGATCTACGTCAACGTCGGCTTCGGCGACCGCGAGGTGATCCGCTTCAACCTGTTCGGCGGCTGGGAGACGATCAACTACACGTCGTATCACCGCGTCGGTGGCGTGGCGGGGCAGACGCCGCCGCAGTCGCTCGACCCGTTCGCGCCGCCGCTCACGGGTGCCTACAACTGGGGCATGGGCATCCGCGACACCAACCACAGCCTGGGCTTCGGCTTCGACTGGCCGGCGATGGAGCGTCTGCTCGTCAAGGCCTCACTGCTGTGGCAGCGCACGGAAGGCACCGGCCGCTTCGATCCGCAACTGCTGGCCAACGGTGCACCGGCCAACCCGGCGCTGCTAGCGGGCGGCATCAACAACTACGGCAACAACGAGTTCTTCTCGCTGAACGTCAAGGGCATCTGGCAGTTCACGCCGAAGATCGAGCTGACGCTGGGCGCCGCCTACGAGGAGCACAAGTTCAACGACATCCAGTTCAACGGCTACACGTACATCGTGCCGACCACGGCGCCGAACGCGAACACCAGCTACCTGTCCGGCTGGTACGCGAACCCGGACTACAAGGCCGGCATCGGCTACGTGATCGTGAAGTACAAGTTCTAACCACGTCACTTCAGGTGTACGCGAGCCCTTCCGGCTCGCACGTGCACCTGAAGTGCTTTGATCAGACGCCCGCTTCGGCGGGCGTTTTTTTTGGCAATCCAGATGTATCCGCGGCTGCGCCGCGTACACACCTGAAGTGATCAGTCATGCGCCGGCGTGCGCGGGCGGTGGTGTTACCGCGCTGCGCGCGGAGATCAGAGGCGCTCCGCTCCGGAGCGGCCGCGCGCTGCGCGCCTGGGGACAAGGGCACGCAACCGATCGCGGGCGTGGGGAGGTTGACCCGGGTCATCGGCGTCCGGTGCGTCAACTTGTTCGGCCGCGCCGGCTCCCGTACGCTGCGCGCGCCTTGCGCGGGTCGGGCCGTTTGCCCTGGGCTTGTCGACGGGCGAATGACCTGGCGACTTCTCGCGCTTCAATGCTCCAAGCCCTCGATCTCGAATGCCAGCGCGGCGAACGGCTGCTGTTTACCGGGCTGTCGTTCGACGCCGCCGCCGGGACCTGCCTGCACGTGGCCGGCCCCAACGGCGCCGGCAAGACCAGCCTGCAACGCATCCTCTGCGGCCTGCTGACGCCGGCAGCGGGCGAGGTCCGCTTTCGCGGCGAGAACATCCGCAAGCTGCGCGAGGAGTACTGGCAGCAGCTCGCGTACGTCGGCCACCTGAACGGCGTGAAGGACGACCTGTCGGTCGAGGAGAACGTGCTGTTTGCCGCCGGCCTGGCCGGTCGCGTCGCGCATCGCGATGAGGTGCGTGCGGCGCTCGACCAGGTCGGCCTGCGCGGTTTCGAGGCGCAGCTGGCGCGCCATCTGTCGCAGGGGCAGAAGCGGCGCGTGGCGCTGGCGCGGCTGTTCCTGGCGGCGCGCGCCTCGGTGTGGGTGCTCGACGAGCCGTTCACCGCGCTCGACGTGCGTGGCGTGGCGGCGCTGTCGGATCTCATCGCGCAGCACCTGCGGCGCGACGGCGTGGTGGTGCTGACGACCCACCAGGAGGTGCCGATCGACGGCCGGGTGGACAAGCTCACCCTGGTGCCGGCGGCGGCACCCGGCGCGCTGCCCGAGCCCGAGCCGGTGGCCGAGGACGCGCGATGACGCTCGCCACCGTGATGCGGCGCGACCTGCTGCTGGCCCTGCGCCAGCGCGCCGACGTGATGAACACGCTGCTGTTCTTTTTGGTGGTGGTGACCATGGTGCCGCTGGGCGTGGGGCCGGAGACGGAGACGCTGCGGCGGATCGCGCCCGGGATCATCTGGGTGGCGGCGCTGCTGGCGGCGCTGCTGTCGTTCGGCCGGCTGTTCGCCAATGATCATGCCGACGGCACGCTCGAACAGATGCTGCTCACCGGCGAGCCGCTGCCGCTGATCGTGCTGGCCAAGTGCGCCGCGCACTGGCTGGTGACCGGCCTGCCGATCACCGTGATGTCGGTGCTGCTGGGGATCATGTTCGACCTGCAGACCGACACCATCGGCATCCTGGTGCTGTCGCTGGTGATGGGCACGCCGGCGCTGTCGCTGATCGGCGCGGTCGG
>JALORC010000230.1 GCA_025459175.1 Planctomycetota bacterium | reverse complement strand
CTTGACGCCGACTTCGCTGCAGACCTCGAGCAGCGCGCGCGTGCTGCAGGTGTTGTTGCCGTAGTACTTGAGCGGGTCGGCGACCGACTCGGGCACGATGGTGTGCGCGGCGAAGTGGATCACCGTGTCGACGCCCTCGTCGCGCAGCAGGCGGCGCAGCAGCGCCTGGTCGCCGACGTTGCCGACCACGAGCGGCGCGTCGAGCACGGCCTGGCGATAGCCCTTGGTGAGGTTGTCGAGCACGACGACGCGCTCGCCCCGCGCCCGCAGCTGCAGCACGGTATGGCTGCCGATGTAGCCGGCGCCCCCGGTGACGAGTATCGTGCCCTGCGTTGCCATGCGATCGATCCTGATGCCCACGGAAGCCCCGCATTCTACCGGCCCGCGCCCGCCGCCCGGCGGGCGGGCTGCGCGGACTGTGCGCGGCCTCGCATGAACCGGCCGTTCGCCCACCTGACCCCCGATGCGGTGCTGGATGCCTGCCAGGCCTTCGGCATCGAGACGGACGGTCGTCTGTTCGCGCTCAACAGCTATGAGAACCGGGTCTACCAGGTTGGCTCCACCAGCCACGGCACGCTGGTGCTGAAGTTCTATCGCCCGAACCGCTGGAGCGATGCGCAGATCCGCGAGGAACACGACTTCGCGCTCGAACTGGCCGCCGCGGAGTTGCCGGTCGCCGCGCCGCTGCGCATCGAGGGCGACACGCTGCTGTTCCACCACGAGTACCGCCTCGGCGTGTTCCCGAAGCGGGCCGGGCGCATCGCCGAGTTCGATGCACCCGGCGCACTCGCGCTGATCGGGCGCACGCTGGGGCGCATCCACGCGCGCGGTGCGCTGCAGCCGTTTGCGTCCAGGCCGCGGCTCACGGTCGCGCGGCTCGGCCATGCGTCGCGCGATGCGGTGCTCGCCGCGGGCCTGCTCGAGACCGACCTCGAGAGTCGCTATGCCGACGTGGCCGATGAGCTGCTGGCGGCGATCGAGACCGAGTTCGAGATCACCGGGCCCTTGTCGATGATCCGCATCCATGGCGATTGCCATGTCGGCAACATCCTGTGGGATGAGCACGGCCCGGTGTTCGTCGACCTCGACGACTGCATGACGGGGCCGCGCGTGCAGGACCTGTGGATGTTCCTGTCGGGCACGCCGGATGAGCGGCGCGCGCAGTGGGCTGAGCTTGCGAGCGGGTACCTGGCCTTCACGTCCTTCGACAGCGTCGAGCTGCGGCTGGTCGAGCCGCTGCGGGCCCTCCGGATGCTGCACCACGCGGCCTGGCTGGCCGGCCGCTGGGACGACCCGGCGTTTCCGCGCGCCTTCCCGTGGTTCGGCACCCGCCGCTACTGGGAGGACCACATCGGCGACCTCGCGGCGCAATGTGACGCCGTTACGGCTGGCCCGCTGGACCTGTGATAGCGTCCGCCGCGCATGTCTTTGCTGCGCTGCGGTTTTCCCTTGCTGGCCTCCCTGTTGCTCGTCGCCTGTGGCGGCGGGGGTGACGGCGCGTCGGTCGGTGCTGGTGGCGGCGGCGGCGGCTCTGGCGGCGGCGGCGGCGGGGTCGGCAACGTCACGATAAGCGGCACGGTGACCTACGACCGGGTCGGGTTCGCGCCCGGCACGTCGACGGGCCTCGATCTCGCCAACCCCTTGCCGGCGCCCGTGCGAGGCGCGAGCGTCGAGGCGCTGTCGGCCAACGGCCAGACGGTGCTCGCGACCGCGACCACCAGCGCCACCGGCGCCTACTCGGTGACCGTGCCGCGCAATGCGGATCTGTTCATCCGCGTGCGCGCCGAGCTGCTGCGCACCGGCACGCCGTCGTGGACGGTCACGGTGCGCGACAACACCGCGGGCTCGGCGATCTACACGCTCGATGGCAGCGTGTTCAACGCGGGCACCGTGGACTCGACCCGCAACCTCGCGGCACGCACCGGCTGGACGGCCGGCGGTGGCTACACCGGCCCGCGCTCCGCAGCGCCATTCTCGATCCTGGACGCCGTCTACGAGGCGCAGCAGCTCGTGCTGTCGGCGGACCCGAACGCCGTGTTCCCGGAGCTGCGGCTGTTCTGGAGCACGAACAACCTGCCGTGTTCGCCGGCTGCCAACGATTTCTGCACCGGCAGCTCGGCGGCGCTCGGCCGCGGAGAGATCGGCACGACCTTCTTCACGCCCGGCACGCCGGACCGGATCTTCGTGCTCGGCCGCGCCAACATCGACACCGACGAATTCGACCAGCACGTCATCGCGCACGAGTGGGGCCACTACTACCAGGACAACTTCTCGCGCGACGACAGCCTGGGTGGCGAGCATTCGACGACGGAGCGGCTCGACCTGCGCGTCGCGTTCAGCGAGGGCTGGGGCAATGCCTTCGCCGGCATGTCACGCAACGACCCGGTGTATCGCGACAGCTTCGACACCAACCAGGCGCGCGGCTTCGCGATCAACGTCGAAACCAACAACAACCCCAATGCCGGCTGGTTCAACGAAGGATCGATCCAGTCGATCTTCTGGGACCTGTACGACAGCACCGCCGATGGCGTCGATGGCATCAGCCTGGGCTTTGGACCGCTGCATGCCGTCATGACGGGTCGCATCCGCACGACGGGAGCGTTCACGTCGGTGTATCCGCTGCTAGAGGGGCTGCGCCTCGCGCGGCCCGCCGACACGGCCGCGATCAACGCGCTCGCGGGCGCGCAGCTGATCGCCACGAACTCCGACGACTTCGGCGACACCGAGACCAACGCTGGCCTCGATGCGCGCAACCTGCCGATCTACCGGCCCGTCGTCGGGGGGCAGACGGTCGAAGTCTGTTCGAGCGTGCCGACGGCCGATGGCGTCTACAACAAGCTTGGCAACCGGCGCTTCCTGCAGTTCACTGCGCCGGGTTCCGGCACGGCGACGATCCGCGCCGACTTCAGCGGCACGCAGGGGGCCACGGCGACCGACCCGGACCTCGTGCTGTATGCTGCGGGCGTGGAGCGGGCGCGGGCCGAGGGCAGCGCCAACGGCACCGAGACGCTGACGGCCACGGTCACGGCCGGCACGCGCTACGTGCTCGAGGTGTACGAGTTTTCGAATCTCGATCCGTCGGCCGGCCCGGGTGGCCAGGCGCGCGGACTGACCTGCTTCAACGTGCAGCTGACGCTGCCGTGACGAGACTGAGCGGAGTGGGCATGAACAGACATCACGGGTTCGGTCTGGCTGGGCTGGCGGCGCTGCTGCTGAGTGCCTGCGGCGGGTCTGCCCCCGAGCAGCAGGCGTCGGAGCAGCCGGCGGCGCAGGCCAGCGACGAAGCGGCGTCGACCATGGTGTCGGCGGTGTCCTCGGGCAAGCCGGGCGCTGCGGTCGACCTCAAGTTCGACATTGCCCAGCGGCCGCGCGTCGGCGAGTCGCTGCCGATTACGATCGTGGTGTCGACGCGCGCGTCCGACATCGCCAAGCTCGAAGTGTTCTTCCAGTCGACCGACGGCATCCAGGTCGTCGACGGACTCAAGCTCGAAGCGCCGGCGAACCCGGCCAATGGCCAGGACTTCAGCCACGTCGTCACGGTGCTGCCGCAGAAGGATGGCGTGTCCTACCTGTCGGCGGTCGCGATGGTCGAGACCGGTCCGGGCGG
>JALORC010000229.1 GCA_025459175.1 Planctomycetota bacterium | reverse complement strand
ACGAACCGGAACTGCCGCACGAAGTCGTCGGCGGCCGGCGCCCCGAACGCCTGGAACAGCGTCGGCCGGTAGAGCGGCACCAGCGCCGGATCGGCCGGGCGCAGGTCGGCGGCGAGCTGCGGCAGCTGCGAACGATCGAGCTCGGCGCCGGCGTGGTCGCGGTCGCTGGCCTGCTGCCACGGGAAGTCCTTGGTCGGCGACGTGGCGAGCAGGCCCTGCTGCCGCTGCAGTTCGAGCGAGTCGAGTTCGGTCGGCCCCGAGTAGGACCGGTTGCCACCGAGCGCATTGACGGCGATGCCGCCGACCACCAGCGTGCCACCGAGCCCGGCGAGGATCATCAACGCCCGCCGGCGCGAAGCGGTTTGTTCGTCGTCGTTGGTGAGACTGCGGCGGTTGGCGGCGCGTCCGGACGCCGGTCGGACCGCGGGCAATGGCAGGCTCTGCTGCCACCAGCGGGCGCCGAGCAGCTCCGGTTGGTCGTAGCCGACCTGCAGCTGGAACGGGATCGGTTCGTTGCTCATCGCACCCTCTCACTGTCGCGGACCGGGCCGCTGCCGCCGGCGGGTTCTTGCACGAACACCGGCGCGATCTGCGCGTCACCGTCGGTGGGGCCGGTGCCGTGCACGCGGGCCAGCACGCCGGCCGGCGCGCCGCCGATCAGGTAGACGCCGTGGTTCGTGAGCTCGCCGTTCGCACCGCGTTCGGCCTCGAAGTAGCGCTGCGCGACCCAGCGCCGCACGATCGCGGTCGACAGCGCCGCGTCCCACTCGGCCGGCGTCACCGCGGGTCCGATCACCACCTCGTTGCCCTCGCAGCCGTAGTCGGACTTCAGCACCCACTGCTCGCGTTCGGCCCACAGCTGGTCGCGCACGGTCTCGAGCCGCACCGTCTCCGGCAGCCAGCGCTCGATCGCCCGTTGCGCGCCGGGCGTGAAGTGCTGCTTGCGTTCCCAGCAGAACGCCAGCGTGCGCTTGTTCTGCAGCAGCACGGCGCCGAACGGATTGACGATCGCGGTGCGACCGTCGACGGCGGCCTGCAGCAGCCGCAGCAGCGGCTCGGCCAGCGGCGCGCGGTCGTGCACCAGCGGCTCGTCGTCGGCGACCGGCAGACGCTCGCCGAACCAGTCGGTCTTGTAGTGGCGCACGATCGCGTCGCACGGGGTGTCGAACAGCGTCGCGCGGCCATCGGCGGCGGTGCCCACGTTCCACGGCGAGCCGAGCACGGTGCGATGACCGGCCGCATGCAGCCACTGTCGATACGCGGCGACCATCGACAGGTCCTCCGGCAGCTCGGTCGGATACAGGATGCCGATGACCAGCGGCCCGTCGTGGCCGCAGCTGCGGGCCCAGGCCTCGACCATGGCGACGAAGCGGCGCGGCAGCGCGGCGTTCGGATCGTGCTGGCCGGGCCCGGCCAGCAGCTGGTTGCAGAACACCGCCTCGGCCTCGCCGCTCGGCGTGTCGCTGTTCAGTTCGCACACCTTCGGCCCGTCCGCGGTCCAGAACACGTCGGCGCGGGCGATGCCGTGCCAGTGTGGCGCGCTGCAGCGCCACATGCCGGCCTGCCACGCGGTGAGGCCGAAGAACGAGTCGAGCAGGCCCGGCTCGCGCAGGCACTGCTGCGCCACTTCGTCGTGCACGGCGGCGATGCCGGCGGCGGCCTCCTGCAGCGCCTGCCAGCGCGCCGGGGACAGCAGCACCGGGGCGCGGCGGAAGCGTTCCTGGCCCTCGAGCCACGGATCGTCGAACCACGCGGTCGCCTGCAGCCGCTCGGCGAGTTCGGCGTAGCTGCTGACGGCAGGGCTCATGACAGGCTCACCACGAACACCGCCATCGCCAGGTAGGTCGCCCCTTCGAGGGCGCCGGCGCCGATGTCGCCGCGGGTGCCGATCGCGGTGTCGAGTTCGCCGCCGCGCAGCGTCGGGCGGCTGCGCAGGATCACGCACTGCACGATCAGCTGGCGCAGCGGGTAGATCACCAGGCCCTCTGCCAGCGCCACCGCGTAGTCGCGCAGCGCCGGCCAGGCGCCCTGGAACTCGCCTTCGGTCGCGTGCGCGATCAGCAGCGCCAGCGCGATCGTCAGTCCACCGTGCGCGAGCGCGGCCGCGGTGTTGCCTTGCAGCATCTGCGCACGGTCGTCGTAGTCGGTCAGCAGCCGCCACAGGGCGCCGAGCACCATCAGCGTCACCTGGCCGACCGCGAACGACGCCGCGGCGATGCCGAGTTCGGTGAAGCTGCGGCCGCCGAACACGTTCGCGACCAGGATGCCGATGGCGATGGTGTGGGCCGAGAAGGCGGTGGCGCAGGCGAGGTTGCCGAGCCGCGCGGCGGCGATCAGGCCCGGCAGCGGCAGCATCGCGAAGCCGAGCGCCAGCTCGAACGCGGCGAGGCCGGACAGGCCGAACACCGCCATCCACAGCAGGTCCTCGCCGAGGTCGGCGCCGGTGCGGCAACCGGTCGCCAGCGTCGCCGCCAGCAGGAACACGGCGACCACGCGCGCCGCCAGCAGCAGCCGGGGGCCGGGGGTGTCGGCATCGGGATGGCCGGTCACCGATCGCAGCACGAGGTCGAGCAGCAGCAGGATCAGCGCCGCGCCAGCTCCGAACGCCATGGTCTCCAGCATGGCGCGGAACTGTGCGCTGCGACCCGCGAGGCTGCAAGGGGCGAGCGGGGGCGCCGGCGGTCGTTCCCTGCCACTGTCACTGCCACTGTCACTCCCACAGCCGCCGCCAGCCGTCGTGGCCGAGTCGGCGCATCGTCGCGAGGTTGCGTTCGACGATGCGGTCGGCGTCATCCTGGCCGCGCACCGCGGCTTCGATGTCGGCCTCGCGCAGCAGGTGCAGGATCGGATACGGGGCGCGGTTGGTGTGGTTCTCGATCGCGTCCGGGGCGGCGCCGCCGAAGCGGTAGTGCGGGTGGAAGTGGGCCAGCTGCAGCACGCCGTCGAGTCCCAGCTTCTGCACGGCGGCCTCGGCGACATCGAGGAAGTCGTTGAAGTCGAGGAAGTCCTGCAGCACGAACGGGTGGATCAGCAGCGTGGTCGCGACCTCGGCCGGGGCCGCCGCGGCGAGCAGGCGCAGCTCGGCCTCGAGATCGCGCCGCAGTTCGCGCGGGTCGGTGGCGCGGCTGATGCGGTAGCGGATCCGGCCCTGGTCGTGCACCGCCTTCGCGAACGGGCACAGCTGCAGGCCGATCACCGCGCGCTCGAGCCAGGTGCGGGTCGCGGTCAGGATGGTGGCGTCGTCCATGGTGCGCACCGTCACCGCCGGGCGGCCCGCCCGCAACGGCGCGGCGCGGAACCTCTTGGGTTCGGCGGCGTCACGCGGTGACGGGGACCTCGTGCACGCTGATCCGCCCGTGTCGCAGCCAACCCTCGGTCAGCAGCCAGGTCCGGGCATCGGTCACCGGTCGCACGATCGCCTCGATGCCCTTGACCGTGATGCGTTCGCGGAAGCCGGCGAACCACGGCGCCGAGGTGAACGTGTCGATCGCCTGCGGCACACTGACTTCGCGGCCTTCGGCAGCGTGCTTGTTCCCGTTGCCGAAGAGGTATCGGAGTGCGTTGCGGACCTCGCGCGGCGACTTCAGGATGTGGTCGTGGTAGCGATCGGCGAACACGCTGCCGCGGCGT
>JALORC010000154.1 GCA_025459175.1 Planctomycetota bacterium | reverse complement strand
CTCGCCGGATTCGCAGCGCCTCGTCCAACTCCCCTCGCGCATCCAGAACGTCCGCGATCTTTCCCAGCGTCACCGCTCGCTCACGCACGTCCCCCAGCTTCTCGTACACCGGCAGCTCCTCTTCTCGCCGGATCCGCAGCGCCTCGTCCAGCTCCCCTCGCGCATACAGAACGTCCGCCAACTGACCGGCGGCGACCGCCGCTTCTCGCACCATCCCGCACTTCAGAAACAACTGTCTGGCGTTGGCCGCCGAGCGCTTGGCGGTTTCCAAATCGCCGCGCGTATTGGCAAGTCTCCCCTTCAGAGCGGCGTGCCTGCCCCGCTGTTCCAGCGCCTCGTCCAACGGGAGCAATGCAAGCAGAGACTCCGCAGCGCCAAGTGCCGCCAGAGCCTCAGCACCATCACCGAGCATCTGGAGCGCCTGCATCTCGGCGAAACGCAGACCGGCGTGCGGCACGATCGCATCGTGATCCGACTCTGGATAGCGAGCTCGCGCATCGCGGGCCACCTCCAGACATGCGGCATAGGCATGCCCTCTTTGCAATGCACTCGCCCAGCGAGCATGACAATCTACCGCAGCCGCGACATTCCCCGCGGCCTCGAAGTGCCGCGCCGCGAGCGGCAGATCCGCGACCGATCCCGGACGGTCGCGCAAGTGCTCACCGACCCGAGCCAAGAACGCCACGCGCCGGTCGATCTCCAGAGCCTCCGCACGATGCGTAGCGACGAGGCGATGCACGGCATCGGCGGGCTGCCCGGACGCCGGCGACACCGTGCCCGCCAGCAGGCCCCGGCGCCGCAGCTCGGCGATGCTGTGCCGTGGTCGCTCGATGCCGTCGGCCGCGAGCAGCGCTTCGAGTTCCGCTGTCGGCAGCGGCGCCTGGATCAATGCCAGCCGGTCGAGCGCCGGAACATGTTCCGCTGGGACCGCGGCAACGACCTGCTCCACCAGCAAGGCCCGACCGCGTTCCTGCTGCCTGGCGAGGTCCGCGACCACCTGCCGGACCGCCTGGTCGAGGTCCTCGACCAACTGCGCGAGCCGATCCGGCGCCTCGGCGAGGTAACCACTCAGCAGGTCCAGCGCCTTGGGGTGCCCACCGATCATGTCCAGGATGCGCTCCCACGTCTCCCGGTCGATCCGCCGCAGCGGCTCACGATCGATCTTGAACTTGCGCGACTCCGCGCGGCTGAAGGCGCCGAGATCGAGGTCCTGCTTGGCGAGTGGCGCCACGCCGTCCGGGTGTGCAAACGGATAGCGCGTCGTGAACAGCAGACACAAGGTCTCGCCGCCGAGCTGGGCCAGCTCGTACAGCCGCCGGCCGAGTTCGGGCGGTTGGATCGCTTGGGTGCCTTCGTGCTGGTTGTCCTCGAAGTTGTCGAACAGGATCACCGTGCGCTGCTGCCGCAACGCGGCTCGCAGCGCATCCCGGAACGCCTGCTCGTCGGCACGAGGATCCCCACCCGATGGCCGCGTCACGGCGAGCCGCTCGGCCACGTCATCGAACAGCGTCGCGGCCGAACGCACGCCGGGCTTGAGGATCACCACCCGCACCCCCTCCGCGAGCCGCCGCTCCAGGAAGCGCGCCGCGATCGTCGACTTGCCGATGCCGCCGAAACCGTGGATCAGCAACAGCCGCACGCGGTCGCGCCACGCACGGGCCAGGCGCCGCTCGTAGACGCGCCGACCGATGTAGCCACGATCGAGGTAGCTGACGCCGCCCAGTTCGAACTGCGACCGCGCGGTCCGGAATGGCGCGTCGGCACTCGCCTGCTCCCGCGGCGGCACGACCAGCGGACCTGGCTGGCTGGGGCGCTGCAGCAGAACCGGGATCGCCCACTCGTGGCGCAGGCCCCCGTTCCGCAGCGCGAGCCGGCCCGCCCGCATCGCGATCGTGAGGTCGTGACCGGCGGCGATCGCTTGGTAGAACGCGGCGGCCATCTCGGTCGCGCCGTGATCGGACACGCTGCTCTGCATGCCGAGGACCCGCGGCAGCGCCTGCACGACGAGTTCTTCCGCGAGTGGCCGCGGCCCGACCGAAGTGGCGCCAGCACCGCGCCCGGTGCGGTCGCCGCCGACCGCCGCCGCAGCGGTGTAGCAGGCCGACAACACCAGCAGGCTCGGCAGCCGGTCGGCGCGCTGGCGAATCCACGCCAGCATGTCCGCCCCGTCGACCGCGCGGCGGTCGCCATCGGCGTCCTCGAGGAACAGCGCCTGCACGAGCGCCTCGCCGCGCGGCGCGGTGCCGCCGTGGCACGACAGATGGACGATGCCGGGACGGTCCTCGCGTGCGAGTTCGGCGCGCAGTTCGTCGGCGTCACCGGTGTCCGGCAGCACCAGCCGGCCGCGGCCATCGCGCAGCATCGGCTCCATCGCCAGCATCAGACTCTCCTGCTCGCGCTCCCAAAACAGGCTGGAGTCGTCGCGCGTGCTCTCGTTGCCGAGCCCCACCGACTCGGTCTGGTCCTGGTTCGGATCCGCGGTGAAGCCGAGCACGTCGAAACGATCGCGCGGCCATTCGGGCGCCGGGTCTTCGTCGGCCAACATCACCCGCCCGGCGGCCGGAACCTCGCGCACGATCTCGACCGCGCCGTCGCGGACCGGGAACTCGGCGCTCGCGGTCGACAGCAGTTCCCAAGGCAGCGCCAGCACGTCGTGGTCGTCCGATCGCACGCGCAGCAGCAGCGGGCGGCGGCCACGCGCGTAGAAATCGACGATGCGCTGCAGTGCGACGCGCGGGCCCGCCGCGAGCTTCTCCCACAGCGCGAGTCCGACCAGACGGAGTGATGCGTCGTCGATGCGCCCGCGGTCGGCCCCGCTCGCGACGAAGGACCGCCACGTCGCCTGCGCCTGCTGGTCGAGCCGCGGGTCGAACGGGAACTCCGCCAGGTCCTCGGGGGTCCCATCCCACGCCGGGCGCACCCCGTCCAAGCACAGCCGCGCCCTGTTGCCGCATATGGCCAGGACCACCTGGGGGCCGAGCAAGCTCAGCGACGCGGTGAGCCGGGCGCGCAGACTGGCTTCGTCGGCGTAGCGGACCGCGTAGACGCCGGTGCGGTAGCCGTGGACGTGCTCGTCCAGGAAGGCGACGAGCTGCGGGTCGCGTTGTGAATCCGGAATGTCCTCGACGAAGACCAACCGCCGCAGCCCCAGCTCGCTCGCGCGCAGATACTCCTGCTCGGTGATCGCCCAACGGTCCCCAGTCGGAACGGTGCCGCGCGATCGCGCGAACAGGCCGACGTAGGTGTCGCAGTTGACGATCTCGCTGTCGAGGAAGCCGGCGATCGAGCCGTGCGGGTGGGCGACCTTCTCGGTGAGCACGGCATGGAAGCCGAGCCCCTCGCAAGCCTCCTCGACCAGGTTCCGGAGGTCGGCCATGCCGCGAAACACGGAGCTCACGAACACGCGGCTCGGGTGCGGGTGGAACGCGGCAGTGTCTCCCATGGCGTCGGCAGTCTAGCCCAGCGGCCGCCGCCGCTCTTCCAACTCCGCGAGTGTCTTCGGCCAGTCCTTCTTCAGCAGCTGCGACAGCCCCCGATCCGCCAACAGCCGGCCACCGCACTGGCACTGCGCGCAGTAGTTGCACTCGTTGTCCGCGTAGCGGATCCGCTGCACCTCCTGCCCGCAGTCGGGACACGGCTGCCGGAACCTCCCGTGCACCGCCATGCCGGGCCGGAATGCGGTCACCTTGCTCGGGAACCCGTCCCCGACCTCACGCCGCAACAGCTCGGTCCACTGCCGCAGCGTGGTGACGGTCGCCAGCCGCAAGCGTTCGACCTGTTCGTCGTCGAGGCGGCTCGTCAGGGTCACCGGCGACAGCCGCGCGCGATGCAGGATCTCGTCGCTGTAGGCGTTGCCGATGCCGCTGAACAACGTCGGGTCGGTCAGCGCACGCTTCAGCGTGCGGTTCTCGCGCCGCAGCCGTTCGGCGAACGCCGCCGCACTCGCCCCGTCGACCTCGAGCCCACCACGATCGAACTCGCGCAGCGCAGCGCAGCCCTGCACGACGTGCAGCGACGCCCGCTTCTTGGTGCCGGCCTCGGTCAACACCAACGTGCCGGCCGGCCAATCGAACAGCAGAAGCTCGATGCGGCTGCCGAGCTTCGCCTCGCCCGGATGCCACTGCAGCCGCCCGGCGATCATCAGGTGCAGCACCAGGTAGAGCTCGGCCCCGAAGTCGAACACCAGCCGCTTGCCGAGTCGCTGCACCGACTGCAGCGCGCGACCGTGCAACACCGACGGCGGTGGCTCGACCGATCGCAACAGGAACGGACTGCGCAGCCGCAGTTCGCGCAGCGGCTGTCCGCCGAGCAGCGCCTGCAGGCGTTCGCAGTAGATCGTGACGTCGGGCAGTTCGGGCATCGGGAATGCCGCCGTGGCATCGGCATCGCTGTGCGCCTTGCGCGCGCAGCGCCGACGAATGCTAGCGCCGGCGCGCCGAGCCCCTATCCTGCTCGCCCGTCATGTCCTTCCCTGAACCGTTCTACAGCTGGCGTCCGCATCCGTGGCACGGCATCTCCCCGGGCCCGAAGCCCCCGGAAGTCGTGCAGGCCTACGTCGAGATCACCCCGTTCGACCTGGTGAAGTACGAGATCGACAAGGTCAACGGCTTCCTGCGCGTCGACCGCCCGCAGCGCACCAGCAGCCAGCCGCCGAGCCTGTACGGCTTCATCCCGCGCACGCTGTGCGGCCGCCGCGTCGGCCTGCTGACACCGAGCGCCAAGAAGGGCGACGGCGACCCGCTCGACATCTGCGTGCTCAGCGAGCGCCCGATCAACGCGCGCGAGATCCTGGTCAAGGCCAAGGTCATCGGCGGCCTGACCATGCTCGACAACGGCGAGGCCGACGACAAGATCGTCGCCGTGCTGTCGAACGACTTCGTCTGGGGCGAGGTCGAGGACCTGGCGCAGCTGCCGAGCGTGCTGGTCGAACGGCTGCGCCACTACTTCTCGACCTACAAGCTGTTGCCCGACACCACGCCGCTGGCGATCACGCCGTACGACAAAGCGCGCGCGCACCAGGTCATCACCGCGGCGATGCACGACTACCCCGAAGTCTACGGCGGTCCGCTGGTGTCGTGAGCGGCGGGGCCTCGACCCCGGCCGCGCCGTCGATTGCACGCTTTCGGCCGCCGCGGGGCGCATCTATGCTCGCGCCGAATGGCCGAGCCCGATGAACCGCGTCCCGCCCACAACCCGCGCATGCACCAGGGCGGCAAGCTGTCGTTCCGCAGCCGGGTGCAGGAGCTCGAGGAGGACCCCGGGGAGTTCCTGGTGCTCGGCGGCAAGAACCCGCCGGCGCTGCACGAACTGGTGCCGGCCGGCTGGGACGACATCGAGATCGAGATCGGCCCCGGCAAGGGTGCGTTCGTGGTCGCCGCGACCGAGGCGAAGCCCGACACGTTCCTGCTCGGCATCGAGGCGGCGAGCGGCTACGCCGAGCTGGCGGCGGTCAAGCTGAAGCAGAGCGGGCGCGACAACGGCCTGTTCCTGGTCGACAACGGCAAGCTGTACCTGCAGGACCGCGTCGACGACAGCGACCTCGCCGCGGTGCACGTGTACTTCCCCGACCCGTGGCCCAAGCGCCGCCATGCGGGACGCCGGTTCTTCACCGACGACGTGCTGCCGGTGCTGGCCCGCGCGATCCGCGACCACGGCTTCCTGTACTTCGCGTCCGACAACGCCGCCTATGCCGGCCAGGTCGCGCGCGTGATGGGCAGCGCGGTCGACTTCGTGCGCGACGTGGACGAGGAGGCGCGCGTGCTCGCGGCCGGTCCGGGCCACGCGTTCACGCCGACCAACTTCGAGCGCAAGTACATCGAGCAGGGCCGCGTGATCCGCCGCTACGCGTTCCGGAGATTGCCGCGATGAGCTGGGTCGACGTCGGTGCGCTGGCGGAGCTGCGGTTCCAGCCCGGGGCCCCGGTCAAGCTGGACGGCCACTGGATCGCACTGTTCCGGCAGGGGGACGAACTGCTGGCGATCGACAACAACTGCCCGCACGCGAGTGCGCCGCTGTGCGACGGCACCGTGCTCGGCGGCAAGGTGATCTGCTTCCTGCACTGCTGGGAGTTCGACCTGCGCACCGGCGCGTGCGACGTCGGCGCGCAGTGGAACCTGCGCACCTATCCGGTGCGCATCGACGGCGACCGCGTGCTCGTCGACTGGCCCGGTCCGCCGCTGCCGGCGCCGAAGCACCGATGAGAACCGCGCCGTCGCCGTTCAAGCCGAGCCGATCTGCCGCTCGATCGCCTCGCGCAGCCACGCGCGCGCGAACGCCCAGGTCCGCTTGACCGTCGGCGCCGACACGCCGAGCGCCGCCGCGGCCTCGTCGACGCCGAGCCCGGCGAAGTAGCGCAGCCGCACCACCTCGGCCGCATCCGGATACACGAGCGCCAGTTGTTCGATCGCGGCATCGAGCACCAGGAACGCCTCGTTCTGCGGCCCGGACTCCGGATCGGGCAGCGCGTCGAGCACGAGCGCCGCGCGGCACGCTTCGGCCCCACCGCGCTTGTGGGTCGCCCGCGCCCGCGCATGGTCGACGACGATGCGGCGCATCGCCTCGGCGGCGGCGGCGAAGAAGTGCGAGCGGCTCTGCCACGGCAGCTGGCGCGGCCCGACCAGCCGCAGGAACGCTTCGTGCACCAGCGCCGTCGCCTGCAGCGTGTGGCCGGGCCGTTCGCCGAGCAGCACCCGCTGCGCCATGCGCCGCAGTTCGTCGTAGACCAACGGCACCAGCTGGGCCGACCGCTCGGCGGCGGCGAGCGCCGGATCGGTCAGCAGCGCGAGCGTCGGGGAATCGGGCGCACCGGACATGGTGCATACAGATAGCCAACGGCCAGCGCGCTGCCATCCGCGCGCGGGCTCGCCGTCACTGCGCGCGCTGCTGCCAGAGCGCAGCGGCGGCCGCGCGGTCGGCCGCGGGCGCCGCGGCGTGCCAGGCCGTGTAGACCTCGACCAGCGCCCGGCACGCACGCTGGTGATCGCGACGGCTGGCCGGCAGACCGGTTTCCAGGCGCTGCGCCAGCGGTTCGAGCAACGCCACCGCGGCCGCCCACTGCTGCCGTCGGGCCAGCAGGCGACCGCGTTCGAGTTCGGCCAGCGTCAGCACCCGATGCTCGGCACCGAACCGCTGGCGATAGACGTTCTCCGTGTCCTGCAGACAGCTCTCGGCGAGCTCCAGTTCGCCACTGTCGAGGTGCACGCGGGCCAGCGCGATCGCGTCCTCGCCGAAGCTCGGTTGCCCGACCGCATCGTTGCGGCGCGTGATCGCGATCGCCTGCTGCAGCTGGTCCTTGGCCTCCGGCAGGCGCCGCAGCCGGCTCAGGATCTCGGCGTAGCGCGAGCGGCCGGCGGCGGTGGTCGGGTGCTCGGGGCCGTAGACACGCACCAGCTCGGCGCAGGCCTCGCGACCATGCTGCTCGGCCTCGTCGAGCCGGCCGAGTTCGCGCAGCGCCGCGGCGAGGTTCAGCTGCGTGATCACGGTGTCGCGCGGGTCGGCGTGCGGCGACCGGCGGCCAGCGGCCAGCGCGCGTTCGAGCAACGGCAGCGCGGCGGCGTGGTCGCGTTCGGCGAGCAGGCGGACCGCGCGGCTGTTGGTGGCGATGATCGTCGCCGGCGCGTCGGGCCCGAGCGCCTGTTCGCACTGCGCCGGCAGCTCGCGCAGCATCGCCTCGCCGTCGGCGCGCCGCGCCGTCGCCAGCAGCGCATTGGCGAGCTGCACGCGCAGGATCATCACCATGGCCGCCGTGGCCCCGAGCCGCTGCGAACGGTTGGCGAGGCAGGCTTCGAGCAGCTCGACCATGCGATCGGCCTGCCCGATCCGGCCCATGCACTGCGCCAGCATCGCCTGCACCTCGGCGACCGCTTCGCTGGCTGCACCGTGCTGCCGGGTCTGGATCGCGATCGAGCGCTCGAACCACGGCACCGCTTCGGCCCAGCGCCCGGTGTCCTGGTAGAAGACGCCCAGCGCGCGCACCGCGTCGCCGGTCGTCGTGTGCTCGTCGCCGTAGACGCGCTGCAGTCCGGCGGCGGCCGCGAGCAGGATCGGCTCCGCGGCGGCGTATTGGTGGCGCGCACGCAACACCGCGGCGAGGTTCATCCGCGCGGTCAGCGTGTCGACGTGGTCGGGCCCGAGCACCCGCTCGCCGACCGCGACCGCTTCGCGATAGAGGCGCTCCGCCTCGTCGAGCCGACCGCGGCCGTGCAGCCACACCGCGAGGCTGTTGCGCGCGACCTGGGTGACCGGCAGTTCCGACCCCTGCGCCAGCGCGTCGGTGAGTGCACTGCGCAGGCAGGACTCGGCCAGCGCGTGCTCGCCGACCCGCGCCGCGGCATTGCCGAGGTCGAGCCGCAGCTGCAGCTCGCCGGCCGGTGGACCGCCCGGCAGTTGCTGCGCCATCGTGTGCGCCTGCTGCAGGGCCGCGAGGCTGCCGGCGTCGTCGCCGCGTTGCCGGCACAGGTCGCCGGTCAGCGTCAGCAGTTCGACGAACGGCAGCGACGGCTCGCCGGGCGCCGCCGCGACCAGCGGCCGGGCCGCCGCCAGCTGCGCCTCGGCGGCCTGCAGCTGCCCGAGCGACAGGTAGCTGTTGGCCAGCACCAGGTGCACGGCCCCCGCCACCGCCGGTCGAGCCTCGAACGCGCGCCCGACCTTCGCTGCGGCGTGGTCGAGCGCATCGACGACCTTCGCCTCGCGGCCGAGCTCGCGCACCTTCGCGGCACCGAGCATCTCGCGCAGGAAGCGGTTGATCGCCGCCGCTTCGTCGGCGCTGCGTTCGGCGGCGGTGCGCTGCGCCGCCTCGGCGGTCTGCGCGGTGCGCGCGGCATCGCGCTCGAGCCGGGTCGCCCGCGCCTGGTAGGCGAACGCCAACAGGCCGACCAGCAGCGACAACACGACCGCGCCGGCGGAGACCACGGCGCGGCGATGGCGGCGCACCAGCTTGCGCAGGCGGTAGCCGGCGCTCGGTGGCGCCGCCACGACCGGATCCCCCGCCAGGTGCGCGGCGAGATCGGCAGCCAGCGCATCGACGGTCGCGTAGCGCCGCGCCGGCTCCTTCTCGAGCGCCTTCATGACGATCCAGTCGAGGTCGCCGCGCAGCAGCGACGACAGCCGCCGCGGGGCGAGGCAACGCTGCGCGGCGACGGTCGCCGCGTCGGCGGCGGTCGTGATGCGGGTCGACGGCCGCGGCGGTTCCTGGTCGCGCAACAGCTGCCGCAGATCGGCGAACAAGGCCCGCTCCAGCTCGTCGCGGCGGAACGGCGTGCTGCCGGTCAGCAGTTCGTACAGCATCACGCCGAGCGAGTAGACGTCGGTGCGCGTGTCGAGATCGGCGGCCCCTTCGGCCTGCTCCGGACTCATGTATTGCAGCGTGCCGAGCACCTGCCGTTGCGCGGTCAGCTCGAGACTCGCGCCGAGTCCGCTGCCGGCGATCGCCTTGGCGATGCCGAAGTCGATCACCTTGCCGTGCGGCCGCCCATCGGCCTCGGTGACCAGCACGTTCGACGGCTTCAGGTCGCGGTGGATGATGCCCTTGCCGTGCGCGTGCTGCACCGCGCGACAGACCTGGTCGAACAGCTCGAGCCGGGCCGCGATCGACAGCCGCCGGCGATCGCAGTAGCCGACGATCGGCTCGCCGGCGACGAACTCCATGACGAAGAACGGCCGCCCCGACGCGGTGCTGCCGGCATCCAGCACGCGGGCGATGTGCGGATGATCCATGCGCGCCAGCGCCTGCCGTTCCTGCTCGAACCGCGCCGTCACCTCGCGGGTGTCCATGCCCGGTTTCAGGATCTTCAGCGCGACCTCGCGCACGACCGGCCGGTGCTGCGCGGCGCGGTAGACGACCCCGAAGCCACCTTCGCCGACCAGCTCGAGCAGCTCGTACGGGCCGAGCACCGTGCCCGGTCCCTCGAGCGGCGGCGCACTCGCGGCCGGCAGCGCCAGGAACGAGTCCTGGTCGAGGCTCGCGAACATCGCCAGCAGGCGCTGCGCCAGCAGCGGCTGGCCGTCGCAATGGCTGGCCACGAACGCCGCCCGTTCGCCCGGCGGCAGCTCGTGACCGGCCTCGAACAACTCACGCAAGCGCGCCGGCGGGAACTCGTTCATCGACGGCACGGATGCTACGCCGGCGCGGGTTCGGACACGATCCGACGCGGCTCACCAGCCGACCGTCAGCGCGAGGCCGTTCGAGGTGGAGACCAGGAAGCCGCTGCCGCTCGGCACGAACGCGAGGCCCTGCGCGAACAGCTGCGAGCCGACCAGACTCGCGGTCGCCGGCACCGTCAGCGCGTACGGCGCCTGCTGCAGCACCGGGAACGCCACGTTGATCAGGTCAGGGGTCGCATACAGCACGCATCCCGGCAGCCCGAGCCCCGGCGGCAGCGGCGCCCCGGCCGGCAGGCTGCCGAGGCCGAGCACGTGGCCGGCCAGGCCGCTCTGCAGCGGGATCTGCTCGGTGGTCAGCGTCGCGGTGGTGCCGATCCGCGGGGCCGTCGAGCGCAGCCGCAGCGCCTCGTTGTCGGACGCGTCGGTGCGGAACGAGCCGCTGCCGGTCGTCAGCGTGGTCAGCAGGTCCCGGTTGCCGAGATCGCCGCTGCTGCCACCGGCGGCGTAGCCGACCAGGTGCACGCGGCCGGCCGTGGCCATGCTGCCGAACACGTAGGTGACGTTGCCGGTGCCGACGTCGAGCTGCAGCTGGAAGGTGCTGGTGCCCGCCAGACCGCGCGACGCGACCCCGTCCCAGGTGACGCACAGCAGCGCCCCGACGAAGTGCACCTTGACCAGACCCGAGCCGGCGGCGGTCGGATCGAAGTCGTGCCAGCAGCCCCAGCGCGGGAACTGCGAATCCAGCCAAGGCTGCGGCCGGACCGGTTCGGTCGACGAGCTGCCGAGGTCGGTCGTCACCCAGCCGTTGTCGCAGATGAACAGCGTGGTCGCGACCCCACCGACGTACGGGAACCCCGGGTTGATGGTGATCTGGCCGAGCGAGTCGTTGACCAGCGGCAAGGTGCTGGCGTTCGGCGGCGGCGTCAGGTAGCTGCCGCCGTTCTGCACCGTGTAGCGGTTGCCGTTGCGGACCATGCGGAACGCACGATTGGCGAGGTCGAACGTGCCGTTCGGCATCCAGTCGTAGAACGATCGCGACTGCGCGCCGCAGCCCGCGCCGTACGCGGCGATGTTCGCGTTCTGGCTGCCGGGTCCACTGACCTGCAGCTGGAACGGCCCGGTCGCCCCCAGGTAGCCGCCGACGCGGATCAGGTAGAGCCCCGGCGTCACGTTGACCGCGACCGTCGACTGGACGCTGCAGGCGTCGTCGTTGCAGGCGACCGGCACGAGATTGCCGCAGCTGCCCTGGAACACCTGGATCACGGTGTCGAACGCCGCCTGCCCGCAGGTCGACACGCTGAGCTGGCCGGCGGCCGACGCGGCGTAGCGGAACCACACGTCGTTGGCGCCGTTGCCGCAGCCCCAGGCCGGGGCCGACGTCGTGGCGCCGACGTTGGTGAACGGGCCGTTGAGGCCCTGGGTCAGCTGGAACGCGTAGCTGCACTCGTTGTTGGCCGGCGACGCCGGGCTCGGGAGCGGCAGCGAGTGCTGCTCGGCGGCCCAGATCAGTTCCGGTGCGTGTGGCGTGCCGTTGTTGAGGTCGGCGTCGTTGTCGTCGGCGAGGAACACCTCGAGCAGCGCGGCCCCCTGCGTGGTCGGGTTGGCGACGATCGCGCCGAGCACGATGTCATTGGTCAACGCGTTGGCGGCTGCCCGGCTGCCGAGCCGCGCCTCGAGCCTGCCGCGCAGCTTCCAGCCGAATCCCATCCACGACTGCCCCCGTTCGTGCACGCCGGAGCCGGCGGGGAACTGCAGCGTGTTGTCGCCGGTGCGCAGGAAGGTGCCTGCACCACCGATGTTGAGGCCGATCACCGGGGTGTCGGTCAAGAACATCGCGACCAGATCGGCCCAGCCCTCCATCAGGCCGCCGTCGCCGAGCAGGCCGCCGTACTGTTCGTCGAGGGCGTGGCCCCATTCGTGGGCGATGACGGACGCCTGCGCCATGTTCTGGCACGGCCCGCCGGCGGCGTAGAAGTTCAGCGAGTTCTGGGTGTAGAACGCGTTGCAGGTGAGCGCGGTGTTGACGCGCACCCCGACCTCGTCGAGGAACGCGATCTGCCGCGTGTCGCCGTAGATCGACCGCGCGAACTCGTTGACCGCGTCGAGCCAGAAGGTCGCCGTGGTGTTGGCGATCGCGGCCGGCGAGGACAGCCCCGTCAGCAGCTGCACGGTCGCCGGCAGGCCCGGCAGCACCACCGCGAAGCCACCGAGCAGCGAACCGCTGTCGTCGACGATCGGGCGATGATGGCGGCCGTCGAGCGAGCTGACCGTGATCGACACCGGTCCGGTCAGGTCGACCGAGAACTGGCCGGCGGCGTTGGTCGTGAACACCCCGTGGCCGGGCACCTGCACCTGCACGCCGGGCAACGGCACGTTGGTCGGCGCCGCCACCGCGTCGACGCTGGTGCGGGTCCAGCCGCGCACCGTGATCGTGGTCGGGATCGGCGGCAGCGACGCCGGCGACGATGCCGGCGCCGCGGCGGCGCGTTCGTGGCCGCAGCCGACGCCGCACTCGTGCTTGCCGTTCGCGGTGTGCACGACCGCGCCGGTGCGCGCGTCGATGTAGTAGCGCACGATCGGCCCGCTGCCGTCGGCCGCGAGGTTGCTGACGAGCACCTCGTAGGCCAGCACCGGCGCGGTCGGCTGCGCCGCCTGCAGGTCGCCCCACAGCACCAGCCGCGGCGCGACCGGCGCCCCGGGCTGCTCGACGCCGGTCGGTTCGGCACCGAGGTGCGCCCACGCGATGGCGACCGCGGCATCGGCGTCGAGCGCCGGCACGATCGCGAAGTCGGCGGCGATCGGCCAGGCCTGGCTGCCGAGCATCGACACCTTGCCGATCATGTTGATGCGCACGTCGGCGCGCCCGCCGATCACCGGCAGGCCGCGGAAGTACTGCTCGGTCAGCGAGTTCTCGCCCCAACCGGCGAGCGGCAGCCCGCTGCCGTAGATCGCGCGCGGCGTGCCGGTGGCAGCGCTCCAGTCGACGCGCCACGCGCCGCCGGCCGCGGCGAGGAACTGCTGCCACGCGGGGCCACCGTAGAAGGCGGCCTCGGCGGTGCCGCCGGGCTTGCCGTTCGGAACGGCGATTGGCGTCAACGGGAAGTCCTGGGCCAGGGCAGCCGCGGCCGGCAGCAGCGTGGCGACGAAGGGCAGCAGGGAGCGCAGATTCATGGGCGAGGCGGAGTCGAAGCAACGGAGGGTGCCGGACCGGCACCGAGCCCGGC
>JALORC010000228.1 GCA_025459175.1 Planctomycetota bacterium | reverse complement strand
CCTCGGCTTCACGTTCTATGCGCAGGTGCTGGCGCAGGATCCGGGCATCAACCCGTTCGGCGCGGTGGTGAGCAACGGCATCGCGCTCGTGGTCGGTAATTGAGCCGGCTCGCCCGCAGGGCGACCCGGCTCAGCGATTGCCGGGACGCCGCAACGCGGGACGCACCAACTGCGCGGTCGGCGTCGCTGGCCCCGCTGCGTCGTCAACCCGGAAGCCGCTCACGGGCGGTCAGCCGAGATCGAACAGCAGCGCCTCGACCGCGCTGGTGGCGGCGATGGTCAGCGTGCCGGCGTCCTCGGTGCGCGCGCCGTCGCCGGCGTCGAGCTGCTGATCGCCGATCCGCACCGTGCCGGTGATGACCTGCACCCACATGCCGCGCCCCGCTGGCACGGTGTGCTGCGTGCTGGTGCCGGCCGGCAACCGCAGGCGCCGCACGATCGCGTCCTGGTGGATCACCGCGCTGCCGTCCCGGCCGTCCGGCGAGATGACCACGACGTCGGTCTGCTGCGCCTGCGCCGGGCCAGGCTTCCATTCGGTGTAGCTCGGTCGCAGCCCGCGCTGCCGCGGCTGGATCCAGATCTGCAGGAAGTGCAGGTCGGCGTCGGGCAGCGGATTGAACTCGCTGTGCGTGACCCCGGTGCCGGCGCTCATCAGCTGGATCTCGCCGGGCCGCAGCACGCGGCCGTTGCCCATGCTGTCCTTGTGCTCGAGCGCGCCGCTGAGCACGTAGCTGAAGATCTCCATGTCGCGGTGCGGATGGGTCGAGAAGCCGCGCCCGGCCAGCACCTTGTCCTGGTTGATGACCCGCAGCGACCGGAAGCCCATGTGGGCCGGGTCGTGGTAGTCGGCGAAGCTGAACGTGTGGCGGCTGTCGAGCCAACCGTGGTCGGCATGGCCGCGCTCGTGCGAACGACGGATGGTGAGGCGCATGTTGGGTTCTCCGTTCGCCGCGGAGCTCGCCGGCCCGGGCGCGCCACAACCGGCGAAGGAGCCGAGGGCGGCGGCGGACGCGGTCAGGAAGGTGCGGCGTTGCATGGCGGCAGGATGGACCGGTGGGTGGCGCGATGCCAATGCCGAGTCCGCAGGGCAGCCATGCACGATCGGCATGGCCGAGGCTACCGGCCGGGCGGCGGTGCGGCTACACCGGCCGGTGGCATGGAGCTCCACCAACTGCGCTATTTCGTCGCCGCGGCCGAGGTCGGCACCATCTCGCACGCGGCGCGCCGCGAGCACGTGACCCAGCCCGCGATGAGCCGGCAGATCGCGCGGCTCGAACGCCAGCTCGGCACGCCGCTGTTCGTGCGCGGTCGGCAGCGGTTGCAGCTGACCGACGCCGGGCGGTTCCTGCTGCCGCGGGCCCGGCAGCTGCTGTGCGACGCGGCGACCAGCGAGCAGCAGCTGCGCGAACGGTTCGGGCGCGGCAAGCGCACGCTGCGGCTCGGCTGCCTCGGCACGTTCCTCGACGACCTGCTGGCGCCGGTGGTGCGCGAGCTGAAGCAGCGGCACCGCGGCCTCGCCGTCGCCCTGTTCGAGCTGCTGCCGCAGGCGCAGCTCGAACGCCTGGCCGCGCGCGAGCTCGATGCGGCGATCCTCGCCAACCTCGACCCGGAGCACCGCGAACGCTTCGACGTCGAGCGCTTGAGCCGCCATCGCTTCGCGGCGGTGGTCCCCGAGGGGCATCGCCTCGCCGCGGCCGCCAGCGTCGCGCTGCGCGAACTCGCCGACGAGGATTGGGTGTCGCTGTCGGACGCGGTGTTCCCCGGTCGCCGCGCGTTCGTGCACGCGGCCGGTGCCGCCGCCGGCTTCGTGCCGCGCATCGTCGCCGAGCCGGATTCGCTGCCGGCCATGCTCGGCGCGATCGCCAGTGGCCAGGGAGTCGGGATCGCGCCTCGGCACAGCGAGAAGCTGTCGCACCGCGGCGCCGTGTTCGTCGCGTTGCGGGCGCCGGTGCCGCAGGTCGAGCTGCTGTTGGTGCGGCCGCGCGACGAGCGTGCGCCGGAGCTGGACACGCTCGCCGAGCTGCTGGTCGCCGCGGGCAAGCGGCTCGCCGATGCGTGAGCCGGTGGTTCAGCGCCCGTCGCGCTGGCGCGGGCGGGCCGGGCCGAGGCGCTGGCGCAGCGAGTTCGCCAGATCGCGCAGCGTCGTGGCATCGGCATCGGGGTTCGGCGCGACCTCGAGGCCGAGGGCGGCGGCGGCGGTGCCGAGGGCGTTGGCGACGCCGGCGGTTCGTTCGCGCAGCAGTTCGCGTTCGGCGAAGATCACCAGCGCCTGCGCGTGCACGGTGCGGATCTCGTCGTCCGCGTCAGCGCTGGCGGCGGCGCGCGCGCCGGCTTCGATCGCCTGGGCGAGCAAGGTGTCGCCGAGTTCGGTCGGCAGCCCCATCAGCGCGCGGATCGGTTTGCCCGCCGCATCGACGGTAGAGCCTTCGCGGCGTTCGGGATTGCGGCCGTCGGCGCGCAGCGCCTCGCGCAGCGCGCTGTCGCTGATCGCTGCGGCCCAGAACGCTTCGTGCGCCTGGCCCGACGGCAGCAGCGCGAGCAGGTCTCGAGGCGTCGGAGCGGTGGTCGGCCCGGGGCGCCATTCGACCAACTTGTCGATCAGATCGAGCGCGTCGTAGCCGAGCCCGTCGCGCAGCTGGCGTGGATCGCTGCCGAACTGGATGGTCTGCGCCCACGTGGTGGCGGCCGCCCTGCGGTCCGCCCTCGGTCCCTGCGTCTGCGCCATCGCCGCACCGACCCACGCGATCGTGCGGTGTTGCTGCACGCTCCCTGCGTAGTCCGGATTGGCGGTCGCGGCAGCCGCGAAGCAGGCGTGGGCTTCGTCGTAGGTGTGCACCGCGGCGGTCGTGCGTTCGCGCCGGCGCAGGTCCTCGGCGAGCAGCAGCCGCGCGTGGCCCGACCACCAGAGCGTATCCGCGGACGGGGTGGTGCCGCCGGCGGCGTCGGCGAGCACCGGCGTGAGCTCGGGCCGGCCGGACGCCCACAGCGACGCGTAGACCGTGCGCCGGATCGCCGGGGCCACCGGCAGGCGCCGCTGTCCGTGCACGAGGATCGCGAGTTCTTCGCGCATCAGCCCGATCGACTCGACGAACGACGCGAAGCCGATCAGGTCGTTCTCGTCGCCGTACGGGCTCATCGCCGCGAGACCGAGCCCGAGCAGGACCGAACGCATGCGACCGATCGCGGCGATCGGATCGGCGAACGTCTCGTTCGCGAACAGCCGCGCTTCGCCGTCGGCGATCCAGTTGACGGCCTCGATTGCGCGCAGGTCGAGGGCCAGCGCTTCGCGCCGTTCGCTCGTCACCGGCCAGTCGAAGCCGCACAGCGACAGCGCGCGCTGGCCGAACTCGACCTGCTGGTCGTAGCGGTTGAAGTAGAACGCGGTGCGGGCACGCTCGAGCCACCAGTCGTAGCGCTTCCGGCGTTGTTCGCTGGCGCGGCGCAGGTAGCGGTCGGCGTCGTCGAACAGGAACTGCGTGTTCGGCTGACCGCCGGCCTCGAACTGCACGCGGCCGAGATCGAGCGAGGCGAGCGGCGCTGCGCGAGCTGCGCGTCGAGTTCGGCGAGGCGGCGGTGCAGTTCGTCGGCGCTGGCCAGCGCGCGCTTCGGGATGCCGGGGGCGGGCAGGCGGCTGCGGCCGGCGGTAAGGCGTTCGCCGAGCGCCAGCAGATCGGCAATCGACATCGGTGCATTCAGCGGTTCCGACAGCTTGCCCAGCGCGATTTCCCAGGGGGAGAGGTTCCAGCCCTGGTTTGGCCAGTTCACGCCGGGCAACGACGACAGGCGTTCGTCACCGATCGCCACCAGCGCGCAGCGCCACATGCGGTGCCGCACTTCCTCGCCGTCGAACGCCGGCGGGCGCACCGCCGCGACGAACGGCGGCGGCGTCAACGTGCCGGGGATCGGG
>JALORC010000060.1 GCA_025459175.1 Planctomycetota bacterium | reverse complement strand
GCAGCGGGGCCGGTTGCGTCGATCTCGTGGTTGGTGGGTCCCGCGTTGCGGCGTCCTGGCAATCGCTGAGCCGGGTCGCCTCGCGGGCGAGCCGGCTCAGAAGCGGAACGGCAACCGCAGCTCGCGCAGTTCGAGGCGCGGCGCGAACGGCTGCGGCGACGCCGGCCCGGTGCCACTGTCGTGCGCCATGTCGAACAGCACGTCCCACATCACGAACCGCGGGCGGTTCTGCACCAGCCACGTGCCCAGCGCCGGGTCCGCGAGGTCGTGCACGAAGCCGTCCGTCGGGTAGCGCCCGGCCAGCGGATCGGCGGCGTTCGGTTCGCGGTGGAACGCGAAGCCGATCCGCACATTGGCGCGCGGCCGCGTGGTGCCCGCGAACGGATCGATCGGCAGCCCGTCGATGCCACCGGCGGCAACGCGGAAGAAGCGCGCCACGATGCGCACCTGCACGGCGTCGGTCGGCAGCAGCGCGCCGTTCGGGTCGAGCAGCAGCTCGTCGGCGGTGTGCGACAGGATGCGGAAGCTGCCGATCAGGCCACCGCCGCTGCCCAGCAGATCGGCGTCGTGGGCGACGAAGCGTTCGGGCGCGCCGAGCGCGGCCGTGGCCAGCTGGATCCGGTAGGCCGGCGCGCCGAGGAACGTCGCGTCGGCGCTCGCGCTCGCGATGCCGGTCGGCGGCACCACGATCGGCGGCGCGAGCGGCACGGCGAGCGTGCCGGGCGGGTTCCACTCGGCGAAGCCGGTGGCGGGGTCGATGCCGGCGAACTGGAACCGCGGGCCCTGCACCGAATCAGCGCCGACGACGATGCCGCGCGCGCCCGCATCCGCCACCGTCAGCGGTCGGCGATCGCTGCGGCCGGTGTCGATCCAGCGCGAACGGGCTCGCGTGCGGTACGAGACCGGCGACGGCAGCAGCAGCGGCGCGGGACGGATGTCGCCTTCGTCGTTGCCGATCAGGACCGGGTTGCCGAAGTCGTCACGCGCCGTGCCGCCGTCCGGCAGGCCGCGCCACGCCAGCAGCTGCTGCTTGCCGGCGGCGCCGATCGGCGCCGGCAGACCGGCACCCTGCAGCTGCCCCGGCAGGTAGAAGTGGATGTGGTCGTCGAGCACCGTGTTGGTGCCGTCGGCGTTGTCGCCGGGCGGCGTCATCAGCTGAACGATGCCCATGCCGCCGAAACCGCCGAGCGGTTCGGTGTCGTAAAGCGTGCCGGGGATCTGTGGTTGGCCCGCGGCGGGATACTTCCGCTGCACGTTGACGACACCGACACTGCCGGTCGTGCAGACCCCGCCGTCGGCCGAGATCGCGAAGTCATAGTCGTTGCCGGCGAACGGGCCGCCGCTGCCGCTGCCGTAGACGAACCGGTTCTGCGCCGCGCTGCCGTGTGCCTCGATGCGGATCGCGGTCGCCGACATCAGCACCACCATGCCGCCGGCACCACCGCCGCCGCCCCCGGCTTCGCCGCAGGCGCCCGCTTGTTCGCCGCCGCCGCCGTTGCCGCCATCGGCGGTGACGCGGCCGGTGCTGGTGATGCGGATCTCGCCGAGCGCCTTGATCACGACGACGCCGCCGCCGGCGCCACCGCCGCCGCCGCGGAAATCGACGAACGGAAAGCTGCCGAACGGCGAGCAGTCGGGCTCTCGCGGCGTGTCGCCACCGCCGCCGCCGCCGCTGCCGCCGATCGGGGCCGCGAGTTCCCCGGTGATGCGCAGACGTCGACTCGGGTCGTAGCCAACGCCCCAGAAGTTGTTGTCGTCGCGGCCGTCGGCGAGCAGCGGTGTCGCCGGTTCGCCACCGGCCAGGAACGCCGTGCGCGTGCCACTGCCGCCGCTGCAGCCGGTGCCGCCGTAGCCGAGCACCTGCTGGAACGCCGTCTGCGCCGAAGGTGGCGTGTTGGGCACGATCGTGCTCGGCGTGGTGCCGCGGAACTGTGGATCGCCGCGGGTCGCCATCGCACCGCCGCCGCCACCCGACCCGCCGCCGCTGCCGTTGAAGCCATTGCCCGTATAGCAGCCCGCGGTGCACGCGAGGTAGCCACCGCGGCCGCCGCCACCCGGCTGCTGGCCCGGCCCGAACCCGGTCGCGCCGCGGAAGTCGCGCATGACGCTGCTGGGCGAGCCTTCGCCGCCGGAGCCGCCGCCGGCGCGCCCGATGCCGCCGGGGTTGCCCGGCGTGCTGGCGGTGCCCGAGCTCACGTCGCCCGGCCCGCGGTATTGGCCGCCGAACTGGCCGTAGCCGCGACCGCCGTTGCCACCGGCGACGCTGAGGGTGCCGGCGATCTCCACCGTGCCCGCGCACAGCAGCACCAGCGGGTTGTCGCCGACGGCCTCGACGACGCTGCCGGTCGGCAGCGTCAGATGGCGCAGGTCGAACACCCCGCCTTCGAACGTACGCGGCTGGCCCGTCCTGGGCACCAGCGTCGCGATGTGCGTGTCGAGCACACTGAGTCCCGGCGGGGCGGTGTAGTCGAACGTCGTGTCGCTGCCTTCGAAGTCGAAGCCCGCGCGCAGATAGCCAGGGCCGACCTCGGCCATCGGTTCGCCGAACGCGGCGAGCCGGTCGATCGGCGCCTCGGCGTCGAAGCGCTCGACGATGCCGTTCCACTGCTGGCCCCACGCCGCGACGGTGCGGAACGTGCCGAACACCCGGTCGTAGCCGGCGGCGCCGAGGTTGGCTTCGCCGGCGAGGTCCCGCAGCGCGGCCTCGACGACGATGCGCACGGTCGCGTTGTTCGGCAGCACGCCGACCGGGTGCAGCACCACGGTGGCGCCGTCGGGTGCGTTGCGTTCGAACTCGACGTCGGCCGGGATCCACACGGTGCCCTCGACCGGGTCGTCGTATTCGAGGAAGACATTGCCGCGGGCGGCCTGGTTGCGACGCACGGGGTCGGTGTCGAGTCCGTACGGCACGTTGTCGGCGGCCGGATCGAGGGGCTGGTCGAAGTCGAGCCGGATCTCGACCGGCGGGGTGCCGAAGCGGTTGAGCGGCACTTCGTCGAGCGTGGTCGCGGTGGTGATCGTGAGGCCCAGGCGCCGCGGGCCACCGGGCCGGCGGTCGCGATACAGCTCGGCCACGCTGGCGCCGGTGCGCGTCGTGAACTCGAACTGGACAGGCGCCGACAGGTTGCGGCCGCGCTGGTCGCGCACCGCGCCGCCCGCCGCCACCTCGCCGCCCGGCAGCTGCACGCGGTAGGTCACGCCCGGTTGCAGACCGCCGTGCGCGCTGCTCGCGTCGCGCGGCAGCCGCGGCTGGAACGTCACCACCGTGCCATCGTTCGCCAGCTGGAAGCTGCCGGCGACCAGGCTGCCGGTGCCCTGACCACTCTGGTCGAGCGCTTCGCAGCGCACGGTGGTGAGCGACAGCGAACTCTCGTCGACCGGCCGGTTGAAGGTCACCCGCACCGGGTCGTCGAGCCAGACGTCGGCGGCGGTCGGTTCGGTCGCGACCACGCGCAGCAGGTCGAACGGGTCGACGATGATCTCGGTGCCGCCGCCGCCGTTCGAACAGGCGACCGTCAGCAGCGCCGACAGGGCCATTACCATGGGCGCCTCTGTGGTCCGAGGGCGGGGCGGGGAGGCGGGGGTGGGGCGGGGCAGCATGGTCGAGGGATAGCCGGTGCGGGGCGCAGCGTAACTGGCGGCGGCCGGTCCCGGATCCTTGCGCCGATCCTTGCCCGTCCGGGGCGGGAGGATACGCAATGCCCCAGCATGAACCGCACGCTCGCCCTCGCCGCGCTGCTCGGCGCAAATCTGGTTGCGCAAGAATCGGAACTGCGTCGCGATGGCGCCCATACCACGCTGCTGCTGCAGCGCGGCCCACTGGCGGAGACCGTCGCCGGGCCGCTCGCGGACCAGGCCCTCGCCGCCGCCGAACTCGCGTGGACGACGACGCAGAAGCTGCTGCCGATCTCGGCCGGCGGGCCGCGACTCACGGTGCGGCTGCACGCCGTCGAAGCCGAGTTCCGCGCTGCCGAGAAGACCGGCTCCGCGCTGACGTTCCCCGTCGAGGCGTTCCCGGTGTTCGACACGGCGACTGCACACGTGCTGCTGTGGCCGAAGCTGTCGGCGCAGGCGCTCGAACGCACCGGCCTGCCGGGCAGCACCCGCGATGCGATCGTGCACACGGTCGCGCTGTTGCTCGCGCACCGCGCGGCCGGCGCGGTGCCCGCGACCACGGATTGCCTCGAGATCGTCGCCGCCGGCGTGCTGGTGAACGTCACCAACCCGAAGTGGCAGGACGGCATCGACGCCGCGTATGACGCGCTCCGCTGGCAGATGGTGCCGCCGCATATCGATCCGGCGCTGAACCTGAGGGGCTGGCTGCTCGACCCGCCCGCGGCCAGGGATCGATCCCACCACGAGCTGCTCAATGGCCGGCGGTTGGTGTTGGCGCAGCTGATGAGTGCGCAGTCGGGCTGGGCGAAGAAGTTGTTGCAGAAGCCGAAGCCGAAGGCGGGCGAGCTCGCCCCGTACGAAGCGGTCCTCGGCGAGGACTGGGGCAAGATCCAGACGCGGTTCGCGCGGCTGCGCCAGGAGCTGGCGCCGCGCTGGCAGCTGAGCCAGCCGGTGTTCGAGCTGCGCGGCGACCGTTGGTTGCTGATCGGCGACCCCGACCGGCATGCGGCCGTCTACGGGGCAACGCCGCCACCGCCGGTGCCCTACGTGTTCCGGGCCAAGGTCGAACACCACTTCTGGGACGATGTGTCGCTGCGGCTGCAGCTCGATTGGGACGGGACGTCGATGCTTGGCCTTCGCCTCGGGGACGAGGTCGTCGTGTTGTCCCGATGGGAGCCGAGCAAAGGATGGAGCGAACTGGACAAGCGTCGCATCGAACTGCCGAGTGGGCGGCCGTACGATCTCGCGGTCGAGGTGCACGCCAAGGAGCTGCGGGTGATCCTCGACGGCACGCTGCTGGTCACCTGGCCACACGATCGAGCCATGCGCGGCGTCTGGTCGCTCGCGAACGGTGACTCGGTGGCCTGGTTGACCGATCCCCGTGTCGAGCCGCTGGGGGCGGCGAAGAAGTGAGGCCGTCAGCCCGCCGGCGCCGGCGAGGCTTCCGCGCTGACGCTGGCTTCATGGCTCGGACCCGACCCGCCGATAGCAGCGGTGCATGGCGCAAGCCTGCGCGGCCACGCAGAGAGATCGAAACCGATGGTTCCTCACTCTCTGAGTCCGGACTTCAAGCCGGTCCGCCCTGACGGTCCCGGTCGGAATCGCCTGCAGGTGTGCTGGTCGGTCGCGCGCGCCGGAACAGGTCCAGCAACAGATCGAGTTTGGCGCTGACCTCCGGCGGCAGTGCCTGTGGATCGACGAACGCGAGCAGCCGGTGCAGGCCGCCCTTGCGCAAGATCATCGCGTGCCCCAGCCGGTCCGCCAGCCGGCGGAAGAACTCTTCGGCGAAGTCACTCAGCTTCAGGTGTTCCGTGCGTGCTTCCCAGATCAACCGCGCGGCATCCTTCGGGGCACTGCGCCAGGTGCCGAAGTCGGCCTCGTCGTCCCGGAACACCCGCTCGCGAACAAGTCGGTCGAGCACCTCGTCGCACTCCTTGCGGTAGCCCTGGAACAGGGTCTGCTCGCGGTAGTGGTCCGTGACGCATGCGCGCAGCACGTGCGGGGTCACGAAGTAGTTCTCGGCTTCATAGCGGCGCCAGTACAGCGACCGCAGGCCTCCTTCGTCCGAGTCCTGTCGGTTCCGGCCGTCGTTGTCCAGGATCGCGAGCCCGACGAGGCCGGGCACCATCTGCCGCATCGCGAAGAAGTGTTGCTTCGGCGTGACACCGAAGCCACCCTCGACTCGTTCGAGTTCCTCCTCCAGCGGCCGGTCGGGGTAGTTGTTCTCGACGTAGAAGACGTTGACCCGCTCGTCCCAGGCCTTGGCGAGCGGGTGGCCGCATCGCTCGGCGAGCGCACGCAACATGTCCAGATCGGTGCCGCCCTCCACGTACAGGACGTGCCCGCGTTCGCGAGCCTTGACGTAGTGCGAGGTGCCGAAATGCTTGAGCGCGTTGCGGATGTCCTTCTTCGCCGCCAGGTCGTCGGCCTTGCCGTCCAGCAGCAAGGTCAGGTTGTGATCGAGCGCCTCGTCGAGGATCACCTCGGAGTGCGTCACCATGACGACCTGCGAGTCGTTCCTCGCCGCGATGTCGCGCAGGAGCACGTAGACCTGCTTCTGACGCAGCACTTCGAGGTGGGCATCCGGCTCGTCGATCAACAGGATGCTGCGGCGATGCGAGTACAGATAGGCCAGGATCAGCAGCATCTGCTGCAAGCCGCGCCCGGACTGCGCGACGTCCAGCGGCTCCTTGACCTCGTCCTGACGGTAGAAGAGGTCGATGCTGCCGCGCGCCGTCTCCTGTGGATCGCCGAGATCGATCGAGAACAGCCGTCGGACCAGGGCGGTGACTTCGCGCCAACGAGCGGCCGACTCCCGGAACACCAGGAGGCAGAGGTTGCGCAGCACCTGCGCGGTCTGTCCCTGGCCCAGCAACACGTCGATGCGGCCTGGCTGCAGCACCGGTTCCTCGGTCTCCAGACCGGACATCGGGTAGAGCAGCTCGACATTCAGCTGCGAAGCTGCCCGCAACAGGTCGAGTCGCTCCGTCGTCGCCTCGTCGGGCTGGCAGTAGACGAGGTCCTCCCCGTCGTTGCGGAAGCGCATGGTGACCGGCTCGACCCGGTTCTCGTGCAGTACACCGACCGTGATCACCATCGGTACGGCCGAGTTCCCGACCCGCACCGTCGTGTTGTGCCAGAAGTAGCGCGTCCGTCGCACGGGGACGGCGACGATGGCCAGTCGGTTGAGTGGGGTACCCGGCCGTTCCTTGGCGTTGCTGTCCTTGCGAACCTCGCACCAGCTCTTGACTGCCTGCGACCACAGGGCGATCGCCTGGATCGCCGTGGTCTTGCCGCAGTTGTTGGGGCCGATCAGGACGGCAGGATGCTCGAGCTCGATGCGCTGCTTGTCGCCGAACCGCTTGAAGTTCTGGATCTCGAGGTAGTGCAGCAGGCGCATGTTCGATCACGGCGGGGCAGCTGGCCGCCGCGCGTGGGATCGAGGATACCGAGGCAGTTCGCCGGGAAGCCAGAGCGATGCTTCCGGTCCCGGCCCGCCTCGTCGAGATTCGTGCTGCTGCCATGGACGAGGCGCGGCTCGCGCGCGGCAGCTGCTACTGCCCGATCGTGACCAGGCGGCGGTCCGACAGCGCCAGCCCCGGGAACAGCGGGCACGGCGACTGCGTGAAGTCGATCGTCGTCCACTGCGACTCGAACTGCGCGCCGACCAGCGACGGCTCACACAGGATGCCGAACTCGACGAACGCGCTGGTGCCGAGGATCGGCGGGCTCAGCGTGACCTGGAACGGCACCCACACGCACGCGCCGCAGGACACCGTCGGCGCTGGCGACGAGAAGTTGAAGATCGCCGCCAGCGCCGTCGGCGGGATGCCGTTCAGCGTGCAGCGAATGCCGCTGCTGCCGATGCCCGGATCGTGCGAGTAGGACTGCGTGCCGACACTGCCGCAGCCACCGCCGAGGTTGGTCGTGCCGCCGCTGGTGCCGTAGTTGATCAGGCGCTGGCCGCTGATGTCGTCGCTGGCGTCGTGCCAGACCGCCAGCGCGTTCTCGACGTTGGTGGCGCCGCCCGACGTGCCGGTGGCGACGACGACGCGCGGGCCGCCCTGGGTCGTGGTCGTGAAGCTGTCGTTGCAGTTGGCGCAGCTGCCGCTGTCGATCGCCGCCACGCGGTTGGTGGTGCTCGGGCCGATCGTCAGCAGCGAACGGTAGCCGATCCACGTGCGACCCGGCGTGTAGCCGACGGTCGGCGCGGTCGCCCGGTTGGTGACCGTGCCGCCGAACGAGGTCGAGGCGCCGACCACGAAGGCCGTGCCGGCGGCATCGAGCGTGACCGGCACCATGCGCACCGAGTCGTAGGTCACGAACGGGCCCGCGGTGTCGCCTTCGCGTTCGTAGGCGAGCACCCACTTGCCGGCGTAGCCGTCGACATCGGGCAGGTTCAGGTCGGGGTTGCTGCTGGTGACCAGCGTGCCGAGCAGCTGCGGGGTGCTGCTGCCCGCATTGACGACCGCGCCGACGATCTGGTCGCCGCCGACGAAGGCCGTGCGTTGGGCGACGACCAGCAAGCGGCCGTCGCTCGAAGCGGCGCGCGAGATCTGCGGTTGGCTGTAGAACGGGCCCAGCAGGCCGCCGTTGGCCCAGATCGTGTACTCGCCGAACACGGTCAGCGCATCGGCGCTCGTGAACCACACGCGTACGCCGCGGATCTCGTCGAACTCGTTGTCCTCGAAGGTGACCACGAAGCCGCGGCTCTGCCCGACCGGAGCCTCGGTCTGGCAGCCGATGTCCGCGAAGGCGAACGCATCGGTCGACGACCAGGCGACGGCGATCTGGTTGCCGAGCGCACCGTTGCCGGCCTCGACGGTCTCGAATTCCACCGTGTGCAGCGTCGGCGACGTCACAGTCTGGGTCCAGGCGACCCCGAAACGATCGCGCACGCCGAGGTTGGCGACGCGCGGCGGGGAGCACACGCCACTGCTGTTGAAGAAGATCGTGCTGCCGCTGAGGGTGCCGTTGGCGGCGACGAGCTGACCGCGCACCTGCACCGAGGTCGCCGACAGCGTGCGCTGCCAGACGACGAGATATCGGCTGGTGGTCGCGTCGTAGGCCGCGTCCGGTTCGCCGTCGACGTTCGCGACGGCGCTGATCGGGAAGCTGGTGCTGACCAACGGATCGAGCACGATCGGATACGCGGCCGTGGTCACGAACGACTCGGGCAGCGACAGCTCGAGGCCGCCGCCGGTCCATTGCATCGCACCCGCAACAGTGCGGCCGTTGGCGTCGATGCCGGTGACGCCGCCGATGCGCACGCCGCCGTGTTCCCCGGTGAACACGAGGCCGCCGTCGGCCGCCGTGGGTTCGCCGAAGCTGGTGTCGACCGCGTAGCGCACCGACAGGTCGCCGCTGCCCGGCAGCGGGGCCGCGAACCACCACGACAACTCGACGCCATCGGGCCGCACGTCGAAGCGTTCGTGGATGCCATCGCCGTGCCGGTAATCGGCGCGCAGCGCGTCGGCCGTGGGCGCGGTGCCAGCCGCCAGCGGTGCGACCACCTTGCCGCCGCGCGCGACCGCGGTCGCGGCCAGCGCGAGATGCTGCGTGCTCGGGCAGGTGCGGCCGAGCGCCGGTTGGAACGTCATGCCGCGGGTGCCGAACTGCACAGCGTAGTGGCGGCCGCCGCCGATCAGGCCATCGCCGTGGCGCGCGGCCTGCAGGCCGGCGCTGTCGGCGAGGTTCGTGGTCGGGCCCACCGGGCGGATCGGGGACGGGAGTTGGCCTTGACCGAGCAATGGCACGGACACGGCGAGGGTGCTGAGTAGCAGGAACTTGTGCATGGGGGGTATGGCTGCGGAGAGCAGCTCCTTCTCCCCTCGATCCCCAGCAATTGGGCGACGTGACGATGCCAGCGCGGATTTCCGCCGGCAGCGGCAGGCGTCGAGTGCGTCAGGGCAGTTCGAGCTGCAGCCGGTTCGCGCGTTTGGCCTGCACGGTGATGTCGGCGCTGGCGAGCCGGCGTGCGAGCGGGCGGCCTTGCGTCAGCGTCGCGTGCAGCGGGCCGGTGGGCGCCAGCACCGTGAACTCGGTGCGGCCCTCGGCGAGAGCGTGCGGCAATGGCAGGATGGGTGCGTCCCCGGTCTCGATCCGCATCTGCGCCAACGTGTCCGGTTCCGGCCGCGACAGGTGCAGACTGCATTGCCGCAGCTTGGTGGGATCGCCGACCAGGGTCACCTTCGCCTCGTGCAGTTCGAGCTGGATATCGACCTCGTGCGTCTTGCTGCTCTCGCCGCGCAGCGTGCGTTCCGCCAGCACCAGCCCGGTCTCGAGGTCGACCACCATCACCGCGAACCAGGTCGCCGGCACCGGCAGTTCGAAGCGACCGTCGTCGCCGGGGCGAAAGGCGGCGAAGGCGTCGTTCATCAGGTCGGTGTCGGCCAACGCGATGGCGAGGCGGTGGCGCGGTAGCTTCGCCCCGGACAGGCGCACGCGCCCACGCAGACGAGCCAGCGACGAGCGGTCGAGATCGCACCCGAGCTGCGTGTCGGCGGTGCCGGCGAAGGGGCCGAGCCGCGCCGTCAGCACGGATCCGCGATACGACGGCAGCATCAGCAGCGCTTCCACCTGCTGTGGTCCGTGCAGGTCCGGTAGCACGAACTTGCCGTCCTGGCGCGTGGTGATGCCGAAGGCGAACGGCAACGAGAAGTTCCAGGAGTTGACGTCGGCGTCTGCGTCGCCGGGCAAGGTCCGCAGGCCGACCACCGACTCGGCATCGGCGCCGTGCAGTTCGGCCGTCAACGTGTGACCTCGAGGCAGGGCGAAGTCGGCGGCGATCGTGTCGGTGCCGGCGATCTGCAGGCCGGTGGTGATGGGCGCGAAGCCGGGTGCATCGGCGCGCAGCCGAAGCGGTCCGGGGCCGAGATCCGGCAGCTGGTAGCGTCCGTCGGCGTCGCTGACCGCAGCCACCGGCAGGTTGCCGAGCAATCCGGCGAACGAGTCCGCACCATCCTCGACACCGAGCGTGCGGATCCTCGCCCCGGCGATCGGCTGGCCGGTCGCGAGGTCGCGCACGACCCCTGCGACCTTCCCGCCCGGCACCAACTCGATGACCACGGGTTGCCCGTCGGGGGCCGGCATGCCGCGCAGCACCGCGGGCGCAAGACCATCGGCCTGCACGACGCCGATCGCCACGGCATCGACCGCGATCCGCTGCCTGGGCAGCACCAGCTCGCCGTTGGCATCGGTGCGGTGCACGGGCAGACCCAGCAACATCCCGACCACGACATACTCGTGGGTCGGCGGGGTCACGAACGCGATGCGAACCTCGGCATTCGCGAGCGGTCGGCCCGATGCCTGATCGCGCACGACCACCTTGGCGTCGGTCGCCGCCGGCACCGGCAGCCGCACTCGGTCCGTGGCGCGGTTCCGCATCGGGCTCTCGAACGAGAGGAACTCGTAGGCGGCGCCGAAGGGCCGCGCTTCGACGACGAACGGGCCCGCGAGGTCGATGCCGAGCCGGAAGCTGCCGTCCGCTGCGGTCGCCTGCGATGGGCCGCGCTCCCTGCCTTGCACGACGCAGGCCATGCCGCGCACCGGTGCGCCATCGGGGGTCACGAGCTCGCCCACGACCTCCGCGCCCGGTTCGAGCTCGAACAGCATCGCGTCGGTGCCGATCGTGCCGGGCGCGGTCTGGCGGCGGAACCCGCTGGCCGAAGCCCGCACGACGACGCCGTCGGCGATCGCGTCGGCGAGCGTGAACTCGCCGTTCGCGTCACTGCGCGTGCGCGCCAGATGGCTCACTTGCCACAGGCCGGAGGGCGCCAGCAGCGTCTGCAGCTGGCAACGCGCCTCGACGATGGCCCCGGTCACCGGCTGCGCGGTTCGCGTGCGGACCTTGCCGCGCACCGTGGTCGCCGGCGGCAGCATGACATCGCCGATGGGGAGGCACACCCTCGCCAGCAGCGCGAACGGCATGTCGAAGATCGTCGGCGGCTCGAGGCACGCCGTGGCGTGTCCCGCTCTGGAGACCACGACCAGCGCGCTGCCGGCGAGTTCTCGCGCGACATCGGCCTCGATCCGGAACCGGCCGTCGGCGGTGCTGATCGCATGCGGTGCGGCTTGCGCTGCTGCTGTCGTCCAGTCCGCGGTGACGACGGTGATCGCGGCGCCGGCGAGCGGTTGACCACGTTCGTCGATCACGCGTCCTTGCAGCGCGGTGTCCGGGTTCGTTTGCGCGCAGAGACTCGTCGTCAGAACCAGCGCTGCGAGCAGCGAGCCTGCGCCCGATCGCAGAGTGGTGCCTTGAAAGGGACGCATCCGTGCAGAATAGCGCGACCCGATGCACCCGGCCCTCGTCGACGTCTCGCACCTGCCCGTTCCTCCGCCCGCGCGGCCATGGTCGATCACGATGCGCTGGGAGGAACTGCTGTTCCTGCACTGGCGCACAGCGGCCGAACCACTGCAGCGCCACCTGCCGAACGGTCTCACGCTCGACACGTTCGACGGCTCGGCGTGGCTCGGCGTGGTGCCGTTCCGGATGGCGGCGACGCGGTTTCGATTGCTGCCGCGGGTTCCTGGCTCGCACACGTTCGCCGAGCTGAATCTGCGCACCTACGTGCGCCACGGCGAGCGCCGCGGCGTGTGGTTCTTCAGCCTCGATGCCGCCAGTCGGCTCGCGGTCGAGGGCGCGCGGTGGTCGTTCGGGTTGCCCTACTTCATGTCGCGCATGGCGTGCGCGCGGCGCGGGGACGTCGTGCACTACGAGCACACGCGAACGGATCGCCGCGGTCCGGCGGCCACGTTCACCGCCGACTGGCGCGCGGTGGGCAGCGCACAGTTGTCGGCGCCGGGCACGCTCGAGCACTTCCTGACCGAGCGCTACTGCTTGTTCGCGCGGCGGCGCGGTCGGCTGCTGCGCGGCGACATCGCGCATCGGCCGTGGCGACTGGCGCCGGCGGAGGTGTCGCTGGCGCACTGCGACATGACGCGACTGCTCGAGCTGCGCCTCGAGGGGGCACCCGCTTCGGCGCTGGTCGCACAGCCGGTCGAGGTCGCGGCGTGGTCGCCGGTGCCGGCGTGAACGGGAGAACGGGTTCAGGAAGTGGTCGGTACCGTTGCTCAGCGGGATGTTCGCGGTGGCCGGATCGACGGTGGCGGCCTGGGTACCGGTGACCTGCCCCTGGGTCGCGGACTATCGCCCTGCCGTCCACCCGCAACCTGCGCCGAGACCACGGTCTCGGCACCCCATCCCGGGATCCACGATGCGACGCCATCTGCCCTTGCTCTCCCTCGTCCTGCTGCTGTCCGGGCTGCCGGCCCAGGTGGTCGGCATCGACAGCCTGGCCCCGGTTGGATTGCAGCGGTCGGACCTGTTCGGCCCGACCAACTACGGCTCGACCTCGGTGCACTTCTACCCGGCCTCGCGCCTGCACGCGTCGGGCATCTGCGCCGGCTCGACGCTGGCCGACTTCGCGATCGCGATCGGCGACGGCCTGCCATCGGGCACCAGCGGGGTGTTCCAGACGACGCAGGCGCTGATCCAGATCGGCCACGTCGCGGCGCAGCCGCCGGTCGCCGGCGACTGGGCCAACAACCTGGTTCAGCCGGTCACCCTGCACGCGCTGAACCAGGGACCGTTCGCGCTGCCCTGGACCACCGACCAATGGGCCTCGCTGCCCGGCGTGCCGGCGGCCGGGTTCGTCTGGGACGGCGTGCGCGACGTCGGCATCCGGATCTCGACCGCGGGGGGCCCGACCGGCACCTTTCGTGTGCGCACGTCCGGCAACGTCGTGTTCTTCACGCAGGGATTCACGACGCCGGGCCAGTTCCCGGTCAACGGCGGGCTGGGCGCGATGCAGGTGCGATTGACGTTCGCGCCGAGCGCCACGTGCGCTGCCGTCGACCGCGTTGGCAGCGGCTGCCTCGACACCAATGCCTCCTACTACAAGATGTTCCTGTCACCGGGCACGTTCGACCTCGGCGGCGCGCCGAGCCAGGAACGTCGCCTGATCCATTCCGCGACGCCGACCGGCTACACGGTGAGCAGGAGCCTCGGCGGCTGGCAACCGGTCGCCGGCACCCCGTGGGGGGCGAACGGCGGCGGACCGATCGGCAACGAGTCGATCAGCGCCGCGATGCCGCTGCCGTTCGCGTTCCAGTTCGCGAACACCAGCACCACCGTCGTGCACGCGTCGGCGAACGGTTACCTGATCCTCGGCCCGACCAGCGCGACCACGGACAGCTTCTCCGGCAACGGCGACGGCCTGGTCGCCGGGCCGGCCAAGATGGCGCCGATGTGGACCAACCTGTTCCCCGGCTTCAACACCACCGGCTCGAGCATCTACTTCGACGTCGCCGCCGACAATCAGTCCGCCTGCATCACCTGGCTCGATTGCGCTCTCGCGTTCCACGGCATACCCGTGCCGCAGTCGAGTGTCACCTTCCAGATCGTGCTGCGCAGCAACGGCGACTTCGAGTACCGCTACGGCACCATCAACCTGGCCGGGGCCACCAACGGCGCGATCCTCGTCGGCTGGTCGCCGGGCGACCAACCGAGCTCGAATCGCCGTCTGCCGGTGCCGTTCGACATGTCGCAGCCGCAGGCGCAGCTCTCGATCGACCGGCTGAGCGTGCTGCCGCTGACCCTCGAAGCCACCGTACCGGATCTCGGCACGACGATGCTCTTCGCGTGTCGGAACGTGCCGGCGTTCGCGCCATTCCTCAACCTGATGATGTCGACCGGTTCGATCCCGGGCGTGGATCTCGGCTTCGCCGGTGCTCCATCGTGCTCGATCTACCTGAGCGGCTTCCTCGGCTCGGCGACGCTGCTCACCACCAGCGGCCTCGCGACCTTCCCGCTGGCGATCCCGACCAGTGCGAGCCTGATCGGCACCACGTTCGCGTCGCAGGCGGTGGCGTTCTCGCCGCACAATGCGATGGGATTGCACACCTCGAACGGCCTGCGCGCGCAGGTCGGACTGTAGTCCGCGACGACGACGCCAAGCTGTCCTGCCACCCGGAGCCTCACATGCGCTGCCATCTGCACTCGTTGGTCCTGCCGCTGCTGCTCGCCCCGCTCTCCGCGCAGGTGGTCGGCATCGACAGCAGTCTCCCCAACGGTCTGGTAGTCAACGGATTCTTCGGTCCGGCCCCCGCCGGCCGCACGTCGATTCACTTCTACCCGGCCTCGCGACTGAAGGTCTCGGGGGTCTGCGCGAACTCCCAGCTGGTCGATTTCGCGATCGCCCCTGCCGTGGGCATACCGAGCGGCCAGAGCGGCGTGTTCCAATGCAGCTCGGCGTTGATCCAGATCGGCCACCTGACGCTGTCGCCACCGATCCCGGGCAACTGGAACACCAACCTCGACCAACCGGTGACCGTGTACAGCCCGGCCCAAGGGCTGTTCTCGCTGCCCTGGGTGGCCGACCAATGGGCCTCGCTGCCCGGCGTGCAGGCCGCTGGCTTTGTCTGGGACGGCGTGCGCGACATCGGCATCCGCATCTCGACCGCGGCCAATTCGACCGGCCACTTCCATGTGCGATCATCCGGCCATCAGTGGGTCGCCACCGAAACGTCGACCCCGTCGAGTCAGGTATTCATCACAGGGTCAGCGGTGTTTGCACTGCAGGCGCGGCTCACGTTCGCACCGTCCGCCGCCTGCGCCACCGTGGCTCCGGTCGGCAACGGCTGCGTCGACCGCAACGCCGCTTACTACAAGATCTTCTTGTCCCCGGGCACGTTCGACCTCGGCAGTGCCCCGGGTCAGGAACGGCGACTGATCCACACGCGGAGCGCGGACGGCTACAGCGTCAGCAGTGGGATCGGTGGCTGGTCCCAACCCACCGGCGCGCCGCTGACGACCAACGGCAGCGGTCTGCCGCTCGGCCAGGACTCCATCACCCAACCGCTGGTGCTGCCGTTCGCGTTCCCGATCGGCACCGGCAGCACGTCGGTCGTGCACGCCTCCGTGAACGGGCTGCTGCTGCTCGGCGCGACCGGTGGATCGTCCGACGTCCTGATGGCGGACGGCAACGGCCTCGTCAACGGCTTGCCGAAGATGGCGCCGATGTGGGCCAAGCTGCGGCCCGACCTCAACGGTGCCGCGTCCGGTGTTTACTTCGATGTCGCGCCCGACAACCAGACCGCCTACGTGACCTGGCGCGAGTGCAACTTCGTCGGCACCAGCCCACCACTGCCCAATCAGTCGCTGCTCACGTTCCAGATCGTGCTGCGCAGCAACGGCGACTTCGAATACCGCTATCGTGTCGCCTCCATGGCGCCGACGGCGACCGGCACGATCCTGGTCGGCTGGTCGCCCGGCACCCAACCGGGCTCGCCGCAGCGCCTGCCGCTGCCGATCGACGTCTCGCAGCCGGTGCTGCAGTTCGCGATCGGCTCCGTGAACGTGCTGCCGCTGACGCTGACCAGCAGCCTGCCCCAGCTCGGCACCACGATGCTGTTCACCGCCGCCAACGTGCCGGCGTTCGCCCCGTTCGCGCTGCTGGTGATGGCATCCGGCACCGTCCCGGGTGTCGACCTCGGGTCGATCGGCGCGCCGTCCTGCTCGATTCACCTGGGTGGGTTCCTGGGCTCGGCATCCCTGCCGATCAACAACGGGATCGCGACGTTCCCGCTGAACGTGCCCGGCAGCGCCAGCCTCATCGGCAGTGCGTTCGGCGCGCAGTCGGTGGCGTTCTCGCCGCACACCACAATGGGGCTGCAGACCTCGAACGGCCTGCTCTTGACCATCGGCAACTGACTGGCGGGTGGCCACGTCGCGCCAGCCGGTGGTCTACCGCGGCCACCCGTTGGCGATCGAGGTCGGGCTCGCCTACGGGCGCCCGGGCAACGCGCTGCAGCTGACCGGCCCGATCGGCACCCGATCGCCACTCGACCGCACGCTCCAGCGACTCGGCGACGCCGGCGTGAACGCGACTACGGGTTCAGGAAGTGGTCGGTGCCGTTGGTCAGCGTTCTCGGGTGCTGGGGGCCATGTGGCTGTCTCGGCGGGGAAGCGGTGTGCCCGCAGGGCGAGAAACTGGTGGGAACCCGGCCCCCGGCGGGCTCCTGCGGAACCCGCCGGGCATTGCCCGGCACTCCCTGGCTTGCGACAGTGGCTACCGCTGGCCGACCGTAGCCCCTGCCTTGTTCCTGGAACTCCATGTTGACGCGCACCCTCGCTGCCACGATCACCCTCACGTCTCTTGCCGGCGCCCAGGCTACGCACCTGGTCGGCCCCGGTGGCTACGCCAACATCAATGCCGCGCTCGCAATCGCAGCTTCGGGTGATGTCGTGCTGGTCCAACCTGGCACCTACCCGGGATTCCAAGTCGCGATCGGTGTCACGATCCGAGCTGTGACCACCGGCACGGCGTCAATCATGGTGGGTTCGACGGTGCAAGCGACTCAGCCCGTGCACTTGGTCGGCCTCGATTTCGTGTTCCTCACGATCACTGGCAGCACGTGTTCGCTCGACGATTGCCGCGTGACCCCGCATGCTGGCGGTGGCCCAAGTCTGAATGCGACCAATTCTCGCGTCTACCTGAACCAATGCGCGGTCGGTGGCACAGGCTCGAGCGGGGTGGTGTCGTTCTTCACGCGCGACGGCCTCACGGCGGTCGGTTCGACGATCCGTGCGGTTGGATCGACGTTCCGCGGTCGGGACCCGGACCAGGCTTTGTCGGGGTTCGGCGGCGGACACGGCATCCAAATCACAGCCAACTCGACCCTGCACGGGAGCGGCAACTCGCTGCTTGGTGGCAAGAGCAACTCGAACCCTACTGTGGCCGGTCGCGCGCTGCTTGCGGACAACACGTCGCAAGTGTGGCTCGCTGACTCGACGCTGACCGGCGGCAGTGCCTTCAGCGGCGGCTCACAGTGCCCGGTGGATGCGAGTCTCGGGCGATTGGTGCGTTGCACGTTGTCACCGTCGACGTGTGCACCCCCGACCATCGCCCTGACCGGTGCGTTGATCGGTGTCGAGCGGCTGACCCAGCCGCAAGCGGGCGCGCCGTTGCAGGTGCTTTTCCGCGCCGCGCCCAACGAGCAGATCGGCGTGTTCGCGAGCTTCGCGCTGGCCAGCAACACGTTCTTCGAGCTCGAACAGCCGGCAGGGCTCGATCTGGGCTCGCTGTTTGCCCTCGATGTGCTGCTCGCCGATGGCAACGGCGTCGCCAATGGCAGTTGGCTGCTGCCGCCCGGAACGGCGAATCAGGCGATATGGCTGCAAGCAGTCACCCCGGGGGCGGTGCCTTTGCAGCTGAGCCCGGTCACCGGTGGCGTGGTGCGCTGAGGCCGCCGTTGCGGACATTCAGGAAGTGGTCGGTACCGTTGGTCAGCGTGGCGGAGTGCTCGTGGTATGGATCGCCGACGTGCAGCCTCCGCGCTCAGCGGCCGGCGAGTCGGCGCTCCAGATCAGCAGTGATCTTGGCGAACTCCGGGTCGCTGCCGGCGGTCTCACGCAGGCTCTGCAGTTCGCTGCGCGCACGATTCAGGTCGCCGACCTCGATCGCCGCCGACGCGAGCGCCCAGCGGGCGTTCGGTCGCAGCTTGGCATTGAGGCCAGGACTGCGCAGGGCCGCCTCGGCCGCACCGAGCGCCATCGCGTGATCGGCCTGTTGCCGTGCACTCCAGATCAGCTGGAACGACGCCCACGCCCCGGCCTGGGTGTCGGCGCCGGCCAGCGCCACCGCTGACTGCAGCGTCGCGATCGACTTGGCCGGGTCGGCCTCGCGCTGCGCCATGCCGAGCTGCGTCATCGCCTCGACCCGTTGGGCGGGTTGCAGGCTTCGCGCCAACAGCTGCTCGAGCAGTCGTGCCGCGGTGGCCGGATCTTCGCCCTTGTGACCGAGCCGGCTCGCTTCGGCGAGGAGCTCACTGTCGCTCATTGCCTCGACTCGCTGTTGCTCGCGCCGGGTCTCGGCCCGCTCGATGGCCATGGCGAGGGCGTTCTCGTCGATGGTCGTGGTCTGGACCGGCACCCGTTCGCCACTCGACCGCACCGCTGCCGTCAGCGCGTCGATCTTGCCTTCCAGCGCTTCGAGTCGCCGCGCGATGTTGCCCGTGTCCTCGGTCGCGGCGGGCCGCGGCGGTGCCGGAGATCCGGTCTCGACGGCGGGATGGTCGCGCGATGCATCGGCGCCAGCCACGGTCGGCGGCATCGCGCCGCGGTCCAGCTGGGCAACCAACCAACCGGTGCTCGCGGCGCCGGCGCCGAGAGCGAACGACAGCATCAGGGCGGTAGATGGGCGCATGGTCGTCTCGCCCGACCATCGTAGCGAAGCGAGCCCCGACGCTCGATCCGCTCCAGCAGTTCGTCACCGTCGGCGTGAACGCGACTACGGGTTCAGGAAGTGGTCGGTACCGTTGGTCAGCGTGATGCTCGCAGTGGCCGGATCGATGGTGGCGGCCTGGTAGGTCACGAACAGGCCGATCAGGCTCGGCTGGTTCGGGATCGCGACCAGGTGCGAACCGAGGCTCGTGGCGCCGAGCATGCCGACACGGAACGTGTAGCCGGCGTCGAGCCGCAGCTCGCCGAGCACTCCCGGCAGCGGTTGGCCCGGAGCCCAACCGAGGCCGGCGAGCAACACGAAGAAGTGCCCCGGCGTGCCCTGCACCGTCAGTTCCACCTGGCCGCCGAGCGCGAACTGGTTGCCGGTGGCGCCGACTTCGCTGCGGTGGCGCAGCGTCGGCGTCTGCTGCCAGACCAGCCGGATGCTGAGCGGTCGTTGGCTGGTGGACACCGCGGTGGCGGCGTTCGCGGAACCGGAGCCGAAGTCCCCCGCGGTGACGGCCGCGCGCGGTCGATCGGCCCGCTCGGGAGCGCTGCCGATGCGGTGCCCGACGAGCACCGACGAGCCGAACGGCGACACGATCTTGCGCACATCGATGACGAGATCGCTGTGGCCGTCGTGCAGGTAAGGCTGCGCGAACGGGATCGTGGTCCAGACTTGGTCGACGAACGTGAACGAGCGTGGGATCGGCGGCAGCACGACGGTCGGCTGGGCCCCGAGGTTGGTCGCGAACACCGGGTCCAGCTGCGTGCGGTCGGCCGCGGCGCAGGTGATGCCGAGTGACTGGTAGTTGAGGGTGCCGGCCAACAGTGCCACGACTTCGATGCCGATCAGCTGCGCCGGCGCGGCCGGCAGTTCCTGGCGCGGCACGAGGAACTGCGTGCGCGACTCGGCGCCGATGCCGCCGACAAAGCCCAGCGGATCGGTGTTGCCGAACCCGATGCCGAACGATTCCTGGGGATGGGAAGTGCGTTGCTGGGCGGTGGCCGACGCGAGGAGAACGAACAGCAGAGGCAGGCACAGATGGTTCATGGCGCGGCAGCTAGTCGAGGAGTTGGTGAGCGTAACCGCACATATCTCCAGGCGCCGCGGACGCGTCCCGACGGGCAGTGCCAGGCGCGACGGTGCGCCGGCGGCCACCAGGGGCACGCTGAGAGGCGGTCTCCTGACCTTCTCCCCGCCTATCAGCGGCCGCCGAGACGGCGTTCCAGATCGGCGGTGAGCTTGGTGAGTTCCGGATCGCTGCCGCCCGTGTCGCGCAGGCACTGCAGTTCGCTGCGCGCGCGGTTCAGGTCGCCGACCTCGATCGCGGCCGATGCGAGCGCCCAGCGGGCGTTCAGCCGCAGCTTGGCGTTGAGGCCAGGATTGCGCAGGGCCATCTCGGCCGCCCCGAGCGCCAAAGCGTGATCTCCCTGTCGCTGCGCGCTCCAGATCAACTGGAACGAAGCCCACGCCCCGGCCGGACTGTCGGCGCCGGCCAGCTCGATCGCCGACTGCAGCGTCGCGATCGACCGGGCCGGGTCGCGTTCGCGCTGCGCCATGCCGAGCTCCGTCATCGCCTCGACCCGTTGTGCGGGTTCCAGAGTTCGCGCCAGCAGCTGCTCGAGCAGTCCTACCGCGGTGGCTGGCGCACCTCCCTTCTGAGTGAGTCGCCTCGCTTCGTCGAGGAGCTCGCCATCGCTCATCGCCTCGATCCGCTGCTGCTCGCGTCGCGTCTCGGCCCGCACGAGGGCCGTGGTCAGCGCGTTCTCGTCGATGGTCGCGGCCTCGATCGGCACCCGTTCGCCACTCGACCGCACCGCTGCCGTCAGCGCGTCGATCTTACCTTCCAGCGCTTCGAGTCGCCGCGCGATGTTGCCCAGGCCCTCGGTCGCGGCGGGCCGCGGCGGTGCCGGAGATCCGGTCTCGACGGCGGGATGGTCGCGCGGTGCATCGGCGCCAGCCACGGCCGGCGGCATCGCGCCGCGGTCCAGCTGGGCAACCAACCAACCGGTGCTCGCGGCGCCGGCGCCGAGAGCGAACGACAGCATCAGGGCGGCAGATGGGCGCATGGTCGTCTCGCCCGGACATCGTAGCGAAGCGAGTCCCGACGCTCGATCCGCTCCAGCAGTTCGTCACCGCCGGCGTGAACGGGACTACGGGTTCAGGAAGTGGTCGGTGCCGTTGGTCAGCGTGATGCTCGCGGTGGCCGGATCGATGGTGGCGGCCTGGTAGGTCACGAACAGGCCGATCAGACTCGGCTGGTTCGGGATCGCGACCAGGTGCGAACCGAGGCTCGTGGCGCCGATCGTGCCGACGCGGAACGTGTAGCCGGCGTCGAGCCGCAACTCGCCGAGCACACCGGGCAGCGGTTGGCCCGGGGCCCAACCGAGGCCGGCGAGCAGCACGAAGAAGTGGCCCGGCGTGCCCTGCACCGTCAGTTCCACCTGGCCGCCGAGCGCGAACTGGTTGCCAGAGGCGCTGGCCTCGCTGCGGTGGCGCAGCGTCGGCGTCTGCTGCCAGACCAGCCGGATGCTGAGCGGTGGTTGACTGGTGGACACCGCGGTGGCGGCGGTCGCGGAACCGGAGCCGAAGTCGCCCGCGGTGACGGCCGCGCGCGGTCGATCGGCGCGCTCGGGAGCGCTGCCGATGCGGTGCCCGACGAACACCGACGAGCCGAACGGCGACACGATCTTGCGCACATCGATGACGAGATCGCTGTGGCCGTCGTGCTGGTAGGGCTGCGTGAACGGGATCGTGGTCCAGACCTGGTCGACGTACGTGAACGAGCGCGGGATCGGCGGCAGCACGACGGTCGGCTGGGCCCCGAGGTTGGTCGCGAACACCGGGTCCAGTTGCGTGCGGTCGGCCGCGGCGCAGGTGATGCCGAGCGACTGGTAGTTGAGGGTGCCGGCCAACAGCGCCACGACTTCGATGCCGATCAGCTGGGCCGGCGCGGCCGGTAGTTCCTGGCGCGGCACGAGGAACTGCGTGCGCGACTCGGCGCCGATGCCGCCGGCAAAGCCCAGCGGACCGGTGTTGCCGAACCCGATGCCGAACGACTCCTGGGGATGGGCGGTCCGTTGCTGGGCGGTCAGCGGGGCAAGCAGGGCGAGCAACAGGGGCGGGGTCAGTTTGGTCATGGCGCGGGGGTTAGTCAGCGCGCCGGTGAGCGTAACCGCACATTCGGCCGAATGCCGCCGTAGCGTGACGGCGATCGAGGTGCCGTGACCTCGGGGAGGTCGCGGCGGGGAAGCGGTGGGCCCGCAGGACGCGAAGCCGCTGCCGAGGCGTCGACGGCGCTGCGACGTTGCCGACCCCGTCGCCGCACGCTCCGATGCCGCGATGCTCGCGCTGTCGACGGAGGTGGTCGGGACGCTGGTGTTCGGCGGCGGCGCCCTGCTCGGCTGGGCGATGGCGACCGCAGCGCGCCGCCAAGACCACAAGACGTTCGTGCTGGCGCGCGCTCCGGGCTTGCCGATCCGTTCGTTGAGTGCGCACGACGATGCGTGGCTGCGCGGCGTCGTGCACCCGTACGGGAGCCTGCTGCGCTGCCCGTGGTTCGGCATCGACTGCGCCGCCTTCACCTACCGGCGCGAGCGCAAGCACACGATCACGGAGAAGGACAGCGACGGCAAGACGCGCACGCGCACCGAATGGCGCACCGAACAGAGCGAGAGCGAAGCGGTGGCGTTCGTACTGGACGACGGCCAGCGCATCGTCGTCGACCTGCCCGCCGGCCGCAACGAGGCGATGCGCAGCACGGGCTACGACCACGAATGGAGCGACGTGCGCCACTCGGCGCAGGTGCTCGAGCCCGGCACCGAGGTCAGCGTGCTCGGCGTCAAGCGCGACGACGGCACGTTCGGCCCGCTCGCCGAGGTGCCGCTGCTGGTGACGCGCCAGCTGCGCGAACAGCGCGTGAAGAGCTCTGCGCGCAGCGAGAACTGGCTGCTGTTCTTCGCCATGTTCTTCCCGTTTGCCGGCCTCACCGTCGGCAGCGCCCTGTTGACCGGGGCGCAGGACCTGCCGGGCTGGCTGCCCGCCGCCGCGATCGGCCTGCTCGTGCTGGTGCCGCAATGGTGGCTGCTGACACACAACCGGCTCGTGCGCCTGCGCCAGCAGGTGCGTGCGACGCAGCAGCAGATCGCCATCGAGCTGGCGCAGCGCTCGACGCTGGTGCCCAACCTGATCGAGGTCGTGAAGGGCTACGCGGCGCACGAACAGGAGCTGCTGGCGAAGCTGACCGCGATCCGCAGCGGCGGTGACGTCGACAGCAGGGTGCGCGGCGAGGTCGCGGCGGTGGCGGCGACCCGTTCGCTGCTGCTGCTGCACGAGCGCCATCCGGACCTGAAGAGCGACGCGCTGTACCGCGACCTGCACGACCGCCTGTGGGCAGTCGAGGAGAAGATCGCGCACGCACGCTCGATGTACAACGACGTCGTCAGCGAGTGGAACACCCGGCTCGCACAGTTCCCGTCGTCCTTCGTGGCGAGCGTCAGCGGCTGCAAGCCGGCGGCACTGTTCGCGGCCCAGTGTGAGGAGGCGCGTCCGCCGCGGTTGGCGTGAAGGTGAGGCGGCGAGATCTCGACTCAGGAATGAGGACACGCTGCAACCGTCGGCCTTGGTGAACGAGGCCTTGCTGCGCCTCGCCGCCGACCAGGAGGCGTCGTTCGCCGATCGGGACGCGTTCCGAACGGTTTCGCGGCGTCGAACGCGTTGAGCGGCATCTCGGGCTGAGCGAGTGGAGTCGCCGCCTCGGGTCGGCGACGGTGTTCCGACGGCGCGTTGCGGCCGCGCCGACGTCAGTGTCGGCACCTCGACGCCGCGCAGTGGTTACCCGCCGGCGCCATGCGCGTCCGAGGTCTGGAACGGGCTTTGCGAAGGCTCTCGAGCAGGCCGTGCCTGCGCCACCGCCGATGCCCACCTCCACGCCCAACGCCAGCGGCTGCGCATGAAGCAGCAGGTGCAACTCGGGGCGGTGCTGGCCACCTACAGCGATGCCGGCAGTGGGGACCCCGTCGTGCTCGTGCACGGGGCCGGCGCCAACCGCAGCTACTGGAAGGGACTGAGCCAGCGGCTCGGCGCGCATCGCGTGCTGGCGCCGGATCTGTTCGGCCACGGCGACACGCCGCCATGGCGCCCGATGCCGTCGGGGCCGACCGCCTACTCCTATGCCGAGGACGTCGCGCTGCTCGAACGGATCACCGCCGACGTGCCAGCGCCGCTGTCGCTGATCGGCCATTCGAGCGGTGGCGCGGTGTGTCTCGAGTTCGCGCGGCGCCATCCCGAACGCATCGCGCGCCTCGTCGTTGCCGAACCGATGTTGCCGGGCTTGCTGGCCGGACCGCTGCCGGCGGCGTTCGCCGAAGTGGCCAGCGCCTACGAACGGGCGCACCTCGCGGTGCAGTGCCGCGAGTTCGCCGCGGCCGCGGCGACGCTGTTCGAGTACATCCTCGGTGACGGTGAATGGTGCCGGTTGTCCGCGAGCACGCGGACCTGGCTCGAGCAGAACGTCGAGCTGGCCCTCGCCGCGCACAGCAAGGCGTCGCTGGCGCTGACGGTCGCCGCCGACGACTACCGCGGCATCCACGCGCCGGTGCTGGTGCTGGCCGGCGAACGCACACGCGCGCCGTTCCGACGCCTCTGCGAACTGCTCGCCGCTGCGCTGCCATGCGCGCGGCTCGAGGTGGTGCCGGGGGCGAGCCACAACGCACCGATCACGCACGCCGCCGTCGTCGAGGCGGCGATCGTCGCGTTCTGCAGCGAACGACCGGCGCCGAGCCCGAGGCCCGCATGAGCGCTCCCAGCACGCGCCGTGCGGTGCCGGCCGCCGAATCGATCGTGCGCACGCTGCGCGAGCACGCCGAGCGGCGCGGCGAGCACGAGGCGTTCGAGTTCCTGCATGGACCGGCGGCGGCGGCGCTGCGCCGGCTGTCGTTCGCGCAGCTCGATCGGCTGGCGGCGGCGGTCGCCGGCTGGCTGGTGCACGATCGCGGCGCGAGCGGGCCGGTGGTGCTCGCCTACGAGCCGGGGCTCGAGTTCGTCATCGCGTTCCTCGGCTGCCTCGCGGCGGGGCGGCCGGCGGTGCCGGTGCGGCCGCCGCGGCAGGCCGCCGAGCTCGCCGCGTTCGTGCGCGTCGTGCACAAGGTAGGTGCCGAGCGGCTGCTGCTCGATGCGGTCGTGCACGAGCGCCTCGTGCAGCTCGGGGCCGGCCCGGAGTTGCTGGCTCGCGTGCGCACGCTCGACTGGCTCGGCGACATGGCCGCCGTCGACGACCTGGCGCGGGCCCGGCCCGATGCCGCAGGCGGTGCTTCGGTGGCGTTCGTGCAGTTCACGTCCGGCTCGACCGGCGACCCGAAGGGCGTGATGGTGAGTCACGCCAACATCGTCGCCAACCAGCGCGTGATCGCCGCCGCGTTCGGCCACGACGAACGCACCACCGTGGTCGGCTGGCTGCCGCACTACCACGACATGGGCCTGATCGGCAACGTGCTGCAGCCGGTGTTCCTCGGCCGGCCGTGCCGACTGATGGCGCCGACGACGTTCCTGCAGCGGCCGCTGCGCTGGCTGCAGGCGATCGGCGAAGCGACCCACGTCACCAGCGGCGGGCCGAACTTCGCGTTCCAGCACTGCGTGCAGACGATTGCCGATCGCGAACTCGAGCGGGCGCCGCGGCTCGACCTGAGCGGTTGGCGGCTCGCGTTCGTCGGTGCCGAGCCGGTGCGAACGGCGACGATGGCCGCGTTCGTCGCGAAGTTCGCGCCGTACGGAATGCGCGCTGGCGCGCTGTATCCGTGCTACGGGCTCGCCGAGGCGACGCTGATGCTCACCGGCGGGGACGCCGGTGTCGGCGTGCGCAGCGCGACGATCGATCGCGATGCGCTCGAGGACGGGCGCGTGCACGAACTCGGCGCCGCCGAAAGCGCGGCGACCGCGGTGGTCGCCTGTGGCCGTGCGCGCGGCGAACACCGGATCCGCATCGTCGAGCCGCATTCGCAGGGGATGCTGCCCGAACTGCAGGTCGGCGAGGTCTGGGCCAGCGGACCGAGCATCGCCGCCGGCTACTTCGACGACGCGGCCGCGACCGCGCAGCGGTTCGGTGGCGTGCTCGCCGGGGACGCGAGCGGCGAGCGCTGGCTGCGCACCGGCGATCTCGGCTTCCTGCGCGACGGCGAGCTGTTCGTCACCGGTCGCCTCGATGCGCGGATCGTGCTGAACGGGCGCAAGCTCTACCCGCACGAACTCGAGGACTGCATCGCCGATCTGCACCCGTCGTTCCGCCGCGGTGGGGCCGCCGCGTTCGCGGTCGCGACCGCGACCGGCGCCGACCTGGTGCTGGTGCAGGAGGTGCGCGGCCGCACGGCCGAGCTCGCGCCCGAACGGGTGCTCGCGACGGCGCGTGCGCGCGTCGTCGAGCGCTTCGGCGTGCGGCTGGCCGACCTCGTGCTGACCACGGACTCGATCCTGCGCACCAGCAGCGGCAAGGTCCGGCACCACGCCAATCGCGCGCACTACCTCGCCGGCGGCTTCCGTCGTGTCACTGCCGCCGTGGAGGCGACCCATGACTGAGCTCGCGACGGAACCCGTGCTCGCGCCGGAGCCCACCTCGCCGCCGATGCGCGGCCGCGGCGTCGACCGCGTGCTGGCGGCGATCGTCACCTTCGTGCCGCCGCTCGGGGCGCTGCTGGCGGCATGGCTGTGGTGGCACGGCCGGCCGCCGGGCTGGCCCGAGCTGGTGGCGATGCTGGGGATGCATGCGATCGCGTTGGTCGGCGTCGAGGTCGGCTTCCATCGATTGTTCGCGCACCGCTCGTTCGAGCCGTGTCGCGCGGTCAAGATCGCGCTGGCGGTGACCGGTTCGATGGCGTTCCAGGGGCCGGTGATCTGGTGGGCGTCGATCCATCGCAAGCACCATCAGTTCTCGGACCAGGCGGGGGATCCGCACTCGATGTACCTCGGTGGCGAGGGCCGGCTGGCGCGGCTGCGCGGCGCCCTGCACGCGCACCTCGGCTGGATCTGGAGCGCCGACAGCGTCGGCCGCGGCGGCTTCGCGCGCTACGCGAAGGACCTCTACCGCGACGCCGACGTGCTGGCGATCCACATGCACTACCTGCGCTGGCTGCTGCTCGGCATGGCCGCCCCGGCGCTGTTCGTGGGCCTCTGCCACGGTTCGTTCGAGGGCGCGCTGCTCGGCCTGTTGTGGGGCGGGCTGGTGCGTGTGTTCGTGATGAACCACCTGACCTACTGGTGCATCAACTCGGTCACGCACGCAGTCGGCCGCCGCCCGTATCGCACCACCGACCGCAGCACCAACTTCGCGCTGTTGTGCATCCCGACGCTGGGCCAGAGCTGGCACAACAACCATCACGCCGACCAGGTGTCGGCGCTGATGAACCACCATTGGTGGCAGCTCGATCTCGGCGGCCTGCTGCTGCGGCTGCTCGAGCGCTGCCGGCTGGTGCGCAACGTGCGCCGCCCCAATCGTGCGCGGCTGGCCGCCCTCGCGGCCGGCGCCACACCGCGTTCCCGGACCGTGCCGCCGGCCACCTCGACCTCTTCTTCGACGACCTCCGAGCCATGAACGAACCCGCTGCTCCGTTGACGACGAATGCTCCGCTGCTGCCGTGGCTGGTCCACGAGATCGCCCGCACGCTGGCGATCGCCCCCGAACGCGTCGATGCCGACGCCGAGTTCGACGAACTCGGCCTCGACTCGGTGCAGGCGGTCGGCATCAGCGGGGCGCTGTCGGACCAGCTCGCGCAGGAACTGCCGGCGACGCTGCTGTACGAACACCGCAGCATCCGCGAACTGGCGAGCTACCTCGAGCGGCGGCGCGGAGCGAAGTCATGACCACGCTGCCCCAGCCCGGCGCCAGCGCGCGTGCAATCCGCCATCACTACGACCTCGGCAACGACTTCTACCGGCTGTGGCTCGACCGCGGCATGGTCTACTCCGGCGCCAAGTGGGCCGAGGGTGACGACCTCGAGCGCGCCCAGCTGCGCAAGCTCGACCATCACATCGAGGCCGCCGCGGCCCGCGGTGCCGCACGCGTGCTCGACATCGGCTGCGGCTGGGGCGCGCTGCTCGAACGGCTCGTGACGCAGTGTGGCGTGGTGAGCGCGGTGGGGCTGACGCTCAGCGATGCGCAGGCCGAGTTCGTGCGCGCGCGGGCGCTGCCCGGCGTCGAGGTGCGGGTCGAGAGCTGGGCCGATCACGAACCGCCGGCGCCGTACGACGCGATCGTGTCGATCGGCGCGTTCGAGCACTTCGCGCGCCTCGACATGAGCGAGCGGCAGAAGGTCGAGGCCTACGCGGCGTTCTTCCGCAAGGCGTGGAGCCTGTTGCGGCCCGGTGGCCGGATGAGCCTGCAGACCTTCGCGTACGGCGCCGGGCGCACGCGCGCGCAGGCCGTGGCGGCCGCGTCGACACGGTTCCTCGCCGACGAGATCTTCCAGGAGACCGATCCACCGACGCTCGCGAACCTCGCCGAGGCCGCGGTCGGCGCGTTCGAAGTGGTCGAGCTGAGCAACGATCGGCTCGGCTACGCGCGCACCTGCAAGGAGTGGTCGGGTCGGCTGCGCGCGCGCCGCGCCGAGGCGATCGATCTGGTCGGCGCGGCCGCCTACGAGCGCTACCAGCGCTATCTCGACTTCGCGTTCCTGGGTTTCACCAGCGGCAACCTCGACCTCTATCGGGTCACGTTGCAGCGCACGCGCCGGCTCGGCGCCACACCGTAGGAGGCTTGAGGCCATGTCCATCGACCATCCCGATCCGATGCCCGAGCTGTCGCTCGTGCCACTCGTGCCCGGCGAGCATCGCCAGCGCTACCACCTGCGCCACGACGAACTCGGCCCGACCGGCTGCTTCCCGCCGTCGGTGCTGCTCGGCGTGCTGCAGGAGGCCGCGATCGACGGCTCGGCGGCGCGCGGCTTCCCCTTCGACTACTACCGCCGCGAGCGCGCGTTCTGGGTGTTGCGCAGCATCACCTGCCGCCTCGAGCGACCGCTGCGCCACGGCGATGCGATCGAGGTCGCGACCTGGGTGTCGCGGGTCGGCAAGACCAGTCCGACCCGCGAGTACCGGGTCACGTCGCCGGTGCGCGACGCGAACCTGGCGCGGGTTCGCACGCATTGGGTCTACGTCGACGCGACGACCGGACTGCCGAAGGCGATCCCGGACGATCTGCGGGCCGGCTTCGCGCCGACCGACGAGGAGCAGGAGCCGCTGACCGCGGTGGTGGAGCGCCCGCTCGATCCGGCGCGCGCGCTGTGGACCGAGGTGCGCATCGTGCAGCCCAGCGACGTCGATCGCTTCGGCCACCTGAAGTGCGGTCGCTACCTGGCCTGGATCGAGGACCTGCTGGTGCACGCGACGGCCGCGGCCGGCGCGCCGATCGGCAGCATCGGCCTCGGCAGCTACGAGCTGCAGCTGCTGTTGCCGGCGCAGCAAGGCGACCGCGTGCGGTTGGTGGCCCAGCTCGACGCGGTCTGCAAGCTCGAGCTGACGACCCCGGACGGGCGGGTGCTGGCGCGCGCGGTGGCGTGGCCGGTGGCATTCGATCCGTCGCGCTCGGCGTTGCTGCCGCTCGATCCCGCGCTGCTCGCACGGATGAAGGAGCGACCGCTCCGGGATCTCGACGGCGTGCCCGGCACTCCCGCTCGGCCCTGATCCTCATGCTCGAACAAGGCTATTGCATCCGTCTTTCGACCGCGGCCGACGGCGAGGCGATCTGCGCGCTGATGCGGCGCGCGTTCGACTACGGCGACGGCTCGAATGCGGCGCTGACCACCGCGTGGTGGCAGTGGAAGTACTCCGCCAATCCCGCCGGTCGCTACAGTATCGTCTGTGAAGGTCCGGACGGTCGCCTGCTCGGGCACTACGGCGGCACCCCGTCGCGGGTGTGGAGCGACGGTCGGGCGATGACGTTCGGCCAGAACTGCGACTCGTGCACCGATCCCGACGTGCGGCGCGGGCTGCGCAATCCGGGCCTGTTCGTGCGGCTGGCACAGGCCTACGCGTCGACGTTCTCGGGCTCCGGCGACAACGCGCTGATGTACGGGTTGCCGATCCGCTCCGCGCACCGGATCGGCGCGCGCTACCTCGACTACTGGTTGTTGCGCAGCCAGCTCGGGCTGGTGCTCGACGACCTGACGGCGCTGCCGGCGGTGGATGCCGGGCTCGTGATCGAGCCGGTGACGACGTTGCCGCCCGATCTCGATCCGTTCCTGATCGCGCTGCGGCCGAGCTACCGCTGCCATGCCGAGCGATCGGCGGCGTTCCTGCGCTGGCGCTTCCTCACCCATCCGAACGTGCGCTACCAGCTCGCCGTGGTGCGGCGCGTCGGCAGCGGCGAACTGCGCGGCTACGTCGTCTACCGGCCGTCGGACTTCCTCGGGCGCGGGCTCGGTCTGCTGATGGACGTCATGGTGCTGCCGGGTGACGACGCCGCACTCGTGGCGCTGCTGCGGTGGGTGTGCGACCGCGCGGTCGCCGACGGCCGCCGCGGCCTGTTCGGCCTCGGCGCGCCGCCGCAGCCGTGGTTCGAGCGCCTGCAGCAATGGGGCTTCCGCGTCGAGACCACGCCGTACGTGCTGGCCGCGCGGCCGTACGCGGTGATCGATCCCGCCTACCTGCGCGAGCACTGGTTCTACACCCTCGCCGACTACGACATCCTCTGACCTGCAGGCCGCCGCGATGTATCGACTGCGCCCGTTCGAACCGACCGATCTCCACCTGCTCGCGCGCGAGGTGACCGGCACCGCCGACACCACCGATGCGCTGGCGGGGCATCCCGGCGGGCTGTTCGGCGTCGTCGTCGAGGCTCCACGCGCCCGCCTCGCGGCGGCGCTGGTGGCGGTGCGACACGAGCTGGTGACGCCGACGCGCACGCTCGGGGTCGGCATCGTGCGGCTCGCGCACGTCGACGAACCGGCGCGCATCGGCGGCATCCACAGCCTGTTGTTCGAACTCGACAGCGCGTTCGCCGAACGCTTCGAGGGGCCGGACCAGCCGTTCCAGGCGGTGGTCGCGCAGTGGGAGGAACAGGACCTGTGGTGGTTTCGGCGCCTGCGCGACCACGAACCGATCGCCGCCAGCCTCTCGTTGACCGGCGTGGTCGCGGCGGTGGCGCCGCCGGACGGTGTCGTGATCGAGCCCCTCGCGGCCGCGGCGATCGAGCTGCTCGCGTTCGGCGCCGGTGCTGGCACCGGCCTGCGGCGCACGCGCGAGCACCTGCTGCACGGCGCGCGGCAGCGCGGCTGCACCGCGTTCGTCGCCCGCCGCGGCAGCGCCGTGATCGGCTGGGCGATCGTGCGCCGCGCCGGCGCCGAGGTCGTGCTCGAACACTGTGCGCTCGACTGGGCCGAGGTGGCGCTGGTCCGGGCGGTGCTGGCGGCGGCCGCCGGCGGCGCGGTGCTGCGCGCCGTGCGTTGGACCGAGCAGGCGGGCGAGCTGGTGGCGTTGCAGGCGGCCGGGCTGCGGGTCGCCGGGCCGGAGCGCGTCGTGGCGGCGCGCATCAGCGCCTTCGGGCTCGCGCCGGCGAGCATCGCCGAGTTCGCGAGCTTCGGCCCGGCCGAGGTCGGCGCCTCACCGCTGCCGCGACTCACCTACAACGAGTGCATCGTGACGCCGCCGCCGCCCGGCCAGCGCAGCACGCAGGGCGACCACCGCCGCAGCGGCAATCGGCAGGTGCACGCGCGGTGAACGGGCGCGGTGCGCTGCGCCCGCCGCGCGGTCCCGTTCACAGGTGCGTGAACTCGGTGACCAGCGCGTAGCCGACGGTCGAGGTCGAGAAGAACGCGGTGGTCGCGGTGGTGCCGCCGACCGTGTTCCACAGCCGCGAGACCAGGTTGACCTGGGCGCTGCCGATCGACGGCACCGTCGCCGAGCGGCCGTTCGAGGCCGTCAGCGGCAGCGCCGAGGTGCTCAGCGGATCGAACGCGAACGCCTGCGTGAACAGCTGGGTGCCGGCGATGGTGTTCGGCACGATGATCGCCCCGCTCGGCGTGTCGTTGGTGAAGGTGCCGGTCGCCGTGGTCAGGCCGAGCAGCTGCACGAACGCCGCGTCGGTGTACAGGTTGCTGCACAGGTCCGGGACCGGGATGTTCGGGTTGGAGAAACCGATCGCCATCAGTGCCAGCGCGTTCGGCGGGGCGGCGGCGATGGTGCCGTTCATCAGCAGCGTGCCGGTCGTGTCGTTGATGGTGTAGGTGTGCGTCATCAACGCGGTCGCGCCGGTCGCGGCACAGCCGGTGCCGGTTACCGTCGAGGGTCCGGTCGCCGATGTCGACGCATCGGCATCGAAGGCCGACATCGTGCCGCTGGTGGTGTTGCCGAAGTAGGCGACTTCCCAGATCAGCGGCGCCGCCCCGGTGTAGACGTACGGCGTCGTCAGCACGATCTCCATGGTGCCGTTGAACGGGTTCGGGCCGGGCGTCACGGCTTGGCCGGTCGGCCCCCAGGTCACGAACTGGCGCGGCAGCACGGTGACCTTCGGCGACGCATAGTTGGCGTCGAAGTTCAGGTTGGGCAGCTGCTGCGCGGTCGGCAGCGCGTCGCCCATGTAGATCTCCATGTCGTGCGTGCGCGTGCCGGTGAAGTTGGAGCTCGACGCGTTGACGCGGAAGTTCAGCTTGGTGATGACCAGCGGAGTCGGGCCGAGGTCGGCGTGGATCTGCAGGTAACGCCGCGCGACGTTCTGTCCGAACGGGAACACGTTGTTGGCATCCCCTTCGGCCAAAGCGGAGCCGACCGGCGAGACCACGGTCTGGGCGACGAGGGACGGAACGAGCGACAGCAGCAGAGTGGTGGACAGGAAGGTGGCGCGCATGGGACCCTGGAAGACGAGGTGAGGAAGGACAGCCGGTGCCCTACGCACCGGCCACATGGTGACCCTAGCTCGTGCGGCAGCTTCCGGGGCAGGTCACAGCGAATGGTACGAGCTTGGTGCTTACGCTCGGCGGTCGGCGCGCCTCGCACCACAGCGACACCCATCGCATGGCGGCTACGGCCAGATCGCTGCCACGCTGTTGCTGCTGCGCAGGGTGCCGCTGCTCGTGATGCCGAGCGCCTGGCAGTAGATCGCCGCGCCCTGGGGCAGCGCCGGCAACGGCACGGTGAGGTAATCCGCGACCACCCACGCATCGATGCCGACCAGTTGCGTCACCGTCGGCAACCCGGGGATCGATGCCACCAGCGGTACCGTGCCGAACACGAACACGGTCGGCATCACCAGGTTCGGTGCGAACGCCTGCAGCGTGACGACGTTGGCCAGCGACTGCCTCGCCACCAGCGTCAGCACGGCACCGGTCTGGTCGAATGGCCGCACGGTGGGCTCGAACGGCAGGAAGTGGCCGCGCACGGTGATGCTGGCGCCATGCTGTTGCGAGTTCGCACCGAGTGCACCGACCCCGTTCTGGGTGGTGAGCAGCAACCGGATCGGCGTGCCACCGGCGCCGATCTGCAGCGGCGCGTTGAACAGCCGCCAGTTGCCGAGTCCCTGGAACGTCTGGTTGTCCGCGACCAGCTCGATCGTGCCGTCGTCGCCGAGGTCGACGTCGATGCGCGCATTGCCGACATCGCTGTCGACCCCGAGATACTCGATGACCAGCCGTCCCGCGGTCGGCGCCGGTGCCTGCAGCGTGATCCGCAGCGCGGCCGCGAGATCGCATACGCAGGTGACCTGTGTCATGCCGGGCGGGGGCTGGGCGCGCACCGAAGCGCGGGCTTGGACCTCGAAGCCGACCGGGCCGGCCAGCGTCGCGAACGTCGGTGCCCACTGCGCGTTCGCCGTCGCGAAGCTGTTGCCCAGCGTCGCGTGGGCCGACACGAACTGCCCGGCCGCCACCGGGCCCGCTGGCAGCGAGGTGTTGACCAATACCGGGGCCGCGAAGTTGCTGGTGATCGTCGCGTTCGCGGCACCGGGCACCGGGGCCACGGCGCTCGCCGACCAGGTCTGTGCGAATGTGGGCAGCACCAGCATGGGCGCCGCGAGGAGGTGGCCGACGAGCCGCAGCAGCATCATCGCAGCGTAGCGCGAAGTCATCGACGCTCCAGATGGCGCGGTGGGCCACGGCGGGGCGGGCCACTTCGCACGGCTTGCGCCGCTGCTATGGTGAGCGGCCGGGGCGCTGGATCCCCGACCCGCCAACCGCCGCGCGTCGCGCTCTCGTCGAGGACGTTCGCCCGCAGCTCCCGAATCCCAACTGCCATGCTCGCCCGCACTCTCGTTCCGTTCGCCCTGCTCGTGCTGCCATCGCTGGCCGCGGCCCAACGTCTGCTGAGTTCGCACACGCTGCCGACCGGCGTCTACGTCCGCACGCTGCGCCTCGCCGGCGATGTCGATGGCGACGGCGAGATCGACTTCGTGGCGCTGACCAGGGAAACACAGCCGACGCAGATCCTGGTGTCGGCGGTGATCGTCAACGGCGAGACCGGGCAGCCGCTGCGCACGCTGCCGCAGGCCGGCCTGCAGAACGAGATCGACGCGATCGGCATCGGGGACGTCAACGGCGACGGCCGCAGCGATGTGCTGCTGGTCGCCGCGACGCTGCTCCGTGTGTTCTCGGGTGCTACCGGCCAGGTTCTGGCGTCGCTGCCGAACGGCCCGGCATCGAACTACACGTCGGCCTGCGCGGTCGGTGATTTCGACGGCAATGGCACCGGCGATGTCGTCGTCGCCACCTACGACCAGGCGGCCGGCGGATGCACGCTGCGGGTGGTGCGGGGCAACGGGCTCACGGTCATCTCGGGACTGCCGCCGCAGCTGGTGCCGAACAGCCAGGTCACCGTGCGCACCGTCGGCGACCTCGACGGGGACGGCAAAGCCGAGATCGTGGCTTGCAGTGAGTCCTCTGGCCCGGTCCAGGTCCGCAACCTCGTCACGGGTGCGGTGTCGTGGTCGGTGGCGCCGGTCGGCCCCGACAGTGGCCGGATGGTCGAGACCCTCGATCTGGACGGCGACGGCAAGCGCGAGGTGTTCTACTTCCGTCCGAACGTCACCGGCCCGGGGCTGCAGGGGCAGCTCACCGTGCACCAACCGGGCAGCGGCGCGGTGCGATTCCAGCGCAATGGCGCCGCTGGCAACATCCAATCGACGTCCATCGCCGGGCTCGGCGACCTCGATCAGGACGGCCTGCAGGACTTCGTGCAACCGCGCTATTCGAGCAGTGGCGCCCGAGTGGAGTGCGAGTCAGGGACCGGCGTGCGGCGGCTGTGGTCGCTGCCCAACTGGCCGGGCGCGCTGACCCTTGGCCCGTTGGCCGGTCTCGGTGATGTCGACGACGACGGGTTCGAAGACGTCGTGGTCACTCGCAACGGCAGTGCCTCGGATGGCTGGAGTGTGATCTCCGGCCGCATCCTCGCCGAGGCGCAGCCGCAGGGCGGCGGTTGTGGTGCCGGACCGTTCTTCCCGCAGCTCGGTGCGACGCGCCCGGTGCTCGGCCAGACCATGGGGATCGCGGGCCAGTTCGCGCCGGCCAACACCAGCGGCATCCTGGTCGGCAGTCTGCAGCCGAGTGGGCCGGTGTGGCTCGGGGCCAGCAGCTGCTTCGCCTGGTTCGATCTCGGCGGCGGCTTCGCGCTCGGGGCGCCGTCCTTGCCGACGTGGAGCGCGTCGTTGCCGCTGCCGGCGGTGCCGCAGCTCGCCGGTCTCGAGATCGCCCTGCAGGCGTTTTGGGCGCCGACGTCGGGGCCGCTCGGCTACGACCTCAGCAACGGCGTCTGGGCGCGCCTGGGCTACCAATGAACGACGGCGAGGTGGTGGCGCGAACCGCGGATCCGAGTGATGCCGCGGCGCGGTTCGACATCGCGCAGCGCATGATCGTCACACTCGACGGGCTGTGGTTCCGCAACGTGCTGCAAGCACTCGGGCCGGAGGCGACGCTGGCGATGGACATCCGCGTGTTCCAGAGCCAGTTCAAGATCGCGACGCGCACGATCCGGCAGCGGTTCGGCACCGAGCCCGGCAGCAGCGCCGACAAGGCGGTCGTGTTCGAGCAGATGGCGCGCCTCTACGGCCACGACTTCGAGGTCGTGGTGGCGCCGAACGCGGTGACGATGCGGCTGCACCGCTGCGCGTTCCTCGAGGCGCTGCGCGCCGCCGGCCGCACCGACCACGACTGCCGCGTCGTCTGTCGCGCGCTGCAGAAGCCGTGGTTCGAGGCGATCGAGCCGCGCACCGGCGGTGCCGGCGAAGTGCGGCTCGGTCTGCCCGACGGCACCGGGACCTGCGACTGGGTGATCGTGCAGCCCGGTGGATGAGGAGGATTCGCGGACCGGCGCCGAACGGGCTCGAGCGCATCGGTCCGCGTCGGCACCGGTGACATCGGCGCGTCCTCGCCCCGCGGCGCGCCGCCCCGGCCGGCGAGGTATGGTTGCCGACCGTGAACCCCTCGTCCGCCGGCGACCACCTCGAGCAGCTGCTGGCGCAGGCCGTGCAGGTGCTGGAGCAGCGCGGCGAGCCCGGCCTGCAGGAGTTCTTGACCACGCACCACTCGCGCGCCGAGGCGCTGCGCGACGGCCTCGAACGGCTGCGGCGGCTCGGCATCCTGGCGCCGCCGTCGGCGCTGCCCGAGCAGCGGATCCGGTTCGGTGAGTTCCGCGTGCTGCGGCGGATCGGCGCCGGCGGCATGGGCGTCGTCTACGCGGCCGAGCAGGCGAGCCTGCATCGCACCGTCGCGCTGAAGGTGGTGCGGCCGGAGTTCCTGCTGTCGGCCAGCGCGCGCGAACGCTTCCAGCGCGAGATCGACGCGATCGCGCGGCTCAACCACCCGGGCATCGTGCCGATCCTCGCGGTCGGCGACGACGAGGCCCATCCGTGGTTCGCGATGGAATACGTCGAGGGCCAGACGCTCGACCAGTTGCTGCGGCCGCTGCAGGGACGCGATCCGGCGCGGCTCGACGGGCAGGCGCTGCGCTCGGCGTTCGTGTCCTCGGGCAAGCTCCAGGACAGCGCCAGCGCGTTCACCGGCAGCTACTGGGAAGCCTGCGTGCGCATGGTGCAGCAGGTGGCGCAGACGATGAGCTACGTGCACGAACGTGGCATCCTGCATCGCGACCTGAAGCCGTCGAACGTGATCGTGACCCGGCAGGGCCAACCGAAGCTCGTCGACTTCGGACTGGCGCGCGTGCACGACCTGCAGCGGGTGACCCGCGACCGCACGCCGGTCGGTTCGCCGGCCTACTCGGCGCCCGAGCTGCTGCGCGGCGAGGCCAGCGACGAACGCGGCGACATCTACGGGCTCGGTGTCACGCTGTACGAACTGCTGACCACGCACCTGCCGTTCGAACACGAGTCGCTGGAGGCGTTGCAGCAGGCGATCCTCGCCGGTGGCGCGCGGCCGGTGCGGAGCTGGAATCGCGCCGTGCCGCGCGATCTCGACGTCGTCTGCGCGGTGGCGCTCGATCGCGACCCGGCCCGCCGCTACCGCTCGATGGCCGAGTTCGCCGCCGACCTCGAACGGGTGCTGCAGCGCCTGCCGATCACGGCGCGGCCGCTCGGGCGCGGGCTGCGCCTGGTGCGTCTGCTGCAACGGCATCCGACCTGGTCGGTGCTGGCCGGGGCCGTGTGCCTGCTGGCGCTGCAGTTCCCGCTGCTGCTGTGGCGGCAGCAGGCGGCGGCGAACGTCGAGTTGCAGCGCAGCAACGCGGCGCTGGCGGCCGCCAACGACGAACTGCTCGTGCAGCGCGGGCGCGCCGAGGCAGGCTTCGCCGACGCGCTCGCGGCCGTGCGCCGCACGCTGCTGATCGCGACCGAGGACCACGTGGTGACCGCGCCGGGCAGCGAGCAGGTGCAGTTCGAGATGCTGCGCGAGGCCAGCGCGATGTTCGAGACGCTGCGTCGGCGCCATCCCGGCCGCGCGGCCCTCGAGGTGGATGCGGCGCACACGCTCGGTCGGCTGGCGACGCTGCACGAGCAGCGCGGCGAGCCGGAGCGGGCCCGGCAACTGCGCGACGAGGCGATGGTCCGCCTGGCCGGGATCCCCGGCCCGACGGCGATGCTGTTTCTGGGTGGGATCGCACGGTGGGCGGCCGACGAACGGGGGGCCGTCGGGGACGTGTCGGCCCAGCTCGGTTACGCCGAGGCGGCCTGGTGTGCCGCCGAGCGTGGGCTCGCCATGCTGCCGCGCGATCGGCGCCTGCGAGCCAATGCGGTGGAGGCCGGTGCAGCCATGGCCAGTGCACTCGGTGCCAAGGGCGACACCGAGGCGCAGCGCGAGTGGTTGCTGCGGGCGGAGCAGGACGCCGAGGCGCTGTTCGCCGAGTACCCGGATCAACCGGAGGTGGCCGTGGCGTTGGCGTCGCTGCACAGCAAGGCCGCGATCGCGCAGCGGTCGCGGGCCCCGGGAGCCGCGCGGCGAGCCGTCGACCGTGGGCTGCAGGTGATCGCCTCCGTGGTGCCACGGGGGCGCAACGAGCTGTGGTGCCGGCGGCTGTTGGCCGATCTGCACGAGGTCGACGCCTGCCTGCGCGCCGACGCCGAGGAGTTCGCTGCCTCGGTCGGTGGGCACGGTCGGGCGCTGGCGCTGCGGGCGTCGGTGCTCGCCGACTTCCCGATGCATCCCGGGCATCGCCTCGACCTCGGGCGGTCGCTGTTCAACCTGGCGATGGTGCACGCGCGACTGGGCGACTTCGAGTTCGCGTTCGCGTGCTGGCGCGACAGCATCCGGACCTATCAGGACGGGAGCCCGCCGGTGGGGCGGCACGCTGACCAACACGCTCGCGGTCTCGAAGTGGCGGTGGCGACGTTCTGCACGCGCCTGCTGGAGCAACACGAAGCCGACCAGCTCGCGCAGTGGTTGCCGGTCTACGATCGCGCGGCGCGTTCGCCGGCGGCCGTGCTGGAGGTCGCGCGGCTCGCGTGCGGCCTCGGGGAGTTGCTGGCGACGCGGGACGGATGGGACGCCGCCCAGCCGTGGCGGGAGCGGGCGCTGGATCTGATCGAACGCGCGATCGGCGCCGATCGGTTCGCGCGCAGCCACTTCGAACGCGGCCAGCACGCTGCTGCCTACGAGCCGATCCGCGGTTGGCCGAGCTTCCAGGCGGCCCTGCAGTGGCTCGAGCAGCGGCGTTCGCAGGCGCCGGATCGCCGGGACGCCCCGCGCCTCACTCGCTGAGCAGGTAGCCCACGCCGTGCACGGTGCGCAGCAGCTGCGGCGCGGACGGATCCACTTCCAGCTTCTGCCGCAGCTGGAACACGTGCGTGTCGACGGTGCGCGTGGTCGGGGCGGTGTCGTGGCCCCACACCGCGCGCAGCAATTCCTCGCGCGTCTGCGCGCGACCGCGATGGCGCAGCAGGTGCACCAGCAGTTCGGCTTCCTTCGGCAACAGCCGGAACGTGCGGTCATCGCGCCGCACCGCGTGGCCGGCGAGATCGACCTCGGCACCGCCGAGCCGGATGGTGGTGGTCGGCTGGGCGGCGCGGCGCTGCACCGCCTGCATGCGTGCATCGAGCTCGTGCACGCTGAACGGCTTGACCAGGTAGTCGTCGGCGCCGAGCTGCAGCCCGAGCACACGCTGCTCGACCTCACCGCGCGCGGTCAGCACGATCACCGGCACGCGCTGGCCGCGTTTGCGCAGGCCGCGCAGTACGGTCAGGCCGTCGCCGTCGGGCAGCCGCAGGTCGAGCAGCACCAGATCGAACTGCCGTTCGCGCAGCAGTCGTTCGGCGGTGGCGACATCGGCGGCGGCCTGCACCAGCCAGTCGCGGCCGGTGAAGAAGTCGAGCAGGCTCTCGCGGATGCTCGGATCGTCCTCGATGACGAGCAGCTGGTTCATGATGCGGACTCCGGCGACCACGGCAACGACATGGTGAACACGCTGCCACCGCCGCGGCGGTCGTGCACCGCGACCTCGCCGCCGTGCCGAAGCACCGCGGCCGCGACCAGTGCGAGGCCGAGGCCGCTGCCGGCGGTGTCGGCGCCGGCGCCGCGGCCGCGCACGAACGGCTGGAAGATGCGGTCGCGTTCGTCCGGTGGCACACCGGGCCCTTCGTCGCTGATCTCGACCACGAGCCGATCGCCGGTGGCGTGGGCGCGCACGCCGACCGCCGAACCGGCGGGCGCGTACTTGGTGGCGTTCTCGAGCAGGTTGCGCAGGGCCCGGCCCAGCACCTCGACGTCCCCGAACAGCGCCGGCAGTGTGCGCGGTGCCTCGACCGCGAGCCGCTGCCGCACTTGCCGCAGCGCAGGCCGCACGTCGCGCAGCGCGCGTGCCAGCAGAGTGCGCGGGGCGATGTGGGTGGGGCGCAGCGGTGCCCCGTGCTGCAACCGGCCGAAGTCGAGGATGCGTTCGACCTGATCGGCGAGCCGGCGCACGTCGTGATGCAGGCCCTGCAGGTAGTGCGCGCGGCGGGTGTCGGGCACGTCGCCGCGCGCGAGCATCTCGGCCTTCAGCGACAGCGCCGCCAGCGGCGTGCGCAGCTCGTGCGAGACGACGTCGACGAAGTCGGAGCGCAGCTTGACGAGCTGGGCCTCGCGGCGGTTCAGCCGCCACAACAGCAGATTGCCGAGCACCAGCGACAGCGCCGCGAGTCCGAGGCTCGTGCGGGCGGCGCGGGCCAACAGCTCGCTGCCCGGCAGCGCGGTCGGGCGCGCGATCCAGCGGCTGCCGAGGCTCGGCACCACGAGGGACGGGTCGCCGTCGTCGGCGGCACCCGCGGTCGCGAGACGCCAACCCGGCGCCGCGTCGGTCGCCGAGCGCAGGATGTCGTCGCGCCGCGCGATGACGAGAGCCCTTGGCACCACGACCAACGTGCCCGCATCGAGTGGCCACAGCACGGTGTCGGGCAGCGGGCCGGGGGCGGGGGCGGTCGGCGCTGGCCCGTCGCGGGCGAGCAACGCCTCGGCCGTGGCGGCGGTTTCGTGCAGCGGCAGCAACGTCGCGTCCAGCGCCGGATCGCCGGCCTCGCGGACGAACGCGCGCAGCAGCTCGGGCACCAACGCAGCGGGCACCAGCGTCGCGAGCTGTGGCAGCCAGGTCTCGGCAACCAGCACCGGCTGCCCGGCGGCGCGGGTCCAGCGCGCTTCGGCGAGCCAAGCCAGCACCGCGAACGGGTACGGCCAGCACGGCACCGTGGCGCAGTGCCGGCGGGCGTCGGGCAGCAGCGCGAGCGCCGCCGCCGGATCGTGCGCCGCGAGCGCGTTGCCGTAGTGCAGCCAGCCATACGGGGTCAGGTCGCCGCGTTGCCGCGCATGTTCGAACCACGGCAGCGCCCCGCGCGGGTCGCCCTGCTGCGCGCGCGCGGTGGCGTTCTGTTCGGCGACGCTCGCGGTCGGCCAGCCGTCGTCGGTCGAGCGCGGCAACGGGAACGGGCCGCGCACGCGCCGGCTGTCGTCGAGCTGCAGCGGCACCGGCTGCTGCGCCGCAGCGACCGCGAGCTCGTGGTCGAGGCGCTGCAGCGCGGTGGCCAGCGCCTGGTCGGCCGTGCGCCGTTCGCTGGCGGCCATGCGGTCGATGACACCACCGGGCACCAGCCACACCCAGGCGCCGGCGAACGCGGCCGGCAGCGCCAGGGTCAGCGCGAACCACAGTCCGGTACGGGCGGGGCGGGACGACACAGCCGACAGAGTAGGGCTGACGGGCGGGCCGAGGTCATGAGGTTGTCAAACCTGCGACCGGTCCCACCGCGATTCCGGAGCGAAGTTCGCGATTCCTGACCCGGCCCGAGCCGCCGCCACGCTTCTGGCGTGCCGGCCCATGCGCTGGCTGTGCTGGTCGCCGTCGCGAGCAGCCACACCTCGAGCCCACCCACGAATCTCCATGACGACTCGCCTCCTCCTCCTCGGTGCCGTTCTCGCCACTGCCCTCGCGCACGAGGCCACGGCGCAGGTCACCGTGAACCCCGCCGATCGGAACTCGGTGGTTGCCCTGTTCAACAACACCTACCTGCCCGCGTTCGGCAACAACAACCACGGCTGGACCGGATCCGCGGCCGGCTGCAACGCCGGCACGGTCAACCCGCAGTTCATGACCGATTCGTTGACCACGGTGAACGTGTTCCGGGCGATGGCCGGCTTCCCGAACGTCACCTTCGGCAATCCGCAGAGCTTCCCGACCTCGGGGTCCGGCAACGTCGACTGCCAGCGCGCCGCGCTGATGCTGCACGCGGCGAACACCCTGAGCCACAACCTGCCGGCCGGCAGCCCGTGCTGGACCGCGGCCGGCAATGCGGCGCTGGCGACGTCCAACCTGACCGCCGGTGCGGTCGGCCCGGCCGGCATGGCGCTGCTGATCGACGACGGCAACGGCGACATGGGTCATCGCCGCTGGATGCTGCACGAGCCGCAGCTGCAGATGGCGATGGGGTCGACCAGCACCTTCATGGCCCTCGACGTGATGGCGCCGATGGCCGCTGGCGCGCGCAGCCGGTTCAGCGCCTGGCCACCGGCCGGCTTCGTGCCCTACCAGTGGGCCTGGGACAGCTGGACGTTCGCGGTGCCGGGGCAGAACCAGGATGTGTTCAACCCGGCCACGCACGCCAACTACTCCGCCGCCACCGTGACCGTCACCCGGGGTGGCACGCCGGTGCCGATCACGACCCGTATCCCCCAGCAGTGCATCTTCTGCTACGACAATGCGATCGCGTGGAGGTTCAACACGCCGATCCAGCGCCAGGCGGGCATGCCCGACACGCCCTACGTCGTCACCATCAGCAACGTACAGAACACGGCCCAGTCGACCTACACCTAC
>JALORC010000059.1 GCA_025459175.1 Planctomycetota bacterium | reverse complement strand
GCTGAGAGAAAATCAGGATACAGCCTCTCAGATGCTCCTGGTGGCCGCCTGCGCGGCCACGCAGAGAGTTCGAAACCGATTGTTTCTCACTCTCTGAGCCGGCCGCGCGGCCGCTCGCTCAGCGGTTGCCGTACTGCTGCTGGTAGTAGGCCTGGTAGGCGCCGCTGCGCACGCGCTCCCACCACGCCTTGTTCTGGATGTACCAGTCGACCGTCTGCCGCAGCCCGCTCTCGAACGTGTGCGACGGCGTCCAGCCCAGCACCGCGCGCGCCTTGCTCGAGTCCATCGCGTAACGGCGATCGTGACCCGGGCGATCCTTGACGTAGTGGATCAGGCTCTCGCCCTTGCCGACCAGGCGCAGGATCTCCTTGACGACGAACAGGTTCTCGCGCTCGGCGTCGCCGCCGAAGTTGTAGACCTCGCCCGCCTTGCCGAGCTCCATCGCCTTCTTGATGCCGCTGCAGTGGTCCAGCACGTGGATCCAGTCGCGCACGTTCTTGCCGTCGCCGTAGACCGGCAGCTGCTTGCCCTCGAGCGCGTTGGCGATCATCAGCGGGATCAGCTTCTCGGGGAACTGGTACGGCCCGTAGTTGTTCGAGCAGCGCGTGATCACGCAGTCCATGTGGTGCGTGTGCACCGCGGCCCGCACCAGCAGGTCGCTGCCGGCCTTGCTGGCCGAGTACGGCGAGTTCGGCTGGATCGGCGTGTCCTCGGTGAAGTAGCCCCAGGCGCCGAGCGAGCCGTAGACCTCGTCGGTGCTGACGTGCACGAAGCGCTGCGTCTTGTAGATGCGCGCCTTGTCGAGCAGCACCTGGGTGCCGGTGACGTTGGTGCGCACGAACGCGGTCGCGTCGAGCACCGAACGGTCGACGTGGCTCTCGGCGGCGAAGTGCACCACCACGTCGGGGCGGTGCTCGGCGAACACCGTCTCCATCTGCACCGGCTCGGCGATGTCGGCCTTGACGAAGGTCGAACGCGGGTGCTTCTCGACGTCCTTCAGGTTCTCGAGGTTGCCGGCGTAGGTCAGCGCATCGACGTTGACGACCTGGTGGTCGCTGCCGAGCAGCAGCATGCGGACGAAATTGGAACCGATGAAGCCGGCGCCACCGGTGACGAGGATCTTGCTCACGAGCGAAGGACTCCGATTGGGATTCAGTACTGCTTGCCGCCGCGGCCGGGCTGCGCCACCGCGTCGAGTTCGAGATAGCGCCGCACGGCATCCTGCCAGCTCGGCAGCGGCTTGCCGCGCACGCGCGTGAGGCGATCGGTGTCGAGCACCGACCACTGCGGCCGCGGCGCCGGGCGCTTCAGGTCGGCGGCGAGCTGGCTGCCGACCTCGATGTGGCCGAGACCGGCCGCCTGCAACACCCCCACCGCGAACTGGTGCCACGACGCATGGCCCTCGTTGGCGGCGTGGTAGATGCCACCGCCCGCCGGCCGCAGCTGCAGCAGGTCGAGCAGCGCGGCGGCGAGGTCGTGCGTCATGGTCGGTCGCCCGACCTGGTCGGTGACGACCTTCAGCGGTTGTCCGCTGCGCGCGCGGTCGAGGATCGCCTTCGGGAAGTTCTTGCCGCCGGGGCCGAACACCCAGCTGGTGCGCACCACGTAGAAGTCACCGCGGCCGTGCGCGAGCACGGCTTCCTCGCCCAGGCGCTTGCTGGCGCCGTAGACCGACAGCGGCCGCACCGGGTGCTCGGTCGCGTACGGCACGCCTTGGGCGGTGCCGTCGAACACGAAGTCGGTGCTGACATAGGCCAGCGCCGCGCCCACGGCCGCCGCGGCCTCGGCGACCCACGCGGTGCCGAGCCCGTTGATGCGATAGGCCGCCAGCGACTCGCTCTCGCAGCCGTCGACGTTGGTGACGGCGCCACCGTGCACGATCGCGCGCGGCGCGAGCTCGCGGATCGCGCGCAGCACCGCGGCGCGGTCGTCGAGCGGCATCGACAGGGTACCGACGCCGTGCGCCTGCAGCCCGAGCTCGGCACAGCAGTGCAGCACCGCACGGCCGAGCTGCCCGCCGGCGCCGGTGACCAGGATGTCAGTTCGCCCCATCGCCGGCCCGGATCAGAGGTCCATCCGATTGGCGCCGTTCTCGCGGATCAGCGTCGCCGAGCGATACAGCGACTCGAACGTGCCGGCGTCGGTCCACCAGCCCTTCAGCACCTCGTAGGTGAGGTTGCCGCGGCGCACGTACTCGTTGTTGACGTCGGTGATCTCGAGCTCGCCGCGCGTCGACGGCTTCAGCGTGCGGCAGATGTCGAACACCGACGGGTCGAACATGTAGATGCCGATCACCGCCAGGTTGGTCTCCGGGGCCTTCGGCTTCTCGACGATCTTGGTGACCTTGCCGTCCTTGATCGTGGCGACGCCGAAGCGCTCCGGGTCGTGCACTTCCTTGAGCAGGATCTTGGCGCCGCCGCCCTGCCGCTTGAAGTCGTCGACGGCCTTCTTGATGTTGCCCTCGATGATGTTGTCACCGAGCACGACGCAGATCTCCTCGCCCTCGGCGAACGACTCGGCGAGCTTCAGCGCGTCGGCGATGCCGCCCTCGCCCTCCTGGTAGGCGTAGTGGATGCGCGACAGGCCGAAGTCGGCGCCGTTGCGCAGCAGCTGCAGGAAGTGCCCGGCCGAGTTGCCACCCGTGACGATCAGGATCTCGGTGATGCCAGCGTTCACCAGACACTGGATCGGGTAGTAGATCATCGGCTTGTTGAAGACCGGCAACAGGTGCTTGTTGGTGATCTTCGTGAGCGGATAGAGGCGGCTACCGAGGCCACCGGCGAGGACGACACCTTTCATGGCGAATTAGCTCTTCCCGGCCTGTTGCCGGTACCAGTCGAACGTTCTCTGCAGACCTTCGGCGAAACCGACCGTGGGAACGAAGCCGAAGCGGTCTTTCGCCCGCTCGGTGGCCGCCAGCGAGTGGCGCACGTCGCCGGCGCGCGGCGGGGCCAGGATCGGGGCCGGCTGCGGTCCCGCGCCGGGAACGCGCGCCGCCATCGCCGCCAGCCGATCGTACAGATCTCGTACGGTGGTCGACTGGCCGTAGGCGAGGTTGACGGTCTCGCACCCGCCGTGGTCCGAATCGAGGCAGCGCAGCACGCCCTGCACCACGTCCTCGACGTAGGTGAAGTCGCGGGCCTGCTGACCGTCGCCGTCGATGCGCACCGGTTTGCCGGCCAGCAGCGAGCGGCAGAACGCGGCGACCACGCCCGAATACGGGCTGTCGGCGGGCTGCCGCGGGCCGAACACGTTGAAGAACCGGGTGACGACGACGCCGAGGCCGTAGACGCGGGCGAACGAACGACAGTACAGCTCGCCCGCCAACTTGGCGGCCGCGTACGGCGACAGCGGGTCCTCGCGCAGTCCTTCGTGCTTGTGCAGCACGTCCTGGTTGCCGTAGGCAGAGCTGCTGCCGGCGTAGACGACGCGCGCCTTGTTGGCGGCCGCACTGTGCAGCACGGTCGCGGTGCCGGTGGCGCAGGCGTGGTGCGTGTCGAGCGGCCGCTCCAGCGAACGCGCCACCGACGGCAGCGCCGCCAGGTGCACGACCTTGCGCACGCCCTGCATCGCCCGCTGCACGACCGCGGCATCGGTGATCGAGCCCTGCACGAACTCGACCTCGAGCCCGTCCAGGTTGCTGCGGTGGCCGGTGCTCAGGTCGTCGAGCACCACCACCGCCCGGCCCTGCCGCCGCAACTGCTCACACACGTGCGAGCCGATGAACCCGGCGCCGCCGGTGACCAGAACCCGTTCCTTCATGACACCTTCCCGGCCCGCTTCTCGCGCAGATACCAGACACAGAATCGCCCGATCCCATCGACGATCGACGTGCGGCAGCGATAGCCGAGTTCTCGCTCCGCCAACTGCAGGTCCGCGAACGTGATCGGCACGTCGCCGGGCTGATCGGGCAGTTGCTTGCGGCGCGCGGGCCGCCCCAGCGCGCGCTCGAGGTGCGCCACCAGCTCGGCCAGCGACGTGGTCGCCGAACCGCCGAGGTTGTAGATCGCGTAGCCGCGCGGTCGTTCGACCGCCGCCTCGATGCCGGCGGTGATGTCCTCGACGAAGGTGTAGTCGCGCCGCGAACTGCCGTCGCCGAAGAACGGCAGCTCGGTGCCGTCGGTGATGTGCCGCGCGAACTGGTGGATCGCCATCTCCGGCCGCTGCCGCGGCCCGTAGACGGTGAAGAAGCGCAGGCAGGTGACCGGATTGCCGCGCAGGTGGTGCCAGGTGAAGCACAGCAGTTCGCCGGCTCGCTTGCTGGCGGCGTACGGCGACAGCGGCTGCAGCACCGGATCGTGCTCCGCGAACGGCACCTTGGTGTTGCCGCCGTAGACCGACGAACTGCTGCCGAACACCACCGGCACCGCCGGGTCGGTGATCGCCTGCAGCAGCACCTGGGTGCCGCTGACGTTGACGTCGAAGTAGCGCACCGGATCGGCGATCGACGGCCGCACGCCCGCCAGCGCGGCGAGGTGCACGACCACCCCGGCGCCGGCCACGGCGCGCTGGCAGGTCGCCGGATCGCGCAGTTCGCCCTCGAGGAACTCGAAGCGATCGCCACCGAGAGCCGCGAGCTCGGCCAGGTTGCGCCGCTTCTGGGCTACGGCGTAGAACGGGTCGAGGTTGTCCAGCACGCGCACGCGACGACCTGCCCGGAGCAGGCGTTCGACGAGGTGCGAGCCGATGAAACCGGCTCCGCCGGTGATGAGTACGAGCGTCACGGGGAGGCGTGCGGCGCCGTGTGGTAGCGGATCGGCAACGGACTGTCCAATGCCCCATCGGCCCATGCCGAGGATTCTCGGCGGCTTCCCGGACCGGCACGGTGCTGCCGCCGGAGTGCAGCACCCGGTATGCTGCGGCGATGCTCAAGACTCCGCCGCGGCACCTCGCCGCGCTGCTGCTGCTGCACTGCGCCCTGGCCGCGCCGGCCTGGGCCCAGGCCCCGGCCCCGGCGCCGGTGCCGCCGGTCGACCCGGCGCTGCCCGACCAGCTCAAGGAACTGAAGTCGCTGGTCGCCGAGCCGAAGATGATCGCCGACTTCCAGGCGATCGGTCTGATCCAGAAGCTGACCAAGGATCTCGACACCCGCAATCCCAAGGACAAGGAGCGGCTGCTGAAGGCGCTCGGCGACGTGTTCCGGACCGGCAAGCTGCGGCCGAAGGACAAGGACGTGCTCTACCGCGAGACCGCCGACACCATGGCGCGCTTCGGCGTCGACGCCGGCAAGGAGCTGGCCAAGGTGATCGGCGACGCCCGCTTCAAGGACGCCCTCGAGCTGCGGGCCCACCTGATCCTGGCGCTGGGCAAGACCAAGGATCCGGCCCAGGTCGACTGGCTGCTGGAGACGACCACCCGCGCCCACCAGGACGAACTGCGCGCGGCGGCCGCCGAGGCGCTCGGCAACTACACCGAACTGGAGCTGAAGCTGCGCCGCGAGGTCGTCAAGGCGATCATCCGCGAATGGGGCGGCCTGCATCAGCAGGCGACCACCCCCGATCCCACCGATCCGAGCCAGCCGATCCCGGCCCAACCGCAGAACGCGCGCCGCACGCTGCGCGCCGTCGAGGGCAAGTGGAACGCGACGCTGCAGAAGCTCACCGGCAGTTCCCAGTCGGCGTTCGCGGACTGGCAGCGCTGGCTCAACAAGAATCCGTCGTGGGTGCCACCCGGGCAGAAGAAATGAGTCGCCGCGTGGCGCCGCGCGTCTGGACCCGCTCGCTGCTGCTGCCGTGCCTGCTGCTCGCCGAGCTGCCGGCCCAGCCGGAGCCGGTGTCGCCGTTGGTGGCGCTGCGCAGCACCGGGCTCACCGCCGCGGCCGCGCGCCCGCTGGTGGAAGCGCTGGTGCAGCAGCCCCTCGCCGTCCGACTGTCCGGCGCGGACACCGTGCGCACCATCGTGCTCGATCAACGCCGGCGCCACGACCGCGAGGCGAACACGTTCGCCGCCGCGGTCGGCAAGGGCGCCACCGCCGCGCAGAAGCGATTGCTGGGCAGCAAGGGCGCCCGCCGCGTCGACCAACTGCGCGACGAGATGCTCGCCGTGTCGCGCGATCCGGCGCTGAGCAAGGAACGCATCGCCGGCGAACTCGATCCGCGCCTGCAGGAGCTGCGCACGCTGCTGCTGCCGACGCTGCCGCAACTGCTCGAGCGGGCGCCCGACCTCGAACCGCGGCTCTCGGCGCTGCGGGACCGCCGCCGCGAACTGCGCGAATGGTTCGAGCTGTATGTGTTGGCCACCGCCGACCTCGAACTCAATGGCGAGGCCCAGCGCCACTTCGCCCGCGTGGCGCCGCCGGCGATGCCGCCCGGCGTCGACGACCTCGACCGCGAAGTCGCGGCGTGGATCCTCGCCGGGCTAGCCGGCGGCCAGGACCAACGCGTGCTCGCCGACAACGAACTGCTGCGGCGCGAGCACGACGCCGAGGAGTTCGCCGGCACCGCGGCGCTCAACGAACTGCGCTTCCTGATCGGACTGCCGCTGCTGCGCATCGATCCGAAACTCGGCGCGGCGGCGCGCGACCACAGCCGCGACATGGAGACGCTCGGCTTCTTCGCCCATGAGTCGCCGGTGCCGGGCAAGCGCAGCCCGGGCGACCGCGCGGCGCTGCACGGCACCAGCGGCGGCGCCGAGAACATCGCCGCTGGCCATGGCAGCGGTCCCGACGCCGTGCGCGGCTGGTGGTACAGCCCCGGCCACCACCGCAACATGCTCGGTTCGCACCATCGCACCGGACTCGGCCGCCAGGGCAACCTGTGGACGCAGATGTTCGGCGGTTGAACGACGCGGGCGCGGCACCGGCCCGGGCGCCCGATCGCGGCGCCTGGCTGGCAGCGAGCCCGGCCGCAGCTACACTCTTCCACCGAGCCCTGCCCCCGCGCGCACCCCTCGGATTCCCTACATGCGTCGCCACCGCCTGTTCGTGTTGGCCCTGCTGAGCAACGCCGCGGTAGCCCAACTGCCGCCCGCACCGGTGCCGGTGCAGAACCCGCTGACGCCGGCCAAGGTCCTGCTCGGCAAGTTCCTGTTCTGGGACGAGCAGCTGTCCAGCGACGACTCGGTCGCCTGCGGCACCTGCCACCTGCCCGAGTTCGGCGGTTCCGACGGCCGCCTCGGTCAGGGCCTGCACCCCGGCCCCGATCTGGTGTTCGGCACCGCCGACGACATCCGCGGTTCCGACGGCATCCATCGGCAGGCCAACAGCGGTGACTTCGTGCCGGTCGCCGGCTTCGGTCTGCGCCGCCAGGCCACCGCCCGCATGTCGTCGTCGACGCTCGGCGCCGCGCATCACGGCGAACTGTTCTGGGACGGCCGGGCCCGCGGGCAGTTCATCGATCCCGAGACCGGCGCGATGCTGATCCCGTTCGAAGGTGCGCTCGAGACGCAGGCGCTGGGCCCGATCCTGAATCCGGTCGAGATGGGCCACGAGGGCCGCACCTGGCAGGACGTGCGCCAGAAGCTGCAGCAGGTCACGCCGCTGGCGCTGGCCAGCAACCTCGGCGCCGACCTGCTCGCCGCGCGCCAGCAGCACCCGAGTTATCCGGCGCTGTTCACCGCCGCGTTCGGCGACCCGGCGATCACCGCCGCGCGCATCGCGATGGCGCTGGCGAGCTACCAGCGCACGCTGAACCCCGACGACACGCCGTGGGACCGGTTCATCGCCGGCAACTCCGCGGCGATGAACGCCGCGCAGAAGGCCGGCTGGCTGCTGTTCCAGAACCAGGGCCGCTGCAGCGCGTGCCACTGGGATCCGCTGTTCTCGGACGACATCCCGCACAATCTCGGCTTGCGCTGGCAGGCCGAGGACCTCGGCTACGGCAACTTCTCGACGGTGCCCGAGGAGCAGGGTGCGTTCAAGACCCCGTCGCTGCGCAACGCGGGACTGCGGCCGCGGCTGTTCCACAACGGCCAGAGTCCAGGGCTCGCCGACCCGGCGCAGTGGAGCGACCCGGCGTCGACGCTGAACGTCTACTTCCAGGGCGGTGGCGTCGACACCTCGAACCTCGATCCGTTCCTGATCCCGCTGAACCAGGTCGGCGTCACGCTGGCGGACGTCGCGCTGATCCAGGACTTCGTGCGCACGGCGCTGACCGACCAACGCGCGGCGCTGCGGCTGCCGCCGTTCGATCACCCGGACCTGCGCAGCATGGTGCAGGCACCGCCGCGCCAGTTCGGCCCGGGGCTCGCCGGGAGCAGCGAGCCGTTCCTGATCGACGCGGTGCCGAGCTTCCCCGGCAACGCCGACTTCAAGCTCGGGCTGGTCGGCGGCCCGCCCGGCGGACTCGCGGTGCTGACCTACGGCTTCCAGTCGATCGAACCGCAGCTGCAGCTCGGCAGCCTGCCGTGGCACCTGCAGGTGCACGACTGGCTGCCGTTCGCACTCGGCGGCAGTGCCGGCGCGCCGGGTCACACGACATTGCGGCTCCCGCTGCCGAACGACCCGCTGTTGGCGACGGTGCCGTTCTACTTCCAGCTGCTGGCGCTCGATCCGCTGGCCCCGGGCAGCATCTCCAGCAGCCGCGGCTACGAGTTCTTCGTGCGCTGACCCGGCCGCCGGTCGCGCGCAGGACGCGAACCGGTCGCGGGCCGGCGCGGCGCTAGTTCGCCGCCGGCGCCGGCAGCTCGTGGCGACCGTCGACCATGCGCCGCAAGCGCAGCGGGTTGTCGTCGCGCAGCGCCAGCGGCAGCGCGTCGCGCGGCCAGTCCTGCCAGCACATCGGCCGCACCCAGCGCCGGATCGACGTCGTGCCCACCGCCGAGAAGCGCGCATCGCTGGCCGCCGGCCACGGGCCGCCGTGCACCATCGCCGCACACACCTCGACGCCGGTCGGCACGCCGTTGGCGATCAGGCGGCCGACCTTCGATTGCAGCATCGCCACCACGTCGCCGAAGGCGCCGAAATCGTCGCCGTCGCCGTGCACGGTCGCGGTCAGGTGCCCGCCTTGCGCCGCGACCAACGCCGACAGTTCGCCGCGATCGCGGCAGCGCACCGCCAGCACCGCCGGCCCGTAGATCTCGCTGCGCAGCCGTGGCTGCTGCAGCACCACCGACGCGCGCGCGGCCAGCAGCGTCGGGCACAGCGCGGTGGCCGCGGTGCCCGGCGCCCCACGCGCCGCCACTTCGACCGGCAGCGCCTCGACCTGCTGCAGCGCCCGCTCGTAGCCGGCGCGGATGCTCGGGTGCACACTCGGCCCGGCCGCGGCGGCACCGAGCTTGCTGGCGAGGCTCGCCACCAACGCCGCATCGCCAGCGCCTTCGATCCACGCCACCATGCCCGGACTGGTGCAGAACTGGCCCATCGCCAGCAGCGCCGACGCGGCGATCTGCTCGCCGATCGCGGCGCCGCGCGCGGCGAGCGCCCGCGGCAGCACGAGCACGGGATTCATCGAGCCCATCTCGGCGAACACCGGGATCGGCTGCGGCCGCGCCGCGGCGAGATCGCACAACGCGCGCCCGCCCTGGTGCGAGCCGGTGAAGCCGACCGCGGCGATCGCCGGGTGGCGGACCAGCATCGCCCCGGACTCGTGGCTGCGGCCGTGCAGCAACGCGAACGTGCCCGCCGGCAGCCCGAGCGCGGCCACCGCCGCCATCACCACACGACCGACCAGCTCGCTGCTGCCGGGGTGCGCCGGATGGCCCTTCACCAGCACCGGACAGCCGGCCGCGAGCGCCGACGCGGTGTCGCCGCCCGCCACCGAGTACGCGAGCGGGAAGTTGCTGGCGCCGAACACCGCGACCGGACCGAGCGGCACCAGCATCGACCGCACGTCCGGCTTCGGCTGCGGCTGTCGCGCCGGGTCGCCGCGATCGATGCGCGCATCGACCCACGAGCCGTCGTCGAGCAGGGCGGCGAACTGCTGCAACTGCAGCACGGTGCGTGCGCGCTCGTTCTGCACCCGCACCGCCGGCAGCGCGGTCTCGGCCGAGACCATGGTGACCAGCGCATCGCCGAGTGCCGACAGGCCGTCGGCGATCGTGCGCAACAACCGCGCCCGCTGTGCCGGGGACGTGGCCGCGAAGCTCGGTGCCGCCGCCGCCGCCAGCGCGCCGGCCGATTCGATCTCGGCGGCCGTGGCGTCGTGGAACACGGGCCCGAACGGCTGGCCGGTGGTCGGATCGACCGCCTGGAACCCGTCGCCGCTGCCCGCGACCGCGCGACCGCCGATCAGGTGCCGGCCGTCGACGCCGTTCATCGGCGGACCTCGGGCCGCGCCGCGAGCGCGGTGCGCACCACGGCCAGCGCCTGCTCGCGCAGCGCGCCGTGCACCGGCAGCCGCGGCGGCCGCACCCGTTCGTCGCCCTGGCCGACCTGCGCCTGCACCAGCTTGATCAGCTGCACGAACTCGGGCACGCAGTCGAGCCGCAGCAGCGGCAGGAACCAGCGATACAGCGCGCGCGCGGCCTCGGTGCGACCGGCGCTGGCGAGTTCGAACAGCTGCACCGACTCGTGCGGGAACGCATTGACGAGCCCGGCGACCCAGCCCTTGGCGCCGGCGGCGACCCCTTCGACGACCATGTCGTCCATGCCGACCAGCAGCGACAGGCGCTCGCCGACCAGCGCACCGATCGCGGTGACACGGCGCGCGTCCCCGCTCGACTCCTTGACCGCCACCAGGTTGGGGTGCTGCTGCGCCAGTTCGGCGATGCAGGCCGGCGTGAAGTCGGTGCCGTAGGCAGGTGGGTTGTTGTAGAGCATGCAGGGCAGGCTGGTGGCGCGCAGCACCGCCCCGACGTGGGCCACCGCTTCGCGCAGCTCGCCCTTGTGCACGTAGGCGGGCAACACCATCAGGCCGCGACAGCCGACCTGTTCGGCCTGCTGCGCCAGCGCGACGGCCTGGCGCGTGCTCAGCGCTGCGATGCCCGGCAGCACCGGCTTGTTGCCGGCGGCCGCCACCAGCGTCTTCAGGATCGCGACCTTCTCGTCGGTGTCCAGCGTCGCGCCTTCACCGAGCGAGCCGAGCGGGATGATGCCGCTGCAGCCGGCGTCGAGCTGCCACCTGGCATGGCGTGCGAGCGCGTCGTGGTCGACGCGATCGTCGCTGCGGAACGGGGTCGTGATGGCGGGCAGGACGTGCTGGAACGGCGAAGCTGGCATGCAGCGGCAAGCGAACGGGCTCGGACCGGCGCGCGCAAGGGTCCGTCGCGATCGAGCGTGGCCAGGGTTACCGCTCGCCGCCTGTCAGTGATCGGCAGGGTGGCCGAGCAGGGCGATCAGCTCCGCCTTCTTCTGCTCCATGACCGCCTGCGTGTCCGCTTCGAGGCACATGCGCAGGAACGGCTCGGTGTTGCTCGGCCGCACGTTGACCCACCAGGTCGGGCAGGTCACGGTGACGCCGTCGAGGAAGTCGACCACGGCGCCCTTCTCCTTGCCGAACTTCGCCTCGACCTGCTTCATCATGCCGGCCTTGTCGGCGACCTTGAAGTTGATCTCGCCGGTGCCGAAGTACTTGCGCAGCGGGTCGGCGGCCTGCTTCAGCGTCTTCTTCTCCTGGCTGAGCTGGTTCATCACCAGCACCGCCGCCAGCACCCCGCAGTCGGTGAAGTAGTTCTCGGCGAAGTAGAAGTGCCCCGACAGCTCGCCGCCGCCGATGCAGTCCGTCTTGCGCATCGTCTCCTTCATGAACGAGTGGCCGACCCGTTCGCGGACCGGTCGGCCGCCGAGCTTCTTGATCTCCTCGGGCACCACCTTGCTGCTGCGCAGGTCGTAGATGATGCCCTTGCCGGGGAATCGCTGCAGCATGCCGCGCGCCAGCAGCACGGTGATCAGGTCGGCATGCACGGTGCGGCCCTGGTCGTCGACGAACGCACAGCGATCGGCGTCGCCGTCGAACGACAGGCCGAGCGCCGCCTTGTGCTTCTTGACCGACGCGCGCAGGTCGTCGAGGTTCGACTCCTTCAGCGGGTTCGCCTCGTGGTTCGGGAAGGTGCCGTCGAGCTGTTCGTACAGCGGCACCACCTTCAGGCCAGGGATCTTGGCGAAGATCTGCGGCGACTCGTTGGCGCCCATGCCGTTGGCGTAGTCGACGCAGACCGTCATCGGCGCGATGCCCTTCGCGAAGCCGGCGATGTGGTCGATCCAGTCCTTCTTGACGTCGACGAAGTCGCGCTTGCCCTTGTTCGCCGCCAGCTTGAAGCCGCCCTTCTTGACCAGCGCCTCGATGTCCTTGATGCCGGTGTCGGCCGACATCGGCCGCGCCTCCCGCTTGCACAGCTTGAAGCCGATGTACTGCTTCGGATTGTGCGACGCGGTGACGGCGAGACCACCGTCGCACGGCAGCTTGCCGATCGCGTAGTAGACCATCGGCGTGCTGGCGAGGCCGATGTCGATCACGTCGCAGCCCATCGACAGCATGCCGTCGATGACGGCGTCCTGGATCTCGGGCGCCATCGTGCGCATGTCGCGGCCGACGACGAGTCGTTTCGCCTGCAGGAACTGCACCATCGACGCGCCGATCGCGAACGCCATCTTGGCGTCGATCTGATCGGGGTAGGTGCCGCGGATGTCGTAGGCCTTGAAGATGCTCACGGGTGGATCGGGGTTCAGGACGCGGAGGAACGAGAAGCCTGCGCCGGCGCGAAGCCGCGGCAGGCCTGGAGACAACGGAGCACCGCGGCGTCGTCGAGATCGCGGTGCAGCACGAAGCGCAGCCGACGCGGGCCGGCCTTCGCCGCCAGCACGCCGTGCGCGCGCAGATGATCGAGCAGCGCCTGCGGATCGCCGGCCTGCAGATCGCACATGACGATGTTGGTCTCGGTCGCGGCGAGATCGACATGCGCCCACGCGCAGCCGGCCAGGCCTTCGGCGAGCCGCCGCGCGCGCGCATGGTCGGCCGCCAGCAGCGACGGCCCCTCGCGCAGCGCCAACAGCCCCGCCGCGGCCAGCACCCCTGCCTGCCGCATGCCGCCGCCGAACGCCTTGCGCGTGCGCCGCGCGGCGAACACGAACTCGGCACTGCCGGCCAGCAGCGAGCCGACCGGCGCACCGAGGCCCTTGCTCAGACACAACGTCGTGGTGTCGCACGGCGCCACCAGCTCGGCCGCCGTGCAGCCGAGCGCCACCGCGGCGTTCATCAGCCGCGCGCCGTCGCAGTGCACGGCGAGGCCGTGCCGGCGCGCCGCCTGCGCCAGCGCCGCGATCCTGGTCGGGGTGCCGACGCGCCCGCCGGCCATGTTGTGCGTGTTCTCCACCACCAGCAGCGCCGAGCGCGGGAAGTGCGGATCACACGGCCGCACCACCGCCTCGACCTGGTGCGGCTGGGGAAACCCGTCCGCGGCCACCAGCGGCCGCACCTGCGTGCCCGACCAGCGGGCGATGCCACCGCCCTCGTAGTAGTAGACGTGGCTGCGCTCCTCGCAGATCAGCTCGTCGCCGGAGCGGCAGTGGCCGGCGATCGCGACCTGGTTGGCCATCGTGCCCGACGGCAGGAACAGCGCCGCCGGTTTGCCGAGCAGCGACGCCCCTTCCTGTTCGAGCGCGCGCACGGTCGGGTCCTCGCCCCAGACGTCGTCACCGACCTCGGCCGCGGCCATCGCCGCGCGCATCGCCGGCGTCGGCGCGGTCATGGTGTCACTGCGGAAGTCGGCGAACGAGGACATCGACCCGGGCCAGGATGCCCCGCGCGTCGGCGAATGCAAGCTGGCGAACCACCGTCCTGGTTGCGAACGCGCGGCGGATCCGCGACCGTGCTGCACCTGTCCCCGCTCCGCCGCCAACTCGCCTGCCTGCACGCATACGCCCTGGTGACGTATCCGTTCGCGTGCGTGCCGTTCCTGTTCCTGTACTTCCGGCAGCACGGCCTCGGCGAAGGTGCCTACGGCGAGATCGTCGGCGCCTACTACCTGGCCATGTTCGTGTGCGAGGTGCCGACCGGCGTGCTGGCGGACCGGTGGGGCCGCCGGCCGATGCTGGTGGCCGGGCCGCTGCTGCTGGCAAGCGGCTTCGGCACGCTGCTGCTGTGGCCGACCTACGCCGGCTTCCTGGTCGGCGAGGTGCTGCTCGGCCTCGGCCACGCGGTGCTGTCGGGACCACCGTCGGCGCTGCTCTACGAGACGCTCGCCGAACACGGGCAGCAGCACCGGTTCCTCGGCATCGAGTCGCGGCTCAGTGCGCTGCGCCTGCTCGGCACCGGCAGCGCGTTCCTGATCGGCGGCGCGCTGGCGCGGCACGGCGGCGCCGAGGGCTACCGGGCGACCATCGTCGCCACCGCGCTCGGCTGCGTGCTGGCGGCGGTGCTGGCGCTGCTGCTGCGCCCCGGCCAGCCGCAGCCGCAGCTGCGCGCGCGCGCGTTCGCCGGCGCGGTCGGGCGCGAGCTGAGGAAGCCGGCGGTGGCGTGGCTGCTCGGCTACTGGATCGTGCTGTTCGCGCTGCTGCGCTTCCCGTTCCACGACTACCAGCCGTACCTGTCGGCCGCCGGCGCGATCGTGCCGCTGCTGCACGACCCGCTGTTCGCCGGTGCCTTGTTCGCGACCTTGAACCTCGGCGCCGCACCGCTGAGTGCGCTGGTGCCGAAGCTGGTGGCGCGCTGCGGCCGGCGGCCGTTGTTCTGGGGCATGCCGATCGTGCTGTGCGCGTCGATGGCGGTGATGGGCATCGAGCGCTGGCGCGCCGAGACCGGCACCGGCGCACCGTGGCTGGTCTGGCTCGGGGTGTCGATGTTCTTCCTGCAGCAGGTGCCGTTCGGCATGCACTGGGCGCTGCTGCAGGAATTCGTCAACCACCGCATCGGCTCGGCGGTGCGGACCACGGTGCTGTCGGCGCTGTCGCTCGGCGCCCGCGCCGTCTATGCGCTGCTCAACGTGCTGCTGTTCCACCTGCAGGCCGAGCGCGGCATGTCGACCGCGTTCCTGTGCACCGCGATCTTCGGTCTGGCGGCGGCGGGCGCCGTGCTGTGGCTGCGGCCGCGCGGCCTGCTGCGCGGCCAGGGCCCGCTGGACTGAGATCGTGCCGCGGCGGCGATGGCGCCGAGGTCAGCGGCCCATGTCGACGAACACGCCGCCGTTCTCCTCGGCGAGCTGCTGCAGGAACTCCTTCTGGAAGTCCCCGATCGCGATCGCGTGGAACACCATGCGATAGACCTCGTTGTGCCGCCGCACCTCGGCGAGGATCTCCTGCACCTCGATCTTCTTGCCGGTCGACGGCCGGCCGTCGCTGAGGAAGTAGACGGTGTCGAGCGGACTCTTGACGGCGTTCTTGTCGAAGCCGGTCACCGCGGCCTTGACCGGCTTCTCGGGATCGACGCCGAACGCGTACAGCAGCGCCTTCAGCGTGTTGGTCTTGCCGGCGGCGAGGTTGGCGGCCCCACCCAGTCCGGATTGCGCCAGCTCCTGCGCCTCGCTGCCGCCGAGCGGCTTCAGCCCGCGCACCCACGCCTTGGCGGCTTCCTTGTTGATGACGTTGGCCGGCACCAGCCGCTTCTTCCACGGATCGACGTCGGTGGCGAACGCGAGGATGTCGAAGTTGGTGTTCGGGGCCAGCGACTCCAACGTGTTCAGCAGTTCGGTCTGCACGATCGTGAACCGCCGGCGGTCGCGATAGCCCTGGAACTTCTCGACCTCGACGACGAGGTCGTCCATCGACCCGGACACGTCGATGATGAACAGCACGTTGGTCGACGTGGTCGGGATGCCGGCGAACGTGTTGGTCGAGTCCTTCTTGCCGTACAGCGCGTCGTACTTCTTGCGCGTCTCGGCCTTCTTCGCGACCTCCTCGTCGGTCGGGATGCGCCAGCCGCTGATCGAGGTGGCGCCCTTCCACCACTCCTGCCAACGCGCGGCATCGACGCCGAAGTCGACGGTCGTGATCCGGAACAGCGAGTCGGCGCACTCGAGCTGCAGACGGCCGCCCTTCTGCATCAGGTCGATCAGCGGTTGCACCGCTTCCTGCGGCCGCAGCTTGCCGACCGCGGCGATCGCCGCCGACTGCACCTGCCACTCGGCGTCCTGCAGCAGCGGGATCACGCGCGGGCCGTGCTGCTTCAGGGCCAGCGCCCCGATCGCGTCGGCGGCCGCCATGCGCACCAGCGGCTCCTTGTCGGCGACCAGGGTGCCGAGCAGGTCCTTGGTGCCGGGTTGCCCGATCGACTGCAGCGCGCGCGCGACCTCGAACCGGACCGGCGCGGCGGCCTTCGGGTCGGCGCCGACCGTCTCGATCGCCGCCACCGCCCCGACCAGCTTGGCGCGGCCGAACAGCTGCACCATCACGGCGATCTGCTCGGCGTCCTTCTGCTTCGGCAGCTCGTCGATCCAGCTCTGCCACGTCGACGGGTTCTTGTAGTTGGCGAGCACCTGCATCGCCGCCTGCTGCACCGCCGGCAGCGGGTGCTTGATCAGCTTCAGCAGCTCCTCGACCGCCGGCTTGCACTCCTGGTCGGACAGGGTCTCGACCGCCGCCACCATCCAGGCCTCGTCCTTGCCCTTCTTCCACTGCCGGACGAACTCCTTGACGTTGTCGAGCTTGGCCGGATCGTCCTGCGCCGGCAGCACGACCGCGAACGACAACAACAGCCACAACGACGACACCAGGTTTCGCATCAGCAGGGGTCCGCAGCAGAACGGGGCGCCGACAAGCCTATCCGCTGGTGCCGCCGTCCGCATGCCGCCACCAGCGCAGGCGCCGATCGCGATCGACCTGACGGAACAACACGTCGAGGTCGATCTGCGCGTCGCGCGCCTCACCGAGCGACACCGGCCCACCCGGGTGGCGCGGCTTCAGCACGACGGCGAGCTGGTGCTGGTACTGGATCTCGAGCACCCAGTGCAGCCGCACCGCGCCGAGACCCAGACGCAGCGACTTGGCCAGGTTCTCGAACTGCAGCAGCGACTCGGCCGAAGTGATGCCGAGCTCGACGAACGGCAGCGTGCGGGCGTCGACGTCCCCGCCCTGGCTGCTGCGCACGCAGAGCCCGGGCAGCCGGCCGAGCACGCGCACCAGCGGCCAGACCGAGGCGTCGACGCCGGCGCGCGCGGCTTCCTCGGCGTGTTCGAGGGACTCGACCGCGGCGCGTTCACCGAAGCGCGCGCTGCACAGGCCACATTCGTGGATCGCGGTGCCGTCGACGACCCGGACCCGCATGTCGTGGTTGCCGCACTCTGGACAGGTATGCACCGGCGGCAGGATACCGCCGGCGGCCCGGTCAGCGCCTGCCACTGGCGGGCGGCGCCGGGCGGGCCGGGGTCGGCACCGCCGCGGGTGCCGCCGGCTTCGGCTCGGGCTTGGTCTCGGCGGGATTGGCACCGGTGCCGATCTGCCGCTCCACCATCTGCCGCACCCAGTCGTCTTCCTCGCGCGTGACGTCGAGGCGAACCCCGGAATCGTCGACGCCGCGCACGACCTCGCCGACCGCCGACTTCGGCAACATCACGCGATTGCTGCGGAATTCGAGCACGATGTGGTCGTCGGCGATCCGGCTCAGGATGCCACCGACCAGGCGATTGTTGTTCGTCAACCGGACGAAGCCGGACGTCGCCTTCTGCAGCTCCTCGTAGTCGGCCGATCCGAGCGGGGTGAAGCGCGTCAGGTCCGCGGTCGCCAGCGTCACCTCACCCTCGTCGACGCTCAGCGTGACGCGTTCGGCGTCGGCGAACTTGACGCTGCCGATGAAGTAGTTGCCGTTGCTGAGCTGGGCGAAGGCCCGGCTGCCCGGCATCACCCCGTCGACCACACGCGCCGGCCGTCCGGCCGGAGCGAGGTCGCCGACCATCAGGTCGTCGCCGATGCGAACCAGCGGCGACGCGCCCTTCGGCGCCGGCGCGGCCGGGTTGTCGCGCGACGCGGCCGGCCAGCTGCCGCCGGGATCGTTGCCGACCGGCACCGCAACGACGGTGGGAGCGGGCTTCGAGGCCGGATCGCTGGTCGTCACCGCGACGTCCGTCGGCGGCAGCTCGGGCTGGTTGCCAACGGGCGGCACCGTGGTGCCGACCGCCGGGTCGCCGGCGGGCGTGGTCGGTTTCGGCTCGGGGGCCGGCGGCAGCACGACCTGCGGCTCGGGCGTGGTCTTGGGTTCGACCTTGGGTTCGACCTTGGGCTCGGGCTTCGGTTCCGGCTTCGGCGCCACCTTGGGCTCCGGCTTGACCACGACCGTGGGCGTGCCCACCGGTGCTGGCTGGGGCACGGTCACCTTGACCAGCGGCCGCTCGACCTGGACCTGCTCGACGCGGTCCGGCTCGATCGCCAACCCGAACCACTCGGGTCGCAATACCAGCGCGGCGGTGCCGCCGATCAGCGCCAACGACGCCGCCAGCGAGAACAGCACGGCGCGCCGGCGGCCCGGTTCGCGGCGCGGACCGACCATCACCAACCCGGGTTGCTCGGCGTAGATGTCGTGGCCTTCGACCTCGGCGCCGACCAGCGCCGGAGCCTGGTGCGGCTCGGCGGCGGGTTCGCCATCGTTGCGCTCGACCTCGCCGACCTCGGCGAGCTGGTCGACATTGGTCGCCGGCAGCGGCTCCCATCCCTCGGCGACCGGTTCGGCGTCGGCCGCCGCGAGGGCTGGCTCGAGCACCTCGTCGTCGGCGCCGACCTCGGTCGGCTCGGCGACTTCGTCCTCCGCACCGTCCGCGGCCGCGGCCGTCACCGGCTCGGCGCTCTCCGCGCTGTCGTCCTGCTGCCAAGCCCCTTCGCCGTCGTCGATCACGAATGGACCGGATTGCTCGAACTCGCTGACGCCGTCGGTGGTCGTGCCACCGACCAGTTCGAGTTCCTGGTCGCTGTCGAGGCCGAACTCCTCCTCCGACTGCAGCAGCGAACCGAGTTCGGCGGTGAAGTCCGCCTCGGCTTCGCGCAGTTCGGGCTCGATGTCCTTGCCCGTGTCGGCGGCGGCCGCCGCGGTGACCTCGGCCTCGGCCGAGGGCACGCCGACCGACTCGAGGTCGAGCCCTTCGTCGGTCCACTGGCTCGGCGTGGTCTCGCCGAAGGTCTTGTTGCTGCTGAAGCTCTCGCTCGGCTGCAGACCCTCGGTGTGGTCCGTGAACAACAGGTCGTCGGAATCGGGGGGTTGGTCCGGAGCCGGCACCACCGGCACCACCGGTGCGGTGAAGAGCTGTTCCAGATCCTCTTGCTTGCCGGCCAGGTCCTCGATGACGAAGTCGTCGTCGAGGAAGTCCGGATCGTCGCTGCGTTTGCTCTCGCCGCTCATGGCTTCTCCGTTCCGCTCAGGGGACGGCTCGTTATCGGCAGGGGGCACTCGGCGACTGTTGGCCGTCTCCGTAGTCGGGAGCCAACGGTGCCACCGGGCGATGCTCGGGCCTCCCAGCTCAGTCGCTGCTGGCGGCCAGTTCGCGGTTCAGGTCGGACGACGGCAACAGCCGCCGCACCCCACCGCGCAACACCGTCAGGCCCAGGGCATCGACATACTCTAGCAGCGGGATCAGGAACTTTCGGCTGGTGTCGAGCTCGTCGCGCAGCGTCGGGATATCCAGTACTTCGGCATGCCGCAAACAGTTGCCGCGCACCGCGCGCAGCACCTTGCGCACGATGCTCGCCCCGTAGAAGTGCTCGGCGACCTTGTCGATGCGACCTTCGTCCTGGGCCCGATCGAGCAGCGACAGCAGCGCATCGCCGCGGCGGCCGGCGACCGGTTCGAGCTCGGCGAGTTCCGGCGGCCGGAAGCCGCGTTCCTCGCAGAACGCGACCAACCGATCGAGCGCCTGCTGCTCGGCGGGCGGCAGCGCCTTCAGGCGATCGAGGAACAGCACCTGGCCGCGGCGGCCGCTGCGGACCCGCCCGGCGGCCTGCAGCCGATCGAACAGCAGCTCGATCAACGGCTGCGGCAGCGTCTTCGTGGTCCGCAGCGCCGAGCGCGCGATCGAGGCCGCCGCCGGCCGCTTGTGCAACATGCGATCGACCGATTGCAGCAGCTCCTGTTCGCCGACCACGATGTGCTCGCGCAGGAACGCGCGCATGCCGCGGCGGTGCAGCTCGACGTCGGGCATGCCCGCCAACGCGTCGAAGGTCTCGGTGTCGGTGCAGCCGAGCGCCCGCGCCAGCTCGTCGACCGGACGACCTTCGGCGCCGGCCTGCGTCAACTCGTGGCGCAGGCGCGCTTCCGGCCGTTCGCCGGCGGCGACCAGGCCCTGCAACTCCGCACCGAGATCGCGCCGCCGGTAGCGCCCGGTCTGCGACAGTCGCAGCACCCGCCCGCCGCCGACCGTGACCGCGGGGTTCTGCAGCCGCAACAGGAACCGGTCGTTGTGCGCGCAACAGAGTTCTTCGTCGAGCTCCAGCCGCGCCACCAGGACATCGCCCGGCCCGGCACGGTCGCGGTCGAGCAACAGCAGGTTGCCGCGGACCTCGATGGTGCCGGTGTGGCAGCGGATCGGCGCCCGGTGCGCGAGCTGCGGCGAACGCTTCGTCAGCGTCAGCTCGACGTCGAGCGCATCGCCGATCGCGAACGCGTCCGGCTCGGCGGCGACCATGCCGCGGTGCACACCGGCCTCGCGCGCGTCGGGCACCGACAACGCGGTGCTGTGACCCGCCATCGCCTCGTCGACCTTGCCACCGTAGGCGTGCAGACCGCGGACCTTGATCCGCTGCCGGCCCGGCAGGATCTCGACCTCGGCGCCGGGCTGCAGCGTGCCCGACAATGGCACCCCGGTGATCACGGTGCCGATGCCGGGCAGCGAGAACACCCGCTGGATCGGCATCCGGAACGGTCCCGCGCTGGTGCGCGGCGCGATGCCGGTGGCCAGCGCCTCGAGCTCGGCCTTCAGTTCGGGGATGCCTTCGCCGGTGCGGGAACTGGTGCGCATCACCTTGGCGCCCGCGAGCGCGGTGCCGGCCACCAGCTGCCGCACCTCCTGCTCCGCCATGTCGACCAGCGCCGGCTCGACCATGTCGATCTTGGTCAGCACGATCAGCCCGCCGCGCACGGACAGCAGGTCGATGATGTCGACATGCTCGATCGTCTGCGGCATCACGCCGTCGTCGGCGGCCACCACCAACATCGCCAGGTCCAGCCCGGTGCAGCCGGCGACCATGTTGCGCACGAAGCGCTCGTGGCCGGGCACGTCGATCAGGCCGAGCCAGCGGCCGTCGGACAGCTTCAGCCGCGCGAAGCCGAGGTCGATCGTGAGCCCGCGTTCCTGCTCTTCCTTGAGCCGGTCCGGGTCGATGCCGGTCAGCGCCTTCACCAGGCTGCTCTTGCCGTGGTCGATGTGGCCCGCGGTGCCGACGACGACCGGGTGGATCGAGCGAGCCATGCCGGATCGATCAGCGGTTGGCGTACAGGATGCGCTGGCAGCTGCCGCAGCGGACCACCGCCGACCCGCCGAGCAGGCGCGCGGTGTCGTTCATCGTGATCTTGTTGTAGCAGCCCTGGCAGTAGCTGTCCTGGACCGCACACACGGCGAGGCGATCGCGGGTCTTGTAGAGGCCCTCGTATTCGCGCAGCACGTCGGCCGGAATGCCGTCGGTCATCGCCTGCCGGCGCTCGCGCGCGGCCTTGATGTCGCCGGCGCGCGACGCCCGCAGCTTCTCGGCCTCGGCGAGGAAGCCGTCGAAGATCTTGCGCTCCTCGTCGTGCGCGGTCTGCGCCGCCGCGGCCTCGCCGCGCTGGGCCTCGACCGACTCGAGCAGCTTCAGGCACTCGTCCTGGGTCAGGTCGCGATCCTTGCGCACCGCCTCGATCTGGAACAGGGTCGCCTGATACTCGGCGTTGTTGCGCACGGTGTTCAAGCGCTCGTTCAGGCGCTTGATCTCGTCGTCGCTGCCGCGCACCGCCTTGTCGAGCGCGCGCGCATCGAGGTCGGTCTTCTGCAGCCGCGCCTTGCGCTCGTTGGCGTTGCGCTCGAGCTCGTCGAGCCGGCGCTTGCGCTTCTGCTCCTCCGCCGGCAGCGCGTCGATGTCCTTGGTCAGGGACGAGACTTCCTGGTCGACCTTCTGCAGTTCCAGCAGCTTCTTGACGTGTGGGTGCACTGGGCGCTCGATCCTTGCCGGCTAGGCCCGCGCTCCGCGGGGCCAGGGAGTCTAGCCAGCCCCCGGCGCCGCTCAAGGCAGAGTTGGCGCCGGCCGCCCGGCGCCCCGGCCGTCAGGCCAGTTCGCCCGGCGACCGATCGAAGAACCCACCCAGCTGCCGCGACCGCACCGGGTGCTGCAGCTTGCGCACCGCCTTGGCCTCGATCTGGCGCACCCGCTCGCGGGTGACCCGGAAGATGCGGCCGACCTCCTCCAGCGTGTAGGTGTAGCCGTCGCCGATGCCGTAGCGGAGCTTGATGATCTCGCGCTCGCGGAACGTCAGCGTGCCGAGCACCTTCTCGATCCGCTCCTTGAGCATCTCGCGGCTCGCCGACTGCACCGGGGACTCGACCGATTCGTCCTCGATGAAGTCGCCGAAGTAGGAGTCCTCGGAGTCGCCGATCGGGCGGTCCAGCGAGATCGGGTGCTTGCTGATCTTCATCACCCGCTTCGCTTCCTCGACCGACACCTGCGCCGCTTCCGCGACCTCCTCGATCGACGGCTCGCGCCCCTTCAGCTGGGTCAGCTTCTTGGACACGTTGCGCAGCTTCGACATCGTCTCGATCATGTGGACCGGGATGCGGATCGTGCGCGCCTGGTCGGCGATCGAGCGCGTGATGGCCTGGCGGATCCACCACGTCGCGTAGGTCGAGAACTTGTAGCCGCGGCGGTACTCGTACTTCTCGACCGCCTTCATCAGGCCGGTGTTGCCCTCCTGGATCAGGTCGAGGAACGACAGCCCGCGGTTGCGGTACTTCTTCGCGATCGACACCACGAGGCGCAGGTTGCCCGACGACAGCTTGCGCTTGGCGTCCTCGTAGTTGGCGTAGGCCTGGCGCAGGAACTCGAGCCGCTTGTGCAGCCGCTCGATGCTCTCGAGCCCGTCGATCTGCATGTCGAGCAGCCGGCGCTTGGTCTCCAACGCATCGGGATTCTGCAGCTGGGCGCCGCGATACCGCAGCAGCCGCATCTGCAGCCGCGTCATCTCGGCGATCCGGCTCTCGACCAGGTCGATCATCGGCCGCACCTTCTTGCCCTGCAGGTTCAGCTCCTCGATCAGCGCCACGGCCTTGCGGCGGCGCGAGAAGATGCGCTTCTTCAGCACCTGCTGCGCCTCCGGCTCCGGCTGGCCGTCGAGCAGCAGCGCGAAGTCCTTGCGGGCCGCCTCGTAGATCAGGCGCAGCGTGGCGATGTTGCCCGGCAGACGATCCGACAGATCGGCCTTGCCGACCTCCGGGTCCTGCTGGTTGACCTTCAGCGTGCGGTCGAACGCGAGTTCGCCCTTCAGCACGTCCTCGAGGATCTCGATCGCGTTCTTCATGCCGTAGCCGGACGACAGCACTTCCTTGCGGAACTGCTTGCGCGTCAGCTCGATCTTGCGCGCCAGCGAGATCTCCTCCTCGCGCGTCAGCAGCGGGATCTCGCCCATCTGCGTCAGATACATGCGCACCGGGTCGTCGATCTTCTCGGTGATGTCGACCATCGGCGCCGCCAGCTCGGCCTCGGTCGGCTCGGCGATGTCGAGATCCGGCGCGAGGTCGCCCTCGTCGCCGCCGCCCTCGTCGCCACCTTCCTCGTCCTTGCGGCCGCTGCCCTTCTTGTTCTTCTGCTTGCTCTCGTCCTCGACGACGTCGAGCCCGGCCTCCTCGATCATCGCGATCGCGGCCTCGATCTTCTCGGGCGACGACATGTCGTCCGGCAGGACGCCGTTGAGCTGGGCCAGCGTGATCGAACCGGTCTTGCGATGGTTCTTGATCAGCGCCTTGATCTTCTTGTCGAATTCGGTCGGTGCGGACATTCGGTGGTTCTCGCTGGACCCGGGCCGGGTCGCTATTGCCCGGCGCAGGCCGGACATCAGGGGGGTGCGTTCGGAGTGAGAAGTCTCGGTTGCGGCTCGGGCGAACGGGTCGCTGGTGAGCCGCGGTTGGGGGGTCAGGTGGGTGCTAGCAAGGTACTACGCAGAATCCTCGGGGCCGGCGGTCGGGGCCGCGGGTGGTGCGCCGGACGCGCGTTGCTTCGCTGCCGTCGGCGGATCCCGCTCGGGGCGCGGCCGATCTTCCCGCAATCGATGCATCAGCAGCGCCTGCAGCTCGGCGGCGCGGGCCTGGTCGCCGCTGCGCATCGCGTCCTGCAGCTGCTGCCGCCAGACCCGCCGCTGCTGCTCGCCGGTCTTGCGCCGGCGGCCTTCCAGCAGCCCGCGCAACACCACGTGCGGCTCCGCCATGCGCTCGGCGCGGTCGCTGGCCTGGGCCAGCAGCGCCCGCAGCTCGGGCTGCTCGGCGGCGCGCGAGAACAGGTAGCGGACCAGGTCCGGCGGCGCGGTGCGGCCCAGCGCGAGACCGTCGACGGCGAACGCGAGCAACGTGGCGATGTCGGCGCCGCGCGGGCCGTCCTGTTCGAGATCGAGGTCGGCGAGCAACGGCGGCCGCGCCAGCACACAGGCCAGCAGGTCGGCATCGGCCTGCTCGAGCGGCGTGCGCTGAGGAGCAGCGGCCGGCCGCGGCGCGGCTGGCGCCGCGCTGCGCTCCGCCGGGCGCTTCTGCTTGGCCAGCAGTCGCTCCAGCGTCGGCGCCGGCACGGCGAGGTGGCGCGCCATCTGCTGCATCAGCGCGGCCTGGCGCACCGGCACCTCGACCAGCGACAGCAGGCTCGCGCACTCGCGGGCCGCGGCTTCGACGTTGACCGCCTGGCTGAGGTCGATGCGGCGGCGCAGCAGGCGGAACCAGACCGCCAGCCAGTCCTCGGCGCCGTCGAGCACGTCGGCGAAGCGGGCGCGGCGTTCGGCGACCAGCTCGGGATCCTCGCCTTGGCGCGCGGTGACGACATCGGCGGGATCCTTGGCGCCGCCGTCGGCGTCGCCCATCATCGCGATCCGCACCTCGATGCGGCTGTTGACCAGTTCGCGCGCGGCGCGTTCGGCGGCCTGCATGCCGGCGCGGTCGCCGTCGAACATCAGCACCAGGCCCTGGCTCGCATAGCGCTCGACGCTGCGCGAGTGGTCGGCGGTGAACGCGGTGCCGAGCGACGCGACCGCGCCCTGGAAGCCGGCCAGATGGCAGGCGATGACGTCGGTGTAGCCCTCCATCACGACGATGCGGCGCTGCCCGGCCTGCTTGGCGCGGTGCAGCCCGAACAGCACCCGCCGCTTGTTGAAGAACGGCGACTCCGGCGAGTTCAGGTACTTCGGCGGCTTGTAGTCGCCATCGCCGTCGCTGCCCGGCGCGCCCGGCAGCAGCCGGCCGCCGAAGCCGACGATGCGGCCGCGTTCGTCCTCGATCGGGAACATCACGCGGTGCACGAACGGCTCGCGGCCATGGCGCAGCAGCCCGGCCTGTTCGAGCACGTCCATCGGCAGCTGCTGCTCGTGCGCGTAGCGCGACAGCGCACCCGGGGCCGGGTGGTAGCCGAGCTGCCACGGGCCGATCGCCTCGATCAGCCCGCGCCGCTCGAGATACTCACGCGCGATCCGCCCGGCCTCCTTGGCCAGCAGCGCGCGCTGGAAGAACCCGGCCACCGCGGCCAGCGCCTGGTACGGATCCGGTCCCTTCGGGGCGTGGCTCTCCCCCTTGCCGAACACACCTTCGAGCGAGATGCCGGCGCGATCGGCGAGCACTTCCATCGCCTCGCGGAACGTCATGCCGTCGCGCTCCATCAGCCACGTGAACGCGTCGCCGGTCTTGCCGCAGCCGTAGCACTTGAAGAACTGCTTGTCGCGATAGACCGTGAACGACGGCGAGTTCTCGGCATGGAACGGGCACAAGGCCACCAGCAGCTGCCCGCGCGGGCGCAGCGGCAGATAGCTCTCGATCAGCGCCACCAGGTCGGTGGCGTCCTTGATGCGGAGCTTGGTGTCCTCGAAGCGATCCATCGGGTCAGCGGGACCTCAGGGCGGTGGTCGATGCCGGCCGGCGCAAGGCAAGCTGGCGGAAGGGGGTCAGGGGGCACGAGCCGGGGGCCGGTCAGACCGGTAGATCGATCCGAGGACCGGCGCCGGTTGGCGGAACCTGCTCGAAAAATCGTGCTCGTCACGAAGCAACCGACCGAGGAACCCTCGCCATCGCCCGCTGCATGCCGAACCCGCTGCCCCAACCTGCAAAGCCCTGTTCCAGTGGCGCCACGGATGGCCCACGGATGGTCCGGAAGATGTGGTATTGCGCTCCGGGGACGCTGCGAGTTGTGGAACACAGAAGAGTAGCACGCCGTCGGCACCTGTCAAGCGCGGCGGTGTGAGCCAGGTGAGTCTGTGCGCCCTGTGAGCCCCCGGTTGGGGCGCTCAGGCGCTGCCAGCGACCCGCCGACAGCCGCGCCACCAGGCGACCAGCGTGTCGGGATCGACCTGTTCGGCGCGGCCGGCCAACCGCTCGGCCGACAGCTCCGGTGGCAGCGCCCCGATCGCCTCGGCCGCCCGCGGCAGCGTCGTACGCAACACCTTGCGGCGCTGCTGGAACAGCTGGCGCACGAAGCGGGCGAACTCGCGCCGCCCCGCGCCATCGCGGTCGGTGACGCCACCGCTCGCCCGCCGCTCCAGCAGCAGCACCGACGAGGTGACCTTCGGCCGCGGGCGGAACACCTGCGGCGAGACGTCGCGCAGCGACCGCGCCGTGAACGCGGCCTGGACCAGCGCCGACAGGCCGCCGTAGTCGGCGTGCCCACACGGCGCCGCGACCCGCTGCGCCATCTCCTTCTGCACCAACAACACGGCGCGCGCCGGCAACGGATCGAGCGCCATCAGTTCGGCCAGCAGCGGCCCGGACACCGAGTACGGCAGGTTGGCGACCACCAGCAGTTCGCCGGCACCCGCCGCCGCCAGCGCCGCTGGGATCGCCGGCAACAGGCTGCCGCCCGGCCCACCCAACGCGTCGCCGGCCACCCACTGCACGTTGCGGCAATCGGTGAGCTCCTGCTGCGCGATCTGCAGCAGCCGGTCGTCGATCTCGACCGCGACCACGCGCCCGGCGCGCGCGGCGAGCTCGCGGGTCAGGAAGCCGAGCCCGACCCCGATCTCGAGCACCGTGCTGGCCGCGGTCGGCGCCGCGCGTTCGGCGAGCCAGCGATGCAGCGTCGGATCGAGCAGGAAGTTCTGGCCCAGCACGCTGCTCGGCCGGAAGCCGAGCGCCTCCATGCGCGCGAGGTAGTGCGCGAACGAATCGCGTTCGCCGCTCATCTCGGCAGCTCCCCGGTCGCCGGCGCGGGCGGCGCCCCGGGCCCGAACTCCGCCCGCAGCCACGCCGCGGCCGACCCCGCCGGCGGCGACGGCTCGTCGTCGAGCTGCTGCCAGGTCTGCTGCAGCACCCGGCGATGCTCGCCGCGCGCCACGAACCGCTGCAGCTGTTCGCGTTCGGCCTCGCTCATCGTCCCCCGCCACTGCTGCAGCGCCTGCAGCAACTCGGCGGCGGTCGAGCACAACCGAACCCCGACCCCGGCGCGGCGGTCGCCAGCCGGCACGGCGATCAGCAGCTCGACCATCGGCCGCTGGAAGTCGCTGCCGACCACTTCGCGCGGCACCCGAGCCCCGCCGAGCTCGGCCCCGAGGGCGGGCGGCAGGATGCCGCCGGGCCACGCCCATACCGAGAGCGCCGGGTGCTGGCGGGCGATGGCGCCGGACCACACCGGCGCCGCCTGCGGATCGAGCGTCCACGTCTCCCGGTCCTCGGCCCACCAGCGCGGCGGCACGCTCTCGGTCCACTCGCTGACGTTGCCGACCAGGTCGTAGGGCTCGTTGCCGCCGGCGCGGCGACCCGACTCGAAGGTGCCGACCGGCGTCGGGCCACCGAGCCGCAGCTCGGCGGTGTTGGCGCGGGCCGGGTCGATGCGCCCGCCCCACGGGAAGCGACTGCGGCCGTCGCGCAGCGCCGCGAACTCCCACTCGCTGCGGCGCGGCAAACGCAGGAACCGCCATTGCGCGAACGCGCGCGCCTGCCGCAGGTCGAGGCTCGCCATCGGCAGCGCCAGATTGCCGACCACGGCCGGCCGGTCGGCGCCGAGGCGCTGGCCAGCGGCACTGGCCGCGAACTCGGCCCAGTCGCCGCGCGTCACCTCGAACCGGTCGACGAACAGCGCGGCCGGGACGCCGAGCTCGGGTCGCTCGATCAGCACCAGGTCGCGCAGCGAACCGAAGCGGCCGCTGCGCGGCGGGGTCCCGTTCGCCGGTCCCGGGCCCGCCGGGGCGCACGCGATCGGCGCCAGCAGCACGAGCAGCAGGCCGAGGCTCGGGCGTGCGACGATGCCGGCCGGCGTCACTTCGGATCGATCATCAGGATCTCGACGCGGCGGTTCTTCTGCCGCCAGCCATCGCCCGAACCGGCCTCGGTCGGCCGGTACTCGCCGTAGCCGGCGACACTGACGCGGTCGGCCTTCAAGCCGGCGGTGCTGATCAGGAAGTCGCTGACCACCATCGCGCGTTCGACCGACAGCCGCAGGTTGGTGCCCCACTGGCTGCGCTGGATCGGCTGGTCGTCGGTGTGACCCTCGACGCGGATCTGGCGGCCCTGCAGCTGGCTCGCCAGCTCCGTCAGCGTGCGGCGGCCGGAGTCCGACAGCGTGTTCTGGCCCGGCGAGAACAGCACGCCGCCGGCGACGCGGAACGCGTAGCCCTCGGGGGTCTGCACCAGCTCGACGCCGTTCTGCGCGCTCGCGGTGCCTTCGCCGTACTTCGCCAGCAGATCGGCGAGGCGCTTCTTCTGGTCCTCGATCCAGGCTGCGTCGGCGGCGCGGCGACCGAGGTCCGAGTTCTCGGCGCGCAGCCGCGCATTCTCGGCGCTCAGCGTGCGCTGCGCTTCGGCCATGCCGGCGATCTGCGCCTGCAGCGCACTGTTGGCACCGACGACCTGTCGGTGCGCCTCGGGACTCACGCAAGCAGTCGCGCCCAGCAGCGCGACCAACGTCATGGTGTATTTCATGGGATGCCCCCTCGCGTCTACGCAGTATGTGCTCGCGCCGCGGCCGACCGGTGGCGCGGCGTGAGGCGGCGAAGGTAGCGACGGACGCGCCCATTTCCAGCGCGGGGCCGAGGGCGGCCCGGAAACGACGACGGCACCGACTCCGAAGGAGACGGTGCCGTGAGCACCCAGCGCGGTGCGGGAAGGGCCCGCGGGGTCAGCAGGCCGGGATCACTTCTTGGCTGCCCACAGCGACGTCACGAAGCCGTCGGCGGGGTTCTGCTTCTGCGAGATCGAGTAGTTCACCAGGAAGCCCCAGACCGCGACCACGAAGGTCAGGATCGCCGCCGCCGTGAACAGCGCCGGCTCCTTCTGGCTGCCGGCCGCCGAGGCGACCGCGGCCGGGCGCGGCGCGCGCGCGGCGCGCTTGGGCTTGTCCTCGACATCGTCCTCGGCCAGCAGCGTGTCCTCGTCGGAGATCTGCTCGGTGACCATGCCGGTGTCGTCCTCGAGCGAGTCGGCGAACGACAGCTTGGTGTCACCCTCGGCCTTGGAGCCGAGCGTGGTGATGTCTTCGCGGCGGAACTTCATCGAGTCGCCGTCGCGGTATGCGCGGATCTCACCTTCGGAGACCAGCTTCTTCAGCTCCTCACTGCGCATCTTGAGTTCGCGCAGGGCCTTCTCGAAGGACAGGAAATCTTCGTTCTTGTCGGACACAGACCTACCTCACAACGTCGCGGGGACGAGCCAGGGGAGAGGGTAACTGGGTATCGGGGGAGAGGACCGGCGGGCAGCGAGACCGGCACCGGCCGTGGAGGAGCTTACCGCACGATTCGGGTTTGGGTAGAGACTACTTTCGGGTCGGCAGCTCGGGGCCGGCCTCGGCGCGGGCCGCAGCGCCCTTGCGATCGTTCTTCTGGAACAACTGCTCGAGCGCGCCGTGGTCGTATTCGCTGCGGTCATTGTAGTCGCGCAGCTGCAGGTCCAGATCGATCCGGCGCGCCCCGACCAGCACGATGCGGCGCTGTTCGGCCGAGCCGCCGCGGGCCTCGTAGACCGCCAGCTGGCGGTTCACGGTGTCGACCAGGTAGAGCACCGAGGTGCCGACGCCGTAGCTGCCGGTGACCGCGAGGAAGCCGTTGTTGCTCGACGCGACCTGGCCGCTGTCCTCGGTGTAGACGAGTGCCGGCGCCGGCTCCTTGGTGCCGGTGGTCGGCGTCGGCGGCGGCGGCGCGTTGACCGGACCGCGCCCCTGGGCCTCGAGCCGCTCGCTGCCACCCCCCGACCACGTGGTCAGCGTCTGGCCGAGCAGGAAGGAGATGCCGAAACCGGCGCCGAGCAGCAGCGGCGACCAGAGCGAACGGGAGCTGGGGTTCATGCGGATTGGGCGCGGACGCGCGGCGGCAGTCTACTGCGGCCGGCCGGCCGGCGGGAAGGTCCGGTCGCGCAGGAACTGCAGCACGCACCGCAGCGCCCGTTCGTCGACGGTGATCGAGGTGTGGCCGACCGGCAACACCGTCGACGCCGCGGCCCCGGCGAAGGTCGCCTCGCCGACCCCCACCGTGCCGTCGTCGCGGCCGGGGATCGACGCGTTGCCGTCGCCGACGTCGCCGACCACCGTGCCGCTGCGCGCCGCCGCCGGGATCGGCAGTTGGTGCCGCGGATCATCGGGGCACAGCTCGGTGGCGGCGCTGGTGCCCATCACCCACCGGAACAGGAACCAGTGCCGCCGCAGTTGCGCCAGCAGCGCGCCGCGGTGCGGCGTCGCCAGGTAGACGCAAGCCTGCGGCGTCACCGCCACCGGCGAACGCAGATATTCGTGGATCACGAGGCCACCCATCGAATGGCCGACCAACGACCAGTGCTCGACCGGCCCCGCCGCCGCCCGGGCCGCGATCGCCGCCGCCAGCCGTTCGGCGTGGGCGGCGAGACTCGCCGTGGTGCTCGGGTAGCCGGGATTCAGCACCTCGTAGCCATGCGCCTCGAGCGTGCGCGCGAGCCGACCGAGCGAAGCCGGCGTGCGCCACAGCCCGTGCTGCAATACCACCACGTGCGGGCCCTGGCCCGGCGCCCGCTGCAGCGCTTCGTCCCGCACCGCCGGTCGCAGGTTGTAGACGACGTCGAACGGCCACGCGACCGGCCAGCCGCGCAGCGCGCCGACCGCGAACCCCATCACCAGCACCAGCAGCAGCGCGCCGAGCCACCGCCACCGCGACCGCCGTCGCTCACTCACCAGGGACCTCGGGCCAGCCGCTGTGCAGGCGCGGCGCGAACGGCAGCTGCCGCAGCACTTCGGCCTCGCGCCGTTCGATGACCTGCCGCCGCGCCGCCACCACCGCCGAAGGCGCCAGCGTCGCGGCCAGCTCGGCATACAGCGGCGCATGGCGCGCTTCGGCCGCACACAGGTCGGCGTAGAACGCGGCGACCTCGGGCGCGAACGGCTGCAGCGCGGTGGCCAGCAGCCCCATGCGTTCGTGCGAGCGCGCTTCGATGCAGGCCGAGATCCACAGTTCGTCGAGCAGTCGCTCCGGCATCGTGCCGGCGACCACGGCCTTCAGCTGGCCCGCATACGGCGACGGCGGCAAGGTGCGGAACACGATGCCGCGGCTCGCCAGCACCCGCAGCGTGCGTTCGAAGTGCAGCAGCTCCTCGCGCGCCAGCGCCGACAGTTCTTTCTGTGCATCGGTGCGATCGCCGAGCCGGAACAAGAACTGCACCGCCGCCGCCGCCGCCTTCTTCTCGAGGTGCGCCTGCTCGATCAGCAGCTCGTCGAGATGCGGCCGCTGCGCCTCGGCCCACGCGAGCGGCGTGACGTACGCGGAGCACAGAGCTGTCGGGTTGCCGGCGACCACCATGCGAGGATGGTAGCCGGGCAGCCGCGCCGGCGACCAGACTGCGGGTCAGCGCCGCGCCGCCGCCGCCTCGACCGCCGCGGCCGGTGCGAGCCCCGGCGCCGCCTGCCGCGCGCCGTCGTAGCGCCAGCGCCGACCGTCCCACACGAACGCGACCAGCTGCACGCCCTGGCCCGCGGCGCGCTGCATCGCCACCACCAGCCGGCCGTCCTGCGCGTGCGCGGCCAGGCGGTCGCCGTCGAGCCAGCGACCGGCCTGGCGAGCGCGGCCGAGATCGCGCAGCAGCGCGCCGTCGGCGGCGCCATCGAGCACCTGCAGCTGCCGCTCGAGCTCGCGGCGATGCGCCGCCGTGGTGACCGCGGCGAACGCGGCGAGGTCGCCGCGACCACACGCCGCATCGACCTCGTCGGCGGCCGCGCGCAACTCCGGCAGCACCAGTTCGGGATCGAGCGGTCCGTCCGCACACGGCTGCGACCGGTCGCCGGTCATGGCGAGCACCAGCGCCGCCGCACCCAGGCTCAGCAGGATCACCGCTGCACTGCCACGATCAATGCGCATACCGCACCTTGGTCACTCCCGACCGGAATCGGATCACGACGCCCCCGTTGCCGGCGGCCAGTTTCTGTTCGACATCGGCGAACCGCAGCGCGCCGTCGTCGACGATCTCGCCGTTGTCGATGCCGATCGGACGCGGGCCGCCGAGCACCGCGGTCCACGGCAGATCGACGGGCCGACCGGGCTCGCCGGCCGCGCTCAGCAGCAGCTCGCCGCGTTCGGGCACGTAGCGGCACAGCTGCAGCGGCGCCGCGGTCGCGCGCACGTGCGGCGTCTCGACCGCGGTGCGTTGCGTGCGCAACCGGTAGCTGCCGACGCGATCGGGCAGGAACACCGTGCGGCCGTGGAACCAGTGCCACGGCTGGTCGTCGAGCAGCACGCCGTCGAAGTCCTGGCCCATCACCACCGACGGTGCCGCCAGCCGGCTCGGCTGCAGCACGTCGACGATGGTGGCGCCGGGCTGCGGATCGCGCAGCCGCAGCACATGCAGCGAGCCGGGCCCCGGCCGCGTGCGCGCCAGCACCGCCGGCCCGCCGACGATCGTCACCGGCTGGCCCGGTTGCTGATGGATGCGCAGCCAGCGGCCGCCGCCGGTGGCCGGCATCGTGCCGCGCCACGACCAGCCGCTCGGTTCGTGGACCAGGAACGGCGTGGTTGCACCATCGAGCAGGTGCACGAGGCGCGCGCCGGCCAGCGGCAGGTCGCCGACCACGACCGCGGTGCCGCCGGTGCCGAGTTCGAGCGGCAGCGGCTGATCGACCGCGCCCACCATCACGGGCGCCGCGGCCAGCAGGCGATCGCCGGTGCCGGCCGGCGCGAACTGCCAACCGAGCCGGCACTGCAGCCCGGCCTCGGGCGCACTGCGCAGCACCAGTTCGCCCGGCTGCCAGCGCAGCGTGTCGTAGCGGGCCAGCAGCAGCGGGGTGATCACCAGATCGGGGCAACCGCGACCGCGCAGCAGGAACGGCCGGCGCAGCGCGTCTTTGGCATCGCCGGCGAGCAGCTGGTCGTAGCCCGGCAACACGAAGGTGCGCTCGATCTGCAGATTGCGCGCGGCGCGTTCGCAACACAGCCGCAGCACGAAGCCGGCGAAGTCGGCCTGCGCGATCAGCTCGACGCGCTCCTGGTGGTAGCTCGATTGCGAGTGCTCGACCAGTTCGGCGCGGTTGCCGGCCGGCACCACCACGTTCGCCTCGACGCCGACGTCGCCGGTGCGGACCAACAGCAGGCGATCGAACGCACAGGCGCCGCCATCGAGGATCTCGAACTGCAGCTGCCGCAGCCCGCCGCGGGCCACGTGCACCGGCACCACCGCCTCGATCACCGCCGTCTCGTCGGCGAACGACAGCGCCCGCAACAGCACGCCGTCGAGCGACACCGCGACCAGACCGCGGCCGCGCACCGCGCGCAGCGTCAGCTGCAGTTCGTGGTAGCCGGGTGCGGCCTGCCATTCGAACCAGACCGCGGCGGGCCACTGCGGCTGGTCGAAGCAGGCCAGCACCCCGGGCGGCAGCCGTTCGCTGCCGGCGGCGGCCCCGACCCGCGCCACGGCGCAGTAGCCGCCGCTGCCGCGGTGGCCGAACGCGAGCAGGTCGAGCCGATCGCTGCGCAGCGCCGAGCCGTCGGGGCGCCCACCGAACAGCCGCGTGCGCAGCAGACCGGGGCTGAGTTCGACGGCCTCGGCGCCGAAGCGGGCGAGCCCCATCGGATCGAAGCGCAGCGAGCCACCGCTGCCGAGCAGCCGGAACCAGTTGTTCTGCAGCACGTGCACCGCCGCCGGCGCATCGACCTCGGCGCCGAAGCCGGGCGGTGCGCCGGCCCCCAGCGCCGCCGCCGCACGCAGACCGTCGCTGCCGGTCGCCGCCAGCGGCATCGCCACCGCGGCGCGCAGCGGTTCCAGCGACACACCGTGCACGTAGGCCTCGGTGTCGGGATCGAACGCCGCCGGATCGTGGCGGCGCCACCACAGCGCCGCCCCCTGGCCGCGCCGGCTGCGCACGAAATCGTTGGCCTGGGTGACGATCCAGTCGGCGCGGCTGCCGCCCGCCGCCGCCGGTCCGGTGCGGCGCGCCTGCGCATCCAGCACCCCGACCGGGAACAGGTCCGGCGGAAAGCCGCCGCGCCAGCGATCGCTGAGGCCGCGCCACGGCAGCCCGGGCAGCGCGCCGTCGTCGGCATCGAGCCCGCGCAAGCTGCCGACCAATGGTGCGGCGAGCTCGCCGCGGCGCAGCAGACGCAGCGCCGGCTGGAAGTCCTGCACCATCGCGAGGCCGTAGCCGCTGCGATCGACGGCCGGCGCGGTGACGAACGCATCGAACGCGCGGCTGCCCGGCTGCCGCACGTCGGCGAGCTCGCGCGCGAGGTAGCGCAGCGCGACGTAGCGTTCGGTGGTGCGCGTGCCGACCGGCAGCGGGTCGAGCGCGGCCGAGGCCAGCATGCCGCGGCCGTGCAATTCGGCGCACAGGCGCCGCAGGTCCTCGGGCCGCCAGTTGGCAGAGCCGCTCGGATCGCGCCAGCTCGGCGCGCGCTGCAGTGGATCATCGGGGCGCCAGCCCAGCGGCGACGCGCCGTCGGCGTCGATCAGCTCGAACTCGCACAGATCGGCGCCGCCGAGCCAGCTCGGCGTCACCACCTCGGCCAGCGCTTCGTCGGCGGTGCGCGCCTGGCCGTCGATCGCCGCTGGCGCGATCCAGCCCCAGTGCGCCAGCAGCGGTGCCGTCGCCGGCAGCGAAGGCGGGCTCGCGGTCGGTTCGCGCGGCGGCATCACGACGACCTGCAGTGAGGTGCCACCGGCCCACGCGGCACACTGGCGCACGAACGACTGCGCCGCACTGCGCACCGCCGGATCCGCGTGCTGCAGGTCCGGCAGCAGGCCGCAGGCCAGCACCGCGCCGCGGCCGTGCGACCAACGCACCAGCACCGGCGGCCCGAGCCGTTCCTCGCGATCGTCGAGTCGCTGCCACAGCCGCGCCAATACCTCGCCGCTGCGCGGGGTGCCGATGCTCCACCCGCACAGCGGCACCGTGCACGGCTGGCCGCCACACAACGGCACGCGCAGGTCGCCGCCAGCATTGGCGGCAGCGCCGGCGGTCGCCTCGGCGAACAGTTCCGGCAGGCGCCCCGATACCACCGCGAGGCCGAGCGTGGCGCGGCCGAGCGTGGTGCGCGCGTCGTAGCCCCAGCGGAACAGTTCGCGTTCGGGATACTCCGCTTCGATGCCGAGCTCGGCGACCAGGTGCGCGGCGTGCCCGAACAGCACCAGGTTGCCGCCCTGCTCGACGAACTGCCGCAGCGCCTGCCGCAGCGGTTCGCCGCTCGGCTCGGTCGGCAACCGCCACCACGGATCGACGACCAGCATGCCGCTACCGGGCACCGACGGCGGCACCGCGTCGACCGCGGGCAGCGCCGTGAAGCGCGCGCCGACCTGCTCGCCGATCGCCTGCGACCAGCCCGGCAGCGCCGGCGGCGCGCTGCGTTCGCCGCCGCCACCGGTGAGGCCGCATGCCGAAGCGGCGACGAGCGACAGCATCGCTGCCGCGCGCCGGAGAAGTCCGTTCGGTTGCCGGGGGCGTGCCTCTACCATCCTTGCCATCGCATGAATCGGCAGCATCCCACCCCCGAGCTTGAACAGCGTCTGTATTTCCGACAGTGGCTCGCCGGCCGCGACTTCGCGCGCGCCGACCCGATCGCCGGGCAGATGGCCAACTTCGTCTACGCGATCGGTGACCGCACCACCGGCGAGGCGGTGCTGGTCGACCCGTGTTACGCGGTCGGCGACCTGTGCCAGCTGGTCGAACGCGACGGCATGCGCGTCACCGGCGCGCTGGCGACGCACTACCACCCCGACCACGTGGGCGGCGACCTGTTCGGCCACGAGCTGCAAGGCATCCGCGAACTGCTGACGCGCTGTCCGTGCAAGGTGCACGTGCAGCGCGCCGAGGTGCCGTGGGTGCTGCGGCAGACCGGCTGCAGCCAGAGCGACCTCGCGGTGCACGACAGCGGCGACGTGCTGATGGTCGGCGCGATCCCGATCACGCTGATCCACACGCCCGGGCACACGCCGGGCTCGATGTGCTTCCTGGTGCAGAACCGGCTGGTCGCCGGCGACACGCTGTTCCTGCAGGGCTGCGGCCGCACCGACTTCCCGGGTGGCGATGCCCGCCAGCTCTACCTGTCGCTGACCCAGAAGCTGGCGATGGTGCCCGATTCGGCGATCCTGTTCCCCGGTCACGCCTACGACCCGCGCGGCCAGGCGCCGCTCGGCGAGACGCGGCGCACCAACATGGTGTTCCAGCCGAAGAGCGAAGCCGAGTGGCTGGCGCTGTTCGCGCGCGGCTGACGGCTCGCACCGACTAACCGGCGCCGCGGCGCCGCTGCGAAGCCCGCTGCAGGAGCTGCCGCTCGCGTTCGGTGAGGCCGTTCATGCCGACCTGGCTGATGCGCTCGAGCGCGGCATCGACATCCTGTTCGAACTGCGCCTCGGCGGCGGCCGCCGCCGCTGCCTTCTGCTGCGCCCGCGCCTGCCGCCAGCGCGTGAACGCACCCGGCCCGCGCTCGCTCCGCGATGGCGCGGCGCCGCGCTTCCACGCGTCGCCATCGGTCTCCCACGGCTCCCGCTGCTGCAGCTGGTAGATCAACACGTGGCGCGCCAGCTGGCGTTCCTGCAGGCTGGCCGTGATGCAGGAGACGCCGACCACGAGGCCGATCGCGCTCTGCAGATCGGGCCGGGTGAACGCGAGCACCACCATCACGATGCCGCCGCCGATGCCGATCGCGGTCGCCCACATCGTCGCGCGGTTGGCGTGCACACGCAGCGACAGCAGCGCGCGCAGCGCCCGCCCGCCGTCGAGCGGGAAGATCGGCAGCAGGTTGAACAGCAGCATCGCGACGTTGGTGGTGACGACGAACCACACCGCGAACGCGATCGGGCACCAGGACCAGCCGGGGATCGACAGCACCCGATCCGGCAGCAGCCACTGCAGCGGCCAGAACACCAGCAGCCAGCCGAGGTGCACGGCCGGGCCGGCGAGCGTGATGAGCAGTTCCTCGCGCGGCGACTGCGCCGGGGACCCCATGTGGGCGAGGCCACCGAGCGGCGACAGCGTGATCAGGTCGGTGCGGATGCCGTGCCGCCAGCCGGCCATGATGTGGCCCATCTCGTGGCTCCAGATGATCACGAACAGGAGCCCGGTCGCCAGCAGCGCGTCGAGCAACCGTTCGGCAACCGGCGCCTGTGGCATCCAGCTGAGGAAGATCAGCGGCATCAGGATCGCCGCGGTCCAGTACATGCGCACCTGCACGCCGAAGAACGTGCCGATCCCGAACGTGCGCATCAGCACCATCAGGAACCGGTGCGCTGCCGACGACTGGTACTCGGGGAAGTAGCTCACGACGGCGCGATGGTAGCAGAGCCACTGCCGATCCCCCATGGCGCGACAGCGGCAGCACGGCTGCCGGCGCGGTTCGTTCCGGACCGACTCAGCGACCGATCGTCCCGGTGTAGGCGTCGGACATCACCGCGCCCAACGGGTTGCCGACCGCCGCATCCGGCACGATCGCCTGCTGATGGAACTGCAGCCCCACCAGCAGGGCCGAGGCGGGAATGGGCAGCGTGTGCACCGCCTGACCGGCGGCGCCGCTGACCAGCGCGAACGAATCGTTGCGCACGGAGCCGAAGCAACCGGGCATGCCGAACATCGTCATGTCGAGCGGCAGCGGACCGTACGTCGACGTCGCGTCGCTGAACCCCGTCAGCACGAAGGCCAGGCTCTCCGGCAGATCGAACAGCCGGGTCGCCAGCTGCTGGCCGATGCGCGGCGTGTCGCGCGGCACCATCCGGGCGGCGGGCGCCGTGCCCGCACAACCCGATGCGTGACGCACGTAGCGCGACGGCGCCCCGGGGATCATCGCCGAGGACAGGCCGCCGGCGAAGATCTCGGCATAGTGCAGCCCGGCCGGCGGCGCCGGCAGCGAGCACTGGCCCCAGTCGTTGCGGCCGAACGCCACCACCGCGCCGTCGCTGCGGCGGGCCAGCGAGTGGAAGCCACCCGCCACGATGCCGACGTAGCAGGTGCCGGGCAGCAACGGTGGCACATTGCACTGCAAGAAGCTGTTGGAGCCCCAGGCCACGACCTCGCCGTCGCTGCGCAACGCCAGCGCGTGCTGCTGGCCGGCGGCGACGGCCACGTAGGTGCGTCCGGCCGGGAGCGGTGGCACCGCGGCGAGCCCGTGCGGCAACGAGCCGAACGGCACGATCACGCCGTCACTGCGCAGGCCGACCGAATAGGCGGCGCCGCCGTCGAGATCGAGCCACGAGGTGCCCGCGGGCAGCGCCGGAATGCCGATCTGGGCCGCTACCCCGAAGCCGATCCAGGTGCCATCGCTGCGTTGCAGGAAGCCGTGCAGATTGCCAAGGCGCAGATCGACGTACGTGGCACCGGCGGGTGGGAACTGGAACGATCCGAGGTTGCCCCAGGCCAGAAAGGAACCGTTGGCAGTGAGCCCGACGGTCAAACGCGCCCCGGCGGCGAGGCGAGACCACAGGCCTGGCTGCGTCGACCCGAGGGTCTCGCCGCTGAGGTTGGAGCCCCAGAGCCGCGCCGAACCGTCGGCGAGCAGCAATCCCTGGTGGTAGGAACCCATCGTCAAGCTGACGATCGGCACCCCGTTCGGCAGTTCAGGGCTGTTGCACTGGCTGGAATCGTTGGTGCCCCAGCCGACGAACCGGCCGTCGGAACGGCGGGCGACACTGTGCTGATAGCCGGCATCGATCTGCACGTACTGCAGACCGGTCGGCAGCGGCGGCACATTGCGCTGGCCGCGCGAGTTGTCGCCGCACGCCAACACGGTGCCATCGCTGACCAGGATCAAGCTGTGATCACGGCCCGCGGCCACCGCGACGGCGGTGGTGCCGATCGGCAGTGCCGGCAGGTTGCATTGCCCCACCGCGTTGTCGCCGAATGCCACCGGCACGCCATCGCTGCGCAACGCGATGGAATGATTGCCGCCGCCCGAGACTTGCACGTAGGTCACGCCGGCCGGCAACGGCGGCACGACACACTGCCCGGCCGCGTTGAAGCCGAAGGCCTCTATCGCACCATCGCTGCGCAGCGCCAGGCTGTGAGCATACCCGGTATCCATGCCTGTGTAGGTGACCCCGGCGGGCAGGACCGGCACGTTGCGCTGGCCTACGGAGTTGTCGCCGAAAGCCACCAGCGAACCATCGCTGCGCAGTGCGAGCGAGTGATCGCTGCCCGTTCGCACCGCCGTGTAGACGAGGCCCGCCGGCAGCTGCGGCACGTCGCATTCGCCGGAGTTGTTGCCGCCCCAGGCAATCACCGACCCGTCGGAGAGTCGGGCGACCATCTGGCCCCCCCCGCAATCCACCTGCGTGGCGACCACGCCGGCCGGCAGCGGCGGCACCGAGGTCGAACCCAGATATCCCCCACCCAACGCCGCGATCGAACCGTCGCTGCGAACCGCTGCAGACAGAAATGTGCCGGCAGCGACGTCCGTGACGGCGGTCGAATGCAGCGCTGTGTCGAACGTGCTACCGCCAACGCCCACGATGCGGGGCGAGGCCTGGGCCACCAGCCCGACGGCGAAGGAAGGAACGATCCACAGACTCGCGAAACGGCGCATGAGAACTCCTCAGGTCGGTCTCGGCCAACCGGGCGCGCCAGCTGGCGCGACATTCCCGCGATGGCTCCCAGGGCCGTGGGATGATCGCATCGGAAGCGCCGACGGTCCAGGGCTCGGGTGTGCGCCTGTGCGCCTGTGCGCTACGGCCTGGCAGGCGCACCACACCAAGCACGTGGTGCGGGACCACGCGTGCGACGCCGAAGGCACTGGACAACGCCGACAGGCCCGCGGATCGTCGCAATCGACCGTGCTCCGGGCCGAGGCAGTCGCAGCTCCGGCTCCGACCTGCCTTCTCCGGGGCTACCCCGGGGCAGATTCGCAACTCACCTTTCGCTGCGTGGAGTGCAGGCCGCTCCACGGCCATTTCCCCACGCCCGACCGACCCGCCGGAGCACGGTCTCTCCCCCGCGCATGCCGACCACGACCGAACCTTTCGCCCGGTGCCTCGCGCGCGAACTGCTGGCGCGGCCGTGGACGCGCCCGGCGATCGCCGCGGTGCTGCACGCGATGTGCCCGCCCGGCGCTCGCGGACTCGATCGGCTGGCGGCGGTGCTGTTCGCGCGCCATCGCGCCGCACCGCGCCTCGCGGCGCTGTGCACGGACCTGGCGGGGCGCCGGCGGTTGCGGCGCGCGGCCGGCACGGACCAGCTCGAACTGGCCGAACGACCTCGCGCCGTGATGCTGCCGCTGCCGGGTGTGCCGCAACCGGCCACCTTGCCGGCACTCGGCACGCCGACCGAACTGGCGGCGTGGCTCGGCATCGACCTCGACCGGCTGCTGGCCTGGACGCGCACGTTCCGCGCCGATCCCGAGCCGCGGTCCTCGCGGTTGCTGCACTACCACCGCCGCTGGATCGCGCGCCGCAGTGGACCACCGCGGTTGATCGAGGCGCCGAAGCCGGGGCTGAAGCAGATCCAGCAGCGACTGCTGCACGGGCTGATCGACCACGTGCCCGCCCATCCCGCCGCGCACGGCTTCGTGCGCGGCCGCGGCATCACCACCTTCGCGGCGCCGCACCGCGGCAGGGCGTGCGTGCTGCGGTTGGACCTGCGCGACTTCTTCGCCAGCATCACGCGCCGGCGGGTGCGCGCGGTTTTCTCGGCGCTCGGGTATCCGGTCGATGTCGCGCAGCAGCTGGCCGCGATCGCGACCGTGGCGACACCGGCGCCGCTGTTGCACGTACTGCTGCACGCCGGCACTGCGGGTGCGGCGCTGCACGAACGGCTGCGGCAACTGCACCTGCCGCAGGGTGCGCCGAGCAGTCCGGCGCTGGCCAACCTGGTCGCGTTCCGGCTCGATGCGCGGCTCGATGGGCTCGCGCGGCGGTTCGGTGCCTGCTACACGCGGTATGCCGACGACTTGTTGTTCAGTGGCGATGTGGAGTTTGCACGCGGCAGTGCGCGCTGCGCCGAGTGGGTCGCGAAGATCGTGGCGCAGGAAGGCTTCACGCTGGCGGCGGCCAAGACGCGCCGCATGCGGCAGGGCACCCGCCAGCACGCCGCCGGGCTCGTGCTGAACGTGCACGCCGCGATGTCGCGCGGCGAACGCGATCAGCTCGAGGCGCAGTTGCACAACTGTGTGCTGCACGGCCCGAGCACGCAGAATCGCGCCGGCGTTGGCGATCTGCGGGCGCACCTGCGCGGTCGGATCGCCCATGTCCGGCACTGCCATGCGCCGCATGCACAGCGGCTGCTGGCAATGTTCGAGCGCATCGACTGGTCGCGCTGAGCGACCTCAGCACGCTGGGCTGGTTGCCAATCGTCGGGTTCCCCGGGCCTTCATGGACACCCCACCACCTCGACCCCGCGCGAACACGCAGCGGGTGGCACTGGGGGGCAGGTTCCACTGGCCACTCGGGTCCCGGTTCAGATCGCGCTTGTATGCGCGCGGAGCGACCTCGCCCCGTCGAGCAGGACCGTCACTCGATCAGCGCGCTCAAGCGTGCAACCGCCTGCTGGTCCCCACGCGCGGTCGCGGCGGCTCGAGCTTCCAGCAATACCTGGCGAGCCTGCGGATGCTGGATCTGCGCCAGGATCGTACCAAGGAACTCGCCGACGGCCGCAACACCCTCGGGGATCCTCAATGTCCGCATGCGGGCAAACGAGTCGGCCAACCGTTCCAACACGCCGTCGTGCTTGCCAGACCGCAGCTCGATCTGCGCGATGTTGAATTGCGCCACCGCGATTTCGCGGGAATCGCCGAGGCGCTGCACACCCTGCAGCCAGTCGCTCGCCGCCGACAACGCACCGCCTGAATCGCCTTGAGCCCGCAGAATGTCCGCGACCTTACCCAGCGTCACCGCACGCGAACGCACGTCCTCCAGCTTGTCGAAGGTCGGTAGCACCTCATTGCGCAGAGTCCGAAGCGCCTCGTCCAGCTCCCCTCGCGCAGACAAAACGTCCGCGATCTTACACAGCGTCAACGCTCGCTCACGCACGTCCCCCAGCTTCTCGTACACCGGCAGCTGCTCTTCTCGCCGTATCCGCAGCGCCTCGTCCAGCTCCCCTCGCGCAGACAGAACGTCCGCGATCTGACCCAGCGTCACCGCTCGCTCACGCACGGCCCCCAGCTTGTCGAAGGTCGGTAGCACCTCATTGCGCAGAGTCCGCAGCGCCTCGTCCAGCTCCCCTCGCGCAGACAGAACGCCCGCGATCTTGCCCAGCGTCACCGCTCGCGAACGCACGTCCCCCAGCTTCTCGTACACCGGCAGCTCCTCTTCTCGCCGAATCCGCAGCGCCTCATCCAGCTCCCCTCGCGCAGACAGAACGTCCGCGATCTGACCCAGCGTCACCGCTC
>JALORC010000153.1 GCA_025459175.1 Planctomycetota bacterium | reverse complement strand
GGATGGACACCCCTCACACGCGATCCGCACGCCGTTGCCGTCATGCCCTCGCGCAGTTCTGCCGCGCGGCCCGGTTATGCTCGGTCGACCGGGCCAGGCGCCCGGTGCCTCGCCCATGACCCAGCCTCCGCCCGGTGAAGTCACGCTGTTGCTGCAGCGCATTGCCGAGGGCCAGCACGACGCCCGTGGCCGGCTGTGCGAGCTGGTCTACGGCGAACTGCGGGCGATGGCCGCCCGCCAGTTGCGCGGCATGCGGGGCGAGACGCTGCAGCCGACCGCGCTGGTGCACGAGGCGTGGCTGAAGCTGGTCGGGAGCGGCGCCGACTTCACCGGGCGCCGGCACTTCCTAGGCGTCGCCGGCAAAGCGATGCGCAGCGTGCTGGTCGACCACGTGCGGCACAAGCGCAGCCAGAAGCGCGGTGGCGATCTGCAGCAGACGCCGCTCGACGAGTCGGTCGCGTTCCTCGAGGCCGGTGAGGTCGATCTGCTCGACCTCGATGCGGCGCTGCAGGAACTCGCGCGCACGGATGCCGACCTCGCGCGCTGGGTCGAGATGCGCTTCTTCGGCGGCATGACCAACGCCGAGGTGGCCACGCTCGAAGGGGTCTCGGAGTCGACCGTCGAACGTGGCTGGCGCTTCGCGCGGGCGCAGCTGCGCCGCCAGCTCGAGGGTGGGTCGGCGTGAGCATGCGGCGGGTGCGCGGCGAGTTCGAGGCGTTGCTCGCGCAGTCGGCAGCGCAGCGGGAGCAGCGGCTACGCGAACTCGAGCTCACCGATCCGGAGCTGGTGCGGCAGCTGCGCGAACTGCTGCAGCACGACGCGGCGGCCGGCGCGTTCCTCGAGCGGGAGCCGAGCCGGAGCACGACCGAACGGCAGGTGACGGCGGGCACGCGGCTGGGTCGCTTCGAACTGGTGCGGCCGCTCGGCAGCGGTGGCATGGGAGCGGTCTGGGAGGCGGTGCAGCACGACCCCGATCGCCGCGTCGCGCTGAAGCTGCTCGCGCACGGCTCTCGCACCGCCGCCGAGCGGTGGCGGTTCGAGCAGGAGGTGCAGGTGCTGGCCGCCTTGAACCACCCGGCGATCGCGACCTTCTACGAGGCCGGCACGACGCCGCTCGGTGGGGTCGACACGGCGTGGCTGGCGATGGAACTGGTCGACGGCGCGCGCGACGTGCTCGCGTGGGCTGCGTCGGCGCGGCTCGACCGCACCGCCCGGCTCGATCTGTTCCTGCGCCTGTGTGATGCGGTCGCCTACGGCCATCGCCGCGGGGTGCTGCACCGCGACCTGAAGCCGGGCAACGTGCTGGTCGGCGACGACGGCGCGCTGAAGCTGATCGACTTCGGCATCGCCCGCGCGCTCGGCAGCGAGCACGGCCGGCGCACGCTGACCGGCGAGATCGTGGGCACGCTGCACTACATGGCTCCGGAGCAGCTGCGCGGTCGCCCGGACGCGATCGGCACCGGCTGCGATGTCTACGCGCTCGGTGGCCTGCTGTACCACCTGCTGTGTGAGCAGCCACCGTTCGACTTCACCGGCAAGTCGTGGACCGAGGTCACCCGGCTGGTGCTCGAGCAGGAACCGCGCGCGCCGCGCGCGGCGCGGCCCGATCTGCCGGCGGATCTCGGCTGGATCGTGCTGCGCGCGTTGGCCAAGGACCCGCAGCGTCGCTACCCGACCGTCGACGCGCTGGTCGACGACCTGCAGCGGTTCCGTTGCCATCTGCCGGTCGCGGCGCGGGCGCCGAGTCCGGGCTACCGCCTGCAGAAGTTCGTGCGTCGCCACCGGGTCGGGGTCGCGATCGCCACCGCGCTCTCGATCGGGCTCGGGGTCGGCATCTACGGGCTGTGGCGGGGCGCCGAGGATGCCCGCGCCGGGGAAGCGGTCGCGATCGCGGCCGGCGAGGTCGCCCGCCGCGAACGGCAGATCGCCGAGCTGGCGCGGCAGGCTGCCGAGGTGGCCAAGGAGGAGGCGCGCGATCGCGAACGCAAGGCGGTCCGCGCCAACGAGGTCAGCCGCGAGGTGCTGCGGGTGGTCACCGGCCTGTTCGACGGCATCGACGACACCGTCGCCAGCCGCGACCTCGAGGTCCACGAACTGCTCGACGCCACCAGCTTCGACGAGAAGGACACCGGGGAGCCGCTGGTCGAGCAGATGGTGCGCGAGGTGCGAGGCAACGCCTACCAGCGGTTGTTCCGGTTCGACGAGGCGCGGCGTGAGCTGGAGCGGGCGCATGCGCTGTATCTGTCGATGCCCCAGGACGCGACCCTCGGCGATGTCGACGCCTGGCGCGAGCACGGGCTGTTGCTCGTGGCCGATCTCGGTCGCGTGCTCTACATGACCGGCGACCGTGAACGAGGGCAGCAGCTGGTCGAGCAGGCCGTGACGGCCAGTGCCGGGGCCCGTCCGGCGGTGCGCGCCAAGGTGCTCTACACGCACTGTGCGCATCTCACCGATCGGCAGGCGTATCCGGAGTTGCTCGCCGCCGCGGCCCGCTTGCGCGAGTTCGGCCTGCAGCACGGTGATCGCCGGACCGCGATGCAGGGCGACAGGTACACCGTGAGCGCGGCGAGCAGTCTCGGTCGCCACGACGAGGCCAAGGCGGCGGCGGCGCGGGGGCTGGCCGAGGTGCGCGAGCATCTGCCGGGTGACCACAAGCTGCACTGCGCGATGGCGGCGGCGCAGGTGACGGCGATGCTGGAAGCGGGCGACCTCGATGCCGCCGAGGCGCTGTTCCCGGCGGTGATCGAGGATACCACCCGCGTGTTCGGGCCGTTGCACCCGAACACCCTGGCGCAGCGCAACAACCGGGCGTTCCTGATGCTGCAGCGCGGCCAGCGCGAGCAGGCATTCGTCGCCCTGCGCGGCATCGTCGACGACCACGTCGCCGGCGGTCGCGGGATGGACCACAGTCATCTCGAGGCGCTGCACAACCTCGGCATGGCGCTCAATCTCGCGGGACGGTTCGCCGAGGCGGAGCCGGTGTTGGCGCGAGCTGCCGCGGCGACCCACTGGGTGTATGCGCCCGATCATCTCGACGGGGTGCAGATGCGCTTCAACCACGGCGCGTGCCTGGCGTGGAGCAAGCGGTGGCAGGAGGCCGAGCCGCTGTTGCTGGCGGAGTACGAGCGGTTCGTGCGGCTGCTGCCGGCCGGGCACGAGACGCTGGGCAAGGCGCACCGCACGATCGCCGATGCCTATCGGGTCAACGGGAACCCGGAGGAAGGCAAGCGCTGGCGCGCGAAGTGACCGCGGCGAGCCCGCTCGTCCGGCGCTCAGCCCTTGCGGCGCTTGTCGGGTCCGGCGAGTGGATCGCGGCCGAGCCGTTCCTGCAGCGCGCGGTGCAGCAGCCACTCGATCTGGCCGTTGATGCTGCGCAGGTCCTGCTCGGCCCAGCGCCGCAGTTCGTCGAACAGGCGCGGCGGCAGGCGCAGCAGGAACTTCTTGTCGTCCTCGGCCATCGCGGCTCAGCCGTGCAGGGTGCCGGCGTTGACGATCGGCTGGGTGCCGCGCTCGCTGCACAGCACCACCAGCAGGTTGCTGACCATCTGCGCCTTGCGCTCCTCGTCGAGCTGCACGACGCCGTTCGCGTGCAGTTGCTCGAGCGCCATCTGCACCATGCCGACCGCGCCGTCGACGATGCGCTTCCGGGCGTCGATGATCGCCTCGGCCTGCTGCCGCTGCAGCATCGCGCTGGCGATCTCCGGCGCGTAGGCGAGGTGGCTGAGCCGCACCTCGAGCACCTCGATGCCGGCCATCTGCAGGCGCTGGGTGAGTTCCTTCTGCAGCGCCAGGTTCACGGTCTCACTGCTGCCGCGCAGCGACACCGCGTCGTCGTGCGGGCTGTCGTACGGGTGCAGCGAGGCCATGTGGCGCAGCGCCGACTCGGTCTGCACCTGCACGTAGGACTCGAAGTCCTCGACGTCGAACGCGGCCTGCGCGGTGTCGCGCACGCGCCAGACGACGACGGCGCCGATCTCGATCGGGTTGCCGCGCAGGTCGTTCACCTTCAGCTTGTCGCTGTTGAAGTTGTGCGCGCGCAGGCTGACCTCGCGGCGGTTGGCGAACGGGTTGACCCAGAAGAAGCCGTCCTCGCGCAGGGTGCCGGTGTACTTGCCGAACAGCACCACCAGCTTGCTGTGGTTGGGTGGCACGACGGTCAGGCCGCGGAAGATCAGCATCGCCGCCGGGATGCCGACCAGCCCGATCAGGCGGAACGGGCCGCCGACCACCAGCAGGGTGATGCCGGTGGCGAGGGTGAGGAAGCCGAGGAACAGGAAGGCGAGCCCGCTGCCGGGGGACGAGTAGAGGCGTTCGCGAGAGGTCGGGTTCATGGCGGTTGGATGGTGGTGGGCTATCGGCATGATATCATGCCGATACTGAGTGGCCGGGGGTGCCGCCGAACTGTCGCGGGCTGCGACCTGGTCCGGCGAACGTGCGGTCGACGGTCCTGGCAGGGTTGTTGCTATGGTTCCGCCATCCCGTTCCGGAGGATTCCGCCCGTGCGCAAGCTGCTGTTCGCCTGTCCGTTCGCCGTGTTCGCCGTCGGCATTCCGTCGCAATCGACCTGGGTGGTGGGGGGGCCGTCGGGCCTGCTGCAGATCCGCCAGGCGCTCGCAGTTGCCCAGCCCGGCGACGTCATCGAGGTGTATCCCGGCACCTATGCGCAATTCCGGGCCGAAGTCGGTGTCACGATCCGCGCGGTGTCCCCGGGCAGTGTCATGATCGTGCCGGACCCGGCCTACTACGGTCCGTGCCTCGTGTGCAGTCACGAAGCCCGGACCTTGCTGGCGCCCCCGGCCGGACAGTCGCTGCACGTGACCGGGCTGACGTTCACCAACCTGTCGGCGACCGGCTTGTCGACCTGGCTCGAGATTCGCGACGGTCGGGTCACTCTGGACGAATGCCAGGTTGGTGGGCTCGCGCTGGCGCCGTCCGCGTGTGTGCGGATCGAGGACGCGCACGTGCACCTGCAGAACTGCGTCGTCACCTTCCCTGCATATCTCTCCGGCTTCGCCGGCATCCAAGCCGTCGATTCGGTCGTGACCGCGGTCGACACGCAGGTCCAGGTCCTCGGCCCGTTCACGAACGGCCACTGCCTGCGGCTGTCGGGCTCGACCTTCCAGGGGTCGCGTTTGAACCTGAGGAGCATCACGGAGTCGTGTGTGGTCGCCGCCGGAGGGGCGGTCTGGATCAGTGACTCGCAGATCTCGGGCGGCGGAACCAATCACTGCACGATCACCGGCGCGGTGGAACTGGCGCGGTGCACGCTGTCCCCGCCGATCGCGGCGTGCGGTGTGTCGGGCAGCGGTACGTCGCTGCTGGGGGTCGGGCGCCCGGCGCCGCTGCAGGCCGGCGGCACTTTCCAGCTCGACTTCCAGACCACCGCGAACGGTTTCGTGCTGGTGTTCGCCGGCCCCGAGCTCGCCGCCGAGTCGTGGGCGCCGCTGCTGGTGCAGCCGTCGTGGCTGCAAGAGGCGACGTCGTTCCCGGTCACCTTGTTGCTCGCCGATGCACAGGGGGTGGCCAGCGTCTCGTGGCCGATTCCGGCGGGGCCGGGCATCAGCAATCAGAAGCTCTGGTTCAAGGGGCTGTCCGGTTGGTCGTTCCCGCTGCAGGTGAGCCCGCCCGTCGGTGGCGTCGTCCGGTAGGTCGCTGCATGAGCTGCCGCAGGCTCGCTCACCCCGTCGGATCGAACCCCTCCGAGAACGGCAGCGCCTGCAGGAACCGCCGCCCGTAGCCCTTCGTGCGCACGCGCGGATCGAGCTGACGCGGAGCAACCAGCTGAAGCCTGTCGTCTCGACCCACTCGACAAGGCGCCCCGGCTCCGCGAGACTCGGCGGCGCGATCATGGAGGAATCAAGATGTCCGAGCCCCCGAGTCGCGAGCCCCGAGATGGGTGTTCGCCTTGGCCGGAGGATTGCCAGCTTGCTGATCTGTTGCGTCGATTGCTGCGAGCGCCATTGATGGCAACGTCGGATACGGCGGTCGGCGAGGACAAAGCTGAGGCAACCTTTCACGGTGCTGGCGTGGAGGATGCGACCACCGGGAGCTTCACCGGACCGAGCACGGAGTCCGGCGCTGTCTACACATGGCAGAAGGACGGACCGAACTTCAAGGTCCACAAGGATGGTGTGTTGTGGTGGGTATACGTAGGCGTTGGCAATTATGCACACACCGCGGGGACTGTTGAGGGGAACGGCAGTCCACCCGGCGGGGGAGGCTGGACTCGTTGAGAAGCGAAATGGCTGTACGCGCCCGAAAGGCCGTTCTGGCTGCCTGGATCGCATTGCTCTGCATCGCACTCATGGTTGCGATCTTGCTCTCCAATTCGTGGCAGGAGGCGGCTCGGGAGCATCACCCCGGGCGGGTGCAATCCGGGCCGGCTGTACACCAGGCGACCCAGGTCGATCTCCCGAGCATCCGTCACCCCCTGGCTGACGATCCTGTGAGCGCTGCCCACTCTGGCCCAGGAAATCCCTCGATCGACTCTCCTGCCTCCAGGGTGTTGGTCGGTCGCGTAGTCAACAGCGAGGGGCGTCCAATTTCGACGGCTACAGTGGCGGTCTTCGGTGTGATCGGGGATCGTGTGTCCCTGCGCGCCGATGCAGCCACCGATGATGACGGGATGTATCGCTGTCGCTTGGAGTTTGCCGCGACAGGGATCGAGATCGTGGTCGTGGCATCCTGTGTTGGCTACCAGCCGGACAAGAAGACCGTAGTCTTGGGTGCCAGTACAATTCAGGAACTCGATTGGCAGCTGCATCCCGGAAACGGAGTTTTCGGCCGTGTTCTCAGTGGGGGCCGATCCGTCGTGGGAGCATTCGTCACTGTCGTAGGGCGAAGTGCCGACGGATCGATCCGAACTGCATTTGACAGGATTCTCGCGGACGGGAGATTTGCTGTCGGATTTCACTCCACGGTGCGCGCTGAGCAAGTCGTGGTGTTCCATGGACAACTCGGGGTCGCGGTGCGGCCGTGCCTGGATCATCCCTTTGGTGGCGATCTTGGCGTCATGGAACTCGTGCCCAGGGATCCTCTGGCGGCGCAGCTGGTCAATCGAGCCGGGCAACCGTTGGCCGGATTGCACGTGTCGATCATTCGAACGGTAGGCAATGACCTGGACGGCGGCGTTGGGGGGTGTTTCTGGGACCCCGTCACCGACAGCAGTGGGTCCTTCATACTGCATGGAATGAGAGCTGGAACATTCAATGTGTTTGTCGGTGGAACGGAGCTGTCGGGATTCTCGAATCCGGTAGGGAAGATCGAGACGGGCGGGGCTCCGAAGATCATCACGATTGCAGGAGCCAGGGTCAGGGTAAGGGCTCTGCTGGGGGAGGCTGACTATCCTCCGGCTGACATGTGGGTATCTTGGTATCGTCAGTCGGGGGGATCTTGGAAATCGGATCGATCGACTACGTCGTACATGGACCGATTGGTAGAGGCAGATAGTGTCTGGCGGCTCGATCTGGTGCGCCGACGTGACGAGGCAGTCGTTGCGAGTCAACAGATTCATATCGGTGCCCAGGACAGCTTCGAGGTCACCCTTCGTGCGGTTCCTGAGTGACTATCTGCCGAAGCCGTGCGGTCGTGGTTGCAGGAGGATGTCGGGCAACCGCAGCGACCGAGGCGCAGTTGAGCGAGAATGGCCCAGGCGGCCTAGGCATGCGTGGCGGAAACACTGTCGCTCACCCCGTCGGATCGAACCCCTCCGAGAACGGCAGCGCCTGCAGGAACCGCCGCCCGTAGCCCTTCGTGCGCACGCGCGGATCGAGCACCACGACCTTGCCGCGATCCGAACTGCCGCGGATCAGCCGGCCGAAGCCCTGCCGGAACTTCAGGATCGCCTCCGGCAGCGAATGGTCGGCGAACGGGTCGCGGCCCTGCTTCCTCAGCAGCGCCATGCGCGCCTGCACCAGCGGGTGCCCCGGACTCTGGAACGGCAGCCGTGTGATCACCAGCAGCGTCAGCGCGTCTCCGCGCAGGTCGATGCCTTCCCACAGACTGTCGGTGCCGATCAGCACCGAGGTCGGCTCCGCGCGTTTCCGTTCGAGCAGCCGCTGCAGCGGCGCCTCCCCCTGCACCAGGAGCTCGATGCCGTGCTCGGCGAGCTGCGCGCGCAGCGCACCGGCGAGCGAGCGCACGAAGTCCCACGACGTGCACAGCACCAGCGCGCGGCCGCCGTTGTCGATCACATGACGCGCGGTGTGTTCGAGCACCTCGCGCCGGAACGCGCTGGCGTCGCTCGACGGGTCGGGCAGCCCTTCGGGGATCACCATCTCGACCGCGCGGTCGTAGTCGAACGGCGACCCGACCCGGAGCGTCGCCGCCTGGTCGAGGCCGAGCTGGCGCCGCAGCCAGCGGAACTCCGGATCCTCGCCGGTGCCGAGCGTCGCCGAGGTCAGCACCGCCGTGACCCCCGAACCGAACAGGTGCTGGCGCAGCGTCGCCGACACGTCGAGCGGCGCGCCGCACAACAGCGGCCCGTGCCGCGACGGTTCGAGCCAGCGCACCAGCGGCGACGGCGCCTCGGGGTTCGGCGTGCACAGCGCGCGCAGCGTCGCACACAGCGCGTCGAGGCCGTTGGCGCGCGACTGCAGCTCCATGCGCTGGTCGACCTCCTCGATCCGGATCGCCGCGGTCGCCAGTTCGCCGCTGAGCGCGCGCAGCACCGGCGTCAGCGGTTCGTCGAGCGGCTCGTCGTGCAGCGCCAGGCCCTCGCCCTTGCCACCGTCGCGCAGCCGCTGCTCGAGGTCGGCGAAGAACCCCTCGTTGTGCTGGTGCGCCTCCTCCCACAGCAGCTTCGCCACCGCGGTGCCGTGCCGCCCGAGCAGGCTGCGTTCGTTGCGGCGGCCGTGCAGGCGCTTGAGGTGCCAGCCGATCGTCGAGCGACCGACGCGCAGGCCGAGGCTCTCGGTGGCGACGCGTTCGAGGTGGTGCGCCTCGTCGAAGATGACGACGCGGTGCGCCGGCAGGTAGGACGCGCCGGCCATGCGCAGCGCCAGGTCGGCGAAGTAGAGCGCGTGGTTGACGATCAGCACCTGCGCCGTCTGCATGCGGCGCCGCGCGCGCTGCCAGTGGCAGTGGTCGAAGTGCTTGCAGGCGCGGTTGAGGCAGTTGCCGTGTTCGGCCTGCACCTCTTCCCAGACCTCGGGCAGCGGCGGGAACGGCAGGTCCTGCTTGGTGCCTTCCTTGGTCTGCAGCGACCACTGCACGATGCGCTGCAGCTGGTCGCGCTTCTCGGGATCCTCGAACAGCGACTGCTCGCGTTCGGCGAGGTGCATGCGGCGCAGGCAGACGTAGTTGCCGCGGCCGATCGCGGTCACCGACGACCACTCGAACGGCAGCACCGCGTGCAGGAACGGCAGGTCCTTGTGCTCGAGCTGTTCCTGCAGCGCGATCGTGCGCGTCGACACGATCACCGGGCCCTGGCCCTGATTGGCGTCGGCATGCACCGCCGCCGGCAGCAGGTAGGCGAACGACTTGCCCGTGCCGGTGCCGGCTTCGGCGATCAGGTGGCGCTTGTCGGTGAGCGCGCGTTCGACCGCCTCGGCCAACTGCACCTGCTGCGGCCGCACCTCGAAGTCGGGCAAACGGCGGGCGATCGGGCCGCCGGGGCCGAGCAGTTCCTGCACCGTGCGGGGTTCGCTCACGGCGCGGTCGGTTCCTCCGGCGGCACCACGCGCGGCCGGCGGTCCTCGTCGAGGGCGACGAACGTGAACACCGCCTCGGTCACCGCCTCGGTCGTCGACTCGGCGCGCGGCCGCCGCCACGCCTCGACCCGCAGCCGCAGCGAGGTGCGGCCGACCTTCTCGATGGTCGCGTAGAGACTGACTTCGTCGCCGACCAGCACCGGGCGGTGGAACGTCATGCCCTCGACCGCGACGGTGGCGCAGCGGCCGCGCGCGCGCCGGGTGGCAGCGTTGCCGGCGGCGAGGTCCATCTGCGCCATCAGCCAGCCGCCGAAGATGTCACCGGCCGGATTGGTGTCGGCCGGCATCGCGATGGTCCGGATCACGGGCTCGAACGGTGGCGGCACGGCCAGCATGCCGAGCACGTTGCCGCGCCCCGGGCGGCGATGCAACGTGCGTCTGCGACCGCCGGGTCGCCTCGCAGGCGAGCCGGTCTCCAAGTTGACGACGCAGCGGGGCTGGTGGCGTCGATCTCGCGGTTGGTGGATCCCGCGTTGCGGCGTCCCGGCAGTCGCTGAGCCGGGTCGCCTCGCAGGCGAGCCGGCTCAGAAGTAGACGGTCAGCTGCAGGTAGCCGACCTGGCGTTCGTCGTTGTCGATCGCGTAGCCGGCGGCGATGTGCACGCCGTTGTCGAGGTCCTTGGCGACGATCGCGTTGCTCTCGAAGTGGCCGAGCTGGCGGTTGATGCCGCCGCCGCTGGCGCCGTCGTGGTCGAGGGTCAGGAAGGTCAGCGTCACGTCGAGATCGAGGCCCGGGTCGAGCACGCAGCCGAGCTGCCAGGTGTCCAGGTCGCTGCGCCAGGCGCCGGCGTACTGGTGCAACAGGCCGGCGCTGTTGAAGTCGCCGGGGTTGATCTGCAGCGAGCCTTCGCTCTCGGTGCGGGTCAGCGACACCTCGGTCACCACGCCGCCGACCGGTTTGGCGACCCGCATCCGGTAGGCGAGCGGATTGATGTCGCCGGCGGCGCCGGTGTCGTCCTCGTCGATGCGCTGCGCGAGTTCTCCCATCCAGTTGAGGCCGAGCGGCAGCGAGCCCTTGCCGTCGAGGCCCCACCAGCTGTCGTTGCGATAGTCCTGGTAGGCGGGGGCGACGCCGGCGCCGAGGTCACCATCACCGGTGCCGGTCAGGAAGTAGGCGCTGAGCAGGCCGACCGGGCCGTTTTCGCTGACCGTCCACTTCGCCGAACCACCGGCGAAGCGGGTGCCGTCGCGCAGGTTGCCGTTCTGCAGTGGGCCGTAGTCGTCGAACAAGAAGCCCTCGACCTCGACCGGGCCGAACTTGCGGCCGGCCCACGCGCCGGTGAACGTCGACGGGAACTGCAGGAAGTCGCAGCTGCCGAGGATCAGGCCGTTGCTGAGGAAGAAGTCGCTGCGGCCGACGCGGATGACTTCGCCGAGACCCAGCAGGTCCTCACACAGCGCGTAGGCCTGCGAAACCTTGTTGTACTGCTCGTTCGGCGCGCCCTGCAGGCCGCCGAGCGAGTCGGAGTAGCTCTCCGAGCCGGCCCACGACTCGGCGAACAAGAACTCGACCTTGGCGCGCACCTTGTCGGTCGCCTGGAAGCCGAGCTGCACGCGCGCGCGGGTCGCCTGCTGGTCGGCTTCCTGGTACGGCGCGTCGCTCGGCGCATTGGCGCCGCGCAGGCGCACGCGCAGGTCGCCGGTGATCGTCAGTTCCTTGCTGCGCAGCGACAGCCCGGTGGGCACACGATCGACCTCGGAGCCGCGCGGCGCGAAGCTCCAGCACTGCTGGAAGCCCGGATAACAGTTCTGGGCCAGGGCATGGGAAGAGAACGCGAGGGCGGCCGCAGCCGCGCTCGCTCGGATGAGCACGTTCTTCATGGAGGGGTCCGACGGTTCGGGAGCAGAGAGGGGCTCCCCACCGTGCAGAGCTCAGGAGACGTTGCTCCGAGGGACGTGCTTGTCGAGGGTGCCGAACCGCGAACTGCGGCTCAGCGAGGCCGACCGGCCCCTCGACCCGGCACGGCATTGCACCGTGGGGTCGGGCAGGCTCCGCCTCAGGTGTGAGGCAGGCGCTGGGCGGCGGTCGCAGTCGTCAGCACAGCAGGATCGTGCACCGGTGGTGCCGAATGCACAACCGCCGCGGCCAGATCAGTCAGATCCGCCATCACCCGACGTCGTGCGGCAGCTCGGCGACCGCCGTCGGGTCGGCGAGGAAGTCCTGCGGCAGCACCATGCGGTTCCACTGCGGCAGCCGCCGGTCGTGCAGCACCGGCATCGGCTCGAGCTTGCCGCTCTCCAGCTGTGCGCGCAGCCGCGCGCCGAGTTCGCCGTGCACCCGCACCCAGTGCCGGCCGTGGCGGATCACCGCGCGATGGTCGCGGAACGTGTAGTCGACCCGCAGCATCTCCGGCAGCATCCAGCGCACCGCGCGGATCTGTTCGACCTGGCCGGTCGACACGTCGCCGTGCAGCAGCACCTGCCGCAGCTGGAACACCCCGGCGAGCCAGCCGAGCAGCAGCAGCGCCCCGGGCACCGCCAACAGCCCGAGCCAGAACCGCGCATGCGTCCACGGCGCGTCGAACAGCAGGCGGCCGCCGACCACGCGGTTCACGTGCGGGGCGTCGGGCAGCAGTTCGATGTCGACGCGATCCTCGACCGCGAAGCGGCCAGCGGGCCCGAACGAGCTGCCGGCGAAAGTGCGGCCGTCCATCACGAACTTGTAGCTGACGAGCTGCCAGCGCCGGCCGTTCCACAACACGGGCGAATCGATCGGGCCGATGATGCCGGTGGCGCGCACGACCGGGCCTTGGTCGAGGCGGGCCTGGTCGCGCGGCAGGCCGCCGGCCTGCAGGAACATCGCCCAGGCGACCAGCAGGCCGAGCACGGTGGCGAGGCCGCCGATCGCCAGCAGCGGCCAACGGTGCGCGAACAGCGGCCGCAGCCGCGTTCGCCGCGGGGCCGGTGGGATCGCGCGCACCTCGTGCTTCATGCCGTCACTAGAGCGAAGGCACGGTGGAGGGTCGAGCGGGTAGCGTGTGTCGACTTTGCCCCCTGGCGCGGCGGCGCCGCACTGTTCCCGTGATGCAACCAGCGATCCCCGACGACGACTCCGACCTCGATCCCGCCGATCTCGCCGAACGCACGCGGGCGCTGCAGCAGCGGTTGGCGCTGGTCGAGCAGCAGTCGTGCCGCGGCTGTGGGGCGCCGCTGTGCGGACATGGTGCGGTGCTCGCGGTGGTGTTCGGCTGCCAGCATGCGCCGCGCTGCGCGCGCTGCCTCGCCGCGGAGACCGGGGAGGGTGTGGCGTCGATGGTGGGGCGGGCGCTGCAGTGGATCACGCGGCGTGATTGCTTCCTGCATGTCTGGCGCGCGGCCGGGCAGCGCGAGGGCAACGGTGCGGACTCGCTGCCGGCGTGTGTGGTGCCGGCGGCCGAGGCGGCGTCGGTGTCGACATCGACGCCGCCCGGTGTCGCCGTCGCGAACGAACTCGGCGCAGCCGTGCCCGACGCCGTCGCGCACTACGACGCCGGCGATCTCGGCTGCGGCGATCTGGTGCTCGAGCTGCGCTTCCAGCTCGCCGAGATGGCGTCTGGAGCGGTGCTGCGCGTCACCGCGCGCGATCCGGCGGCGCCGGTCGATCTGCCGGCGTGGTGCGGGCTGTGCGGCCACACGCTGCTGCACGCCGCGCATCCGGACTACTGGATCCGTCGGCGCGATCGCCGCTGAGGCAGCACCCGGGCGTCAGTCGCCGA
>JALORC010000058.1 GCA_025459175.1 Planctomycetota bacterium | reverse complement strand
GTTTCATGGCCCGCTCGTTCTCCCAGTCTCTCCTTGCGGCCGCCGTGGCCGCAGTCGTCGGTGGCCCCGTCCTGGCGCAGGACACGCCGCTGCAGGAAGCCGTCACGCTGTTGCGGTTGAACAAGAAGGACGATGCGGTCGCCAAGCTGCGCGAGATCCTCGCCGCTGATCCGTCGAATGCGGATGCGCTCGCCTACTACAAGTCGGTGTCGCAGGACGAGTGGTACCTGCTGATGACCACGCAGGGCGAAGTGCAGAAGATCGCCCAGTCGATCCTCGAGCGCGCCAAGGTCGACACCAAGGCGCGGCTCCGCGACGAAGCGGTGATCGCGGGCCTGGTCGCCACGGCGACCGCGAAGGACAGTGATTTCCCGACCCGTCAGTCGGCCGTCAACAAGCTGATCGCCGAGCACGGCGAGTTCGCGGTGCCGGCCCTGCTCGAGAAGCTCGGCAATGCCGACGACGAAGAGGGGCAGATCCAGGCCATCAGCGCGCTGCAGCAGATCCGCAGCGCCGCGGTGCTGCCGTTGCTGGTCGCGCTGAACAGCAGCAACCAGCTGGCGGTGCAGAACGTCGCCGCCGCGCTCTACCACATCGGCGACAGCCGCGCGCTGCCGGCGATGGCCCAGCTCGCGAGTGATTCGCGCGCCGGGATCAGCGAGATCGCGCGCAAGTTCCTGGCCAAGAAGCCGGCCAACGGCGCGCCGGTCGACCTGATGCTGGCGCAGTCGCTCGACTACCTGAAGGGCAACGTGACCCCGGGTGGCTACAGCGAAGTGGTCTGGTCGCTGAAGGACGACAAGCTGGTCGCCACCGACGTGCCGGCCAACCTGTATCCGAGCGAGCTGGCCAAGGCGGTCGCCGCCGAAGCGGTGCGCATCGCGCCGTCGAGCCTGCCGGCCCGCACCATGCTGGCGCAGGCCAACCTGGCGCAGGTCAACCTGATCGAGGCCTCGATCGCGCAGGGCGACGAAGCCGCCAAGGCGCTCGAGCCGGTCGCGGCCGAGCTGAAGATCGCGGCGCTCGCCGGCGGTGTCGATTCGCTGCGCGCGGCGCTCGAGGCGTCGGTGCGTTCGGGCCTGGCGCCGGTCGCGATCGAAGCGACCCGCGCGCTCGCCACCGTCGAGACCGTCGACACCATCGGCCAGAGCTCGCTGATGGCGGCGCTCGACAGCAGCAACAAGCAGGTCCGCTACGCGGCGGCCGAAGCGCTGGTCGCAGCCAGCGGTGGCGCCGCGGTCCCGGCGGCCGACAAGGTCGTGCAGGTGCTGGCGCAGGCCGTCACCGAGCAGGCGGTCCGCACGATCCACGTGATCGCGCCGACCCTCGATTCGGAAGCGGCGGTCGCGTCGGTCGGCAAGCTGGAGGGCCAGGCGGTCGACTCGAGCGTCGACGGCCTCGACGGCATGCGCAGCCTGCTTAACAACCCGAGCGTCGACGTCGTCGTCATCAACGAGGTGCTGCCCGACCGTCTGCCCGAGGACGTGATCGGCAACATCAAGAAGGACCCGCGCATGGCGAACACGAAGATCGTCGTGATCGCCAAGGACGAAGAGGCGGCCAAGGCCCGCTTCGGCGAAGGCGTCGGCATCGTCAAGGCGCCGCTGACCGGCGAGAGCCTGGTCGCCGCGGTCAACACCGCGCTGGAAGGCCAGAGCAACCCGGTCGGCGCGCGCGCCGAGGCGTTCGCGTCCAAGGCCAGCACCGCGCTGCTGGCTATGGCCGGCAACAAGGGTGTGATCGGCGGCGCGCTCGCCAACCTGGCGCTGCAGCTCAACCGCAGCGACGCCATCTCGGTGCCCGCCGCCAAGTCGATCGGCCTGGCCGGTTCGGCCGCCGAGCTGCCCGCGCTGGTCGCCGCCCTGGGTGGCACCGGCAGCGTCGAGCTGAAGAAGGCCTCGGCCGAGGCGATCGGCCTGATCGTCGGCCGCGCCGGCAGCTGCTCGGATGACGTCGCCGCCGCGCTGATGAGCGCGATGGACGGCAACACCGACGTCGGGGTGCGCACCGCGATCGCGGTAGCCCTCGGCAAGGCGAGCCTCGACCCGGCCAAGAAGGCCGAGCTGCTGAAGAAGCTGAGCCGCATCGCTGCGCCGGCCGCCGGCAGCACCGAAGGCTGAGCCAGCACGCGCCGCGCCGGCCGCCGGCGCGGCTGCAGGCCCGAACCGAACGGCCGCGACGCACGTCGCGGCCGTTGTCGTTGGTGGGGGCCGGTCCGCTGCGGGCCGGGCCCACGCGCCGCGAACTTGCGCGGCATCCTGCGAATGGGCCTGGATCTCGGCCCGCTCCCTCGCTAACCTCTTCGGCCCGTTGCCTGCCGATGTAGCTCAGCTGGTAGAGCAATGCTTTCGTAAAGCATAGGTCGCGGGTTCGAGTCCCACCATCGGCTCCACACCTCCGCCCGCGGTGCCCCGAGCATCGCGGGCGGAGTCATTTTCCGCGGGGCGTCGCCGCGCCCGGCATCGTCCCCGGCGATGCCTGCTCGCGGTGCCGCCGCGAGCCGCTACCGGATGCGCTCGCCGCGCATCGCTGGAAGTGGGCCGGTCGGGGCGGGTATCGTCGCGACAGCGCCGTGGCGGCGGCGCGTTCACCGAGACTACAGCTCATCATGGTCAAGATGTCGTTGGTTGGTGCGTTGGGTCTGTTGCTGGCGGCTTGCCACACGCCGGCCCCGAAGGCCTGGCTGCGGTTCGAGCAGGATGGGCCGACCAACTGGACGGTGCGCGGGGCCGGCGCCTACGAGACGCAGGCCCACGGCGCGCGGCTGCAGCTCGATCTGCATCGGGCCCAGACCCGCATCGCGGTCGCCGTCGAGAACGCCTCGGCCCAGCCGGTCGAAGTTCGCGTCGGCCCCGAGGCCACCGTGTCGCGGCTCGCGATCGGCGAGGTGCTGCTGCGCTCGATCGACGGCTCGGCCGGTGTCGGCGATCCGCGCCTGCCGTACACGTCGATGCAGCCGCTGACCATCGCACCCGGTTGGCGCGGCTCCATCGACCTCGATCTGCCACTCGGCCGCGATCCGCAGCAGGGCATGTACGGCCAGTACCTGGTGCTGACCGTCGAGGTGCGCAACGCGGCCGGAGTCTGCGAACGCCGCACGCTGCCGTTGGTCGCCACCAACGCCGGCACGATGCCCAGCGACCTGCGGTGATCGCCGTGCTGGCGGTCGCCGCGGCCGACGGTTCCTGGCAGCCGTTCCTGTTGGCGATCGCCCTGCTCGGCGAACTGCTCGCGGTCGTGTTCGTCTACCGCGTGCTGGTGCGCGGCGGCTCGCCGTCGAGCACGCTGCTGTGGATGCTGGTGATCCTCGCCGCGCCGTGGATCGGGCTGCTGCTCTACTACCTGCTGCCGCGGCGGCTGCAGTTGCGTCGCCTGCGCCGGCTGCGCGTGCGCGGCGCCCGTTTGCGCGAGGTCCGGCCGCGGTCGCGCGGAGCCGGGGAGCCGCCGGCGGCGCGGCGCGGGCTCGCCGCGTTGCTGGCGGGCGCCGACGGTTCGGGGCTGGTCGGCGGCAACGCGTTGGTCTGGCTGCCGTCGGGGGACGAGTTCCTGCAGCGGGCCGAGCAGGCGATCCGCGCCGCCCGGAGGCACGTGCACTGCACCGTCTACATCTTCCGCCCCGACCAGGCCGGGCTGCGCTTCCTCGCGCTGCTGACGGCAGCGGCCCGGGCCGGCGTCACGGTGCGGCTGCTCTACGACTCGATCGGCAGCTTCGGCCTCAAGGCCCGTCACCTCGCCGAACTGCGCGCCGCCGGTGGCTGCGCCGAGCCCTTCCTGCCGCTGCTGTGGAAGCGGCGGCCGTTCACGATGAACCTGCGCAACCACCGCAAGCTGCTGGTCGTCGATGGCGAGGTCGGGTTCACCGGCGGCCGCAACGTCGGCGACGAGTACTTCACCGACCGCTTCGGGCAGCAGCGGCGCTGGCTCGACGCGATGGTCGAACTGCGCGGGCCGGCGGTCGACCGGCTGCAGGACGTGTTCGTCGAGGACTGGTGCACGGCGACCGAGGAGGTGCTCGCCGACACCTTCGTGCCGGCCGTGCGCACGGCCGGCGACACCGCGGTCGGCATCGTCTGCAGCGGCCCCGACCGTGAGGAGTCGGACCTCTGGTACGCGGTCGTGCAGGCGATCGGCGAGGCGGTGACTTCGGTCGAGCTCAGCTCGCCGTATCTGGTGCCGCCGCCGACGCTGCTGTTCGCGCTGCAGCTGGCGAGTGCGCGCGGGGTGCGGGTCCGCGTCTACACCAACGGTCCGGCCACCGAGGCGGCGGTGCTCTATCACGCGCAGCGCAGCCACTACCGGCGCCTGCTCGAGGCCGAGGTCGAGATCTACGAGACCGTGCGCGAGTACAACCACGCCAAGCTGCTGGTCGTCGATGCGCGCACGGTGGTGGTCGGCAGCGCCAACATGGACCTGCGCAGCGCCAACCTGAACTTCGAGCTCGCTGCGGTGGCGATCGATGCCACGGCGCTGGCGGCCGAGGTGCAGGCGACGATCGATCGGCGCCGCGCCGACTTCCGGCGCATCACGGTCGCCGATCTGCCGGTGCGGCCGTGGGCGCGCGCGATCGACGGCATCTGCGGGCTGTTCTCGCCGCTGCTGTGACGGTGGCTGCCGGGCGCGCCGCCGCTGCGATCAGCCGCGCACGATCTCCCAGATGTCGGCGCCGAGGTAGTCCCACGGCAACCGGCCTTCGTCGCACTCGCCGGGTGTGGCCGAGAACTGCACGTCGACCATGTAGATGATGCGGCCGGTGCGCTGGCCTATGTTGCCGGCCCCGTGGGCGACGCCCGGCGGGATGCGCACCAGGCGGTCCTTGCCGTCGCCGAGCACGAACCGCATCGTCTTGCCCTCGGTCGGCGAGCCCTGGCGGCAGTCGTGCAGCACCAGCAGCAGCTTGTCGCACGGCGGCACGTACCAGACGTCGGTCTGGCGGTGGTGCATGTGGAACGCCTTGATCGCGCCCGGCTCCATCTCCGAGTAGTTGATCTGCTTGCACTCGAAGCCGGGCAGCTGGCCGTGCATGCCGGCGGTCAGGCGCCCGAGCTCGGTAATGGCGCCGCCGTCGTCGTTGAAGCGCTTCAGCTCGACGATCTGCACGCCGTCGATGGTGGTGCGGCCGGCGTAGTCCTGGACGAAGAAGGCCGCCTTGGCCTTGTCGTTGATCTTGGTCTTGGCGTCGGGATGGAACGGAGCGGTCACTGGCGGATCCTGCGAAGTCGTGGTGGTGGGGGAGGCGAGAGCTTCCGCACTCGGCCGACACCGAGGCAAGCCTTCCATCGGCATTCGCCGACCGCGACCTGTGCCGGCCGCGGGACCGGTGGCCATCAGTTCGGCATCACTTCGGCAGCCGCCACGGCTTGTCGGCGGCCGGCGCGTCGCGATCGAGCAGCAGGTGCAGCTGGACCTCGACCATCTTCTTGCCGCCCTGCTGCAGCGGCAGGCTGAAGTGCAGCTTGGCCGCGGCCTTGCCCTTGGCGTCCGCGCCGAGCGCGATGGTGCCGGCCAGGGCCGCGCCGACCGCCGGCTTGGCGTTGGGGGCGGTGACGATGCCGGCGACCTTGCCGTCGTTGCTGTGCAGCAGGAAGCACGCGTCCTTGATGGGGATCTCGATGCCGTCGATGCGGACGAACTTGATGTTTCCGTCGGCGGCGTCCTTGGCGGCGATGTCCTCCTCGGTGAGTCCGAACCGGCTGGTGATGTCGCGCCAGTTGCCCTTCTTGTCCTTCTTGGGGCCGGCTTCTTCCTCGGCAGGCTCGTCCTTGGCCTTGTCTTCCTTGGCCTTCTGCTTCAGCTCCTTGTGGCCGAGCTTGATCGCGTCGACGAGCTCCTTCGGCACGCCCTCCTTGCGATACAGCACCGAGTAGAGACCGGCGGGGGCTTTCGGCTCCAGCAGAGCCGACGTGGTCGCCAGCGTGCCGATCAGCAGCGGCGACGTGTGCGAGCGGTCCAGCAGCTTGGCGAGGTCGGCGTTCTTCTCCTTCGACAGCCAGTTGACCGGCGCGAACGAGATCGCCTGGTAGTCGCTCGGGAAGCCGTCGGCGGCCAGCTCGTAGCGCTCGGCCCCGATCTGCGCGGCCAGGTCGACCTCCTGCTGGTCGGCGAACGGGTTGCGGTTGTAGCTGCCGCGCAGCAGCGAGAACAACATGTCGTAGCCGGGCTTCAGGCTCTTCGCGAGGCGGAAGCCGAGGCTCTCGAACACTTCGATCGTCAGCATCGGGGCGCGGGCGTCGATCAACAGCTGGATCGGCTCGCTGAACGACAGATAGGAACCGCCCTTCGCGACGACCCGGTCGTCGCGCCAGCTCGGCGGCGACTTCAGCAGGGCGCCGACCTTGTCCTTCTGCAGCTTCTTCCACTCGTCGGCGAACACCTCGGCGCCGTGGATCGGCCGGTAGCCGAGATCGCCGACCAGCTGCCAGACCTGGCCGAACAGGTCGACGTGGCCGAACGGTCCGACCGCGGCCTGCACCGTGCCGACCGGCTTCAGCACCTGGTCGCGCGAGTTGAACATCTGCAGCTTCTTCAGCAGCTCGACCGTGTAGACATCGGTCGCGGCATCGCCGGGCACCGCGGTCGGCCAGGTGTGGGTGCCGTCGCCGCGCATCGCGCGCGTCATCTCGGCCTCGCTGGGCAGCCGCATGCCGAGCCAGCCGGCGAACTCGTTCGCATCGCGCCACGACACGAAGGTCACCGGCAGGTCGTCGATCGGCTTGCCCTTGTCGTCGATCAGCTTGCCGGGCAGATCGGCGCCGTGGCGTTCCCAATATTGCAGCGGGGCGTTCTCGGTCTTCGGGAACTCCTTGTTGATGTCGGGCAGCTTCGCCTCGTAGTCGTCCTTGCAGCCGAAGCGCCAGGTGTGGAACGGCGCGCGGATCTTGGCCTTGGCGGCGCGCTTCGCCGTCACGTAGGCCCAGTACTCCTTGTTCTTCACCGGCCACTTGGCGAGGTAGAACGGCGCCACGTCGACCTTGCGGCGACCGAGCATCGACACCGAGCGCACCAGCCCGTCGGTCAGCTGCTTGGTGAACACCTTCAGCGCGTTCTGCGGCTTGTCGGGGCTGGCGGCCTGGCACGCCGCGGCGACGAACGCGTCGGGGCTGAGGCCCATCTCGACGCTGCCGCCGGGCACCATCAGCAGGAACGACGGCAGGCCTTCGGCGCCGACGTCGTCGGCGGGCTTGGTCGCAGCGGCCGGTGCGGGTGGCGTGGCGGCCGTCGCGGCGGCGGGAGTCGGCTTCGGGGCCTGGGCAGCGGCCGGCAGCAGCAGCGAACCGAGCGAGAGCGACAGAAAGACCGGCGCGCGGAGCGAGTTCAGTTGCATCGTGCGTGGGGAGGCAGGGAGCTGGCAGGGCGGCGCACGGACGCCGCCCAGCGGATTCGAGGGGGTGGCGAATCCTAGCCAACTACCGAGGGGTCAGGCCACATTGTGCTCGGCCCGGGCGTTCTGCCAAGCCCCGCCGAACCGGCCAACCGGTCCCAGCCATCAGAACAGCAGATCGGGGCTCGCGGCGAAGAAGCGCGCGCCCTGCTGTTCGAGACCGTCGGCGACCAGGTGCGCGAGGTCGGGATCGAACTGCCGCCCGGCCTGGGCGCGGAACAGCTCGACGATGCGCGCGGTCGGCCACGCCTTCTTGTAGCTGCGCTCCTCGGCCAGCGCGTCGTAGACCTCGGCCAGCACCAGGATCCGGCCCGGCAGCGCGACGTCCTCGCGGTGCAGGCCGTTCGGGTAACCACCGCCGTCCCAGCGCTCGTGGTGCTGGTAGACCCAGGTGCGCACGTTGTCGTGCTCCGGCAGCTCGGACAGCACCTCGTAGCCCATCGCCGGGTGGCGCTTGACGATGTCCATCTCGTCGGGCGTCAGCTGGCCGGGCTTCTGCAGGATGTGGTCGGGAACGCCGATCTTGCCGATGTCGTGCAGCAGCGCCGCCAGCCGCAGCGAGGCCCGGTCCTCGGCGCTCACGTGCAGCCGCCGCGCCAGCGTGTCGGTGTAGCCGACCACCCGGTTGGCATGGCCGCTGGTGGTGGGATCCTTCATCTCGATCGTGCGCGGCAGCACCGAAGCCAGCACCTGGTTGGCGGTCTCCAGCTCCTGGTTGCGGCGCGCCATCTCGGTCTCCTGCACCACCCGGCGGCACGTCGACAGCAGCTGTTCGGGCACCACTGGCTTCACGACGATGTCGGCGACCTGGCTGCGCAGCGCTTCCTTGGCACCGTCGAAGGTCGGGCGCCCGGTCAGCACGATCACCGGCGTGAACGGGCGACGCTCGCGGGCGACCTGGGTGATCTGCACCCCGAGGTCGGTGGCGCCGAGATACAGATCGGTCAGCACCAGGTCGAATCGCTCTCGACGCATCTCACTGATGGCGAGGCGCAACGTGTTGGCGCAGGTGACCGCGTAGCCGGCGCCATCGAGGATCCGATGCAGGCTGCGCAGCACCTCGACTTCGTCGTCGACCAGCAGCACACGAAGGGGGCCGCGATCGATCATGCGCGAGTTGGGTCCGTTGGCAGGGAGGGTTCGGGGGTCGGCAGGGAGATGGCCAGCGGAGGTTTCGCTGGGCCACGAGGTCGAGGTCTCGGGGAGTCGCATGGCTAGGCGCCGGTTCTCTGGTTGGGGAGCTGGCGGTTCGCGGAGGGCCGTATCCGTTGGCGAGTTTCCACCGTCCGGTGGAGAGTCTCAACCGTCATCCTGGAGAAAGTGGGGAAAGAAAACGCTGGGTGTCAGGGTGGGTCGGCCTCGGCGAAAACCCCGATGGCACGGCCGATGTGGGTGTGGAAAACGACTCACGGCAGCGAGGGCGCGGGAACGTCATTGCGCCGCCGCGCCGCCGCCGCAGAATCGTCCCGCTGCCGCCGATGGCCACCCTCCACACCCGAACCGTCTCTGCCGCCGAAGCCGGTTTGCGGCTGGACGTGTTCCTCGGCAACCAGCCGGAGGTCGGCGGCCGGGCGTTCGGCAAGCACCTGATCGAGCTGGGGCGGGTCACCGTCGCCGGCGCCCGGGCCAAGCCGGGGCTCTACCTCGAGGCCGAGCAGGTGGTGACCTTCGAGGTCGATGTCGCCGCGGTGCGGGACCCGCTGGCGCCGGACCTGCCGCTGCCCTCGGTGCGGGTGCTCTACGACGACGCCTGGCTGTGTGCGATCGACAAGCCGCCGGGGCTCGCGGCCCACCCGAGCGAGGACAAGTCGGTGGTCGCCCACACGGTCGCCAGCTGGGCCCGGGCCACCTACGGCGAACTGCCGAGCGCGCCCGACGTGGTGCGCCCGGGCATCGTGCATCGCCTCGACCGCGACACCTCCGGGGTCATGGTGATCGCCAAGACCGAGCCGGCGATGGAGTTCCTGCGGCTGCAGTTCAAGGAGCGGGTGGCGCAGAAGGAGTATCGGTGCGTCGTGTTCGGCGAACCGCGCTTCCAGAGCGACTGGATCCAGCGGGCGATCGCGGCCGATCCGCGCCACCCGGATCGCATGACGGTGGTCGACGAAGGCGGCCGGGAGTCGAGCACCTTCTACGAAGTGGTCGAACGCTTCGCCGGCTTCGCCCACGTGCGCTGCCGGCCGAAGACCGGCCGCACGCACCAGATCCGGGTGCACATGACGTCGATCGGCCACAGCCTGGTCGGCGACCGCATCTACCGGTCGCGGGCGCGCCAGCACGACCAGCTGCCGGCCGGGGCGCCGCACCCCGGTCGTCAGTGCCTGCATGCGCTGCGGCTCGAGCTGCCGCACCCGGCGACCGGCGAACGGTTGCAGTTCGAGGCGCCGCTGCCGGCCGACCTGCAGGCGCTGCTGGCGTGGTTGCGCGCGCACTGCAAACCACGTTCGTGACCGGGCCCGGCCGCGGCTACGGTTAGGCGCCATCGCTCGAGGTAGCCATGCACAGCCGTTGGCAGGACGACGAAGCCCGTGACTTTTGCCGCCGCTACGCCGCCCATGGCGAGGCGCTGGCCCTGCGCGTCTACACGTCCCAGCTGCTCGGCCGCGACCCAGCGCTGGTGCTGCACGGCGGTGGCAACACGTCGGTGAAGACGACCGCGGTCGATCTGCTCGGCCGCAGTCTCGACGTGCTGTGCGTGAAGGGCAGCGGCAGCGATCTCGCCAAGGTCGAGCCGGCTGGCCTGCCCGCGGTGCGGCTGCAGCCGCTGCGCGAACTGCGGCAGCTGGCGCAGCTCGCCGACCAGGCGATGGTCGACGCGGTGCGCGGCGCGTTGCTCGACAGCCGGGCGCCGAACCCGTCGGTCGAGACGCTGCTGCACGCGTTCCTGCCGCACCGCTACGTCGACCACACCCACGCCGACGCGATCCTGGCCCTCAGCGACCAACCCGATGCCGATCGCCATCTGCGCGCGGCGTTCGGCGACGACGTCATCGCGCTGCCGTGGATCATGCCCGGCTTCCCGCTGGCGAAGGCGGTCGCCGAGGCCTTCGAACGGGCGCCGCACTGCCGCGGCATCGTGCTGAAGCAGCACGGTCTGTTCACGTTCGGCGACGACGCGCGCAGCAGCTACGAGCGCACGATCGAGCTGGTCGATCGCGCCGAGCGTTACCTGCACCGGCAGCTCGGCGGCATCCCGCCGATGCTGCTCGGCGACCCGGCGCCGCTGCCGCCGGCCGAACGGGACGCGTTCCTCGCCCAGGCGCTGCCGGTGCTGCGCGGCGCGCTGGCGCACGCCGACGCGGCGCGCTGGGGTTCGCAGTGGCGCCGCGTGCTCGCCTGTGCGCGCACCGCCGAGGACCTCGCCGCGTTCGCCGCGCACGGCAGCGCGCGGGCCCTGTGTGCGAGCAACCCGATCACGCCCGACCACGTGCTGCGCACCAAGGGCCCGTATCTGTGGCTCGACCGCCGGCACGCGCTCGACCCCGAGTTGTGCCGCCGCGAGATCGCCGGCTACGCCGCGCACTACCGCCGCTACTACGAACAGCACGCGCAGCCGCTCGGCTTCCCGATGCTGTCGCCGTTGCCGGTGGTGGTGGTCATCGACGGCGTGGGCCTGGTTGCGTTCGGGGCCCAGCCGAAGGCGGCCGCGATCGCCGCCGACATCGCCGAACACACGCTGCGGGTCAAGGCGCAGGCCAGCGCGCTGGGCAGCTACCACCCGCTCAGCGACCACGAGCTCGCGGCGATGGAATACTGGCCGCTCGAGCGCAGCAAGCTCGGCCACGAGCAATCGCCGCTGCTGCAGGGGCAGATCGCGCTGGTGACCGGCGCGGCCGGTGCGATCGGCGCCGGCATCTGCGAGGCGCTGCTGGCGGCCGGGGCCTGTGTCTACGCGACCGATGTCGACGGCGAACGGCTCGCCGTCACCACCGGCCGGCTCGGCGGCGGCGATCGCCTGCGCATCGGCACCGCGGATCTGACCGACCCGGCCGCGGTCGCCGCCGTGTTCGACGACTGTTGCCGGCGCTTCGGCGGCGTCGACATCGTGGTGCCCAACGCCGGCATCGCCCACACCGGCCGGCTCGAATCGATGGACCTCGAGCGCTTCGCGCGGGTCCAGGCGGTCAACACCACCGCGACGCTGCTGGTGCTGAAGCAGGCGGCGGCGGTGCTGCGCGCGCAGCGCACCGGCGGCAGCATCGTCGTGCAGGCGAGCAAGAACGTGTTCGCGCCCGGCGCCGGCTTCGGCGCCTATTCGGCCAGCAAGGCGGCGGCGCTGCAGCTGATGCGGATCGCCGCGCTCGAGTTCGCCGAGTTCGGCGTGCACGTCAACGCGATCAACGCCGACGCGGTGTTCGGCGACGACGAGGTGCCGAGCCAGCTCTGGCAGCAGGTCGGACCCGAACGCATGCAGGCGCGTGGGCTCGATGCGGCCGGGCTGCGTGAGTTCTATCGCCAGCGGTCGCTGCTGAAGGTGGCGGTGCAGCCGCGCGCGGTCGGCGAGGCGGTGGTGTTCTTCGCCGCCGCGCGCACGCCGACCACCGGCGCGGTGCTGCCGGTCGACGGTGGTCTGCCCGAGGCGTTCCCCCGATGACCCCGGTGACCCCGATGCCCCCGAGGACCGCTGCCGACGCGGGGCCGGCGATCCTGCTGCGCGGGCTGCGCAAGCAGTATCGCAAGGGCAAGCAGCAGGTGGTGGCGCTCGACGGTCTCGACCTCGAGGTGCGCCGCGGCGAGGTGTTCGGCCTGCTCGGCCCGAACGGCGCCGGCAAGACCACCACGGTCGAGATCTGCGAGGGGCTCACGGTGCCCGACAGCGGCGAGGTGGCGATCCTCGGCCGGCAGTGGCGGACCGGCGACGACGATGCGATCCGGGCCCGGATCGGCGTCTGCCTGCAGGAGACGAAGTTCCACGAGAAGGCGACGGTGCGCGAGACGCTGGCCCTGTTCGCGTCGTTCTACGGCCGTGGCCGTTCGATCGACGAGGTGCTGGCGCTGGTGTCGCTGCAGGAGAAGGCCGGGGCGCGGCAGCTGTCGCTGTCCGGCGGGCAGCGGCAACGGCTGGCGGTCGCGACCGCGCTGCTCGGCGACCCGGAGCTGCTGTTCCTCGACGAACCGACCACCGGCCTCGATCCGCAGTCGCGGCGGCAGCTGTGGGACGTGGTGCGCGCGTTCCGCAGCGGCGGCGGCACCGTGGTGCTGACCACGCACTACATGGACGAGGCGCAGCAGCTGTGCGATCGCACCGCGATCGTCGACCGCGGCAAGGTGATCGCGCTCGGCTCGCCGATCGAACTGATCCACTCGCTCGGCGCCGAACACTTCGTCGACGTCGAGCTCGAGCACGCCGACGCGGTGCTGGACCCGGCCGAACTCGCCGCGCTGCCCGACGTGCAGGCGCACGAACGCAGCGGCGCGCGCATCGCGCTGACCGTGCGGTCGGTGCACACCGCGCTGCCGGCACTGCTGGCGCTGCTGCAGCGGCGCGGCCTGCCGACCGCCGGACTGTCGACGCGCCACGCGACGCTCGAGGACGTGTTCGTGCACCTGACCGGGCGGCAACTGCGGGAGGACGGCAAGTGATGCGCATGGCCGTGGTGCGGGAGGTGGCGCGGACCACGTTCCGCGAGTTCTGGCGCAGCAAGGATGCGGTGTTCTGGACCTACGGGTTCCCGATCCTGATGGCGATCGTGCTCGGCTTCGCGTTCCAGCCCAAGCCCTTGCCGCCGGTGCCGATCGCGGTGGTGGCGGCGGGTGCGGACGCCACCACGCTCACGGCGTTGGCGACCGAGCCCCGGCTGTCGCTGCAGACGCTCGATGCCGCCGCCGCCGATGCGGCGCTGGCGCGCGGGGTCGTCGACCTGGTGCTGCGCTTCGAACAGGGCGCGCCGGTGTTGCGCGCCCACCCGATGCGCAGCGAGGCCGAGCTGGCGACGCTGCTGGTCGAACGCACGCTGCGTGATGCCGAGCAGGGCCGAGGGCCGCCGTTGGCGCACGAGGTCGAGGACCGGCCCGGCGCGCGCTACATCGACTTCCTGATCCCCGGCCTGATCGGCCTCAATCTGCTCGGCGCCGGCATGTGGGGGGTCGGCTTCAACCTGGTGCAGCTGCGCACGCAGCACCTGCTGCGGCGGCTGTCGGTGGCGCCGATGCGGAAGCGCGAGTTCCTGCTCGGCTACCTGCTGGGCCGGTTCGTGCTGGTGATCCCCGAGGCGGCGGCGATCGTGCTGTTCGGCGTGCTGCTGTGGGACGTGCCGCTGCGCGGCAGCCTGCTGGCGCTGTCGCTGCTGGTGGTGGTCGGCGGCTTCGCGTTCGCGGCGCTCGGCTTCCTGCTGGCGGCGCGCGCGAAGACGATCGAGGGCATCGGCGGGCTGATGAACCTGTTCCAGCTGCCGATGTGGCTGCTCGGCGGCGTCTACTTCGACGTCGACCGCCTCGACGGGGTGGTGCGCCAGTTCGCCGAACTGCTGCCGCTGACGCATCTCAATCGCGCGTTGCGCGACGTGATGCTGGCGCCGGCGGGGCTCGGTGACGTGGCGATGCCGCTGCTCGGGCTCGGCGCGTTCGCGGCGGCGTGCTTCGCGGTCGGACTGTGGCGCTTCCGCTGGCAGTGAGCGGTCAGCGCCGTGGCCAGCGCCCGGTCTCCTCTTCCCAGTGCCGCCGGCACAGCGACACGTAGATCGACTTCTCGACCGCGATCTGCGCGCCCTTGGTCGTCACCGCGCCGGACGGGTCGTGGCGCAGCACCATGGTCGCCTTGCGGCCGCAGTGGCAGATCGTGCGCACCTCGCGCAGCGTGTCGGCGATCGCCAGCAGCACCGCCGAGCCGGGGAACAGTTCGCCGCGGAAGTCGGTGCGCAGGCCGTAGCACAGCACCGGGATGTCGAGCCGGTCGGCGACCCGCGCCAGCTGCCAGACCTGGGCCGGCTGCAGGAACTGCGCCTCGTCGATGAACACGCTGTCGACGCGCCGCTGGCCGTGTTCGGTCTCGATGCGGGCGAACAGGTCGTCGTCGGCGCCGAACACGGTGGCCTCGGCGCTGATGCCCAGGCGCGAGGTGATGCGGCCGCCGTGCAGCTCCTGGTGCAGCGCCGACGTGAAGGTCAGCGCGTGCAGGCCGCGCTCGCGGTAGTTGTGGGCCGCCTGCAGCAAGAGCGTCGACTTGCCGGCGTTCATCGTCGAGTACGAGAAGTAGAGCTTGGCCATGGGGCAGGGGCGGTGGGGCCGTGAGGATGGCGAGCGGACGGCGGGCGCGGAAGCGAATCGCGCGGTTCAGCGGACGAGCACGCGCAGCACGGGATAGTGCGCCTCGGTCGCCGCTTCGAAGAAGTTCCACGTCGACAGCGAGTCCTCGCTCTGCGGTTCGAGCAGCACCGCCGCCAGCCGGGCGAGCCGCTGGTCGGCCGGCACCAGCAGCGTGCCGAGCGGCAGTTCGACCGCGGCCGGCGCTTCCCACGCGCCGTCGAGCACCAGTTCCTGATGGCCCTGGTAGGGACGCTTGGGCTTGCGCTTCTTGTCGACGGCGAACCGTTCGGCGGTCACCTGCTGCACGGCGTCGACGGCGCGGAACTCGATGCCGTGCCACTGCAGGCGCTGCACGACCTCCGGGCTCGGCTGCAGGACCGCCCACGCCGAAGGCAGCGCGCGCTGCTGCCGGGCGCGGAACGCGCGATGCACCGGCATCGTCTCGGGCTTGCCGTCCCCCTTGCGCACGCGGCGCTCCGGCAGCTCGCCGCTGGCCGCGATCGTGTCGACTTCGCCTTGCAGCACCGGCAGCTGCTCCGCGGCGGCGAACGTGGTGTCGAAGCCGAACCACGCCGGCTGCCGCTGCTGCAGCCGGCGGTCGGTGGCGGCGGCGGTCGCCAGCACCGCGGCGCGGTGCTCGCTCAGTTGCTGCAGCAGCACCAGCACGAACGCGCGCGTCGCCGCGATGCGGGTCGCGAAGTCGGCGTAGCTGTACGCCTCGCTGAGGATCGCGAGCCGGTTGCGCAGCCCGAAGTAGTTGATGCCGTAGCGGGCGCGGGAGTCGTAGCTGTACCAGCCGCGCACGCCGGGCGCCGATTCGGGCGCACCGTTGCCTTCCCAGTCGCGGGTCTCGAAGTTGCCGTAGTCGAAGGTGGCGAATCCGTGCCGGCTCTGCATCGCCGCCTGCGCGCCGTCGAGCAGCGTGCGGTGCAGCCGGGCGAGCTCGGGGTCGACGTTCGGGTTCAGGCTCGGCGCGAACGTCAGGTGGTAGCCGTGGCTGCTGCCGTTGGTCGTGTGCAGGTCGACGAACAGGTGCGGATCGAGCTCGCGGAACAGGCCGAGCAGCGTGCGGGTCTCCGGCGCATCGGCCTTGACGAAGTCGCGGTTGAGGTCGAGGCCCTGCGCGTTGGCGCGTTGGCCGGCGGCGGCGGGGCCGTTCTGGCCGGCGCGGTTGCCGGTGCCGACCTGTTCGTTGCCGTCGACGTTGTAGATCGGCAGCAGCCACAGCTCGCAGTGCTGCAGCAGCTCGCCGTGCTGCCCGCTCGCGAACTCGCGCAGCAGCACCTGCAGCGCCTCTTTGCCCTCGACCTCGCCGGCGTGGATGTTGCCGATCACGAGCGCCCGCAGCGGCGGTGGAACCACCGGCTTCGGTTCGGCGACGCGGACCAGCAGCTGGGCGCGGCCTTGGTGGGTCTTGCCGGCGATGCGCACCGTCAGCCGATCGCCGTGCGACAGCTTCACGCACGCATCGACGAACGCCTCGACGTCGGCGGCGCGCGACGTCTCGGCGTGCTGCGTGCGTTCGGGCGTGGTGCGGGGTTCGTCCTGGGCGCCGAGTCCGGGCGGCAGGATGGCGCAGGCGAGGGAGACGAGCAGGGCGCGCATGCGCGTGTGTTACGGCCGGTGCCGTGCAGGCGCCAGCGTGAGCCATGCAGTCGTGACGTAGTGGCACTGTCGTGCGGGCGCGGACCGTCGCGCCGTCCTGTCGCTGCCATCGGCGGCCGGCGATGCGCACCGGCTTTGATGCAACCTTGATTCACCGACCATGGTGTGGCGACCGTCGTGGGCCGATAACCCGCCACGATGCGAGTTGATCCGACACCCTCTGCTGCCGCCGTTCCGCACGTCGTCATCGTCGGTGGCGGCTTCGCCGGTCTGGCTGCTGCCCGCCAACTGCGCCGGGCCCCGGTGCGGATCACGCTGGTCGATCGCCGCAATCACCACCTGTTCCAGCCGCTGCTGTACCAGGTCGCGACCGCCGCCCTGAATCCCGGCGACATCGCCTACCCGATCCGCTCGGTGCTGCGTTCGCAGCAGAACGCGCGCACGATCCTCGGCCGCGTCACCGGCATCGACCTGCGGCAGCGCCAGGTCCAGCTCGCCGACGAGGTGATGCCGTTCGACTACCTGCTGCTGGCGACCGGCGCGACGCACAGCTACTTCGGCCAGGACGGTTGGGAGGCGTGGGCCCCGGGCCTGAAGACGATCGAGGACGCGCTCGAGATCCGGCGCCGCGTGTTGTCGGCGTTCGAGGCGGCGGAGCGGCAGACGGACCCGGCCATGCTGCCGGCGACGTTGACCTTCGTCGTCGTCGGCGCCGGTCCGACCGGGGTCGAGCTCGCGGGGGCACTGTCGGAGATCGGCCGGCAGACCGTCGCGAAGGACTTCCGCAGCTTCGACCCGCGCTTGCTGCGCGTGGTGCTGGTCGAAGGTGCCGATCGGGTGCTGCCACCGTACGCGGCGCGGCTGTCGGCGAAGGCCGAGCAGCAGCTGCGGCGACTCGGCGTCGAGGTGCGAACCGGGGCGAAGGTGACCCGCATCGATGCCAGCGGTGTCTGGCTCGGCGACGAGCACATCGCCGCGCGCACCGTGCTGTGGGCGGCCGGGGTCGCGGCTTCGCCGCTCGGCGCTTCACTCGGCGTGCCGACCGATCGCGCCGGCCGCGTCAAGGTGCAGCCCGACCTCAGTGTGCCCGGCCATCCGAACGTGTTCATCGCCGGCGATCTGATGCACTTCGAGCAGCAGGGCCTCGCGGTGCCCGGCGTGGCGCCGGCGGCGCTGCAAGCGGGCCGGGCCGCGGCGCGCAACATCGCGGCCCGCGTCGCCGGCGCGGCGACACGGCCGTTCCGCTACCGCGACAAGGGTTCGTTGGCGACCATCGGCCGGGCCAAGGCGGTGGGGCAGATCGGTCGGGTGCAGTTCACCGGCTTCTTCGCGTGGTGGGTGTGGTGGATCGTGCACATCGCCTACCTGATCGGCTTCCGCAACCGTATCGCGGTGATGATGGGCTGGGCCTGGCAGTACTTCGCGTTCGCGCGCGGGGCGCGGTTGATCACCGGTCGCGCCTGGGAACCTGGGCGTGCACCGGAGGCGCCGGCGGTGCCGCCGGTGCCGCAAGCACCGCGCACGCCGGAGCCGATGCTGCGCTGACCGCGGCGCCCGTCAGCGCGGCGCCAATTCGATCGTCGCCTGCTCGGCCTGGTCGGCGGCCGCCAGCGTGCGCAGCCAGTCCGCGAAGCGCGCCGCCGGCAGCGTGCCGCCCTGCAGCCGCACGAGGCGCCGGCAGGTGACGGTGCGACCGTCGGTGGTGAAGCCCTGTTCGAACGACAGCGGTCCGAACCGCAGCGCGGTCGGCACCGGCAGTCCGCGTGGCTGCAGCGCCTCGCCGGCATCCAGCACGATCTGCCAGTCGGCGACCAGGTCGCCGGGGAACGACATCGGCAGCGTGCGTTCGGCGCGGTCGCCGTAGCTGGCGACGAAGCGATCCGGCGGCAGCGGCAGCGGCACCACGAAGTTCGCGCCGTCGGGTTGCACCCCCGCGCGCGTCAGCGTCACCTGCAGCGAGAACGGTGCGCCGGGCTCCGCCTTCGGGATCGTCGCGGCGTCGACGCGCCAGCCGGGGAACAGCTGCTGCGCGATCTGCCGCGCCGCCTGCTTCTGCACGTTGTCCTTCAGCTCGCGCACGCGCTCGGCCATCGTCAGTCCCTGCACGTCGGGGATCGTCGCGGTGGCCTCGAGCCGCAGCTTCTGATCCTGCACCACCGCCACGCCGCGCACCTGCAGCGTCTGCACCGCGTGCGGGCTCCACGGCAGCGTGACGACCTCGTCGCCGTGCGCGTGCAGCAGCCGCGCCTCGGTGCCGCGGCGCTGAGCGGGGATCGCGCCGAGCGGCCAGTGGCGCGGCGTGTCGACGAACAGGAACAGGTGCTCGCCGGCGCCCAGGTGCACCGCGGCCCCCGGCACCGGCAGCGGGTTGCCGCCGCGGAACAACGACGGCTCGTCCTCCTGCAGCTCCGGGCGCACCTCGCTGGCGGCGACCGGCACGACCGCCACGCCGCCGGCGCGCAGCAGCGCCACCGTCAGCAGGAAGCGGCTGCCCTTCTTGCGCAGCAAGGTGTCGAGCGCGTCGTCGCCGGGACCCGCCTCGATCTGCTGCTGGCAGAACGTGTGCGCGCGTTCGGCGCGGGTGCGATCGTCGGTGGCGCCGGCGAACAGCTCGGCGGCGGCCGCCAGCAGCGGTGCCGTCGGGCGGGTGCGTTCGAGCAGCCAGACCCGGCGCTCGCGGTGCGCCATGAACGGCGGGTCGTCCTCGCCGACCTGCGCCACCGGCAACAGGTCGAACAGCGGCGGTGCGAACCGTTCCTGCGGCAGCTGCGGCACGTCGCGGCGGGTCCAGACCAGCTCGCGTGTGCCGTCCGCCAGCGTGCGTTCGCGGTCCGGCGCGCCGAGCCCGCGCGTGCGCAGCTCGCCGCGCATCGTGATCGGCATCAGCAGCACCAGCTCGCTGAGCGCGCACGGTTCGTCGGCGGCGCCGAAGAAGTGCGCGTCGGTGGCGAGCGCGTTCGGCCCCGGCGCGCGACCGTGCTCGCGCAGGCGCCACTCGACGAACGCGCCCGGCTGCAGCTGCTGCAGCGAGTAGTCGTCGTCGATGCGGGCCGGCACGTAGTCCTTGCCATCGGGGCTGCGGGTACGGACCAGCAGCACCTCGGCGGCCTGGCCGATGCCGAGCCGTTCGCCGAAGCGCTCGACGCCGGCCTGGTCGTTGATGCGGCGCAGCTGGTGCGTCTCGGCGGTCCAGCTGCCGTCGGCGGCGAACGCGACCAGCCGCTGGTCGATCAACACGGTGGAGGCCGCGCCGCGCTCGCGTTCGCCGGCCGTGAACGCGGCGATCGTCTCGTCGCCGGAACGGCGGTGCGCGGTCAGCGCCGCGGCGGGCGGCTCCGGTTCGCCGAGCATTGCCAGCCATTCGCGCGTGGCCGGTTGGTCGGCGCGGCGGACCAGGCTCTGCTGCAGCAGGGCGATCGTCTGCTCGCGCTCGCCGGCCGCCATCGCCTGGCCGGCCAACCGCAGCAACCCTTCGGCATCGACCTCGGCATGCCGCAGCAGTGCCTCGCGCAGGTCGTGCGCCTCCTGCTGCTGGCCACGGGCCTCGGCGACCGAGAGCTGCAGCCACAGGCGGCGGTGGCTCGGGGCGTCGTCGAACAACGGCTCGAGGTCGTCGATCGCGGCCGCGGCGGCCGACCAGTCGCCGACGGCGATCGCGGTGCGCAACATCGTCGCCAGCATGCCGGGCTGGTCGCGGCGCAGCGCATGGGCCTGCTGCTGCAGCGAGAGCGCGCGGCCGTGGTCGCCGGTGGCAATGGCCGCGTCGGCCAGGCGCTGCAGCGGCTCCGGATCGGTCGGCAACGCGCGTTGCCACGCCAGCAGCAGCGGCGTCAGTTCGGCCTCGAACTGCAGCTGACGCAGCAGCTGCCACCGCCGGCTCCAGGTCGCCGGGCCCGGGCGCGGATGGTCGGCGAGCAGCCGCAGCGCCTGTTCGCGCTGATCCTGCTGTTCGAGCAGCGCCACCTGCTGCAGGCGCGCGTGGTGATGAAGGGGCAGCAGCGCCGGCGCGGCACGTTCGATCGACGCGCGGGCCGCCGCGGTGCGGATCTCGTCGGGCAGTGGCGCGCGGGCCAGCAGCGACGCCAGCGCCAGCTCGAGGGTCGGCTCGGCCGGCGGTTGTCGCCGCAGCGGCTCGAGCAGCGCCAGCGCACCGTCGCGATCGCCGTCGCGCAGCGCCCGGTGCGCGGCGGCGAGGGCGAGTTCGGGCTGCGCCGGTGCGGCGAGAGCCGCGCGCTGCAGCACCAGCCCGGCCGACAGGAACGTGTCGTCGCGCACGCTGGCCTTGGCGCTGGCCACCGGCCCGGCGCCCTCGATCGGCAGCTGCCGGATCGTGGTCGCCGGGCTGCCGTCGGCGGTGACGAAGCGCAGCGTCAGCCGCTGCACGTCGTTGCTGCAGGTCTTGATCAGCACCGCATGGTCGCCGGCCGGCAGGTGCAGCGGCACGTAGTGGTGGCGGCGCGCGGTCTGCTGCATGCGCTCGACGCGCAGCACCTCATGGCCGTCGACGAACAGCTGCAGGTCGCCCAGCAGCTCGAGTTCGAGGAACGCGTCGGTCGCGGCAGCGGCGTGGTAGCGCTGCAGGCCGTAGTGGCAGCCCGGGCGCGGCTGGCCGGGTTCGAGCAGATACAGGTAGTCGCTGAGCGGCTCGCTGCGCACCGTGCGCAGCGTCGCCGGGCCACCGCGGCCGGGCAGCGTGCGGCCGTCGACGGGGAACTGCAGCTCGGGCGGGAACACCACGCCGACGAAGTGGTCGCCGTCATCGCCGAACGGGCCGCTCACCAGCAGTTCGTGGCTGTAGCCCGACGGCGGCGGTTTGCCCGCGTCGCGCAGGCCGAGCGCGGGCCGCAGCAGCAGCCAGCGCAGTTCCCACAGCCGTTGCCGCAGCCGACCGTGCAGCCGGTCGTCGCCGGCCGGATCCGGCAGCAGCGCGCGGATGGCGGCCGGGTCGAGCACCTCGCCGAGCCGGTCGAGCGCTTCCTCGAGCAGCGCGCAGGCGGCCGGCGAGTGCGGGAACCGCAGGCCGGTGGTGATCAGGTCGCGAACCACGGCGTCGGGATCGTCGGTGGCCGGTACCTGGGCGCGCACCAGGGCGGTGGCAATGGCCGCGGTGTCGCTCGGCGCCGAGGGGGCCGGGGTCGGGGGCGGTGCCTGCGTCGGGGTCACGGCGAGCAGCGCCGAGCCCACCAGCAGCAGCGAACGGATGCGGCGAGGCCGCGCGCCCGCGTCGAGGCGTTCGAGGTTCATCGGCCGGTCTCCCGTTGCAGCAGCACCAACTGTCCGCAGGCGGACTTCACCGTCAGCAGGAAGTCGCGGAAGGCCGGGTAGTCGGCCACCGCGATGCGCGGTTGTTCGAGCCGCAGGTCGCGTTCGACGACGAGGCTGTCGTCGTCGAGGCGCCACGTCATCGTGAAGCTGCCGAACGGGGCCGTCACCGTGGTCGGGCTCGGCAGCGCGCCGCTGCGCCAACCTGCCGGCAGTCGATACCGCAGCGTCTGCTGCTCGGCGCTCGGCGCCCCCAGCAGCAGCGGATGGCGGCGCTCCGCGTCGGCGGCGAGACCGAGCAGATCGTTGTCCCCGAACGCACTCGGCAGCTGCCACCGATCGCCGTCGCGCCGGCCGAGTTCCGGCAGCAGCGCCTCGGCGCGCAGCTGCACGTTCGCCTCCGGATCCGGTGGTGGGGCGGCGACCAGTTGCTGCAGCTCGGCCTTGCCGAACAGCGCCACCAGCTGGCGTTCGACGACCTCGCGTTGGCGCAGTGGCTCGGTCGCCAGCATCGCCCGCAGCTCGACGGCGCGGTTGCCGCGCGGGGCGTCGAGCAGTTGCAGCTTGGCACCGCCTGCGGCCTGCAGCTGCAGCGTGTACTCGGTGCTGGTGACGTTGTACTCGGGGGTGGTCCACGGCACCTCGAGCAGCCGGGCCTTGCCGCGCTCGACGACCAGCACGCGCGCGCCCTGGTCCATCTCCGGCAGCGTGTCGCTCGGATGCCACACCGCGGTGCCGTCGAGGAACCGCGCGGGCTTGTCGCCCTGCGGCGGGATCCACGCGATGCAGTGGTTGAAGTGCTGCACCATCGGCAGCGCGAGGTCGTCGCGGCTGCGCACCGCGTCGGCGAAGATCAGCACCGGGTGGCACGGCACGCCGATCTCGCCGAGCAGCGCACACAGCAGCAGCGCCTTGTCCTTGCAGTCGCCGTGGCGGCGTTCGTGGATGATCGCGGTGCTGTACGGCTTGTAGCCGTGCACGCCGAACTCCCACGCCTCGTAGCGCACGTCGGTGGTCACGAAGTGGTAGAGCGCCGCGATCTTGTGCTCGACGGTCGGCAGGCCCGCGCACAGTCGCTCGACCGTCGCGCGCATCTGCGGCGTCACCTCGAGCTGCTTCTGGATCAGGTTCCACCACCAGGCGGCGAACTGGTCCCAGTCGCGGTAGGTGGTCACGCGCACCAATGGCTCGAACTCCTTGCCGGCCGGGGCGCGCAGCTCCTCGGTGGCGCGGCCGAGCTCGTCCATGCGCCAGCGGAACCGCAGCGTGCCTTCGGCGAGCGTGTCGCGCCGTGGCTCCGGGGCGCCGTGGATCGCCTGCACGCGGTAGTCGCGGCCCGGCTCCGCCAGCAGCACCAGTTCGGAACGGCGCAGCGGCGACCCGTCGGGGCCGGCGAAGGTGTGTTCGTAGCCGAAGTAGTCGCCGAAGAACGACGGCCCGAGGTCGTCGATGCGGCCCTCGATCGCGACGATGTCGCCGGGGCGCAGGTCCGGCAGCCGCACCGAGGCCCCCTGCAGTGCCGGGCGCTGCACGGTGCCGTCCTTCTGGAACACGCTGCAGGCGAGCAGGCGGGCGCGCTGTTCGCCGCTGTAGTACGGCAGCCGGTAGAACTGCAGCGCGCGGGCACCGTCCTGGTTCAGCACCGCGACGATCAACTGCTGGTAGACGTTGGTGGTGCCGTTGCCGTTCGCGCGCACCACCGTCTGCCGCAGCAACCAGTGCAGCGGATCGTTGGCGGCAACCGCATCGGCGGGCGGCCCGTTGTCCTGCGCGACCAGGGCCGCCGGGTCGACGCGGTACTCGGTGTAGAACGCGTTGGCCTGGTCGCCCTTGCTGGCCAGGAACTCGGCGTAGCGCTCCTCGTGGCGCCGCGTCGGCTCGACCGCCAGCGCGTCGCGCAGGGTCGCCTCGAGCGCCTCGGCGGCCGCTGGTTCCTCACCGATCAGCTGGCGCCAACCGCGGGCCTGCAACACCAGCGCGCGCGCATCGTCGGGCTGCACCGCCAGCCACGCCTGCAGCAGGTCGACCGCGGCGCGCGGCTGTTGCTGTTGCAGCAGCAGTGCGGCGAGCTGCAGTCGCGCGCCGTGGTCGAGTGGATCCTCGTCGAGCGCCGTGCGCAGCAGCGCGATCGCCGCGGGCGTGTCACCGGTGCGCGCCAACTGCGCCGCGAGCGGTCCGCTGTCGCCAGGGAAGCGGATTCGTTCGCGCAGCCGCTGCAACAGCGCCCGCGCCGCCGCCGGCTGGGTCTCGGACAGTGCGTCGGCGGCGCGGTGCAACAGCCGCGGCGAGGCGGCCGGAGCGGCTGCCGCGCGCTGCAGTTCGGCCGCGGCGAGCGCACCGAGACCTTGCTCGCGCAGCGTGGCACCGCGCAGCAGCAAGGCTTCGTCGTGATCGGGGGCGCGCTGCAGCGCGCGATCGGCGAGCTCGCGCGCGGGCCGCCACAGCCGCGCCGACTGCTGCAGCAGTTCGCCGAGCTGCACCAGTGCATCGACGTGGTCGGGAGCGAGCGCCAGCGCCTGTTCGAGGGCGCGGCGGCGTTCGTTGTCGTCGCGGTCGGCGGCGCTGCGGGCCGGGCGCATCAACGTGCCGGCGAGCTGCAGCCAGGCCTCGGGCTCGTTCGGCAGTTCGCGCACCGCGGCGCGGGCGGCGGCGGTGTCGCGGCGGTCGAGGTCGCCGTCGGCGGCGCGGGCGCGCCACAGCCAGCACAGGCGCAGCGCGTCGGCGCCGCGCGTGCCGTCGAGGCTCCAGTTGCTGCGCCCGCCGAGCGCCGGCGCGGGCAACGGCGCGGCCGCGGTGCTGCCGGCGGCGGTGCTGCGCGCGGCGGCGGCGATCGCCGCTTCGACATCGGCGCGGGCGGCCGAACTGCGCACCGTCGTAAGCGGCGCGCCGCTGCGGCTGCGGCAGCGCAGCGTGAACGCGAACTCGGGCCCGTCCTGGTGGCAGACCTTCAGCAGCAGCAGGTTCGGCCCCTGCTGCAGCGGCACCGCCACCGCGTCCTGGTCGATGTGCAACTCGCGCTCGACGTCGCGCGCGAACACCTCGGCGCCGTTCAGGAACGCGCGCACGCTGCCGGTGCTGCCGAGTTCGAGCACCGCTTCACCGGGGCGATCGGCCAGCAGCGCCACCGCCAGGTAGGCGAGCGACTGTTCGTGCGGCGTCAGCAGCGTGTGCAGCGGCAGCTCGAGCCGCCGACCGCTCAGCGCCACGTGCCGCCAGCCGATCTCGCGCCGCTTGCCGGCATGGCTGGCGGCGAGATCGGGTCGCTGCTCCGGGGCCAGCGGCTCGCCATAGCCGGCGCCGCGCTCGTTGTTGAAGGGCCCGAGCAGCCAGAACTCGCGCACCGCCCCGAGCGCGCGGGCCCTGGTTTCGATCGCGGCCTCCGGCACCCGCACGGCCATGCCGAGGGCGGCCACCGCGAGCCGGTCGTCGAGCAGCGCATCGGTGCGCGCCAGCGGCGTGCGGCGCAGTGCATCGAAGCGCTGCAGGAAGGCCGCATCGGCATGCCCGGTGGCCAGTCGCGCAGCTTGCGTGGCGAGCGCCTCGACGCGGGCGGCGAGGTCGTCGTTGCCGGCGACCGCGGCGATCGCCTCGGCCTGCGCCAACAACGACGCGGCGGCGGCCAGCGGGCGACCGGCGGCGCGTTCGGCGAGCGCGGTGCGTTCGAGCGGCAGCAGCTCCTGCGACCGCAGCGGCGCGCCGCTCGCGAGCGCGAGGAGAATCAGGGTCGGGACCAGCAACGCACTCGGGGTGCGGCTCGGCGAACGTCTTGGCACCCGCGCGTCTTAGCGCACCGGGCTTTGGCTCGGCAACTGGCGGTTGGGCGCCACCGGCACGGCCGACGCCGGATCCGGGGTGAGTTCGGCGGCCTGCAGCACACCGTCGCGATTGCGATCGAGCAGCTGCTTCAGCGCCGCGGCCCAGTTGCCGAGCAGCGGGTCCAGGTGGCGCAGCACGCGACCCAGTTCGGCCTCGTCGATGCTGTTGCTGACGTCGGCATCGGCGACGCCCCAAGGAGCCGGCAGCGAACTGGTCTTGGCCGGTTCGGCCGGGGCCGCGGCGGGCGTGGGGGCCGCCAGCCGATCGAGCCACGGCGCCAATTCGGTGGCCTCGAGTCGGCCGGATCGATCCTGGTCGAGCAGGCGAAGCTGGCTGGCGATGCCCGGCGGCAGGTTGGCCTGGCGCAGGAACTGGTCGAGCTCGCCGGGGTCGATGCCGCCGTTGCGGTTGCTGTCGTGCATCTGCAGGAACTGCTGCAGGCGCGTCGCCGCGCGCGGTTCGGGCAGCGGCACCGCCAGCGCGCGGTTGGGGCGGGCCTTCATGGTGCCGCCGCCGGCCAGCGCGCGACGGAGGGCCTGGTCGAACTCGGGCCACGCCAGGAAGCCGTCCCGGTCCTTGTCGATGCGCCCGAACCCTTCGGTGTCCTGCGCGCCCCGCACCAGCGACAGGGAACTGCCGGCTTCGAAGATGTCGAGGCGGTCGTCGGCGTTGCTGTCGCAGGCCGTGAACAGGTCGCGGCTCTGCGCCTCGTCGACCGCGCCGCGGTAGGTGCGTTCGACGGGCGGGGGCCGGACCGGATCCTGCACCTCGGGTGCAGCCGGCACCGGTGTGGCGGGCGCCGGTTTGACTGGCGCCGGTGTGGCTGGCGATTGCGCCGCGATCGGCGCCAGCGCTGCAACCAGGGTCAACAGCGGCAGCAGCGGGGAGAGCCTGTTCAGCATGTTCGCGTGGTCGGCCAGGTGCCGGCCGGAATCTTCGGCGGCGGTCGATCGCAACTATAGTCGGGACGCGGACGGCCGTTCACGGCACGAACAGGCACTCCCGACCGAGCTGCCGCACGCCGTCCCGCGCGCCGCCGGGCAGCAGGCTCGCGAGCGAGGCGCGATAGCCGTCGTGCTGCAGGCGCTCGACCAGCTGCAGGGCCGCCGGGGTCGCCGGTGCCAGCAGCAGCTCCCCGTGCTCTTGGGCGAGCTGGTGCGCGGCTTTGGCGAAGCGGGTCGCGAACGTGGCGTCGCTGGCGCCGGGTTGCAGTTCGAAGCCGCTCGGCGGCGTGCGCGAACTGCTGGTGAACGCGATCGCGCGGGCGACCGGTCGACCGCCGGCGAGGGCGGGCCGCAGGCGGTGCATCGCCACCTCGCGCTGCTGCGCGCGGGCTTCCGTGTGCAGCGCATCGAGATCGACCAGCAGCGCGATCCGGGCGCCGTCGCGGGGCCGCGGCGGCAGCGGTGGCCGCGGGGCAGCGGCGCCGCGTGGTTCGCGCGCGTCGTCGCGGCGAGGCTGCTGGGTGCGCGCGCTCGGCAGCTGGTCGCCGCGCTCGCGGGGGGCGCGCGGCGGCGCGTCCGGTCGTTCGCCGGTGGGCTCGCTGGAGCGAGGGGCGGGCCGATCGTGCTGGTCGCGCCGTTCGAAACGCGCGTGCCGGCCATGCCGGGGGGCCGCGTCCGGAGCTTCGCTCGGCGGCTGCGGCGCCGGTTCGAGCTCGGTCGGGGCATCCGTAGCCTCGTCGTTCGCCGCGGCCGCCGCGGCCGCCGCGGTCGGCTTCGGCGTCGGCGGTGGCGTTGGCTCGGCGGCCGGTGGCACCGCGGCCGGTGGTTCGGTCGTCGCTGGCGGCGCCGCGGTTCGCCGCGGCGAGCGGCTGCGCGGGGCGCGGGTGCCGCGGTCCTCGCGAGCGGGTGCAGGGGCACTGGCCGGCGGCTTCGGCGTGGCTTGCGAATCGTCGAAGATGTTGGCGCCGAAATCGGTCATCGCCGCCAAGGCTACCGCAGCAGTGCCGGGGCTGCCATCGGCGCGCAGGTGCCGTTGGTCTGGCCGAGGTCCGGGTCGGTGGTCTCGGTCGGCGGCCGCAGCGGGGGTTTTTGCCGCGCGAAGCTTGTGGGCGGGGCCGGCCCACGCTTGCATCAAGAGCTCGGACAGCCCCTTTCGAATCCACTCCGATCATCGTTGCCGCCGCGAGCTCCGCTGCGGCAGGTGGTCCCGATCGAGGAACCCAGAGTGAACGCTCGCAACGCCCTTCTCTCCGTCTCCTGCCTGCTCCTGACCACGCTGACGTCGTGCGGAACCTTGAACCGCGCCGGCAAGGACCTCGTGCTCGGCGTCGGCACGCCGGTGCTGATGGTCTACGGCGGCGCCACCGATGGCGTCGATTCGGCGCAGAACGTGCGCGAAGGCCTCGGCAGCGGCGGTGGCGTCGAGGTGTTGGCGTTCCCGTTCACCTTCGGCTACCACGCCCTCGAGCACTTCATCTACGGGGTCGTGCACCTGGTCGACCTGCCGCTGTGCCTGTTCTACGGCGCGGCCGAGCTGCACCCGAGTGGTCCGGAGGTCAAGCCGCTCGACATCTACCAGGGCACCTGGTTCGACTCCTGGTACGCCGAGAATCGCAAGCAGGGCACCGACGCCGAGAGCGGCGAGATGGTCCCGGCGGCTCGCTGAGCTGAGGCCGCTGAGAGACTGATGCCCCGGAACGGCGCGCGAGGCGATTACTTGTTGCCGCGATCCGGGCTGCTGCCGCGATCCTGACGGTTGCCCGCGCCGAGCAGGCGCTCCGCGTAGACCGGCACCCGGCCGATCAGCGCCAGCATCGCCGCCGGATCGATCGCCGCGCGCTGGTCGATCGCCTGCCGCAGGTCGTTGATGCGGCGCTGGTGCAGCGAGCTGATGTCCGGCTCCTTGCTCCAGGACTCGAGTTCGGCCCGGGCCTTCGCCAGCGCGGCGGCCGGGTCGCCGCCGGCCACCACGGGCTGCCAGTTGGCGAAGAACAGCGTGCGCCGATTGCTCGCCAGCGCGGCCCGGCCCTGCAGTTCGAGATTGAGGATGTCGTTGGCCAGCGACAACTCGGAACGCTGGTCCGGCTGGCGGCTCATGTTCTGCATGCGCCTGGCCAGGTTCTCGTCGAGGCTCGGGCCGATCTGGCTGCGCACCCAGTCCTGCACCAGGGGCGTGGCCGGTCGCAGCGGTGGCATCTTGCCGGCTTCGGTGCCGACCCGGCGCATGATCTCGGGTGGTTCGGCCTGCAGGCGCTGCAGCAGTTCGTCGATCGGCAGCGTGGTCTCCGTGGCCTGCAACGCGCTGCGCACGGTCGCCGGCGCCTCCGCGATCGGGATGCGCGGGCCGGTGTCGACGCCGATGCGATGCAGCTCGCCGAGGCGGGCCATCGCCAGCCAGCGTTCGAGGTTGGACGGGCGCGCGTCGCCGGCGATGTGGCGGTACTCGCGCACGGCGCCGGCGGTGTCGAGGTCCAGCACTTCCCGCAACCAGGCAGCGTGCATCGCCGTCGAGGCTTCGTGCGCCTTCTGCAGGCCTTGCGCCGGCAGCGGCAGCGGCAGCGCCAGCGACACCAGCAGCCATGGCCAGCTGCGGTTCACGAGCCCTCCAGCAGCGTCGACTCGAAGCGATAGCCGAGGCCGTGCACGGTCACCACGTGCACCGGATTCTCGACGTCGCGCTCGAGCTTCTTGCGCAGCCGGGCGATGTGGTTGTCGACCGTGCGGGTGGTCGGCAGGTGCACGTAGCCCCAGACCTTGCGCAGCAGGTCCTGGCGGCTCACCACCTCGCCGCGGTGATCGATCAGCATGCGCAGGATCTCGGCTTCGTAGCGCGACAGCTGGATCTCCTCGCCGTCGCGCGTGATCGAGAAGCGCTTCCAGTCCACGACCAGGTCGGGAAAGCGCATCACGCCCGAGGCCTCCGGCTTGTCGCCGACCCCGGCCTTCGCCCCGGCCTGGGTGCGGCGCAGCACGGCGCGGATGCGGGCCAGCAGCTCGGTCAGGCCGAACGGCTTGGTCAGGTAGTCGTCGGCGCCGAGTTCGAGGCCCTGCACCTTGTCGCGGTCCTGGCCCTTCGCCGAGATGATGATGACGGGCGTCTCGCGCCCGATCTCACGCAGGTGGCGCAGCACCTCGAGCCCCGGCATGCCGGGCAGCATCAGGTCGAGCAGGATCAGGGCGGCCTGGCCGTCGCGGGCCTTGCGCAGTCCTTCGCGGCCGTCGGCGGCGGTCTGCACCCGGAAGCCCTCGAGCTCGAGGTTGTGCTGCAGGCCGGAACGCAGGTCCGGTTCGTCTTCGATGACGAGGATCTGGGTGTCGCTGAGATTGGTCATGGTGGCGTGGCGGCGGTGCCAGGAGCAGGTTCGGTGGGAGCCAGGGGCAGCGACAACCGCATCACGGTGCCGCCGCCTTCGCGCGGCAACGCTTCGATGTCGCCGCCGTGGGCGCGGGCGAAGTGGCGGACGAGGCTGAGACCGAGGCCCGCACCTCGTACTTCCCCGGCGTTGCTGGCCCGGTAGAAGCCGTCGAAGATCCGGTCGACCTCGCCGGGCGGGATGCCGCGGCCGCGATCGCGCACCTCGACGACGGCGCGGCCGTCGAGCGCCACGAGATCGAACTCGATCTCGCGTTCATGGTCGCCGTCGATGCCGTACTTGGCGGCGTTCTCGAGCAGGTTGACCAGGGCACTCTCGGCAGCGTTGGCGTCGCAGCGCACGCGGATGCCGAACGGCAGCGAGTCGATCAGCAGGGCACCCCGCGCCTCGAGGTGCGGCGCGTACGCATTGGCCACGCTGCGCATCAGCTCGCCGAGGTCGAGCGACTGCGGCGTGTAGTCGAGCGTGCCGGCCTGCTGGCGCGAGAAGTCGAGGATGCGCTGGATCAGCGCCGTCAGCCGCTCCGATTCGCGGGCGATGATGCTGCCGAACTCGGCCGCCTGGTCGCCGTCGCGGGCGCGCCCCATGCCGAGCGTCTCGCCGTACATCCGGATCAGCGCCAGCGGGGTCTTCAGTTCGTGCGAGACCCGCGACACCAGCTCGACCTTGAGCCGCGCCAGTTCGGCCTCGCGGGACACCGAGCGCCAGGACCACAGCGCGCCGCCGAGCGCGGTGACGAACACCGCGATCAGCATCTGCGTGCGGGTGCGGGCGGCGGCCTCGGCATCGGCGGCGAAGCGGGCCGGATCGGCCGGGTAGGCGCGCAGCAGCAGGCCGTTGGTCTCGGTCGAGGGCGGCTCGAAGTCGGCCGGAACCGCCGCCGGCGGCGGCAGGATCGCCACCTCGCCGGCGTCGGCATCGGCGATCGCCAGCGTGAAGGTGCGGGTGTCGCCGGCGAACTGGCGCAGGGTCGGAGCCAGCAGCTGCACCAGGTCGACGTGCAGTCCGACCCATGCACACTTCCACTGCGCGGTCTCCTCGTGCGTCGCCGGCCGCACCGCGAGCAGCAGCGTCTCGCCGGCCACGGTCGCCACCAGCCGTTCGTCGCGGGACTCGCGCGCGTCGAGCGAGGGCTGGCGGGTGCGGCGCAGGCGCAGTCCGTACTTCAGCACCAGGTCGTAGGTGGCGGCGAACGTGCGGGTGTAGGCGCGTTGCCGTTCCTCGGCGAGCAGCAGGTCGACCTCGGCGCGCTCCGGATCCTCGTCGTCGAAGCAATCGCCGAGTCGGGCGGCGAGCGCCGACAGCAGGCCGTCGGCGATCGTGTCGTACTTGTTGGCGGCGATCGCCCGCAGCAGCTGCAGCCGGTCCTCGGTTTCGCCGGACCTCGCCAGTTCGGTCTCGGCCAGCAGCGCCAGCATCGGCAGATCGGAGCCCAGCCGGATGAACGGCGTCACGCCGGCGACCAGGTCGCGCACGCGTTCGAACTGGCCGCGCGCCCCGGCGCGGTCGCGGGTCTTGCCGAGCGCGGTGGCGAGCCGGAAGCGGGCCAGGATCTCGCCCTCGATCAGCTCGAGGCTGCGGTTGCGGTCCTCGGGTGGGTTGGCGGCCTCGAGCGTGGTGGCGATGTGGCGCAGCAGCTCGATGCCCTCCTGGTGCCGGCCGCGGGTCAGCAGCAGATCCGCGCTCTGCAGCACCGACGAGATCGGACCCTCGGCGCCGCGTCGGCCGTCGCGCACGAAGGCCAGGTTGACGCTGTAGACGTGCAGCCGCGGCCACTCGACGCCGAACTGCTCGTCGAGCAACACGATGCTGCGCAGCGGCGCGAACTCGGGTTGCTCGCGCAGCTGCAGCGCGGTCTTGACCGGTCCCCGTTCGATCAGCAGGCGCTGTGACTCGGCCTGCAGCCGCGACAGGGCGCGGTCGAGCTGCTGCTCGATCGCCTGGCGCGCGCTGGCGAGGAACTGCCGGCCTTCGTTGGCCAGGGCCTGCTGCGCGGCGTTGCCGCTGCGCTGCAGTTCGTTCCAGCCGAGCAGGGCGAGCGCCGCCAGCGGCACGAGGAACGTGCCGAGCGCGAACAGGTGGCGGTGGCTCAGGCGGGAGCGGGAATGGCCCATCGGGAAGCAGTGCTCTGCCGGGAGCCTACTGCGCGCCGAGCGCTGCCGGTAGCGCAGCGCTGGGGACCCGATGGCCAGCCGCCGATGGCCCCGCGCGAGCGGCCGGTCGCCGACTCGCGCGGGGCCACGGCCACTCGATCACTGGATCAAGAACGTGTAGCCGTCGGTCAGCGTCAGCAGCGGATCGTTGCAGCCACCCGGGGCCACGAAGTCGACGGCCTGGATCCACAGCTGCGTGCCGGCCAGCGCCGGCTGGTTCGGCAGCGACAGCACGTGCGGCGAGCCGACCACCACGAACGCGTAGTTGTGCACGAACACGCAGCTGCAGCCCGGCAGCGCGGGGAAACCGATCGCGCTCAGACCGTAGCCGATCAGCGGGATGCCGAGCGGGTTCAGCACGGTGGTGATGACGTCGGTGCCGACCTCGCCGGTGCCGGACGAGAAGATGTCGGCGGCGCCACAGCTGGCGGTGATCCGCTGCAGGGTGGTCGGCTTGCCGAGGCGACGCACGCCGCGGAACGCGGTGTTGCTCGGCGCCGAGACCAGGCTGGTGAAGGTCGATCCGGCGCCGGTGTCGACGACGCTGACCAGCGCGTTGCCGTTGGTCGCCCACAGCGTGGTGACGCCGGCGACCGTCTGGCCGGTCAGGCCGCGGTAGCCGGTGCCGCCGGACAGCGTGTACTGCAGCGTCCAGGTGCCGGCTGCGAGCGCCCACTTCTGGATGCCGCCACCGCTGGCCTGGGCCCGGTCATCGGCGACGTAGAGCGTCGACGGGTTGGCGAAGTAGAAGTCGTAGGACGACGGGCCGGCGGCGGTCGGGAAGCCGGGCAGCAGGGTCACGGCCTGACCCGCGGTGGTCGGCAGGCCGGTGCCGACCTGGCACACGCCCTGATTCACCGTCGACGCGCTGGAGGTGTAGAGGTTGCCGTTGTAGGTCGAGACGACGCGAGTGTTGCCGGGGGCGCCGAGGTTCAGGCCGACCGAGCTGTTGCCGCCGAACGTCACGTAGCGCACACCGTTCGAACCGGCGGTGCCGTTGCCCGAGGTCCAGATGTCGATGCCGTTGCTGCTCGCGGCGGCGCGCGGGTTGCCGTTGAACGACGTGATCGGCGGCGCGGCCGGGGTGCCGTTGTAGGCGTCCGGCAGTGTGGTGCTGGTGTCGATGCTGGCGGACAGGTCGACGCGGGCGATCACGCGCGGGGTCGTGATCGACGTGGTGGTCGGGACCGCGGGCGTGCCTGGTGCGGCCGAGTAACCGGCGAGCAGCAGAAACAGGCCGTTGTCGGAGACGTTCAGGAAACCCTCCGACGTCGACGAGCCGGCGTTGGTGAACGGCTGGTTCAGCCCGCTGGCGACGGTCGGCATCGCGATGGTCTGCACGAAGGTGCCGGCCGGCGTGTACTCGTCGAGGAAGGTCGCGGTCGCGGCGCTGCTGAGCGCGGCGGCGCCGTCACCGACGCGCACGACGACGACGTTGCCGATCGTGAAGGGGACTTGAGCGAGGGCAGCCGAGGCGAGCAGGGCGACTGCCGTGAAGTGGCGGAGTCCGCCGAACACGGGGTGGGTGATCATGGAGTTGGTCGAGGGATGGTGAAGCCCGTCATCCAACACCAGGGGCGGCTCGCTGTCGACTGTCCCGCGGCGGTCTGGCTCGTTGCCGGCCGGCCGCAAATGACCCTTCCGCGGCCGAACCGGCGGCCGCAGCGGAGGTTGGGACGGAGAGCTACTGGACCGTGAACGAGAAGTAGTCGGTCAGGGTGAAGTCCAGCGGCGACGTGCAGCCGCCCGGCGCGAACGCATCGAGACCCTGCATGAGGATCAGGGTGCCGATCAGCGACACGTTGTTCGGGATCGACAGCGTCGACGACGAGGCCACCGGCGCCAGCGGCACGCTCTGCAGCACCGCGAAGTCGTGGCCGACGATGCAGCCGCAGCCGGGCAGGATCGGCGCGCCGACCGGCGTGGTGCCGTAGCCGACGAACGGGAAGCCGACCGCGCCGGTGATCGTGGTGCGCACGTCGGTGCCGATCTCACCGTTGCCGGACACCTTGATGCCGGTGGTGCCGCAGGCGGCCGGGGTGCGGACCACGGTGGTCGGCTTGGCCAGGTAGCGCACGCCGCGGAACGCGGTGTTCAGCGGCGAGGTGGCGAGGGCGACCACGGTCGAGCTCGGGCCGGTGTCGGTGACAGAGATCAGCGTGGTGGCCGCCTGACCGCTGGTGTTGGCGGTGCCCCACAGCGTCACGACGCCGTTGCGCACGAAGCCGGTGAGGCCGCGGCACGCGGTGTTGCTGCCAGCGCCGCCGAGCTGCAGGCGGTACTGACGCACCCAGGCGCTGGTGGCCTGGTCGAACGTCCACTTGTTGATGCCGCCGACCGTCGACGCGGTGGCGTTGTCGTCGGCGACGTAGAGCGTGTTCGGGTCGGCGAAGAAGAAGTCGTAGGCCGAGCTGGCGGCGGTGCCGCCGGAGGTCGGGAAGCCGGTCAGCAGCGCCACGGTCTGGCCGGGCGCGCCGGACAGGCCTTGGCCGACCTGGTTGACGCCGAGGTAGACCGTCGACGCGCTGGTCACGTAGAGCTGGTCGTCGTAGATGCCGACCACGCGGGTGTTGATCGGGGCGCCGCCCTGCACGCCGATCGAGGTCGAGTCACCGAGGTTGGCGACGAAGCGCACGCCGCCGCTCGGGCTGAGGCCGGTGCCCGAGGTCCACAGCCGCTGGCCGTCGTCGCTGGTGACCGCGCGGATGTTGCCCTGGAAGCCGGCGCTGCCGTCGTAGGCATCGACCAGCGCGGTGGTGGTGTCGATCACGCCGGCGAGATCGATGCGGCCGATCACGCGCTGCAGCGCGGCCGCGGTCGACGACTCGATCGAGGCGCCGGTGGCGCCCGGCAGCGCGTCGTAGCCGGCGAGCAGCAGGTAGAGGCCGTTGCTCGACACGTTCAGATAGCCTTCCGAGGACGCGGTGCCGCGGATCGTCAGCGCGCGGTTGTTGCCGCTGGCGGCGGTCGGCAGCGCGATCGACTGCACCAGCGTGCCGGTGGTCGTGTACTCGTCGAGGTAGACCGCGGTGGCGACGCTGGCCAGCGTGCTGCTGCCGTCACCGACGCGCACGACGACCAGGTTGCCGATGGTGAACGGGGACTGCGCCGGGAGGGCGCCGAGGAGGGTCGCGGCGATCGCGACCGAGAACAGGATGGAGTGGTGGCGCATTGGGATGTTGCTGCCAGAACCATCGAGGACGCGTGTGAGGTCGCCGCGAGTGGCGCGTGAAGCGATCGGCAAGCTGCGTCAGCGAGCGCGCAGCTGGATCGCCGTGAGACGCTGCGGCAACACTGCGCCGGGCCGCGCGCGCAGCGTCAACGTGGTCGCGTCGCCGTCGGCGGCGCGGAACGACGATCCGTTCGCCAGCGGCGGGCCGGCGTCGACGGACAGCTCGACGGCGGCCTCGGCCGGCTCGCAGTGCCAGCTCCATTCGCCGGCGCGCAGCGGCAGCGTCGCGCTGGCGCCGGCCGCGCTGCGCAGTTCGAGCTGCCACGGACCGTGACCCGAGGCGATCACCACCGCTGCCGGGGCGGAGAACCACGCGATCACTGCCTGCAGGTGCTGCGCCGCTGCGGCTTCGGTGGCCGCATCCAGGCTCGGCGGCTGATGGCGGCGGGTCACCGGCCCCGGCAGCGCGAACCTGCCGAACCACCACGCGGGCACCTCGATCGTGGCGCCGTTCGTCGCCGGCGCGAGCACACCATCGGTGCGAACCCACAGCGGCATGCGCAGCGCTTCGGTCGCGCCCGAACGCAGCGGTTGTGGTGCAAACTCGACCAGCACCGCGCGGTAGCGCTGCAGGAACCTCGGATCACTCTCGAACTCGGCGGCGCTGACGAACACCGGCAGCGGCAGGCCCGGCGGATTGCTGAACAGCAGCAGATCCGGGCCGCGCTCCATCACGTAGCTGCCGTTGCCGCGCAGGTGGCCCGGTGGCCGCGGCACCTCGGGTCGCATCGTCTGCAGCCACGCCGGGAACGGCGTGGTCGCGATCGTGCGATCGCAGAGGCCAAGCAGATCGAGCGCTGGCAGCTGGCTGTAGAACGGCACCGCACCGGCGGCATCGACGGCGAGCAGCGGCTGGCGATCGCCGAACTGCCGCTGCAGTTCACGGCCGACCACTTCGCCGCGCCATTCCCAGGTCTCGGCGGCGAGTTCGAGCGTCTGCGCGTCCCTGCGTGCCAGCTGCACGTTCCACGCCGCGGCGGCGGCCAGCAGCAGCGCGCCGGCGGCGCCGAACCGCAGCCCGCGACCGACGAGGCCGAGCCCGGCGAGCAGCGCCAACGGCGCGATCGCGCCGTGCAGCAGCCGTCGGCCGGGGAAGTGGTCGCCGCCGACCAGCGCCAGATACAGCAGCCACAGGAGCACCGGCGCGGTGAGCACGAGGGCCAGCCGCGCGCCGCCGCGCACGAGCAGCAGCACGCCGCCGAGGCCCGCGGTCGCGAACAGCCCCGCGTGCGCGCGCACCGCGGCGACCACGTAGTCGACGCCGGCGGCGAACGCGTTCGGATCGAGTTCGGCCTTCACGTGCGCGGTGTTCGGCACCACGTCCCCGTGCCACGCGAGGCGGAACGCGAGCTGCAGCAGCACCGCGAGCAGCGGCAGCGCGCCGAGCCAGAACGCGCGATCGACCGCGCGCCGCAGACCGTGCCGCAGCGAGGCGGCGCCGAGCAGCAGGCCGCTGCCGAACACCCACAGCGGGCCGTCGGGCCGCGTCCAGCACAACAGCGCGAACGGCACCGAGGCGCGCAGCAGCGTCGCGCGCGACCAGACGCCTGGGTCCGGTTCGTCGGTGTGCGCCTGCACGAGGCAGCCGCAGCCGAGCGCCAGCAGGCACAGCACCAGCGGGCCCTCGAGGCCGGCGAACGTCCAGCCGAGCAGCACCTGCGTCGATGCCGCCAGCAACGGCACGGCAGCGACGATCAGGCTCTGCCCCGGCGATGCGGGCCGCAGCGCGCGGCCGATGGCCAGCAGCGCGAGCGCCGTCAGCGCACCACCGAGCAGGCGCGCCGCGCTGACCAGGTCTAGCCCGAGCCCACCGAGGCCCGCCACCAGCAGCACCCACAGCAGGTTGCTGTAGCCCTCGACGCGTTCGCCGTCGGTCCACGACAGGCCGTGGCCGTCGAGCAGGCGCTCGGCGTAGCGCAGCGAGATGAACGCGTCGTCGCTGAAGAACGGCCACACCAGCGCGCTCTGCCAGCCGAGCAGCAGCAGCGCCGGCAGTGCCGCGAGCAGCGTCCAGCGCCACGGCGGCGGTGGTGAGGGCGCGGCGTCCATCAGTAGAGCAGGAAGCGGCGCACGCGTTGCCACCAGTCGCTCGGCGCGCGGGCCAGCGCGTCGAGTTCGCGCAGCGGCAGTTCGCCGTCGACGAACTGTCGCACGCCGGGGCCACCGGCCAGGATGTCGATCGGCGGCAGCACGGTCTCGTACTCGTACGGCGGCTGGCGCCACGCGAACCGGTCGGGCCACAGTTCGCGGATCGCGCGCAGCAGCACCAGCGTGGTGCGATACGAACGGTACGCGGCCGGATCGGTGACGTGCAGGAACAGGCCGCCGCACGGCTTGCCGTGCCACTTCTGGAAGGTCGGCTCGAACCACACCGGCCGCAGCACCACGCCGCGCAGGTCGTGCGCGCTGGCCAGCGCCACCAGCTGCCACGGATCGACGAACGGGGCGCCGAACTGTTCGAACGGGGTCGTGGTGCCGCGGCCTTCGCTGAGCTGCGTGCCCTCGAGCAGCACCTGGCCCGGATACACCAGCGTGCCCTCGAAGCGCGGCAGGTTCGGCGACGGCGGCACGAACGCGCGGCCGGTGTCCGGCCACAGCATCGAGCGCCGCCAGCCCTGCATCGGCACCACGTGCACGGTCGCCGACAGACCCATGACGTCGTTGCACCAGCGCGCGAGCTCGCCCATGGTCAGGCCGTGCCGCATCGGCAGCGGCGCCCGGCCGACGAAGCTCTGGAAGCGCAGATCGAGCGCCTGGCCTTCGGCGAGTTCGCCGCCGAGCGGGTTGGGGCGATCGAGCACCAGCACCGGGATGCCCTTCTGCGCGCAGGCTTCGAGGCAGTAGGTCAGCGTCCACACGTAGGTGTAGACGCGGGTGCCGACATCCTGCAGGTCGATCACCAGCAGGTCGAGGCCGTCGAGCATCTGCTGGGTCGGCTTGCGCGTGTCGCTGTAGAGGCTGTGGACCGGCACGTCGAGGCGGCCGTGGCGGCCGTGCCCGGTCTCGATCATGTTGTCCTGCTCGGTCGACCACAGGCCGTGCTGCGGGCCGAAGATCGCGCGCAGTTGGCCGGGATACTTCTGCGCCAACGCATCGCTGGCGTGGCGGAAGCCGCGGTCGACGGAGGCCTGGTTGCAGACCAGGCCGAACTTGCGGCCCTGCTGCAGCAGTTCGTGCGCATGGCTGCAGACGACATCGAGGCCGAACTGGATCGCGTTGGGCATGGTGGCGTGGTGGGCTCGTGGTGCGGGCTCACTCGTACAGCAGGAACGGCTTGCGGCGCACGCGGAACAAGTCGAGGTCGCGCTGCCAGCCAGCGACGATGGTGTCGGCGTCGGTGCCGGCGAGGATCGCGGTCGCGGTCGGTTCGTGCTTCAGCAACCAGTCGAGCTTCTTGGTGTCCCAGGCCTCGCGGTGCAGCGCGCGCAGCGCCACGGCGACGTGGATGCCGGTGCGCACCGGTTCGAACGTGCGCCAGTCGCTGACCAGCACGTGCACGCCGCCGCATTCCTCGCCGCGGAACTTGCTCGCGGTCGGCGTGAAGCGCACCGGCACGAACGCGACACCGGGCAGCGCGGCCGCGCGCAGCTTCGCCGCCAGTGCCTGGCCGTCGCACCACGGCGCGCCGAGGATCTCGAACGGGGTGTCGGTACCGCGGCCGACCGACAGGTTGGTGCCTTCGAGCAGGCCGATGCCGGGATAGGTCAGCGCCTGCGACAGCCGCCGCATGTTCGGCGACGGGTTGATCCACGGCAGGCCGGTGCGGTCGTAGAGGTCGGCGCGCTGCCAGCCGGTGCACGGCACGATCTGCAGTTCGACCTGGATGCCGTCCTCGCCGGCGATCATGCGCGCGAGTTCGCCGCTGGTCATGCCGTGGCGCAGCGGGATGCGGTGCGCCCCGACGAAGTCGGCGCGCTCGGGCTGCAGCACGGGCCCTTCCATGCGCACGCCGCCGATCGGGTTGGGGCGATCGAGCACGACGAAGCGGAGTTCGTGCTCGGCGGCGGCGGTGAGCGCGTTCCGCATCGTCGACACGTAGGTGTAGAAGCGGCAGCCGATGTCCTGGATGTCGAACACCAGGGTGTCGAGGCCCTGCAGCATCGCCGCGGTGGGCACGCGGGTCTCGCCGTAGAGGGAGTAGACGGGCAGGCCGGTGGTGCGGTCCTTGGTGTCAGAGACCTTCTCGTCGAGCACGCCGTCCCAGCCGTGTTCGGGCGAGAACAGGGCCAGCAGCTGCACGCCTTCGGCCTGGTGCAGCACGTCGACGAGGCGGCGGTGGTCCTGGGTGCGGCCGGTGTGGTTGGTGATCAGGCCGACCTTGCGGCCGCGCAGGGTGGCGGCGCCGTCGGCGGCGAGCTGGTCGGCGCCGGTGCGGACCTGGGCGGTCGCGGTGGTGGCGAGCAGCAGCGCGGCGATGGCGGCAGCGAAGCGGGTGAGGCGGGCGGGCATCGCGCGGATGCTAGGGGCCCGGGCAGGCGGCGCGAGGGCTTGCCCGCCAAGTTCGGTCGCCGCACCGGCTCGCTGCGTCGCGCCCGTTCGGCTCAGTTGCCGATCTGTGCGGCGAGCCCGCCGCTGCTGCTGCCGAGGCCGAGCAGCGGTGCCACCGGGTCGATGACGACCCACTGGCCGTAGAGCAGCGTGCCGGCGAGCGAGGCGGTGTTCGGGATCGGCACCGGGGCGAGTCCTGCGCCGCTGCTGTCGAGGAACGTGGTCGGCTGCACGAACCATGGCGGGGCCACGTTGATCCGGCACGGACCCAGCGGCACGTTGGTCGGTGTGAAGCCGGCGACCAGCAGCGCGATCGAGAACGGCAGCCCGTTGCTCACCGCGAAGCCCCAGTTGGTGTTGCCCAGGCGCGGCAGTCCGTTGGCGCCGATCACGGGAACGATGCCGCCGGTGCCAGCGCAACCGAGACCGTAGTTCGATACCGAAGCCGCGACGCCCGTGATCGAGATGCGCCACGGCTCGCGTCCGGTGATGCCCTCGTCGGCCCAGAACCAAGTGTCGGTGCCGATGGTGGTGAGCTCGCCGATCTCGGCCGCTCCGGCACCGCCGATCGGGCCGATCTTGCCGACCTGCACGGTGCCGTTCGTGGTGCCGTCGCTGGTCCAGATCTGCAGGCCGTCGACGCCGTCGCTGCCGACGAACGCGACGCCGTTGCCGTTGCGGCGCAGGGTGCCGGTGATGACGCCGTTCGGCTCGCCGGGGTAGATGTCCTTCACCAGGCTGACGCCCAGACCATCGGTGACCCAGAGTTCGCGGCCGCTGGCTGGGTTCACCGCGGTGAAGAACGCGAGGTTGCCGACGGCCACCATGTCCGCGATCGAGCCGGATGCGGATCCGGGAACGACCTGGCCGATCAGCGCTGTGCCGGCGGCCGTGCCGTCGCTGCGGTGTGGCTCGGCGCCTCCGCTCGGCCCGGCGGCGACGAACACGAGCGTGCCGCTGGCCAGCGCCACCAGTTGGAATGGGTTGCTGGCAGCCGTGCCCGGGCGCAGATCGACTACCAGTTGCGTGCCCGCCGCAGTGCCGTCGGTGACCCACAGTTCGCGACCGGCCGCCGGCGTCGTCGCGGCGAAGTAGGTGAGATTGCCGATGCTGGCGAACGAGTCCGGCGCCGAGCCGGCGGCGCCGACCGAGATGTCGATCAAGCTCGTGCCGCCTGGCGTGCCGTCGCTCGACCACAGCTCCGCTCCCGTGCTGCCGTCCTCGGCGCGGAACACGACGCGGTTGGTGCCGCAGGCCGTGAACAGCCCGGCGCCCGAGTCCGTGATCCCGGGCCTGACGTCGGCGAGTCGCAGCGTGCCGCTGACGGTCCCGTCCGACACCCACGGCTCGCGTCCGCCGAGGTCGTCGATGGCCGTGAACCACAGGCGGCCGGCGGCGCTGGTCAAAGCCTGTGGTGACGACGACGCGGTGCCCGGTCGCAGATCCGCCACGAAGGCGGTGCCGGCCAGCGAGCCGTCGGTGCGCAGCAGTTCCTGGCCCAGGCCGCTCCAGGTCGCCGCGCAGTAGATGGCGTTGCCGAACGCGACGAAACCGGTAGGCGCCGCAGCGCCCGGGCCCAGATCCAGCATCTGCGTGCCGGCTGCGGTGCCGTCGCTGCTCCACAGCTCGATGCCGCTGCCGTCATCGGCGGCGAACACGACGCCGTTGGGGGCAGGCGTGAATCCGGTCGGGAAGCTGTCGCCCTGCGGCGGAAAGAGGTCGGCGACCAGGCTCGTGCCGGCGAAGGTGCCGTCGCTGCGGAACAACTCGGCACTGACCGCGAACGACGGGCTGGCTTGGAACAGCACCTGGTTGCCGACGCGGGTCAGGGATGACGGCAGCGATCCAGGGTTGCCGGGGAACACGTCGCGCACCAGCGCGGTGCCGCCCGGGGTGCCGTCCGAGAACCAGACCTCCAAGTTGGCGACGAACATCGCGCCGGAGTTGATGGCCGCGAAGTAGGGCAGGTTCGGCGTGCCACTGAGGAATCCGGGGTTGGTCTCCAGTAGCTGGGTGCCAGCCGCCGTGCCGTCGGTCACGTACAGTTCCCGGCCGGTGGCGTCGCTGAAGGCCGTGAACAGGGCGCGCGTCGGCGTGATCGGGAAGAAGAAGGCCGCGATGGAACTCTGGCTGCCGATCCGCAGGTCGCCGAGGGCCACGGTTCCGGCCGTGGTTCCATCGCTGTACCACGGCTCGCTGCCGTTGCCGGCGCCGTTGTCGGCGCGGAACAGCACGCCGTTGCCGAACGCCGCCAGTTCCTCGATGACCGACCCGCTCGTGCCGGGGTTGAGGTCGATGACCAGCTGCGCCGTGCCGGCCGGGCCGGGGCCGAGGAGCCAGAGCTCGGTGCCGGTGCCGTTCTGCGCGTCGGCGGCGAAGAACAGGCCGTTCGGCGTGCCCGCCAGTGCGGTGAAGGCGGTCGATCCGGCGCCCGGGTTCAGGTCGGCAACCAGCTGCGTGCCCGCGACCGTGCCGTCGGTGCGCCAGAGCTCCGTGCCGAGGCCGGGCACCGCGGCCGTGAAGTAGAGCGCTCCGGCCGCGACGGTGAAGCGTTCGGGATTGGAGAATCCGCCGCCGGGGTTGAGGTCGGCGAAGCGCGCCGTGCCGGCGATCGATCCATCGCTGCGCCAGAGCTCGCGACCTTGGCCATCATTGGACGCGAACCACGCGTGGCCGCCGAAGGCGACGATCTCGAGGTCGAACGTGCCGCTGCTGCTGCCGGGAGCGGCGTCGCGCAGCAGGAAGGTACCCGCGGCCGTAGCGTCCGATCGCCACAGTTCGCGACCGAGACCCGGCACCGACGCGTTGAAGAACACCACGCCATTGGCCACGGTCAGGTTCTCGGGGTAGCTGTCCCCGGCGCCAGGATTGATGTCCTTGATCAGGCGGGTGCCGAGCGCCGTGCCGTCGCTGGCCCAGAGCTCGCGGCCGAACGCGTTGGTGGCCTGGAACACGGCGAGTCCGCCGAGGTCCACGAACCACTGTGGGCGTCCGGCGTTGCTCAGTCCGCCCGATGGCAGCCGGATGTCTTTGACGAGGCTCTGTGCGCTCGCGGCGAACGCCATCGCCGCGAGCGAGAACAAGACGTGCGAGTGTGAGGTGGGGGCGCGCATGGAGCCAAGAACCTAGCTACCGCCCCGGCAGCCCGGTAGCCCAGCACTATCCCGCCCGCGCCGGCAGCACCCGCTGCGCGATCGCGCCGACCAGCACCGTGGCACCACTGCTGACCAGACCGTGCCAAGGCCACGCGAGCTTGACGTCGTTCGCCGGCAGCACGAACACCAGGACCGCGATCGCCGCGAGGCCTCCACACAACCCGACCAGCGAACTGTTCGGCGAG